>NZ_CAUQVQ010000066.1:0-13552 GCF_963521645.1 uncultured Microbacterium sp. | reverse complement strand
CCCACGCGAAGCCGTCCCCCTCGAGTCGCCCGCCACCGACGCTCCCGCTCGAGCGCCGGCCCCTGTCCGAGTCTCTCGATACGGTGAGGTCATGACCTCCCTCGCCATCGGCCCTGACGATCGTGCGCGCTGCGCCTGGGTGGGCGACGACGCGGAGTACCGCCGCTATCACGACGAAGAATGGGGCACCCCTCTGCATGGAGACAGGGCCCTGTTCGAGAAGATGGCGCTCGAGGGGTTCCAAGCCGGTCTCTCCTGGATCACGATCCTGCGCAAGCGGCCGCGCTTCCGCGAGGTCTTCGCGGGGTTCGACATCCGCACCGTCGCGGAGTTCGACGAGAGCGACGTCGAGCGGCTCATGGCCGACGTCGGCATCATCCGCAATCGCGCGAAGATCGAGGCGACGATCGGCAATGCGCGCATCGTCCGCGAGATGCCCGACGGCGCACTCGATGAGCTCATGTGGTCGTTCGCGCCCGCCTCGTGGACCCGGCCCGCGACGCTCCTCGACGTCGCTGCGGTGACTCCCGAGTCGACCGCGATGAGCACAGAACTGCGGCGACGCGGCTTCCGTTTCGTCGGGCCGACGACCATGTACGCGCTCATGCAGTCGACGGGCATGGTCGACGACCACGTCGTCGGGTGCTGGCGCGGCTAGCGGCGCACGGGATTCTGCCGACGAGCTCCGGCCGTGCGGCGCGCTTGTCCGCGGATATACTCGGTGACCGGGGGGAACGCCTAGCGCGTGGCGTCAGGCTCGAGCACGGCGCGGTCTCCCTGCACCGACCGTGAGGAGCATGAGTGGCCACGCGCATGGCATCGACCCCGCCGACGTTGGCGGGCTACAGCTACGTGCGCCCGCTCGGCTCGGGCGGCTTCGCCGACGTGTTCCTCTACGAGCAGGACATGCCGCGCCGCGTCGCCGCCGTCAAGGTGCTGCTGGCCGACGCGGTCAACCCCGACGTGCTGCGCACCTTCAACGTCGAGGCCGACATCTCGGCACGTCTGAGCGCCCACCCCTCCATCGTCACGATCTATCAGGCTTCGATCTCCGCCGACGGACGCCCGTACTTCGCCATGGAGTACTGCCCCGACACGATGAGCGCGCGCTATAAGAAGGCGCCGCTGCCGCTCGCCGATGTGCTCGACACCGGCGTGCGCATCGCGGGCGCGCTCGAGACCGTGCACCGGGCCGGTCTGCTGCACCGCGACATCAAACCGTCGAACGTGCTCATCAACTCCCTCGGTGCGCCCGTGCTCGCCGACTTCGGCATCGCGGCCGCAGTCATCGATGAGGGCGACGGGGAGACGATCGCCATGTCCGTGCCCTGGAGCTCGCCCGAAGTGCTGCAGGAACGCGTGACCGGGTCCGTCCCGAGCGAGATCTGGAGCCTCGGCGCCACGCTCTACACGCTCCTCGCCGGTCGCAGTCCCTTCGAGCGCGCGGACCGCGGATCCAACTCGCGTGACCAGCTCACCGACCGCATCGTCAAGGCTCGGTACACGGCCGTTCCGGTCGCCGGAGTGCCGCCGATCATCGACGACATCTTCGCGACAGCGATGCAGCGCGATCCCGCCAAGCGGTTCACGAGCATGGCTGAGTTCGCCGAGCGCCTCCGGTGGGCGCAGTACGAGCTCGGCCTCCACCCCACCGCGTTCGAGGCCGCCTCGGCGGAGTGGGCGGCCGCTGCGCCGGTGAGCTTCTCCGACTCCGCGCCGCGCGGACCCGTCATCACGACCGTCTCTCCGGACTCGCGCCGCGCAGCCCGAGCCGCTCGTCCTCAGGCCGCACCGCGCGACCGCGACGACCTCCCGTCGACGCCTCGGACGAAGAGCCGCTCCCCGTTGGTCGCCGGCCTGGTCGGCGCGGCGATCGGGGCCGCCGTCCTGGGCGGGGTCGGCGTCGCAGCCCTCTTCCTGACGGGGGTCCTGTGATGGCGATCGGCGACCGCACCCGGAACGCGGCGGCGCCGCGCCCTCGCCGCCGTGTCATCGCCGCGGTCTCGGGCATCGCGGCGCTCGCCGTGGTCACGACGCTCGCGATCACGGCGCAGGGCTATGAGTCGCAGGAGGTGCCCCGCCTCGAATCCGCCGTCTGGGTCATGCGCGACAGCGGACAGTACGCCCGTGTGAACACGGAGCTGGCCGAGATCGACACGGTGCGCAACGTCGACGACCCCGAAGCCGTGTGGCAGAGCGGCTCGCACGCGGTGCTCTACGCGCAGGGAAATCGACAACGATGGGACGTGGATCCCGCGACTCCCACCGACCTGCTCTCCGACCCCTCGGCCGAGGGCGCACCGATCGCCTCGGAGCCGACCCCCGCGGGCACTCGCGAGATCATCTCGGCCGGCCCGTACGTCGCCTACCGCACCGACACCGGCCAGGTGTCGGTGACGACGCTCGAGGCCGGAGCCGCGACCGCCCTGGTCGACCCGTTCTCGGGTATCGAGGTCGAAGAGGGCGAAGACCCTCCCACCTACACGGCGGATGCCGTGGGCCTGTCTCCCGACGGTCTGCTTGTGCTGTACTCGGCCGAGGAGGGAGCCGTCCGACGCTTCGACATCGACGAGTACCGCTTCCTCGACGATGGCACCGCGGTGGGAAGCGCACCGGAGGCCGGCGAAGGCCTCGCGCTCACCGTCGTCGGGGAGCGCTGGGCGATGCTGCAGGGCGGATCCGGAGAGCTCTGGCTCTCGGGTCGTGAGGAACCCGTCGAACTCGATGTCGCCGAGGACGCCAGGCTCCAGTCCGGCACGGCGCGCGGTGACGAGGTGGCCGTCGCCGACTCCGACGGGCTGGTGTCCGTCGATCTCGCATCCGGCGAGTCTGAGCGGATCGTCGAGGCGTCCGGAGTCCCCGCCACTCCCGTCGTGGTGGGCGGCGAGACCTACGCCGCATGGCTCGACACGGCATCCGGCACGCTGTGGTCGGACGGCGAGAGCGTGCCGCTGACCGTGCCCGACGAAGCGCTGGACTCGGCGACGATCGAGCCCGTCTTCCAGGCGAACGGCGACCGTGCGGTGCTGAGCGAGCTCGGCACGGGACTGATCTGGACCGCCCCCGACGGCGTGCTGATCCCCCTCGAGCAGTGGGCCATCGAAGACGAGACGGAGCAGGAGGAGGGCACCGTCGTCGTCGAGGACGTCGCCGAGCAGCTGCCGCCCGTGGCGGTGAACGACGCGTTCGGTGTGCGCGCCGGTCAGCAGGTGCTCCTGCCGGTGCTCTTCAACGACCACGACCCGAACAAGAAGGACGTGCTCTCGATCGATCCCGCATCGATCTCCGGGCTCGCCGACTCCGGGTTCGGCGACCTGTCGCTGGTCGCGAACGGACAGTCCCTGGTCGTGAACGTGCGAGCCGATGCAGGGCAGACGAGCTTCACCTACGCGGTGACCGACGGTGCCGCGACCTCGGCGCCCGCGACGGTGTCGCTGACCGTCGTCGATGCCGCGTCGAACTCCGCGCCGGTGTGGTGCGGCGTCGAGGCGTGTCAGCAGGAATGGCCGACCCCGCAGCTCCTGCCCGGCGGCAGCACGATCGTCTCGGCCCTCTCCGGCTGGGTGGATCCCGAGGGCGATCCCTTCGTCCTCAGCGATGCGTATGAGACCGACCCGTCGTCGCCGGTCATGGTCGTCCCGATGTCCGACGGCCGCGTCGCGATCCGGCATACCGACCCCAACGCCGCGGATGCCGTGATCTCGGTCACCGTGGTCGTCCAGGACGTGCACGGCGCGCGCGCGGAGAAGACGCTCGACGTCCAGGTCACCGGCAGCCCCGCCCTGATCGCGGCTCCGGTGGCGCTGACCGCACGTGTGGGCGAACGGCAGTCGATCCGCATCTCCGACCATCTCTCCGGCGGTTCCGGTTCGTATCGTCTGGTCGACGCCGTGCAGACCGCGGCGACCGCACAGGGACTCGAAGTCACCCCCAACACTGCCGGAGGCACGGTCGAGCTGACCGTCGCCGAACCCGGGCAGTACGTCGTCACCTACACGGCGCAGGACGCGTCGACCCAGGCCGAGCAGTCCGCGGTCATCCGCGTGACAGCGGTCGACGGCTCGTCGGCGCTCGCGATGGCTCCGCTCACCGCCTTCGTGCGCGAGGGCGAGGACACGACGGTCGACGTGCTCGACTCGGTGCAGAACACCAGCGGTCGGGTGCTGATGCTGTCGGATGCCGTGAGCTCGACGCCTCAGCTCAACGTGCGCGTCGTGGGCAACGAGAGCATCCGCGTCAACGGCACGACGGAGAGCGGCGACCCCGGCGTGATCGGCACGGCGACCGTGACGGTCGCCGACGGAGCCGGCGCCGCCGTGCAGGGCACCGTGACGGTGTTCCTCGCCCCGCCGTCGACGGTCACCAGGCCGATCGTGTTCCCCGACGCCATCACGGTGCGCGCCGGGTCGCTCACGCGCATCAACGTCGCGGCGAACGACGTCGCCCCCCGCGGCGAACCGCTCGTCGTTCTGCCCGAGGTCACGGGCTCCGGGGAAGCGGGTGAACTCGTGTTCGCCGATCGCAACGCGCTGCGCTATCTCGCTCCGAGCACGCCGGGCACGTATCGCCTCACGTACTCGGTGTCGCTGGAGCGCAATCCCTCGCTGTACGACAACGGCTCCGTCACGGTGACGGTGCTTCCGGCGGGTACGAACCGCGCGCCGACTCCGACCACGCTCACCGGGCGCGTGCTGAGCGGTCAGACCGTGTCGATCCCTGTTCCCGTCACCGGCATGGACAGCGACGGCGACCGCGTGGTGCTCGCAGGCGTCGACCAGCCCGAGCGCGGCTCCGGCACGGCGACGATCTCGGCCAACGGCGAGTCGATCGTCTACCGAGCACCCGCCTCGGGGGTGTCCGGCGGACAGGCGTCGTTCCGATACACGGTCCGCGATCCACAGGGCGAGACGGGCACCGGCATCGTCCGGGTCGGGGTGCTGGACGCCGACATCGACGACACCGCGCCGGTGACCTTCAGCGATTACGTGCGCGTGGAGGCGGGGTCCGAGACGCCGGTCGTGCTGGACCCGCGATCCAACGACCTCGACCCCGCTCAGAGCGAGCTCGAGATCACCGAACTCGTCCCCAACGCGCCGCCCGTGCAGGGCAACCCCCTGTACGACCGGCTCACCTCGCTGATCGACCCTGACACCTCCTTGGAGGACGGCCGGATCGTGCTGCGGGCCGGTGACACCGCCGGGACGAACTCCTACTTCTACACGGTCAAGTCCGCGCGGTCGTCGAGCACGTCGCAGGGGCTGATCGTGGTCACCGTCACCGACGGTGCCGTCACCGATCAGCCGTCCGTCGCCGACACCGTGCTCACCGCGAGAGATCGCGAAGAGATCGCGGAGCGGGGCATCGACGTCGTGACGGATCGGGTCAGCTGGCCGTCCGGTGACGTGGGGTCGCTCACGCTGAGCCTCTGGGGCGACCAGCCCGGCTTCTCGGTGCAGGGTGATCGCATCGTCGGGCAGGCGCCCGAAGAGGGAGCGCTCGTCCCGTTCCAGCTCACCGGCACGGCGCCGAGCGGGCGCGACGTCGTCGGCCATGGGTTCCTGCGCATCCCCGCGTTCGACGACATGCAGGTGCAGATCACACCCGGCACCACGCCGGTGACCGTCGACGAGGACGCATCGGTCTCGTTCGCCCTCGCCGACTACGTCGACCTGCCCGCGTCCGACAGCATCGAGGTCGGCACCGGACAGTTCACCGCGCAGCGCGCCTCCGCCAGCTGTGCCGCCGACGGTGCCGGAGGGGCGACCTACCAGGCAGGTCGGGAGGCGCCGTGGGCCGACACCTGCCTGGTGCCGGTGCGACTGAAGGGGCAGGAGCGCTGGTCGTACATCGACGTCCCGATCAGCATCCGCCCCGCAGAGCCCCAGCTGCTGCTCTCCTCGATCTCGCACACGATCGCCCCCGGCGCGACCGAGAGCGTCGACCTGTACTCCAACATGGCGAGCTGGGAGGGCGGGCGTGAGGGCGACGTGGGAGCTCTCGACTACCGCGTCGTCTACAACGGCTCGGCGTTCATCGTCACGCAGAACGGCTCCTCGCTGACCATCGAGGCCCGCGCGGATGCGCGACCGGGCAACACCGAGAACGTGAGCATCACGGTGCCGCAGTACGGCGAGCCGTCGGCGTCCGTGCGGCTCGTGGTCGGAGCGGCGCCGCCGGATGCTCCGCGCGGAGCGACGTTCACCCGGCAGTGCATCGTCACCAACCCCAACTGCTCGATCCAGGTGGTCGACGTCGCGGGCGAGTACGATCCGTTCGCGGGCAAGGCCGGCTCGGGGCTGCGCCTGGTGTCCCTGGGCGACGGGGCGCGATGCGACGTCGCGTCGATCTCGACATCCGGCAGCACGACGCTCACCGCCAGCTGGCCCGGCGGCGGCCAGGCACCCGGAGGCCAGTGCGTCATCCCGTTCGTCGTCTCCGACGCTCAGGGACGCACCGGCACCGGCACGCTGACCCTCGATCTGCAGGGCTTCCCGCAGGCGCCGGCCAGTGTCTCGACGGTCGGATTCACACGCTCGACCGTCGAGCTGGAGGTGCCGCTCGGTGAGGCCGGTCGCGCGCACCCCGCTGTCAGCGCGATCACGATCCTGCAGGACGGTGCTCCCGCCAACGCCTCGTGCAGTCCGGCGGGCGGAGGCGTCTACCGCTGCACCGTCAACGGCCTCGTCAACGGCGAGCCCCATGCCTTCACCGCCTCGGCCGTCAACGCCGTCGGCACGTCGGCCGCGACCTCGGCTCACACGACGTGGGCGTACGCGGCCCCCGTGGTGTCGAACGCCTCCGCAGCCCCGGTCTACCGCGCCGGCGTGACCGACCGGTCACGGGGAGTGGCCGCGCTGTCGGTCGCCGCATCCGACGATGCACGTGCGTTCCGCATCGAGGAGACCGGGCAGGTCATCGAGCGCACCGGCGCCACGACCACGGCCGACATCACCCTCTCTCCCGGCGCACAGACCCTGACCCTCGTGCCGATCAGCCAGTTCCAGCCTCCCACGGGGCAGGGCGGCAACGAGGGCGGAGCGTTCCGCACCTCGGTGACCGTCGCGGGCACCGTGTACTTCGACCCGGCGGGCACCCAGGCGACCGCGGCGTCGAACACCTCGGTGAATGTCGCCGGCGTGCGGGCGCAGGCCAATGGCAGCGCGCTCGCCCTCGACGTGGTCTACCTCGCCTGGCGCTCGGGCAACGCGAGCTGCACGGTCGACGGCAACGGGCGCCTGGTGGTCTCGGGCGCCGAGGTGAAGTCGCCCTCGGCGACGCTCACCAATCTCGCCGAGTACTCGATGTACAAGGTCAAGGCGTGCGCCTCCAACGGCTACGGCGTGGCCGAGTCGGCAACGACCGAAGTGTTCACGTTCGTCTTCGTCGACGGACCGAAGGGCAACACCACCTACACGGTCGCGACCCAGCCCGCGTTCCAGAACGATCGCTACTCGTACGTGCTCGAGTCTGCGCCGAACATCGCGGCCAGAGACGGCTTCGCCCCGCAGTACAACATGTACGGGTCGTGGCGTCCGAACTTCGAGCTGAGCACCGACGCCTCGCCGCTGCCCGTCAGCGCGCGCTCGTGCCACACGGTGCTGACCATGTACTGCTCGGACCCGGTCGAGATCGTGCCGCGGACCGCCCCCACCACGGTGGCGGTGCAGTTCCAGCGCTGCGTGCCCGCGAACGTGAACGACCTGTTCACGGTAACCGCCGCCGCGCGAGGGTCGTACTCCTCGGTCATGGCGCCGAAGGTCGTCGACGGCGTCTCGGTGGTCGACGTCAGGATCACGTGGACCGGTGCCTACGCCGCGCTCAAGCCGATCAGCCACCGCGCGCCGCTGTGCACCCAGCCGCCGCCCCCGAAGCCGCCGGACCCGCCCAAGCCCGACCCGGTCGAGACCGATCCCGCCGCGCCGGTGGTTCCCGGAGTCCCGACCGACCCGGCCGGATGACCCTGACGATGACCAGTCCCTCCACCCCACCGCCCTGCACCGCGCAGACGCCCCAGAAGAATACGGTTGCCCTATGCCTGCTCCCACAGCTGCTCCCGTGACGATCGCCGCCGAGCAGGCGGCCTGGTTCGCAGAGACGTTCTCGATCCTCACCGGCAACGTCGAACAGGCGATCCTCGGCAAGAGGCACGTCGTCGAGCTGGTGCTCGCCGCGGCGGTGAGCGGTGGTCACGTGCTGCTCGAGGACTTCCCCGGAACAGGCAAGACCGCGCTGGCCAGGGCGATCGCCCAGACGGTCACCGGCACCAGCACCCGCATCCAGTTCACACCCGACCTGCTGCCGGGCGACGTCACCGGCATCACGGTGTACGACCAGAAGGAGGGTGCCTTCGAATTCCACGCAGGCCCCGTCTTCGCCAACATCGTGCTCGCGGACGAGATCAACCGCGCGAGCCCCAAGACGCAGTCCGCGCTGCTGGAGGTCATGGAGGAGGGCACGGTCACGGTCGACGGCGTCACTCGCCCGGTGCCCTCGCCCTTCCTCGTCATGGCCACCCAGAACCCGATCGAGCAGGGCGGCACGTACCGTCTGCCCGAGGCCCAGCTCGACCGCTTCATGATCAAGACCTCGATCGGGTATCCCGATGAGGCCGCGACCATGCGCATCCTGCAGGGGGCGGCTCAGCCGAAGCACGTGCTCGACGGCATCGTCAGCACCGACACCATCCTGACGATGGCGGAGATGACTCGTGGCGTCTACGTGAATCCGCTGGTGTCCGACTACATCATGCGCATCGTCGACGCCACTCGACGCGCCTCCGAGGTGCGTCTCGGCGCCAGCGTGCGCGGAGCGCTCGCGCTCTCGCGCCTCGTGATGACGTGGGCGGCGAAGAACGGACGCACGTTCGTGACGCCCGACGATGTGCGCGAACTCGCGGTCGTGGCGCTGGCACACCGACTCGTGCTCGAGCCCGAGGCCGAGTTCGACGGCGTCACCGCCGTCGCCGTCGTCGGCCAGATCCTGCTCGACGTCGAACCGCCGCGCGAGAACGGCACTGCGTGAGCTTCAGCACCGAGTCGCGACTGACGCGCACCACGGCGGGCACGAGCACCTCGACCCGCACGTCGACGGTGACGCGCTACGACCGCACGCGCCGCGGCCCCGTGCGCGGTGCGGTGTTCGGGGTGCGCCGGGCGGCGCGCACGGCCGCGCGCGCGGTCCGTCGTTCCGCGCAGTGGCTGGGCGAGACCGTCACGGCCGCCGGACTGCTGGTCGTGGTGACGCTGGTGCTCGCGTTCGCCGCTGGACTGCTCTTCGGCTGGGTGGAGGCCTGGGCGGTCGCCGCCATCGCCCTCGTGCTGGTGCTGGTGTGCATCCCCTTCATCCTGGGGGAGCACGACTACCGGATCGACCTCGAGCTCGACCGCGATCGGGTCGTGGCGGGTGCCGAGATCGGCGCCACCCTCGATGTGCGCAACAACGGGGAGCGGCTGTCGCTGCCGGGGATCGTCGATGTGCCGGTCGGGGAAGGACTCGTCGAAGCGCACGTTCCGCTGCTCAGGCCGGGCGCACACCACAGAGAGCAGCTGACCATCGCCGCCCACCGACGCGGAGTCATCGACGTCGGCCCCATGACCATCACGCGCGGCGATCCGCTCGGCATCCTGCGTCGCGAGCTGCGCTGGCCCGATGTGCAGCGGATCCACGTGCATCCCGTCACGGTTCGCCTGCCGAGCACGAGCGCGGGCCTCATCCGCGATCTCGAGGGCACACCGAGCACGGCTCTGGTCGACGCGGACCTGTCTTTCCATGCCGTGCGAGAGTACGTCGTCGGCGACTCCCAACGACACGTGCACTGGAAGTCGACCGCCAAGACGGGCAGGCTCATGGTCCGTCAGTACGAGGAGTCGCGGCACGCGCGCATCGCGATCATCCTCGACCTCGACGCCGAGTCCTACGAGAGCGACGATGAGTTCGAGAACACGGTGAGCGCGGCGGCATCCCTCGCCCTGCAGGGCGTGCGAGACGGCAGGGACGTGCTGTTCTCGGTGAGCAACGAGATCCCCGAGCACAGCCGGAGCGAGGTGCTCTCGATCCGCACTCTGCCCACGGTCACCCCCAAGGCGCTGCTGGATGCGACCTCGACGATCGATGCGGCCGACCGGGTGATGCGCCTCGAGGCCGTGACCGCCCTCACGGCGCAGTCGTATCCCGACCTGTCGATCGGCTTCCTGCTGACCGGCTCCCGCATGCCGTTGGAGCGGCTCCGCCATGCCGCCGTGAAGCTCCCGGCCGCTGTCGAGGCTGTCGCCGTGCGCAGCGAACTCGGCGAGCAGCCCACCATGCGCACGGCGCGCGAACTCGCCGTCATGACTCTCGGCGCTCTCGGCGATCTGCCACAGCTGCTGGCCCGCGGAGCCCTCCGATGAACGCGGCGGGACCGAAGAGGCGCGGCGGCGCGACCACCGGCGCGAAGCGACGTCGACTCGTCGCGCCCTCCGCGCTGACCCTCTGGTCGCTGGGTTACGTCGTGGTGGGCATCCTGCTCGCGACCGCGGCGGCCTGGCCCGTATACGAGGCGCCGCGCCAGCTCGTGATCGGGCTCGTCGGCGGCGCGCTCGGCATGGCGATCGCCCTCACCGCACGGATGCTGCGCTGGGGGCTGCTCGTGGGCACGCTCGTCGCCGCAGGTGCGTATCTCGTCGTCGCCGTACCGCTCGCGATCCCTTCGGCGCTGACCTCGATCCCCGCGTTCTTCGGCGGCCTGCGCGATGCCGTGCTCGGCGTGGTGCTCGGCTGGAAGCAGATGCTCACCCTGAACCCGCCGCTCGGCGAGTATCAGGCCGTGCTCATCCCGTTCCTGCTGGTCATGCTCTTCGGTGCGTTCTTCTCCACCCTGCTCGTGCTCGAACAGGGGCGCCGTTCGACCATCGCGGTGCCGGTGGTCGCAGCCATGAGCGTGTTCGGCATCGCCTTCGGGCTCAGCGGCACCTCATCGACCGCGACCCTTCTGGGGGTTCCGCTCCCCGCTCCGCGCGAATGGCTGATCGGTGTCGCCGTGTTCGTCACGGCGCTGGCGTGGGTGATCGGGCGCACCCGACTGCGCCGTGCACAGGCGCTGCGTGCGGTGGCCGCCGCCAACATCTCGCGACGCGCGACGCCGGTGTGGTTGACCGTGCGTCGCCACCTGCTCTCGGCGGGGATCGCCGTGGTCGCGCTGATCGCCGGCGTCGCCATCGCACCCGCGGCAGCGGGATGGAGCGATCGCTCCGTGCTGCGTGACGAGGTCGAGCCGATGGTCGTCGTGCAGCAGCAGACCAGCCCGCTCAGCTCGTATCGCTCGTGGTTCGCCGCCGAGCGGTTCGGGGAGACCGTGCTGCAGGTGGAGGGCGATCCGGGTCCTGTCGATCGCATCCGTCTCGTCTCCCTCGACTCCTACGACGGCGAAGACTTCCACATCGCCCCCGAGGACCGTTTCAGCCGGCTGCCGCGCACGGCTCTCCCCGGCCCGGGACGCACGGCGCTCGACCTCACGATCGGCGACGCCTACCGGGGCATCTGGGTGCCCGCCCCCGCCGGTCTCGCCGAGGCGCCGCAGTTCATCGGGTCGCGCGCCGACGATCTCGCCGACGGCTTCCATGTGAACGAGGGCGGCGACACCGCCATCACGATCGCGGACGCTCCGGGTGGCGGTCAGGGGCTCGTGCCCGGAGACAGCTATTCGGTGCTGGTGGACGCGCCCTCCGACGGGGTCGATCTCAGGGCGGCTCAGGGCGGCAGCTCGAAGCTGGACACCGATCTGTACCCCGCACTCGCCGAGTGGGCCGAACTGCAGGAGCAGCCGCGGTCGGGAGCGGGCTACCTCGAACTGATCGATCGTCTGCGTTCACGGGGGTACCTGAGCCATTCGCTCATCGAAGACACCTCGGCCGGGGCGTGGATCGCCTCGCTCACACAGGCCGAGGGCTACGCGTTCGCGTCGAGCTACGCCGGTCACTCGGTCGCACGCATCGAAGAGCTCTTCACCGAGCTGATCGAGCAGGAGCGTCGTGCCGGTTCCGACGCCGCACCCGAAATGCTCGTGTCCGCCGTCGGAGACGACGAGCAGTTCTCGGTCGCGGCGGCCCTGCTCGCGCAGCATCTCGGTCTCGAGTCGCGCGTGGTGATCGGCGCCCGCCTGGCCGGTGCGGCGGCCGTGCCGGGGATCCCTGCGTGCGACCAGGTCTGCACGGGAGCGAACATGAGCGCGTGGGTCGAGGTGCGCGCCTCCGGCGGCGAGTGGACGCCGGTCGACACGACACCCCAGTACGCGATGCTGCCGAGTTCGCTCACAGAGGGGGAGCAGCTTCCCGAGCACCCGACGGTGCCCGAGCAGCCGCGGTCGGAGGCTCTCGATCCCCCGCTCGCGCAGAGCGATTCGAATGACGACGCCGCGCCGCTCGATGAGCCGCAGTCGGCTGTGCTCTCGGTCCTGCTGCCGATCCTCCGCGGAGTCGGGCTGGGCCTTCTCGCCGTCGCGCTTCTGCTGCTGCCCTTGCTGGTGCTGTTCCTCGCGAAGCGGCAGCGCGAGCGGGCTCGCCGCACCGCCGACGACCCCGAGGTGCGTCTGGCCGGCGCCTGGGAGGAGCTCGTCGACGTGTACGCCGATCATGACATCACGATGGATGCGGTCGGCACGCGCACACAGCGGGCGCAGTCGGTCGACCGCGCGGATGCGGGAAGGCTGGCGGCACTCGTCGATCGCGGCATCTTCGGCGAGCATCCGCCGACGGAGGATGACGCGGCCGAGGCCTGGACGCTCGTCGACGCCGAGCGGGCGGACCTCGCCCGGGCGCAGCGACGGTGGCGGCGGCTCGTCACGAGGGTGCGCCCCCGGTCTGTCGTCGGGCGGGTGCGGCCCACGCGGGAGGCGGCGTTCTTCGGACTGCGTCCCATGCTCGGTACTCTCGGAATGACCGGATCGCTCGACGATCGGAAGAAGGGGATCTCATGACCGCCGCTACGGAGTCCGGCCTCGTCACGATGCTCGCGATCGTCGGAGGCCTCGGCCTGCTCATCGGCATCGCCGTGTACGTCTGGTACGCCCTGGCTCTGTCGCGGCTGTTCCCGCGCATCGGAGGCGAGGGGTGGAAGGGCTGGGTCCCGATCCTGAACGAAGCCGAGATCCTCGCGCGCGGGGGAGTGCCGGCCTGGTCGGTGGTGTTCTACTTCATCCCGATCGTGCAGCTCTACGGTCTGTACCTCAAGGTCGTCGCGACGCACCGAATCAACAAGCGCTTCGGTCGCGGCGCCGGCATGACCGTGCTGGCGATCCTGCTCCCGCCCGTGTGGGCCACGGTTCTCGCGTGGGGGGCCGCGCCGTACCCCGAGGGCGAGCGCCTCGCCGCTCTGCAGCCGGGCCCTCGTCGCAGCACGCCGCCGTCTGCGACCCCGGCGCGCGACGCCTCCGGCTACACGATCCCGTCGCTCGCGCCGCACACTCCCTCGTCCGCTGAGGCACCGGCGCTGGTCTTCCCCGACTACGCGGCACCGCCGCGCGGTCCTCAGCCGGGTGCGACGCCCCCGTCGGCGGCAGCCGCCTCACCGCATCCGG
>NZ_CAUQVQ010000065.1:0-13761 GCF_963521645.1 uncultured Microbacterium sp. | reverse complement strand
ACGATCGTGCGCACGGCGGACTCGCCGTACTGCACGAGCCCGAGGTAGCGCGTGCCGGCGGTGAGACCGGTCCAGTCCAGCTCGTAGCTCGTCGCCTGGCCGCGCACGGCCTGGATCGGGTTCGGGGTCGCCGTGAACGCACCCTCACCCTCGGGCTGCACGTTCGCGTAGGTCATGTCCCACGTGATCGGCGCCGAGGTCGAGTACACGTTCGCGACGACCAGGTAGGTGCCGGCGGTCGGGGCAGGAAGCGTGACCTGCTCGTCGGCCGATCCCGTGGCCGACTGCCAGCGCTCGTAGTAGCGCAGGTCGTCGGGGCTCACGACGCGGTAGACCGTGAGGTCGAGGTCGCTGCCGGCATCGTCCGACGAGTCGAGGTCGAAGCGCGAGAGCGTGGTGCCCTCGGGCACATCGACGATCCACGACACGTCCTTGTTCTCGTCTCCCGAGGCCTCGTCGCCGGAGTGGCCGACCACGCGGCCGTCCGGGTCCTCCAGCAGCGTGAACGCGGTGAGGCCCGACACCCCCAGGGCGAGTTCGCCGTCGACACCGGGGGTGATCTCGACCGTGGTCGAGCCGTCGACTCCCGTGCCCTCGACCTCGGACGGAGCATCCGCCGTCACGGGGAACACCGCGATCGGCGAGCGCACCGTGTTCTTCGCACTGCTCCAGGTCAGCGACCCGGTCGCCCACTGCTCGACCGGTGCGCTCTGGTTGTCGAACGTGACGGTGTAGGTGGCCGTCTGCCCGGGTTTGTCGAACGTCAGCGTGGACGGCTCGACCGTCGTGTTCACGCCGGGCAGATCGACGGATGCCGTGAACGTGCCCTTCTCGGTCGCGGTGACGGTGCGGGTCACGGTCTGCGCACTCGCGAGCGACCCGATCGAGAACGACGCGATGTTGAGATCGCTGCCGTCGATCGGCTCGACGCCGTCGAACTCGGCCAGGCCCTTGCCCTCGAGGAAGGCCGCCCACTCCGGCACGTCGTTCATGTAGAGCAGGCCGGGGGAGAAGAAGCGCCTCGGGTCGACCTGACCCGCGCCCTGCTGGAACGGGTCGGTGTTCGTCGAGCCGTCCGCGTTCACGGTGTCGTATGCAGTGGTCATCATCGCGGACTTGATCTCGGCGGGCTTGGCGTTGGGCCGCTCGCCGAGGTAGAGCGCCGCGAGACCCGCGATGTGCGGCGAGGACATCGACGTTCCCGACAGGATGCCGAAGGTCGGCTCCTCTCCCGGAGCGTTCTGCGTCGCCGCCAGGATCGCGACACCGGGGGCCGCGATGTCGGGCTTTATGATGTCGCTGCCGTCGGCCAGCATCGGCCCACGGCTCGAGAAGCCCGCGATCTGGGGCACCGGGGTCACGACGCCGGTGGTGTTCTCGCCCACGAGCGTGATCGGACGGTCGACGCCGCCCTGCACGTAGGCGAGCACGGCCGCGCGATGGACGGAGGAGAGGTGCACGGTGGGCACGGCGTGGAAGTCGTTGTCGAGCGAGTCGGCACCGCCCGGCACGTTCACGAGCACGACGCCCATGCCTCCCGCGTCCTTCACGACCTGCGACTTCTCGGCGCGCGCATTGCCGCCGCGGTCGCACACCACGATGTGGCCCGCTGCCTTCGCCGGGTCGAGCGAGCCCGGCAGGCAGAGCGCGGCATCCGCGGTCGAGGCGCCCGCCGCGGCTGCATCGCCCGCGTAGATCGACGGACCCGTGACGGTCGTGCCGAACGGCACGCTCACGGAGGCTCCGGCCTGCGCGAACCCGTCGAACTGCACGGTGCCCTCCCAGGTGGGGACCGTCGACGCTGCGACCGTGGTGTACCAGGGAGACGCGTGATCGGCCGTGACCGAGTCGGGACCGTCGTTTCCGGCGCTCGTGGCCACGAAGACCCCGGCCGCCGCGGCGTTGAAGAACGCGATGTCCTCGGGGGCGAGCACGGTGGATGCCGCGCCGCCGCCGATCGAGTAGTTGATCACGTCGACGCCGTCGGCGACGGCCTGGTCGATGGCGGCGATCAGGTCGCTGCCGGCGCAGATGTCATCCGTCGTCACTGCCTCGTCGGGACCGACGTAGCAGGCCTTGTAGGCCGAGACCTTGGCACCCGGAGCCACACCCGAGACGCGGCCGAAGTCGACGTCCTCGATCGACGCCTGCACGCCGAAGTTGCCTGCTGCCGTGCTCGCCGTGTGCGAGCCGTGCCCGTCGCCGTCGCGCGGCGACAGATAGTCGTACTGGAAGTCGAACCCGGCAGCCGCGGCGCCGGCGGAGAAGTACTGCGCACCGATGAGCTTGGTGGAGTAGTCGCTCTTGTCCCACTCCTGCGCCTCGACCATGGCGGCCTGGAACTGACCGCCGTCGGACTTGTCGAAGTAGACGTAGCTGCCGTCGGTGTACGGCTGGGTGCCCTTGTGGCGCTTGTCGCTCTTCTTCTGCTTCTTGAGCTTCTTGCCCTCGAACGAGGGGTGCTCGGGAGCGATGCCGGTGTCGATGACGCCCACCACGACGCCCTCGCCCGCTTTGTCGACGCCGCCGGTCTGCTGCCAGACGCCACCGCGGCCCTTCTTGTCGTCGCCCAGACCGAGGAAGTCGGTGGAGGTCTGCGCATCCGGGTGCCGGATGAAATCGGGATAGACGCCGTAGACGTCCTTCGACGCGCGGAGCTTGTCGACCTGCTCGCCCGAGAGGTCGGCGCTGAAGCCGTTGAGGACCACCTGATACGTCGTGTCGGGGGTCACTCCGACCTCCTGCGCCAGCGTCTGCTGCTGCGTCTCGAGGTGCTCGACGTAGCGCTGCGAGTCCTGCGACTGCGTCTCGAGCTGCTCGCCCTCGGAGGGCTTCGTCGCTTCGAGCCCGTCGACGCCGCCGGTGTAGCTCGCGAGCGGATCGGACTTCATCACGACGATGTAATGGCCCGGTGTGCCCTCGACCGGAGTGGGGTGGTTCACCTCCCCCGCTGCCGCATAGCTCGTGGTTGCCGTCGATGCGATGAACAGCGTGGCCAGGGTGGTGGCCGCTGCCATCCGGAGGGGTGTTCGACCCATGTGCGTCTCCCGATGATCTGGATGCGGCCGTTTGCCGCACCGCCGCTCACGCTAAGCCCGCGCTCACCTCGGTTTCCAGGTTCCGGGGTTATTACTGGACGATCGGCCAGTCGCCTCGCCGATGGTCGACAGTAGGCTGACACCGTGGCCCCCTCCCCCGTTCTGACGACTCGCGTGCTGCTGATCTGCGCCGCGATCGGCGTCGCCACCGGGATCCTCGGAGGGATCGCGGGACTCATCACGCCCGGGGTCATCGTCTTGACCCCCTACCTCTACGGGCTCGTGCTGGGGTCGCACGTGCTGCCCGGCATCATCGCCCAGGAGGTGCTGCGCCGACCGTTCGTGGCCCTCGTGACGCACGTGATCGCGGCGCTCATCTCGAGCGCGTTCAATCCGGCGTGGGCGCTGCGTTTCATCGGCACGGCGCTGCTCTTCGGCGCGATCCAGGAGGGGATCGCCGCTCTCACGCGCTACCGCTCGTGGGGTCCGTGGCGCTTCTTCCTCTCCGCCGCCGTGATCGGCGTGATCGTGGCGGTCGTGGTGTTCTTCGCGGTCGACCTCGCGACCTTCGCGCCGTGGGTGCAGATCGCCTATCTCGCGATCGCGGTGCTCGGCCCCGTCGCCTGGACCGCAGCCGGGCTCGCGATCGGCGCCGCGCTGTCCCGCGCCGGCGTCGCACGACGCTGAGCGCACGGCACGCAGCGCCGTGACAATTCAGGTAAGGCTCAGCTAAGTTAGAACGGTACCGATCCGCAGAATCCGGGGTTATGCCGTGCGCACATCTGCGCCTCTTCTCCGCGTGCGTGACCTCACGATCACCCACGCCGATGCCGCGCACCCCTCTCCGCAGAACGTCACATTCGACATCGCCGCGGGCGAGGTCGTGCTGCTGCTGGGTCCCTCCGGTTCGGGCAAATCGACCCTGACGCTCGCGCTCAACGGACTCATCCCGCACGCCGTGCCTGCCACCATGACCGGCACCGTCGAAGCGGGCGGGCTCGACGCGGCACAGCGTTCGACGGCCGAGCTGAGCACACGGGTCGCGATGGTGTTCCAGGATCCGGACGCCCAGATCGTCACCGGCACGGTCTACGACGAGGTCGCGTTCGGCCCCGAGAACCTGCGACTGCCGCTCGATGAGGTCACCCGGCGCACCGAGGACGCCGTGCGTCGGGTGGGCCTGTGGGACCGCCGCGACGAGAACCCCGACCGGCTGTCCGGTGGCGGTCGGCAGCGGCTCGCCATCGCCTGCGCCCTCGCCATGGGCTCGCCGCTGATCGTGCTCGACGAGCCCACCGCCAACCTCGACCCCCAGGGGATCGACGACGTGTACGCGGCTCTGAGCGACGTGGTCGCGGCCGGCGATCGCGGCATCCTGCTGGTCGAGCACAACCTCGATGCGGCCATGGGTTTCCTCACTCGCACGATCGTCCTCGACCGCGCGGGCCGAGTCGCTTTCGACGGCTCGCCCGCCGACGTGATCCGCACGCACGCCGCCGAGCTCGCCGCCATGGGGGTGTGGCTCCCGGGCGCGACGCTCGCGGCGCTGCGGATGCGGGATGCCGGAACGCTCGACGTCGACGAGCTGCCGCTCACACCGGACGAGCTCGCCACCGTGCTGGCATCCGCACGCCTGCCGGACCGCGGCGCGGACGGCGGAGGGGAATCCGTCGCCTCCACCCCCACCGCGGGCGTCCTCACCCCGGATGCCCTGCCGCAGGCGACGGTCTCGGATGACGCAGTTCCCTCGCCCCCGGCCCCGTACGCCCCGTCCTCTCCGATCATCAGCGCGCGCGGCCTGACAGTGCGTCGCCGCCGCACCGAGATCCTGCACGGCATAGATCTCGACATCGAGCCCGGCACGCTCACCGCCGTCGTCGGCACGAACGGCGCGGGCAAGACCACGCTGCTGCAGGCGCTCGCGGGGGTCGTCCCACCCCCGCGTCGGCAGGTGACGG
The DNA here is from genome assembly GCF_963521645.1 of uncultured Microbacterium sp. GTDB lineage: Bacteria > Actinomycetota > Actinomycetes > Actinomycetales > Microbacteriaceae > Microbacterium. The sequence continues at coordinate 8,765 of NZ_CAUQVQ010000065.1, read as the reverse complement.
TCGACGGCGTCGACCCGGGAGCCGCGTCGCCGCGGGAGCTCTCGAACCGCATCGGATTCGTGTTCCAGAACCCTGAACACCAGTTCATCGCGCACACCGTGTTCGACGAACTCGCACACGGGCTCCGGCTACGTCACACTCCGGATGCCGAGGTCGGCGACCGCGTCGAGGCCATGCTCACCCGCTTCGGCCTCGAGGCCAAGGCCGGCGTGCACCCCTTCCTGCTCTCCGGTGGCGAGAAACGTCGCCTGTCGGTCGGCACCGCGCTGATCACGCGGCCGCGCGTGCTGGCGCTCGACGAGCCGACGTTCGGCCAGGATCGCGCCCGAGCATCCGAGCTCCTCTCCCTGCTGCACGATCTGCGCGACGAGGGAACCACGATCGTCATCGTGACGCACGACCTGCAGCTCGTCGCCGAGCGCACGTCGCACACCGTGATCCTCAAGGACGGCCGCGTCCACGCCGCGGGTCCCACCGAGATGCTGTTCCGCGACGAGACCCCCTTCATCGAGGCCGGGCTCCGGCTTCCCCCGCTGCAGCGGGTGCTCGCTGCCGCGGGTCAGGCGATCGCATGAGCGCGCAGACCTTCGACCCGTACGCCGCGATCGCGACGTCGACTCCCCGCCAGTTCCTGTATGCGCTGAATCCGCTCGCGAAGATCGCGGGCGTCGCCCCCGCCATGCTGGTGCTCGTCTTCGTGCGAGACCTCGCCACGCCTGCGGCCTTCCTCGTGCTCTCTGTCGTGCTGATCGCCGTCGGAGCCCGCGTCACCTGGCGCATCGCCGCACTGCTGTTCCTCGCCCTGCCGATCGGCATGGTCGCGATCGCAGCGGGATTCTCGCTCTGGGTGGACGCGGACCTCGTGCGAGACACCCCCGCGGTGCTGCAGCTCGGCGACTGGACGCTGCGCGAGGGCGCCGTGATCATCGGCGCGGCCACAGCTCTGCGTCTCGGAGCGATCGTCGCGCTCGCACTCATCGGGGGCCTGACCACGACGGGCCCCGATCTCGTGCGGGCCAGCGTGCAGCAGCTGCGGGTGCCGTACCGGATCGGCTACACCGCCCTGGCCGCCTTCCGGTTCGTTCCGCGCTTCGGACACGAGCTCTCGGTGATCCGCGCCGCACATCGCGTACGCGGACATCACGGCGGCAACGGCCCGTTCGCGCGGATCGCCCGCGGCTGGGGATACATCGTGCCGCTGCTCGCGGGGGCGATCCGGCACGCCGAACGTGTCGCGCTCGCGATGGACTCCCGCGCGTTCGGGGCCCACCCGACCCGCACCGAGCGTCATCTGGTCCCCTTCCGTGTCCGCGACACCGTCTTCATCGTGGTGTCGATCGCCGCATCCGTCGCGATCTTCGCGGCCTTCTTCCCCTGGCAGCTGCCCTGAAAGGCGCCCGCATGGCATACAGCAGACTGGTCAAGCCCGAGTCGTCCGAACTCCTCCCGCTCCGCGTGGTGCGCACCGAGCGTCTGTCGGAGCACTGGATGAGAGTGACGCTTGGCGGCGGCGAGATCGACCGGTTCCGGCCGATGGGCTTCGACCAGTGGTTCCGCCTGTTCCTGCCGGTCGGGGGCGACGCGGGTCTCGATCGGGTTCCCGCCAAGGCCAACAGGATGCTCGGCTATCTCCGGTTCCTGCGCATCCCCGACGGCGAGCGCCCCGTGATGCGCAACTACACCGTGCGCGCGCACCGTCCGGCGACGACGGAGTCAGGTGCCGAGATCGACGTCGACTTCGTGCTGCACGGGTCGGCGAGCGACGGCACCGCAGGTCCCGCGTCGCGGTGGGCCGAGACCTGCGCGCCCGGCGAGCACGTGCTTATCATCGACGAGGGACTCACGTTCAACCCGCAGCGCGGCACGGATCGCGTGGTGCTCGTCGGCGACGAGACCGCGCTGCCCGCGATCGCCGCGATCTGCGCCTCGCTGCCCGCGCACGCCACGGGAACCGCGATCATCGAGGTCCCCTCCGAGGAGGACGCGCTGGAGTTCCCGCATCCTGCCGGGGTGGACATCGTCTGGCTCGTGCGTCCGCACGAGTTCGACCCGGGATCGTTCGCCCTCGCCCGTCTGCGAGAGCTCACGCTGCCCGAGGCGCCGTTCCACGCGTACGCGGCGGGTGAGCAGTCCCTCGCGTCGGGAGCGCGCAAGCACCTCGTGGGCGAGCGCGGCGTGGACAAGAACGATGTGAGCTTCTGCGGATACTGGAAGATCGGCGCAGCGGCCCCCGCGTCGAAGGCCGCCCGCGAGGCCGCAGCGGAGCCGTTGTCATGAGCGGCACGGACGCTTCGGGGTCGCGACGGCCCCACGCGAAGGGCCCCGGATGCTGCCATCCGGGGCCCTTCGACGCGATGCGCGTCAGCGCTTGCCGACGATCTGCCGACCGACGAGATCGCGCATGATCTCATTCGTGCCGCCGTAGATGCGGTGCACGCGAGCATCCGTGAACGCCCGGGCGATCGGGTACTCCATGATGTAGCCGTAGCCGCCGTGCAGCTGCACGCCCATGTCGAGCACCTCCCACTCGCGCTCGGTCGCCCAGAACTTGACCTTCGCGGCGTCCTCGGCGGTGAGGGTGCTGTTCTTGTAGGCGAGCAGCGCGCGGTCGATGTAGGCCCACATCGCGTCAGTGGTCGCCGCCATGTCGGCGAGCCGGAAGCGGGTGTTCTGGAAGTCGGCGATGCGCTCGCCGAACGCCTCGCGGTCCTTCGTGTAGGCGACCGTCCAGTCCAGCGCCGCCTGTGCGGCCGCCGCGGCGGCGACGCCGATCGACAGACGCTCGAGCGGCAGGTTGAGCATCAGCTGGATGAAGCCCTGCCCCTCCTTGCCGCTGATGAGGTTCTCGTCGGGGACGAACACGTCGGTGAAGCTGAGCTCGGCCGTGTCCCATCCGTGGAAGCCCATCTTGCTGAGCTTCTTGCCCTGGTCGAAGCCCTCCATGCCCTTCTCCACCAGCAGCAGGCTGAAGGCGTCGGGACGGTTGCCCTCGCCGGTCTTGACGAAGGTCACCACGACGTCGGCCGTCGTGCCGGACGAGATGAACGTCTTCGCGCCGTTCAGGATGTAGCCGCCGTCGACCTTCTTGGCGTTGGTCTTGATGCCGCGCAGGTCGGACCCGGCACCCGGGTCGGTCATCGCGAGCGCGCCGAGCACCTCGCCCGTGGCCATGCGGGGCAGCCACTTCTCCTTCTGCTCCTGCGTGCCCATGTGCACGAGGTACGGCACCGCCAGGTCGTCCTGGATGCCGAACGCTCCGGCGAGCGACCCGGCACCCGCCGCGATGACCTCCTCCATCACGATGGTGCGGAAGCGGTAGTCCTGCAGCATCCCTGCGCCGCCGAACTCCTCGGGGACGGAAAGGCCGATCAGGCCCGCCTCGCCGGCCGCCAGCATGGTCGCCCGGTCGATCTCGCCGGCGGCATCCCATCGCTCGATCGACTCAGTGCTCACGTGGCGCTTGACGAAGTCCTTGACGAGGTCCCGGAAAGCCTCGTGGTCCTCTTCGTAGATGTCGCGTTCCATTGCGTCCTCCCGAACGTTCATGCGTCATTGCTCCGGCGATTCTATGCCGGTTCGGCGACGCGACTCCACCGCGTTGTGGGAATGCATTCCACAATCCGTGAGACTGGGTCCCGCGGTTGTCGGATGCCCTCAGATCACCTTTAGCGCTGGTCAGTGCGCGTAATCGGGAGCAGCGGGAAGCGCGAAGAACTCCTCGAGCGTGTGATATCCCCCGTGGTGGTACGCGGCGGAGAGCTCCTGACCGAGGTACCGCAGATGCCAGGGTTCCGGCTTGTACCCGGTGATGCCCGTTCCGACCTGTTCGTAGCGCACGATGAACCCGTACTCCCAGGCGTTCTCGGCCACCCACGCGCCCTGCGCGGTGCCGCCGAAGGCGTCGATGCCGCCGCACGAGGAGTCGCACGCCACGACGTCGAGCGCGAGTCCCGTCTGGTGCTCGCTGTGACCGGCCCGCGCCGACGAGGCATCCGCGTTCGCCTGACCGCTGCTGCGCACGTGCGACGCGTGCGTGGCGACCTGCAGATCGTACGAGCGGTAGCCGTTGTTGGCCCCGATGCGGCCGGCGCCCTCAGCGGCCGCATCCGCAGCCAGAGCGCCGATCGCCGCGGCGACGTCTGAACGGGCCTGGCCCGATCTCGTGGTCATCTGAAGAGGGATGTCGGCGAGCGATGAAGGAGCGAAGTCCACGGGATCGAGCGGGCGCGCCTTGTTCACCACGACCCAGACATGCGCAGGATCGGAGAGCGAGACGCAGGGTGCGTTGCCGGCCACCACCGCGGCCCTGAAGCTCTCGCCGCCGCCGAATCCGGCGATGATGGCCGCATCGTCGGCCACCGCGATCGCCTCGAGCACACTCCGCTCTGAGCAGGGGTCGGCCGCTGTCGTCGCGCCGACCTGCACCTCGGGCACCGCTTCGACGACCACGGGTTCGGGGAGCACGGGGATCGCAGCCTGAGGCGCATCCACGGCCTCGGCGCCGGAGAGGGACAGCAGGATGCCGACGGCAGTCACGACGAGGCCGAGCGGCAGAGCGGACCCGAGGATCGGGGAGCGTCGTGCCGCATGCTGAGGCTGCGGCGAGGAGGGCATGCCTCCATTGTCACCCATGAGCGGCCGCGTGCCCGCTGGGACCGTCGAACGCATATCGGTTGCGGGTTGACTCGACAGTAGTTCATATGTTCGAATGAAGCATGCGTTGGCAGGGGCAGAAAGTCGGAGATGTCGATGACTCCGCCCTGCCCGGACTCGAGAATCGCGCCGGCATCGTGCGTTCCGTCACGACGCCCGACTTCGCGGGGATGACCTTCCACGAAGTGCTCTCGAAGTCGGCGCTCAATCACGTTCCCGGTGCGTCGCGCATGCCGTTCGCCTGGACGATCAATCCGTACCGAGGCTGCAGCCACGCCTGCGTGTACTGCTTCGCGCGCGGCACCCACGAGTATCTCGACCTCGACGGGGGCGCCGATTTCGACTCGCAGATCGTCGTCAAGACGAACGTCGTCGAGGTGCTGCAGAAGGAACTGCGCAAGGGCAGCTGGCAGCACGAGACCGTCGCCCTCGGGACCAACACCGACCCGTACCAGCGCGCCGAGGGGCGCTACAAGCTCATGCCGGGCATCATCGACGCGCTCGCGACATCGGGCACGCCGATCTCGATCCTGACCAAGGGGACTCTGATCCGGCGCGACATCCCGCTGCTCGTGAAGGCCGCGCACCGGGTGCCCGTCGACATCCAGATGTCGATCGCGATGTACGACGACGAACTGCAGAAGGCGATCGAGCCCGGAACCCCCACGACGCAGGCGCGGCTCGACACGGTGCGAGCCCTGCGTGACGCGGGATTCCGCGTGACGGTGTTCCTGATGCCGATCATGCCGCACATGACCGACTCGATCGAGGCCATCGATGCGGCGCTGCGTCGCATCAGAGAGGCGGGAGCGAGCAGCGTGGTCTACGGCGCGCTGCACCTCCGCGCGGGCGTCAAGCCCTGGTTCATGCAGTGGCTCGGCGAGTTCCGTCCCGACCTGGTCTCGTCGTACCGAGGCCTGTATCCGGGCGTGTCGGCCGAGGCGCCCAAGGGGTACCGTCAGTGGCTCGCGAAGCGTGCACGCCCGCTGATCCGACTGCACGGTCTCGACGGTCAGCACGAAGACGACTACCCGGCGCGTGGCACTCGCAGCGGGCAGGGCCACGTCGACTCCATCTGGCGCCAGGATGACACGACGTCGTCTGCGCGATCGCGCATCCAGCCCCGCTTCCGAACGACGGGGCCGGCGTTCGCGGCATCCTCCCCCTCCTCACCCTCCACGCAGCCGACGCTGTTCTGAGCATCGTCGCCCCGCCCGGGAGATCCGACGACGCCGCGTAGGCTCGGGGATTATGGCTACCGGCTCCACGATGCACACGTTCGACGTCCAGCTCGCCGACATGGATCGTGGGGTGTACGACGACTATGCGCTGCGTGCTGCACGGCATCCGTCCGAGACCGACGCCTACATGCTCACGCGAGTGCTCGCCTACGGCCTCGAGTTCACGGAAGGCATCGCGTTCGGCGGCGGGATCTCGCAGACCGACGAGCCTGCCGTCCTGGTGCGCGACCTCACCGGCCGGATCACGGCGTGGATCGAGGTCGGCGCGCCCGATGCCGAACGCCTGCACTACGGCAGCCGCCTCGCCGACCGCACCGTCGTCTACACGCATCGCGATCCGCTGAAGGTCATGGCGCCGTGGGCCGACAAGCGCATCCATCGCTCCGAGGACATCCGTGTCTTCAGTTTCGACCCGGGGTTCATCGACTCGGCCGCGCCGCTCATCGAACGCCGCAACACGATGACGCTCACGCTCACCGAGGGCACGCTGTATCTCGATCTGAACGGCACGAGCATGACCACCGCCGTGCACGAACACGAGCTGGGCTGACGCGCGCCGCCTCCCTCCCGCCCGACTCCCGACCCCGCGCGACTCCCGACCCCGCGCGACTCCCGACCCCGCCCGTTCGGAAGGAGATCTCCCGCTCAGAAGGACTGAATCCCGGGATCGCTCCTTCGGAGTGAGAGATCTCCTTCGAACCGGGGGACACGACGACGGCCCCGCCCCGCGGATGCAGGGACGGGGCCGTCGTCGGTGTCGGATCAGGCCGTGAGGTCTGCCGCGGTCGGCACGCGACCGGCGATCTCCTCGATCAGGTCGTCGTCGATGCGGGCGTTCTCGAACGGCGCGTCGATCTCGGCCCGCTCCAGGAGCTCGGTCATGCGACGCTGGCGCTGGCGGGTGATCAGCGTCACCACGCGACCCGAACGACCGGCACGGCCGGTGCGACCCGAGCGGTGCAGGTACGTCTTGTACTCGTCGGGCGCATCGGCCTGGACGACCAGATCGATGTCATCGACGTGGATGCCGCGGGCAGCGACGTCTGTCGCGACGAGCACGTTCACGCGGCCCGACGTCAGACGCTCGAGGTTGCGCGTGCGCTTGGCCTGGTTGAGGTCGCCGTGCAACGAGACCGCGGGGATGCCGGCATCGTCGAACTGCTCGGCGAGCATGTCGGCGTAGGCACGGGTGCGCGCGAACACGAGGGTCTTGCCGTCGCGGTCGACGAGCGACGTGAGGATGTCGGCCTTGTCGCGGTGCTCGATCACGAGCACGCGGTGCTCGATGGTGCTGGAGTCCTGGTCCTCGCCGGCGACCTCGTAGACGGCCGGATCGACGAGGAACTCGTCGACGAGAGCCGCGACCTCGCGGTCGAGCGTGGCCGAGAACAGGAGCTTCTGGCTGCCGTCGGCCGTGTGACGCAGGATGCGCTGCACGGGCTCGACGAATCCGAGCTCGCACATGTGGTCGGCCTCGTCGAGCACCGCGATGCGGCAGTCCGAGAGGTCGAGCTTGCCCTGGTTGATGAGGTCTTCGACACGACCGGGAGTTCCGATCACGATGTCGACGCCCTTCTTGAGCGCACCGACCTGGCGACCCTGGGGAACGCCACCGTAGATCTGCGTCGTGAAGAGGCCCACGCTGCGGGCGATCGGCTGGATCGTGCGGTCGATCTGCAGCGCGAGCTCGCGCGTCGGAGCGAGGATGATCGCACGGGGCGAGCGGCCGAACTCACGACGCTTGCCCGCCTGCGACTGCAGCACACGCTCGACGAGCGGGGCGCCGAACGCGATGGTCTTGCCCGAACCGGTGCGTCCGCGGGCGAGAACGTCGCGGCCCTCGAGCACTGCGGGGATGCTGGCCGCCTGGATCGGGAACGGCGTCGCCGCGCCCATGCCGACGAGCGTCTCAACGATGTTGGATCCCAGGCCGAGGTCGCCGAACGTCACGCCGTCGACCTCGACGGCCGCCACGGACTTCGCCTCGAGGCGCTCGTGCACGACGTCGTCGGTCGGCTCGAACTTCTTGGCGGGTGCCGGGCTCGATACGGCGTTCCAGTCGTTGCGGCTGGGGCGCTCGTTGCGCGCCGGGCGCCCGCGGGTGTCCGACGTCAACGGGCGGGGACGCTCGGTGCGGTACGCACCACCGGTCGAGGGACGCGAACGCTCGTCGCGGCCACCCTCGATCGAGCGCTGCGTGCGGTCACGATCGAAGGCGCGACGCGCACGGTCGGCGTCGTAGGAGCGCTCAGAGCGCTCGGCGCCACCGCGGTCGTCACGACGCGGGCCTGCGCCACGGTCGAAGCGCGGACGCTCGGCACGGTCGCCCGAACGGGCAGGACGGTCGTCACGGTTGAAGCGCGGACGCTCGGATCCGCCCCGGTCGTCACGCTGCGGACGGTCGTCGCGGGAGAAGCGCTGGCCACCGCGATCTTCGCGGTAGCCACCGGAGCGCTGGTCACGACGGTCGTCACGACCCGGACGCCCACCGTCGCGGTGGTCGTTGTCGCGGAAGCCCTGGCGCTGCGAGCCGGCACCGCGGTCGTCACGGTTGAAGCGCGGACGCTCCTCGCGCTGCCCGCCGCGGTCGTCGCGGTACGTGCCGGGACCGGTCGGACGCTGGCCGCGGTCGTCGCGGCGCGCACGGTCGAAGCCTGCGGAGGGACGGTCGTAGCGAGGACGGTCATCGCGGTTGTGCGGCGCCTCACGGCGTCCCGACTCGGCACGGTTGCGGATGCCGCGTGCCTCGTCGCGTCCCGCACGCTCCTGAGACGACCAGCGCTGCTTGGGTGCGCCGCCCTCTTCGGCCGGACGGTATCCGCGGTGGCCGGCGCTGCGGCTGCCGGGGCGACGATCGAATCCGGCCGACGG
>NZ_CAUQVQ010000064.1:0-13947 GCF_963521645.1 uncultured Microbacterium sp. | reverse complement strand
ATTGCGAATGGTTTCCATAGAACCCCATGACAGTGCAATGTACAACTGTACTGGTACGACTTTTCTAGCGCAGGATGCCCGCGATCGCCGATCTCGTAACATGATCGTCACCCGTCGATGCACGCGCGGGATGCGGGTATCTGCCTCTTGAACAGGGAAATTATTCAGCGGACGAGGCAGGGGCGCTTGCTGTCGAACCGCCAGTCGGGCACGAGGTACTGCATCGCGATCGCGTCGTCACGCGCCCCCAGGCCGTGTTCGATATAGAGCTGATGAGCCTCGGCGAGCCGCTCGCGATCGATCGTCACGCCCAACCCTGGGCGCTCGGGCACACGCACCGCACCGTCACGGATCTCGGGCGCATCGACCGTCAGCTGTTGGCCGTCCTGCCAGATCCAGTGCGTGTCGAGCGCCGTGATCTCACCGGGCGCCGCGGCCCCCACCTGCGTGAACATCGCGAGGGAGATGTCGAAGTGGTTGTTCGAGTGCGAACCCCACGTGAGGTCGAAATCGGCGCACAACTGCGCCACGCGCACCGAACCCGCCATGGTCCAGAAGTGCGGGTCCGCGAGCGGGATGTCGACGGCATCCGCACGGATGGCATGCGCCATCTCGCGCCAATCCGTCGCGATCATGTTCGTCGCCGTGCGCAGCCCGGTGCGTCGACGGAACTCGGCCATGACCTCGCGGCCCGAGAACCGGCCCTCGGCCCCGCACGGGTCTTCGGCGTAGGCGACCACGTCGCGCAGGCGCCGGCCGATGCGCACAGCATCCTCCAGCAGCCACCCGCCGTTCGGATCGAGCGTGATGCGCGCCTGCGGGAAGCGCTGCGCGAGCGCGGTGACGACGTCGGCCTCGACGTCGCCGTCGAGCACCCCGCCCTTGAGCTTGAAGTCCGAGAAGCCGTACCGCTCCTGCGCGGCCTCGGCGAGGCGCACCACGGCATCCGCGCTCATCGCCTCCTCGCGGCGGATGCTCTCCCACGCGTCACCGCTCTCGCGGAGGTAGGGGAGGTCGGTGCGATCGGGGTCGCCGATGAAGAAGAGGTAGCCCAGCATCGGCACGGTGTCGCGCTGCTGCCCGTCGCCGAGCAGCTCGGCCACGGGCACGCCGAGCTGCTGCCCATGCAGGTCGAGGAGCGCCGACTCGATGCCGGTCACGGCATGCACGGTGGTGCGCAGATCGAAGGTCTGCGCACCTCGGCCGCCCGCGTCGCGGTCGGCGAAGCGCGTCGCCACCGACCGCAGCAGCGATCGGTAGCGTCCCACGGGCTGACCGGTGAGCATCTCCCCGGCGTCGGCGATCGTGCGACGGATCGACTCGCCGCCGGGGACCTCACCGAGGCCCTCCCGCCCGTCCGAGTCGGTCACGATGACGATGTTGCGCGTGAAGAACGGCCCGTGCGCACCCGAGAGGTTGAGCAGCATCGAGTCGTGGCCCGCGACCGGAACCACCTCGACCGTCCGGATCGTGGGCACGGCGCTCGCGCTCATGCCTCGTGCCGTCCGTCGACCAGACGCGGCAGGTGCCACGGGTTGGCGTCGCGCAGCGCCTCGGGCAGCAACTCGTCGGGGATGTTCTGGTACGCCACCGGGCGCAGGAAGCGGTCGATGGCGAGAGAGCCGACGCTGGTCGTGCGTGCATCGCTCGTGGCGGGGAAAGGACCGCCGTGCACCATCGCGTGCCCGACCTCGACCCCGGTGGGCCATCCGTTCGCGAGGATGCGCCCGACCTTGCGCTCGAGCACCGGCAGCAGGGCGACCGCGAGCTCGTGGTCGACCGCGGTCAGCTGCAGCGTGGCGGTGAGCTGCCCCTCCAGTCGAGATGCCGCCTGCACGAGCTCATGGCCATCGCCGTAGCGCACCACCAGCGAGGCCGCGCCGAAGATCTCCTCGTGCAGCACGTGATCCGCGTCGAACGATGCGAGGTCGGCGGTATGGATCACGGGCGCCGGAGCGTGCGGGCCCTCGCCGTCGGAGCCCCGGGCGAGCACCTCGGCGTGGGCGTCTCTCGTCTCGACGCCCTCGCGCCAGGCATCCGCGATGCTCGGCGAGAGCATGGTCTGCCCTCCCGCCGCGGCGAGCGCTGCCGACACCGCGCGCAGGAAGGCATCGCCCCGCTCTCCGCGAGGCACGAACACGATCCCCGGCTGCGTGCACAGCTGCCCGCTGGAGCCTGTCGCACTCTGCACGTATCCGGCGGCGAGCGCGTCGACGTCTCCCTCGAGCGCACCAGGGAGGAGGAAGACGGGGTTCACGGAGCTCATCTCGGCGTACACCGGGATCGGCACGGGTCGCTGCTGCGCTGTACGCACGAGGGCGAGTCCGCCCTCGCGTGAGCCCGTGAATCCGACGGCGTGGATGTCGGGATCGGCGACGAGCGCCTGCCCGACACTGCGACCGGGTCCGAAGATGTGCGAGAACACGCCGGGGTGCAGACCGTGCGCGTCGATCGCGCGGGCGATCGCCGACGCCACCAGCTCGCTGGTGCCGGGGTGCGAGCTGTGCGCCTTGAACACCACGGGGCATCCGGCGGCCAGAGCGGATGCGGTGTCTCCGCCTGCCGTCGAGAACGCCAGCGGGAAGTTCGACGCCCCGAACACCGCAACCGGCCCGAGCGGCACCTTGCGCTGGCGGATGTCGACGCGCGGCAGCGGGGTGCGGTCCGGCAGCGCCGGATCGATCCGCACGCCCCGGTGCCCCCCGTCGCGGACCACCTCGGCGAACAACCGCAGCTGCCCGGTGGTGCGCGCCCGCTCGCCGACCAGACGCGCCTGCGGCAGTCCGGTCTCTTGCATGGCCCGGTCGATCAGCGCGTCGCCCAGCGCCTCGATCTCATCGGCGATCGAGGCCAGGAACACTGCGTGCGCTGCGGGGTCGAGTCGCGAGAACATCGGGAACGCCTCAGCAGCCGCGACAGTCGCATCGCGCAGCTGGTCGACGTCGATCTGCGAGTACGGCGGGTCGAGCCGCTCGCCCGTGGCGGGGGCGATCGCATGCAGGTCCGGTCCGGAGCCGGGCACGGAACGCCCGGCGATGGATGAATGCCCGGTGAGTACGGCGGTGGTCATGTCACACTCCTGGAGTCGACGACGGGGACGGCGAGAGGTCAGGCGGGAACGGCGGCGAGCACTCCGGAGCGCTCGAGGAGCTCGGCGAGGTCCGCGTCGTCCTGCGCGGAGAGGTCGTGCAGCGGGGGACGCACCGGTCCCACGCCGTGCCCGGTCAGACGCAGCCCGGCCTTGACGATCGAGACGCCGAAACCGCGGCCGCGGTCGCGGATCGCGATGTACGGCAGCACGAACCGGCCGAGTTTGTCGGTCACGGCGGCACGATCCTGCGCGCGCACGTCGCGGTAGAACTCGAGCGCGAACTCGGGCACGAAGTTGAACATCGCGGAGGAGTAGGTGCTCATGCCCATCTGCAGCAGCGGCAGAGCGTAGGTCTCGGCGGTGGGCAGACCGCCGAGGTAGAACAGCCGCTCGCCGTTGCGCACGTAGACCGACGCGAGGTGCTCGATGTCACCCGTCGCGTCCTTGAAGCCGATCACGTTCTCGTGGCGGTCGGCGAGCGTGGCCATGGTCTCGGCCGAGTAGATCGCGTTGCCGCGGTTGTAGACGATGATCGCGAGCCGGGTCGCCGATGCGATCGCCGAGACGTGCTCGATCAGACCGCGCTGGTCGCACTCGGTGAGATAGGGCGGCAGCACGAGGATGCCCTCGGCGCCCGCCTCCTCGGCGGCGCGGGCGTTCGCGACGGCGTGCCGGGTCCACCCGCCGGCCGAGGCGAGCACCGGGACCTCGGGCCGGGACGACTGCACGGCCGCACGCACGACCGCGGCCGACTCGGCGGCGTCGAGGCTGAAACCCTCGCCCGTGCCGCCGGCGGCGAACAGCCCTGCGACGTCGAACCCTGCTTGCCACTCCACATGCTCGCGGTAGCGCTTCTCGTCGAACTCGAGGTCCGGCGTGAAGGCCGTCGCGGGGAACGAGAGCAGCCCCTCTCGAAGGTGGGCGGCCAGCTCGCTGGGCGTGAATCGTGCCACGGTGCACTCCTGGGTCTTTCGCGCCGGTGTCCGGCTCGGATCTGAACAATCGTCACGCTATGCGTGAAACGATGCGCCTACAAACCAAATGGTGGATGGATCAATGCCCTGACGGCATCAGACCGTCGATGTCTCCGGGACGGGCGTGGGCAGCGGCTCGCCCGCGAGGTGCGCCCGGAGGTTGGCCAGCGTGAGGTCGCCCATGTCGCGCCGGGTCTCGTGCGTGGCGCTGCCGACGTGGGGCAGCAGGGTCACGTCGTCGCGCATCAGCCGCTGCGGCACGTGCGGCTCGTGCGCGAACACGTCGAGTCCCGCTCCCGCGATCTCGTCGCGCTCGAGGGCGGCGATGAGCGCCTCCTCGTCGACCACCGAGCCGCGGGCGATGTTCACCAGGTACCCCTCCGGTCCGAGCGCACGGATCACCTCGGCATCCACCAGGTTCTCGGTCGACGCTCCCCCGGGCACCGCGACGACGAGCACGTCCGCACGCCGGGCGAGCTCGACAGCCGAGGCCACGTGCTCCCACGGCACGCCCTCGACCGGGCGGCGGGTCGTGTAGAGGATCGTCGCGTCGAAGGCCGCCGCACGCCGGGCGATGGCCTGGCCGATGCGACCGAGCCCGAGCACGCCGACGGTGCTGCGCGAGAACCGTCGCGTCAGCGGGAACCCGCCCGACTCCCACGCGCCGTCGCGGAGGAACCGCTCGGACGCCCCGAACCGCCGGAAGACGTCGAGCATGAGCGCGAGTGCGGTGTCGGCGACGCAGTCGGTGAGCACGTCGGGCGTGTTCGTCACGCGGATGCCGCGGGCCGCGGCCTGCCCGACATCGGTGGTGTCGTAGCCCACACCGAAGTTCGCGACGAGCTCGAGGTTCGGCAGCGCCGCCATGAGCACGGTCGAGACCCCCACTCGTCCGCTCGTGACGACGGCGCGCACCCGGGAGGCGACTTCAGGATCCAGCGCCTCGACATCGTCGGGAAGGCGCACGACGGAGTACTCGTCCTGCAGCGTCCTCTGCAGCGACGGGAGCAAGGGACCCGCCTGGGCGACGGAGCCGGGGGCGACGGGCGATGCATGATCTGAAGGGTTTGTCATGGCGCGAGACTACGTCCAGCCAACGATGCAGTTCCATAAGCGAACTTGCATGGATTGATGCAGCTGCTGTATCTATGGGGAGAGATCGGCGGAATACCGCGGCTCTCGTCCCGAGCGAGGGATGCAGCGGAGGACCGACGCCCGGCGCGAGCCGCTGATGCACCCCACGCATCGGTTGACGCTCGCCCGAGCGGTCTGCGACATTCACAACGAGCCGAGAGCCACCGTGGGCCGCGGCCGTCCCCTACCTGGAGGAACCGATGAAGCTTTCTTCCCCCCGACGCAGAGTCGTCCGGGTATCCGCCGTGACCGCCGGAGTCGCGTCCATCGCCCTGCTCGCATCGTGCTCAGTCGCGAACTCGGAGTCGCAGGGGGGCGGTGAGGGCGGCGGCGGAGACACCCTGCGCGTCGTGCTCACGCAGGAGCCCCCGACGCTCGAGGCGTGCGATGCGAACCTCACCTCGACAGGTGTGGTCGTGCGCAGCACCGTCACCGAGCCGCTCGTCGAGCGCAACCCCTCGACCGGAGAGCTCGAGCCCCTGCTCGCGACCGAGTGGGAGCAGACGGGCGACACCGAATGGACGTTCACGGTGCGCGACGACGTGACCTTCCAGGACGGCACGCCCTTCGACGCCGAAGCGGCCGCCTACTCGATCGACCGGGCCGTGAACGGGTCGCTCGGTTGCAACGTCGAAGGCTACATCTTCGGCGACGACGACCTCGAGGTCGCGGCCACCGACGCCACGACTCTCACGGTCACCACGCCCAGCCCCGACCCGATCCTGCCGCTGAAGCTGTCGTTCATCGAGATCGTCTCTCCCGACACCTCGAACACCGAGTTCGTGCGCGAGCCCGTCGGCACCGGCCCCTACGCGATCGGCGAGTGGCAGGCGGGCACCAAGCTCACGCTCGATCGCAACGACGACTACTGGGGCGATGCTCCCGAGTTCGCCTCGGTCGAGTATCAGTGGCGCTCCGAGGGCACCGTGCGGGCCGCGATGATCACGAGCGGCGAGGCCGACATCGCCCTCGGCCTCAGCTCGGAAGACGGCATCGGCGACCAGGGCGTCAGCTACCCGAACAACGAGACGATCGCGCTGCGTTTCTCGGGTCAGACCGCGCCGCTCGACGACATCCGCATCCGCCAGGCGATCAACTACGCCATCGACCGCGAAGGCATCGTCTCCTCTCTGTACCCCGACGGTGACAAGGTCGCCGCACAGCTGATCCCGGAGGGCATCGTCGGCTTCAACTCCGAGCTCGAGCCCTGGGAGTACGACCCCGAGAAGGCCACGGCCCTCGTCGAAGAGGCCGCCGCCGACGGAGTGCCGGTCGACACGAAGATCCTCATGCCGGTGCGCACCGCGCAGTTCCCGAAGGTCAGCGAGCTCGGCGAGGTGCTGCGCGAGCAGCTGGCCGCCGTCGGACTCAACGTCGAGCTGCGCATGGTCGACACGACCCAGCACCTGCAGTACCAGCTGAGCCCGTTCGTGACGAACGAGGGACCGATCTCGATGCTCATCCAGCACGGCAACCAGGCGGGTGACGCCCAGTTCACGGTCGAGCAGTACATGCTCACGGGGGCCGCGCAGGCCGAGTTCGGCGACCCGGGTCTCGACGAGCTCATCAACACCGCTCGCACCCTGACCGGCGACGAGCGCCAGGCCGCCTACGAAGAGGTGTTCGCCTACGAGCGCGAGAACGTCGTCGCACTCGCGCCGATCGCCCACCAGACGGTCATGCTCGGTCTCTCCGACCGGGTGACGTACGAGCCCAACTCGTCGACGGGTGACGAGCTGCGCATCAAGGAGGTCTCGCTCGCGGACTGACCGCGAGCGAGAGTGAGAGAGGCGGGCGACCATGTGGACCTACCTGAGAAGACGAATCCTGCAGAGCGCTCTGCCGCTGATCGCCGTCGTACTGGGTGTCTTCGTGCTCGCCCGTCTCACCGGCGATCCGTCGCAGCTGTATCTGCCGCTGAACGCCACCGACCAGATGCGCGAGGACTTCGCCGCCCGCAACGGCTTCGACCTCCCGCTCTGGCAGCAGATGGGCGACTACTTCCTCGGTGTGCTGCAGCTCGACTTCGGCCAGTCGCTGCGCACCGGTGAGCCCGCAGCCGAGATGGCGCTGCGCGCCTTCCCCGCCACGCTGCAGCTGGCCGCGGTGACGATGATCCTCGCGATCGTCGTCGCCGTGGCGCTCGGCAGCTGGGCGTCGCTGAAGCCCAACGGCATCGCCGACCGCATTGTGAGCTTCTTCTCGATGACCGCCGCCAGCGTGCCGGACTTCTGGATCGCGATCCTCGGCATCTGGATCTTCGCGATCACCCTCGGCTGGCTGCCGACCTCGGGCACCGACGGAGCCCTCGTGTGGATCCTGCCGATCGCCACGCTCATGCTGCGACCGGTCGGCGTGCTCGCGCAGGTGGTGCGCGGGTCGATGGTGACCGTGCTCGGCCAGCCGTACATCCAGGTGGCCCGCAGCCGCGGCGCCGGCCAGATGTACATCGTCTCGAAGCACGCGCTGCGCAACGCCGCAGCCCCCGCCCTCACCGTGGCCGGCGACCTCACGGTCGGACTCGTCAACGGTGCGGTGGTGGTCGAGTCGATCTTTGGCTGGCCGGGCATCGGCAAGCTCATGATCGACTCGATCCTGCAGCGCGACTTCGCGGTGCTGCAGGCCGCGGTGCTCATCACGGCGCTCGCGATCTTCGCTCTGAACATCATCATCGACCTCGGGTACGCGCTGCTGGATCCGCGCGTGCGGCCGACCTCGCGATCCCGTGCCCGCCGCCGCGGACCCGGATCGCTCTCCGACACGAAGGCAGAGGTGCTGACGAATGTCCGTTGACGACGCATCCACCGTCACCGTCCTCACGCAGAAGGCTCGCCAGAGCCGCGGGTCTGGGCGCGCCAACCTGTGGCGGCTGCTGCTGAAAGACAGAGTCGCCACCGTCGCGGCCGCCGTGCTCGCCTTCATCGTGCTGACCGCGATCGTCGGTCCTCCCCTGTTCGGCGAGATCGCCCAGCGGCAGGACCTCGGCGCGCGCAACATGCCCCCGTTCAGCCTGCAGCTCGGGTGGGAGTACATCCTCGGCAGCGACTCGCTGGGCCGCAGCCTGCTCGCCCGCATCATCACGGCGGCGGGCACCACACTGGGCGTCGCCGCGGCGGCCGTCGTCGTCTCGGCGATCGTCGGCTCGATCTGGGGCATGTGGGCCGGCTTCCACCGCGGATGGCGCGAGTCGGTGTCCATGCGCATCGCCGATGTCATCATGAGCTTCCCGTCGCTGCTGCTCGCCGTCGTGATCCTCTACGTCTTCAACCCGAGCGCGGCGAACATCGTGCTCGTGCTCGCGATCACCCGCATCCCGCTGTACCTGCGCACCGCGCGGGCGGATGCCGCCGAGCTGCGATCGCGCATGTTCGTCGACGCCGCGACGAACTTCGGCGCCAAGAACAGCGCCATCGTCTTCCGGCACATCGTGCCGAACGTGCTGCCCACGCTCGTCACGCTGGCGACGCTGGAGTTCTGCTACGTGATGCTGGCCGAGTCGTCGCTGAGCTTCCTCGGCATCGGCATCCAGCCGCCCGACGTCAGTTGGGGTCTCATGGTCTCGCAGGGTCGCCAGTACCTCGCCGAGGCGTGGTGGCAGTCGGTGCTGCCGGGTCTCGCGATCGTCATCACCACGGTCTGCGCGAACGTGCTGGCCGCGTGGCTGCGGCTCGCGACCGACCCGGGTCAGCGCTGGCGCCTGCAGACGAAGAAGCGCCGCCGCCTGATCGGCGCTGTCTCCCCTCGGCGCTGATCCTCGGTGACGCCGCTCGAGTTCGCGCTGCTGGCCGCGGTGATCCTCGCCGCGAGCTGCCTGCAGGGCTCGATCGGCTTCGGCATGGGGATGCTGGCGGCGCCGTTCATCGCCCTGATCGACGCGAGCCTGCTGCCGGTGATCGTGATCATGCTGGCGACGGTCGTCACGCTCATCGTGGCGGTGATGGACCGTGCCGCCCTCGACCTGCGTGGTGCGGGCTGGGCGCTCGCGGGCCGGGTGCCGGGCACGGTGCTCGGCGCGTGGCTGGTCGCGGTGATGTCGACGACGCTGCTGTCGTGGGCCGTCGCGGTGGTCGTGCTGGTCGGGGTGCTCGTGTCGCTGCGGGGCTGGCGCCCGCGGGTGACGCGCACGTCGCAGGCCGTCGCCGGCGCGCTGTCGGGCGTCATGGGCACCACGACGTCGGTGGGCGGAGCACCCATGGCGATCATCTGGCAGTCGTCCGAGGGGCCGCGGCTGCGCGGCACGATGTCGGCGTTCTTCCTGGTGGGTTCGTCGCTGTCACTCGTGGCCCTGTTCCTCTGGGGAGCCGTGCCCCCGCACGCGCTCGCGACCGCGGGCTGGATGGCTCCCGTCGCGATAGTCGGCGTCGTGGTGTCGCGATTCGTGAACCGGTTCCTCAACCGCCGGCGCACGCGCGCGATCGCCCTAGGCGCCTCGGCCCTGGGCGCGCTGACGCTGATCGTGACGCGTGTCGTCGAGATGCTCTGAGGGCGCGGCTCGGGCCTGCGGCTCAGCGCACGCGGCGTTCGAGCGGGAGGCCGACGTCGAGCAGGTCGATGTTGCGGGCGATATCGGCGGCGCGCGCGACGAAGACCTCGCGGGCATGGCCTGAGTAGTGCGGCGTCAAGACGACTCGGTCGAGCGCGGCGAATCTCTGCACCGCCGGTGGCGCGGTCGTGCCCTCGGGCGCACCCCACCAGACGTCGATCGCGGCGCCCCCGAGACGCCCCGCGCTGAGCGCGTCATAGAGCGCGTCTTCGTCGATGAGGCCGCCACGGGCGACGTTGACGATCAGAGCGTCGGGATGCAGGTGCGCCAGCGCCTCGGCGTCGATCAGCCCGCGGGTGCTCTCGGTGAGCGGGGCGGTGATCACCACGACGTCGCTCTCGCGCAGCAGTGCGGGCAGCTGATCCTCGCCGTACACGGCGTCGAGCAGCTCGGTGCCCGGGCCCCCGGCATCCGGATGCCGCCGCAGCGCGACCACGCGCATGCCGAACGCCTTCGCGAGCGGCGCGACCGAGCGGCCGATCTCGCCGAAGCCGATGAGCCCGAGGGTGCTGCCGGCGAGCGAGCGGTGGTAGGGCACGGCATCCTCTGCCGATCCCCCGACCGTGGCGACCGTGCGCCACTCGCCCCGTCGCATCTGCGCGTCGGCCTCGAGCGCGCGGCGGCGCAGCATGAGCGCGGTCATCATCACGTGCTCGGCGATCGCGGGGCCGTGGTGGCCCGTGTTGCACAGCGGTACGCCGTCGGGCACGGCACCGGCATCCACCCGGTCGACTCCTGCGCCCGTCGCGTGCACGAGTCGCACGCGGTCGCTGCCCGCCATGTCGTCGACCGTGAGCCGCGAGCAGACGACGACCTCGGCGCCGTCGATCGCGGCCCTGGCAGAGCCCGGTACGTCGAGGTCGGCGAACACCCACTCGTGCTCCCGCGCGGTGCGGCGCAGATCGTCAGCGAACGCCGAGATGATCGGATCCGTGACGGCGATGCGCAGCGGCGCGGTCACCAGCGGGGGCTTTCGAGCACGTATCCGGGTTCGATGCGCTGCATGTAGCCGGTGTCGTCACGCTCGCGGATGCCGCCGTCGAGGTACTGGCGGTGCAGGCGCTCGAGGGCGTCAGGGTCGAGCTCAACGCCGAGTCCCGGCGCGGTCGGCACGTCCAAAGAGCCGTCGCGGAACGCCAGCACGCCCGGAGCGATGACGTCTTCGTCCTCGCGCTTCCACGGCCAGTGGGTGTCGCAGGCGTAGCCGACGCCCGGGGTCGCGGCGGCGAGGTGGGTCATGGCGGCGAGGCTGATGCCGAGGTGCGAGTTCGAGTGCATCGACAGCCCCCAGTCGAACGTCTCGGCGAAGCCCGCGAGCAGACGCGACCGCTCAAGCCCGCCCCAGAAGTGGTGATCCGACAGCACGATGTCGATCGCGCCGAGGCGCACGGCATCCGCGATGTGCGAGAAGGCGACGACGCACATGTTCGTCGCGAGCGGCAGGTCGGTGCGGCGGCGCACCTCGGCCATGCCCTCGAGGCCCGGCGTGGGGTCTTCCAGGTACTCGAGCACGTCTTTCAGGGCGTCGGCGACGTGCAGCGAGGTCTCGACCGTCCACGCGCCGTTCGGATCGATGCGCAGCGGGTGATCGGGGAAGGCCTCACGCAGGGCGAGGATCGCCGCGATCTCGTCATCGGGGGCGAACACGCCCGCCTTGAGCTTGAGCGCGGTGAAGCCGTACTCGTCGACGATGCGACGGGCCTGCGCCACGATGCCGTCGGGGGTCACCGCCTCGCCCCAGTCGTCGGCGTCGGCGCCGGGGTGGCCGGCCCACTTGTAGAAGAGGTATCCGCTGAAGGGCACGGCCTCGCGCACCCGCCCGCCGAGCAGCTCGCTGGCCGGCATCCCCAGGATCTTGCCGCGGATGTCGACCGTCGCGACGCCGAACGGCGAGAGCACGCGGTCGCCGGTGCTCGTGCCGGTGACCATGCCCGACATGCCGTGTCCGCCGCGCACCGCGTCGCCCGCGATACCGCGCTCGACCCGCAGCCGCAGGTCGTTCACCGCGAAGACGTCGCAGCCGAGCACCGCCTCGGCGGCCAGGCGCAGGCGCTGCAGGTGGGCGGCGTCACCATAGGTCTCGCCGAGGCCCAGCACGCCCGACTCGGTCGTGACCTGCACGATGGCCCGCAGGGCGAGCGGCTCGTGCACGCCGACGGTGTTGAGCAGCGGCGGATCCTGGAACGCGACGGGGGTGATGCGGATCGACCGCACCGCGTTCTCGGGCAGCCGTGTGGCCGCGGGGACCGACAGCAGGAACTCTTCGGACATCACGCCTCCGTTGGTGAGATTCCGTGGACTCCGGATGATCGGATTCCGCGTCATCGTGCTTCTTCGACACTCGAGCCTCTTCGACACTATGGTGGGGACGAATGCGCAGACAAACCAAAAGACGCACTGATTGATATCGGGAGTGGATCGATGATCTCGCTGGTACAGCTCGAATGCTTCATCGCCGTGGCCGAGGAGCTGCACTTCGGCGCGGCTGCGACGCGACTGAAGATGACGCAGCCGCCGCTCAGCCGACAGATCCAGCAGCTCGAGCGCGAACTGTCCACGCGCCTGTTCGACCGCACGAGTCGTCGCGTCGCCCTGACCCAGGCCGGGCGCGCGCTGCTGCCGAACGCACGACGGCTCATCGACCTCGCGGCCAAGGCCGTCTCGGACGTGCGCTCGGTCGGCGAAGGAGCCGCCGGCACCGTCACGATCGCCTACACCGCCATGGCCGGGCAGGCCGTGGTGCCCGACCTGCTGCGTCGCGCTTCGGCCGAGCTGCCCGGGGTCACGCTGCTGCTGCGCGAGCTGGTCTCCCTCGACCAGATGGAGGAGCTCGAGAAGGGCACGGTCGACATCGGTCTCATGCGCCCGCTGCTGGCCCGACCGCAGATCAGCACCCGCGCGGTCTACCGTGAGCGGCTCGCCGTCGCGGTGCCGAGCGACTCGCCGCTGGCCCAGCTCGACGAGCCGATCAAGCTCATCGACCTGAAAGACGAGCAGCTGCTGATGTACTCGCCCAGCGGCGCGCGGTACTTCCACGACCTGCTGCTGTCGATGTTCGTCGCGAGCGGCGTGCATCCGCACATCGTGCAGTACGCCGGTCAAGTGCCCGCACTGCTCGCACTCGTCAGCGCCGGCATCGGCTTCACCCTGGTGCCCGAGTCGGCCGCGCGCATCTCGCCGGCCTCGGTCACCCTGCTGCCCATCAGCGAGAGCGATCCCTCCTCGCGCGTCAACAGCGTCGAGCTCGACATCGCCTGGAACTCCGAGTCGCCCAACCCGCTCGTCGAGAAGCTGCTGAGCCTGATCGACGACGTCGACACGGGCGAGTGATCGATGCATCCCCCGCATTGCCCAATGCGGATGTAGAGCTTGATCGGGATGAATCGACCCGCCTAACGTGAACGAGAAGCTGTTCAGCCCCCGCTGACATCACCCGTGCTCGATGAGGAGGACGTATGCCGAAGGACGTCGCCGCGACCGCCGATGAGCCCACCCGCCTCGGCGAGAACGCCGCAGGAACGCCGGCCGGAGCATCCGCCGCAGGAACGCCGGCCGGAGCATCCGCCGTGCACGCCCGATCTGCCGCATCCGCGTCACGCGCCGACATCCTGCGCGTCGAGGACCTTCGCGTCGCGTACCGCATCGGCGACCGCGAGGTCGACGCGGTGCGGGGAGTGAGCCTCAGCGTCCGCCGCGGCGAGGTGGTCGCGATCGTCGGCGAGTCGGGGTCGGGCAAGAGTACGGTCGCGCAGTCGATCATGAACCTCCTCGCCCCGAACGCCGAGGTGGTCGGCGGGCGCATCGAGTTCGACGGCGAAGACCTCATCGGCCTGAGCGAGCGGCGCTGGCGCGGCATCCGCGGGCGCCTGATGGGCCTCGTGCCGCAAGACCCGGCGCTGTCGCTCAACCCCGTGCGGCGCGTGGGCGTGCAGGTCGCCGAGCCCCTGCTCGTGCACGGTCTCGCGACGAAGCACGAGGCGCACGACCGCGCGGTCGAGCTGCTCGAGATGGCGGGTCTCACGTACCCGGCCGAGCGGGCGAAGCAGTATCCGCACCAGTTCTCGGGCGGCATGAAGCAGCGCGCCCTGATCGCCGGAGCGCTGGCCGCGCAGCCGAGCCTGATCATCGCCGACGAGCCGACCAGCGCCCTCGACGTCACGGTGCAGAAGCAGATCCTCGATCACCTCGCGCACCTGACGCAGGAG
>NZ_CAUQVQ010000063.1:0-13989 GCF_963521645.1 uncultured Microbacterium sp. | reverse complement strand
GCTGCTGCTGAGGGTCGCTCATGCGTTCGAGCGTAGCCGTACGCGGGGTCGAGGTGAGGGCCCGGATGCTCTCACCTGTAGATGTGGCCGGCTTCCGGGGCGTCCGACACGGATCGTGCGGCTGCCCGTGACCAGTCGGTGGGGGTCTGGCGGTACCCGTCGCGGCGCACTTCGACGACCGTGGCGACGGTGGCCCAGATGGCGAGGCCGAGGAGGAGGATGAGGAGGATCATGGCAGAAACACTACGTTCGCCCTTGAACCGCCACGAGTGGCAGAATAGACTGCGATCGTACGAAAACTGCCAAAGCCGGGAGGCCTCATGTTGAAGACCGTCGCGTGCGTCATCCAAGACGGGTTCGCGCCCTTCGAGTTCGGTCTCGCGTGCGAGGCGTTCGGTCTCGACCGGTCCGACGACGGAGTGCCGAACTTCGACTTCCGCGTCATCGCACCGCATCCGGGTGTCGTGCAGTCGAAGCTGGGCTTCTCGGTCAATGTCGAGCACGACCTCTCGTTCGCCTACGAAGCCGACCTCGTCGTGTTCTGCCCTGTTCCCCGCGAGTACTGGTCGCGGATCGATCCGCTGCTCCTCGACCTCGCCCGAGATGCCGTCGCCCGAGGCGCCTGGGTCCTGACCATCTGCAGCGCCTCGTTCATCCTGGGCGCGGCGGGCGTGCTCGACGGACGCCGTGCCACCACGCACTGGATGTACTCCGATGCGATGGCCCGGATGTACCCGCAGATCGACATCGATCCTGATGTGCTGTTCGTGCAGGACGAGCGCATCATCACGAGCGCCGGCACAGCCGCGGGGATCGACGCGTGCCTGCACCTGCTGCGTCAGGAACTCGGCGCCGAGCTCACCAACCGCATCGCGCGGCGCATGGTGGTTCCCCCGCAGCGCGACGGCGGCCAGGCGCAGTTCATCGACAGGCCGATCCCGGTAGTGCCGAGCGACTCGTTGGCGGCGGTCGCCGATTGGGCCGTCGAGCACCTGCGCGACGACCTGGGCGTCGATCAGCTGGCCGCGCGTGCGCTGATGTCACCGCGCACCTTCGCGCGCCGGTTCAAGGCCGAGTACGGGGCGACGCCGGCGGCCTGGCTGGCGCGCCAGCGCGTGCTGCATGCCCAGAGGCTGCTCGAGCGCAGCGATCTGCCGCTCGAGCAGATCGCGGATGAATGCGGCTTCGGCTCGGCAGCCGTGCTGCGGCAGAACTTCTCGCGAGTGCTGGGGACGACGCCGACCGCCTATCGAGCGCGTTTCTCCTGCGTCGACGAGGCGGAGTCCTCCGCGGCATGACCCGCCTCGACCGCCGTCGAAGCGATCAGTGACTCCAGTGTCCGGGGCGCGGGAGGGCGCGGTACTGCACCTCGACCCCGTCGGGGGAGACCGATGCCGTGCAGTACAGCAGGGACTGCGTGGGGTACCCGTGCGGGCGGTTGTCGCGGATGATCGCCCTGTCGTCTTCGGGGTCGAGGCGAGCTGACGAGCCCAGCAGCGACGTCCATTCGGCGTTCCAGTCGGCGCTGTCGGCGGCGGGGCCCAGAGCGCGGAACTCCGGCAGCCAGGCGGCGATGCGCGGTGTCCCGAGGTCGTCGAGGTCATCGTGCGCGATCATGTGAGTGCCGGGGGAGATCGGCGTCTCGGTCAGCTCGGCGCCGTCCCAGCTCAGCACGCGCGACCCCTCCGGCCGTACCTCGAGCAGGTTGAACCCGTGCATCGGGAGCGGTGCGAGCGGTGAGCGCCCGGCCACCGACTCCAACGCCAACGAACCGCGGGAGACGGCGGCGTCGTCTGACAGCTCGACCACGTCGGCGCGGTTGAGCAGCACCGCGAGGCGACGGGCAGACGCATCCAAAGCGAGCCAGGCGCCGCCCGCGCGGCGATCGCGGATCCCCGAGACCCCGGGGTATTCACCGGGCCACCACTCGCCGAGAGCATCCCATTCCCGCTGCGGGTCTTCGTCTCGAACGGCCAGCAGACGCGCGGAGCCAGGGCCGGCCACATCGATCACCACAGTGCACACACTTCGAGTCTAGAAGCGCACGGGAGGCCCGGGCCGGGGTGCGGGCCCGCGGCGCCGGATGCTGCGGCAGAATCGAAACCGTGAACATCGTCGTCGGGGTTACGGGTGGCATCGCCGCATACAAGACAGTGCACCTGGTGCGCCTGCTCACCAAGGGGGGCCACGATGTGACCGTCGTGCCCACCGACGACGCCCTGCGTTTCGTGGGGACGCCGACCTGGGAGGCGCTCAGTCGGAACGCCGTCACGACCAGCGTGCACGACGACGTCGCACGCGTGCGCCATGTGGCCCTGGGGCAGAACGCCGACCTCGTCGTGGTCGCTCCGGCCACCGCGAACACGATCGCCAAGATCACGGCGGGGATCGCCGACGACCTGCTGGGCACGACCCTCCTCGCGACCGAGGCGCCGGTGCTGCTCGCCCCCGCCATGCACGCCGAGATGTGGCGCAACGCCGCCACGCAGGCGAACATCGCGACGCTGGCCGCCCGCGGTGTGCACCTGGTCGGCCCGGCAGACGGCGAGCTCGCGGGGGGCGACAGCGGACCGGGGCGCATGGCCGAGCCGGAGGAGATCTTCGAGGCCGCGCTCGCGCTGCTCGCGCCGCAGGACCTCGCGGGGGTGCAGGTCGTCATCTCGGCGGGCGGCACGCGCGAGCCGATCGATCCCGTGCGCTACCTCGGCAACAGGTCGAGCGGCAGGCAGGGCGTCGCTCTCGCCGCCGAGGCCGCGGCGCGAGGAGCGGTCGTGACGCTGGTCGCGGCGAACATCGCGGGCGATGTGCTCGCCGACGCCCGGCATCCCTCGGTGCGGATCGTCCCCGTGGGCACCGCCGCCGAACTCTCGATCGCGATGAAGGATGCTGCGGTCGTGGCGGACATCGTCATCATGGCCGCCGCCGTCGCCGATTACCGCCCCGCGACGGTGTCGGAGCACAAGCTGACCAAGGAGCAGGGCCTGCTCACCCAGATCGATCTGCTCGAGAACGAAGACGTGGTCGCGGCTCTCGCCGACTCCCGCGCGGAGGGCCGTGCGCCCGCGGGGCAGACGATCATCGCGTTCGCGGCGGAGACATCGGAGGATCCCGTCGAGCGGCGGGATCGCGCTCGCCGCAAGCGCGAGCGCAAGGGCGTCGATCTGCTCGCCGTGAACCTCGCGAACGCCGAGCAGGGATTCGAGCGCGTCGACAACGCTGTCGAGGTGATCGGGGCGGCGGGCGAGGTCGTCGCGTCGGCATCCGGGGCCAAGCGCGTCGTCGCCAGAGTCATCCTGGACGCGGCGCGCGGCGTGCGCTAAACTTGAGTCACGTCCACTCAACTTTTCGGACGAGACGACCAAGAAAGTGACAGAAGGAGTCTCCTGAGGAGGAGCACATGCCAGGCCCACAGAGCGCGCAGAACGACGAGCAGCAGTCCGCCCTCGAGCAGTTCGGGATCAACCTCACCGATCGCGCCCGCCAGGGCAAGCTCGACCCCGTGATCGGCCGTGACAGTGAGATCCGGCGCGTCAGCCAGGTGCTCACCCGTCGTACCAAGAACAACCCTGTTCTCATCGGCGAGCCCGGAGTGGGCAAGACGGCCGTCGTCGAGGGGCTCGCCCAGCGCATCGTCGCGGGCGACGTCGCCGAGTCGCTCAAGAACAAGCAGCTGGTCTCGCTCGACATCTCGGCGCTCGTGGCCGGCGCGATGTACCGCGGCCAGTTCGAGGAGCGCCTCAAGAGCGTGCTCAAGGAGATCACCGAATCCGACGGGCAGATCATCACCTTCATCGACGAGCTCCACGTGCTCATGGGCGCGGGCGGCGGCGAAGGCTCCGTCGCGGCCTCGAACATGCTCAAGCCCATGCTCGCGCGCGGTGAGCTGCGCCTGATCGGCGCGACCACGCTCAACGAGTACCGCGAGTTCATCGAGAAGGATGCTGCGCTCGAGCGACGCTTCCAGCAGGTCTACGTGGGGGAGCCGAGCGTCGAGGACACGATCGCGATCCTCCGTGGGCTGAAGGGACGCTACGAGGCTCACCACGGGGTGACGATCTCGGACAGCGCTCTGGTCGCAGCCGCGGCGCTGTCGAATCGCTACCTGCCCGCACGGCAGCTTCCCGACAAGGCGATCGACCTGATCGACGAGTCGATGTCGCGCCTCAAGATGGAGATCGACTCGTCTCCCGTCGAGATCGACCAGCTCAAGCGCCAGGTCGACCGCATGAAGCTCGAAGAACTCGCACTCAAGCGCGAGAAGGATGCGGCGTCGAAGGAGCGGCTCGGTGCGCTGCGCGAGCAGCTCGTCGGGATGGAGAAGGAGCTCGCCGAACTCGAGGCCCGCTGGGCACGTGAGCGGCAGGGTCTGAACCGGGTCGGCGAGCTCAAGAAGCAGCTCGACGAGGCGGTGACTCAGCGCGATCTCGCGATGCGCGAGGCCGACTACACGCGCGCCTCCAAGCTCGAATACGAGACCATCAAGCGCCTCGAGCGGGAGATCGCCGAGGCAGAACAGGCCGAGGCGACGGAGTCGTCGGAGCCGCGCATGGTCAACGAGCAGGTCACCGACGAGGACATCGCCGCCGTGATCGCCGCCTGGACGGGCATCCCGGTCGGACGCCTGCTGCAGGGCGAGAGCGAGAAGCTGCTGCACCTCGAGTCCGAACTCGGTCGGCGACTGATCGGGCAGAAGGATGCCGTTAAGGCCGTCTCCGATGCGGTGCGTCGTTCTCGCGCGGGAATCAGCGATCCCGGACGCCCGACCGGTTCGTTCCTGTTCCTGGGGCCGACCGGTGTCGGAAAGACCGAGCTCGCGAAGGCCCTCGCGCAGTTCCTCTTCGACGACGAGCACGCCATGGTGCGCATCGACATGTCGGAGTACGGCGAGAAGCACTCGGTCTCCCGGCTCGTCGGCGCCCCTCCCGGCTACGTCGGCTACGAGCAGGGCGGGCAGCTGACCGAGGCCGTGCGGCGGCGGCCGTACAGCGTCATCCTGCTCGACGAGGTCGAGAAGGCGCATCCCGAGGTGTTCGACGTTCTGCTGCAGGTGCTCGACGACGGGCGGCTGACAGACGGACAGGGGCGGACGGTCGACTTCTCGAACGTCATCCTGATCCTCACGTCGAACCTCGGCTCGCCGATCCTCATCGATCCGACGCTGTCGCCCGAGGTGAAGCGCGAGCAGGTGATGGCGCTCGTGCACCAGGCGTTCCGACCCGAGTTCCTCAACCGTCTCGACGACATCGTGATGTTCTCGGCGCTGAGTCAGGACGATCTGGCGCAGATCGTGGAGCTCTCGATCGACCAGCTGCACGATCGGCTGCGGGACCGGCGGCTCACGCTCGCCGTCACCCCGGATGCCAGGGCGTGGCTGGCCGAGCGCGGCTACGACCCGCTGTTCGGTGCTCGCCCGCTGCGTCGCCTGATCCAGTCCGAGGTGCAGAACAAGCTCGCGACCGCGCTGCTCTCGGGCGGCGTGCACGACGGAGACACCGTGCGCGTCGACGTGGCGGTGGACGGAGACGGGCTGGTCCTCACCTCGACCGCGCCGGAGGTCGACGTCGACCAGGATCCCGACGACGAGGTGATCGAGGCGGAGCTGCTCGACGAGTAGTCAGCCTCTCTCGCCGCGAAGGAGATCTCGCGCTCCGAAGGATCGGATGCGTGAGATCGTCCTTCGTTGCGAGAGATCTCCTTCGGTGCGAGAGCTCGCACCCGTGCGGGTCAGGCGCTGAGGATGACCGTCTCGGAGATCGGGCGACGCACGCGCGGAGCCGTCTCTCCCTGCTGCAGACCCTCGGGGAGGCCGGCGGCGTCGCCGAGCTGGCCGACCGCGATGACGGTGACTGCCGTGAACCGCGGCGACAGGTCGGCGAACTCGCGCACGACCTCGGGGTCGAAGCCGCTCATCTGGTGCACGTGCAGACCCTCGTGGTGCGCCTGCACCGAGAAGTGCGCCACGGCCTGCCCGAGGTCGTAGATCGCGTGGCTGATGGCCTTGCCGTCTTCGGATTCGGTCTCGGCGATCGCGACGACGAGGGCCGACGCCTTCGAAGCCCAGAGCTGGTTGAACTCGCCCAGCGAGTCGACGACCTGGTCGAACAGCGCGGTGCCGCGGCGGGCGACGATGAAGCGCCACGGCTGCAGGTTGTATGCCGAGGGCGACCAGCGCGCGGCCTCGAGGGCGGCGTTGAGCTTCGCGTCGTCGATGGCGTTCTCGGTGTCGTACGCGCGCGGGCTCCACCGACCGGCGAGGACGTCGAGCACGGGGTGTTCGGTGGGGGCGGTTCGGTCGACGACGGGAGTGCTCATGAAGATGCCTTTCGAGAAGGAGGGAATCGGACTCCGTCGTCCGGGATACACCGAGACCCAACAGGTGTATGCGAGCGCATATTCCCAAGATTCCAGGATGTATCCACATGAGGACGAAACGCGCTCTGACGATTCCGTAGAGTGCACGGATGCAGACGACACGATCGTTCTCCTCCGGCCCGCCCGAACTCGTGCCCCCGTGGCTGCGGCTGCCTGCGGCGTATGTCGCGGACGTGCTCGATCGGCTGCACGACCGCTCTCGACTCGATGCCGAACAGCACCTGCTCGAGGCGCTCAAGCTCCTCGTGCTGACTGATCTGTGTGAGCTGCCGGTCGCCGCGTCGCCCGAGCTCGAGGCGGTGTGCGGCGCGCTCGCCGCCTCGCCGCAGGGCTACGCCGAATTGAGACGTGCGATGCGTCGAGGCGCCTGCTCGCACGACGCGGAGGGGCCGAGGTGCCCGGCGCCTCACGAGCCGATTCGCACTCTCGTCGCGTACGTGCGCATGTTCGGGCCGTTCACCGCGCGCACGGCGCGGCTCTGGCCCGACGCGCAGGCGGTCATGGCCGAGCTCCGCATCGGGGTGCCGGGTCTGAACGACCTGGCCGCCGGTTGGGAGGAGCACTGCGACGAGGCGACCGACTCGCCGTGGCGGGCGCTGGGCCGGGTGTCGCGGATCTCTGCGCTGATCGACGACGCTGTCGATGAGACCGAAGCGTCGCGTCAGTCGGGGAGGATGCGCGTGGCGGCGCCTTCCAGTGCGCGACGGACCGCGCGGATCGACGGAGCAGCCGCCGACACGCGTCTGGCCGCCGAGAAGATCTCGCGGCGCGGGGCGCCGGGAAGCGTGGTGAGGTCGACCGACGGGGCGTCCCCTGCCCAGACGAGCTCGGGCAGCAGGCCCACGGCCAGGCCCGCATGGATCAGCCTCACGTGAGCGGTGAGGTCGGCCACCTCGAAACGCACATCGGGTTCGAATCCTGCCGTGCGGCAGAGCTGCTCGGCCCAGGCGCGCGACGCCGTGCCCTCGGGCTCGAGCACCCAGGGCTGATCGCGAGTGGCCCACAGCGCCGCCGCGGGGTCGGATGCGGCGGCCGAGGCGGGCGGGCGGGCGAGCATGATCGCGTCGTGCGCGAGGACCACACGATCGAGGTCCGCGTGGATCGGGCGCGTGTGGCCGGGGTACTGCTCGGCGAGGATCAGATCGAAGTCGCGGCTGGAGACGCCCACCAGGCCCGTCTCGGGGTCGCACTCGGTCACCTCGACGCGCAGGGCCGGATGCTCGCGCCGCAGCGCCTCGAGCGCCCGGGGGAGGAGCGAGTGCGCGGCTGACTGGAACACCGCCACATGCACGGTGCCCGTCACCTCGGTGAGCGATTCGGCCACAGCCACCTCGGCCTGCTCGAGCCGATCGAGGATGCCGATCGCCTCGTCGACCAGCACCGTGCCCTGAGGTGTCAGCTGCACTCCGCGGCCCACACGTCGCAGGAGCGGCACCCCCACTTCGCGCTCCAGCGCACTGAGCTGCTGCGACACCGAGGCCTTGCTGTACGACAGGGCGTCGGCGACGGCCGACAGCGTGCCGCGGCGCGAGAGCTCGACCAGGAGTCTCAGTCGATTGACGTCCAGCATCCGATCGCTTCCGCCCCTTCTGAACGTTCAGTGAAACCGAACAGAATGCGCCTGCATCGGTTGATAGACGCAGCCTACCGGTGCGCCTGACAATGATCGAGCCGCACACGATTCCCGGGTGTGCGTGCTCCCCCGAAAAAAGGCCATACCGATGACCGTCGCCGCCGACACCACGCCCGACACCACGCCGCGCCCCGAGGCCGTCTCCGCTCTCGTGCAGCGCTGGCTCGCCGAGAGCGAGACCCACCCCGTCGAACCGGCCGCCCAGCGCCTCGCCGAGGTGCTGAAGGACCCCCACGGCCTCGCGTTCACGGTCGGCTTCGTCGACGGCGTCATGCGGCCCGAGGACCTCGGGGTCGCCGGCCGCAAGCTCGCCGAGATCTCCGATCTCACTCCGTCGCTCCTGCCCGCGTACCTGCGGGCGGCCATCAAGACCGGCGGCTTCTGGGCGCCGAAGCTCCCGGCCGTCGTCGTGCCGGTGGCGCGCCGCGCACTGCGCGCCATGGTGGGCCACCTCGTGCTCGACGCCACTCCGTCGAAGCTCGGTCCCGCGATCGCCAAGCTGCGCAAGACCGGCAACCGCCTCAACCTCAACCTGCTCGGCGAGGCCGTGCTCGGCGAGCGCGAAGCCGGACACCGGCTCCAGGGAACCTACGACTTCCTCGCCCGCGCAGACGTCGACTACGTCTCCATCAAGGTCTCGAGCGTCGTCAGCCAGCTGTCGATGTGGTCGTTCGACGAAGCGGTCGCCGACGTCGTCGAGAAGCTGACTCCGCTCTACCGCCTCGCCGCCTCGTCGGAGGCCGCGGGCAAGACCAAGTTCATCAACCTCGACATGGAGGAGTACCGCGATCTCGATCTGACGATCGCGGCCTTCACCAGCATCCTCGGGCAGCCGGGACTCGAGAACCTCGAGGCCGGAATCGTGCTGCAGGCCTACCTGCCCGACGCGCTGGGCGCCATGCAGCAGCTGCAGGAGTGGGCTGCGGCCCGACGCGCCAAGGGCGGCGCCCCCATCAAGGTGCGCGTGGTCAAGGGCGCGAACCTGGCGATGGAAGAGGTCGACTCGAAGATCCACGACTGGCCGCTCGCGACGTACGGCACCAAGCAGGACTCCGACACGAACTACAAGCGCGTGCTCGACTGGTCGATGACGCCCGAGCGGCTCGACGCCGTGCGCATCGGCGTCGCGGGCCACAACCTCTTCGACATCGCGTACACGTGGCTGCTCGCGAAGGCCAGGAACGTGACCGACGCCGTCGAGTACGAGATGCTCCTCGGGATGGCGACCGGCCAGGCCGAGGCTGTGCGCAAGGACGTCGGACAGCTGCTGCTCTACACGCCGGTGGTCAACCCCGCCGAGTTCGATGTGGCGATCGCCTACCTCGTGCGACGCCTGGAAGAGAACGCGAGCCCCGAGAACTTCATGTCGGCCGTGTTCGAGCTCTCCTCGAACCCCGCTCTGCTGACCCGTGAGCGTGAGCGCTTCGAGCGGTCGCTGGCCGCCCTCGAGGCGGACCGCTCGGTCCCCGCATCGCACCGGGTGCAGAACCGCGCCGCCGAGGCCGAGACCGCAGCGGATGCCGGCACCACCGGGTTCCACAATCAGCCCGACAGCGACCCCGCGATCGCCGCGAACCGCGCATGGGGACGCGAGATCCTGGCCCGCTCGGTGGACTCGACGCTCGGCCTCGACTCGATCGCACTCGCCAAGGTCGAGACGACCGACGAGCTCGACGGCATCTTCGCCGCCGCCTCAGCCGCCGCGACCCGCTGGGCTGCGCGTCCCGCGGCCGAGCGCGCTGCCGTGCTGCACCGGGCCGGCGACGAACTCGCCGCACGCCGTGGCCAGCTGATCGAGATCATGGCGCACGAGGCGGGCAAGACCATCGCCGAGGCCGACCCCGAGGTCTCGGAGGCGATCGACTTCGCGCACTACTACGCCGAGCGCGCTCTCGACCTCGAGAACATCGTCGGTGCGGAGTTCGTGCCCTCGAAGGTCACGGTGGTCACCCCGCCGTGGAACTTCCCCGTCGCGATCCCCGCGGGCGGCGTGCTCGCCGGACTCGCCTCCGGCTCGGGCGTCATCATCAAGCCCGCCAAGCTGACGCAGCGCTGCGGCGCGGTCATGGTCGAGGCGCTGTGGGCCGCCGGGGTGCCGCGCGACCTGCTCGCGCTGGTCGACCTCGCGAACCGCGACCTCGGCACGCGGCTCGTCGCCAGCCCCGAGGTCGACCGGGTCATCCTGACCGGCGCCTACGAGACGGCACAGCTGTTCCGCTCGTTCCGCTCCGACCTGCCGCTGCTCGCCGAGACCAGCGGCAAGAACGCGATCATCGTCACGCCGTCGGCAGACCTCGACCTGGCGGCCGCAGATGTGGCCCGCAGCGCGTTCGGCCACG
Organism: uncultured Microbacterium sp.; assembly: GCF_963521645.1. Taxonomy (GTDB): domain Bacteria; phylum Actinomycetota; class Actinomycetes; order Actinomycetales; family Microbacteriaceae; genus Microbacterium. Next base: position 3,645 of record NZ_CAUQVQ010000063.1, on the reverse strand, counting down.
CGGGGCAGAAGTGCTCGGCGGCATCCCTCGCGATCCTCGTCGGCTCGGTGGCCGACTCTCCGCGCTTCGAGCGTCAGCTCGTCGACGCCGTGACGTCGATGCGCGTGGGTCTGCCCGACGACCCTGCGACCCAGATGGGGCCGATCATCGAGCCCGCGAACGGCAAACTGCTCACCGCGCTGACGACCCTCGAGAAGGGCGAGCGCTGGCTCGTCGAGCCGAAGAAGCTCGACGACGAGGGTCGACAGTGGACTCCGGGCGTCAAGATCGGCGTCGCTCCCGGCTCCACCACGCACCTGACGGAGTTCTTCGGGCCGGTGCTCGGCGTCATGCACGCCAAGGACCTCGATGAGGCGATCCGCCTGCAGAACGCGGTGGACTACGGCCTCACCGCCGGTATCCACTCGCTGGACTCGACCGAGGTCGCGACCTGGCTCGACCGCGTCGAAGCCGGCAACCTCTACGTCAACCGCGGCATCACCGGCGCGATCGTGCAGCGCCAGCCGTTCGGCGGCTGGAAGCGCTCGGCGGTCGGCGCCGGTGCCAAGGCCGGCGGACCGAACTACCTGTTCGGCCTCGGCGAGTGGACTCCCGCAGAGCTCCCCGCAGCGGCGTCGGGGGCCGCAGTGACCCCCGCGGTCGAGGCGGTGCTCAATGCGGCCGGGTCCGACCTCGGCGCCGTCGAGATCGAGTGGCTGCACCGTGCGGCCGCCTCGGACGAGCGAGCCTGGGTCGACGAGTTCGGCGCCGTGAGCGACAAGTCCGGTCTCGGTGTCGAGCGCAACGTGTTCCGGTACCGTCCGGTCAGCGTCGACGTGCGCATCTCGGAGAACGCGCCGCTCGCCGACGGCATCCGCGTGATCGCCGCGGCCGTGCGCAGCGGCAGCCCGTTCACGGTGTCGGCATCCGCTCTGCCCTCGCGGGTCGAGAAGACGCTGCGCGCCCAGGGCGTGACTCCGAAGCTCGAGAACGACGCCGCCTGGGTGAAGCGCTATGCGAAGGCTGCGGCGAAGGCCGAGCACAGCTGGCAGCGGGTGCGCCTCGTCGGCGGCGATGCGTCTGCGCTGTTCGAGGCACTCGGCGGCACGCCCGATGTCGCGGTCTGGTCGCACGCCGTGACCGGTGCCGGCCGCGTCGAGATGCTGCCGTTCCTGCACGAGCAGGCCGTGTCGATCACCAACCACCGGTTCGGCAACCCGACGACCCTGTCCGACGGGCTGCTCTGATCTGCTCACGCCCCCGCTGAGCGACGAGGCCCCACCCCGCAGACGTCTGCGGGGTGGGGCCTCGGTGTGTCGGAATGGGCGTGAGGAGCGGAATCAGCCGCGCAGGGCCTCGCCCAGCTTGACGCGGGTGCCCATGCGCAGCAGCGAGTTCTCGTAGATCTTCGCGCCGATCATGATCGCTGCGACGCAGCTCGCGAGCAGGATCACGAGGCTCAGCAGCGGCTCCCACCACTGCGCCTCGCCCACGAACAGTCGCATCGGCATGCCGACCGGAGCCGAGAACGGCACGTACGACATGATCGTCAGCACCAGCGGGTTGTCGTTGAAGACGATGACGAGGACGTACGGCGCCATGATCAGCATCGTGATCGGGGTCGTGGTCGAGCCGATGTCCTCCTGACGGGAGACCATCGAGGCGGCGGCGGCGAAGAGTGCTGCGAGCAGGATGAACCCGAACAGGAAGAACACCGCGAACCAGATGATCGGGGCGCCGAGCGTCGACAGCACGTCGCGTTGACCCGTCGCTATGAGGCCTATCGTCGCGACCGCGGCCAGGGCGAGGATCTGGCCCATCGCGAGGATGGTGTTCCCGATGACCTTGCCCGCGAGCAGGGTGCGCGCCGAGATGGTCGACAGCAGGATCTCGACCACGCGGGTCTGCTTCTCCTCGACCACGCTCTGCGCGATCGTACCGCCGAAGGTCGCGGCAGCGCCCATGAAGACGGCGCCGAACGCGATCGCGATGAAGTACCGCAGCAGCGGGTTCGTCGTCGCCGGTTCGAGGACCTCGACGTCGGGCGCGTCCGAGAGCCCGGACACGAGAGCGGTCGGCGCGTCCGTGAGAGCGACGATCGTGACCCCGGTCGGGCCCTCGCCGGGGACCACCGCGGCGTCGACCTTCTCCGAGCGCACGAGCTCTTCGGCCGCCGCCTGGTCCGCCACCTCGGTGATCTCGACGGAGGGCAGGGCCGACACCGCGGATGCCGTCTCGGAGGTCACGGCCACGGGCATCGTGTCGGTGTTCTTGCTCGCGAAGCCGCCGATCACGATCGCGGCGAGGGCGAGGAGCAGCAGGATGCCGGTGGAGATCAGGAAGGCCTTGCTGCGCAGCTTCGAGCCGATCTCGCGTTCGGCGACGAGCCAGATCAGAGATGCCTGCGACGGCGAGCCGGTGGTGGTCGAGGTGCTCACTGGATGACCTCCTTGAAGATCTGGGCGAGGGACGGATGCTTGGGGGCGAAGCTGGCGACGTCGCCGCGGTCGACGGCCGTGCGCAGTACGCGCTGTGCGGTGTCGGCGCCGTCGACGTCGAACAGGGCGTAGCCGCCCTCGAAGTCGACCACGGTGACGCCCGGCTCGGCGCGCAGCCACCCGGCATCCCCTGCCGAGACCAGCTCGTAGCGATTGCCGGCGTGCTGTGCCCGCAGCCCGTCACGGGAGCCGGATGCGCGGATCGTGCCGCCGGCGAGGATCACGAGGTCGTCGCAGAGACGCTCGACGACGTCGAGCTGATGCGACGAGAACAGGATGGATGCGCCCTGGGCGGCGCTCGCCTGCAGCACCGACGCGACGACGTCGACCGCGAGCGGGTCGAGGCCCGAGAACGGTTCGTCGAGGATCAGCACGCCGGGGTCGTGCACGAGAGCTGCGGCGATCTGCGCGCGCTGCTGGTTCCCGAGCGAGAGCGACTCGATCGTGTCGCCCAGGCGCTCCTCGAGTCCGAGCTCGGCGAGCAGCGACGTGGCTCGCGTCGTGGCGTCGGCCTTGCTGAAGCCGTGCAGACGGGCGAGGTACACGATCTGCTCGAGCACCTTCATCTTCGGATACAGGCCGCGTTCCTCGGGCATGTAGCCGAAGAGGCGGCGGTCGGCGCTCGTCAGAGTGGTGCCGTCGAGCTCGACACGGCCGCCGTCGGAGCCGAGCAGACCCAGCACGATGCGCATGGTCGTGGTCTTGCCGGCGCCGTTGCCGCCGACGAACCCGGTGAGGCGCCCGGGGGACACCTCGAACGAGACGTCGTCGAGCACGCGCCGCGAGCCGTAGCTCTTGGTGATGCCGGTGAGTACGAGCTTTCCTGTAGTCATGCCCTCACGCTATGGCGCGGTGCTCGGCCGGGGCATCCCCCGTGTGGCGGATCTGCGCGGGGATCTGCGAGGGCACCGCGTGGGCAGTCGTCAGCCGTGCGGGGGAGAGCGGTGAGCGCGCCGGGCAGCAGGGTCGCTCAGCGCAGGAACAGCATCGAGAAGATCCCGAGCGCGAACGGCGCCGCAGTCACGACGAACGTGACCCCGAGGATGATTCCGACGATCAGCCAGGGACTGCGTCGCTTGAGTCGCCGGCCGGGCGCGGCGACGCCGATGGGCGGAGGCGTCAGCATCCCGCCGGCGCGGCGAACGGCAGCGCGGGCGCTCCGCCGGGT
>NZ_CAUQVQ010000062.1:0-14033 GCF_963521645.1 uncultured Microbacterium sp. | reverse complement strand
CATCCCTCGTGCCGCCGTGCGGAACGAGCCGCCTTCTGTCCTCACCCGGATGCGGCCTGACCGCGGCCCGGTCCGTCAGAGCGGCTGCGCACTGAGGATGCCGGTCTCATCGCGCGTCCAGTGGAGGTTCGAACTGTCGCGGAACCACATGCCGGCGATCGTGCGCTTCTTCGACTTCGTGACGGGGCGGATCTCCTCATCGAACGACCGCAGCCGTGACGCGAACGTCCACCCGTAGGCCTCGGCGCTCTCCTCGAGGTAGTACGCACCGGGCGGGAGGATCGTCAGTGTGACCGGACGCCGCTCGATGCCGTTCGCGCCGGTCACCCGCACCATCACGTCGTAGATCGCCTGCTCCGAGGAGTTCACGACGACCGCGCCATACGCCACCGCTTCGTCGTCGACGATGCGCGACGCCACCCACGCGAACACCTGACTCGCCTGCGCCTGCCTCTCGCGAGCGGCGGCGCTGTCGTCGCGCCTCGCCTCGACGGCGAAGAGTCGAGCGGCGTGTCTCGCGCCGACGACGGCGGCGAAGAGGGCACCGACGGCGGTGAGGGCGGTGATGATGTCTGCAAGGGATCCGAGGTTCACCGGGCCGACACTAGGGCTCTGCACGCGCGACCCAGGACGACCAGCCGCGAAGCTCGGTAGAGCATCCCGGCATTTTGCGAGGGTCTGGTCTGCACCACCGAGTACAAGTACAATTGCACTCGCGACGAGAGGTGCCGCCGGTGCCTCGGAGAAGAGTCACGACATGCCCGAGACCCACGCGAAAGCCGCCGCCCCGATCGGCCCGACGACGCATGGACGCCGCAGAACATTGGCGTCGGCGCCTCTGATCGATCGCGGACTCGTACACGAATGGCACGAGCGCAACAGGCAAGTCACACTGCCGCACGGCATCCGGATGCTGGAGGAATACGGCACCCTCGACAACCTGCGGCGGCTCACGGGCGAGTCCGATGCCGAGTTCCGGGGCATGCTCTTCGCCGACTCCGACATCTACAAGACCCTCGAAGCGGCGGCATGGGAGCTCGGACGCGAGGACGATGCCGAGCTGAGGGCGTTCTTCGACGCCACGGTCTCACTCATCGAGCGCGCCCAGCAGGACGACGGCTATCTCGATTCGGCCTACCTCGCTCGCGAGGATCGACAGCCGTGGAGCGACTTCGCGCAGGGCCATGAGCTCTACTGCCTCGGGCACCTGATCCAGGCCGCGGTCGGTGCGCACCGCGCGATCGGCGACGACCGACTGCTGCGGGTCGCGGAGCGCTTCGTCGACCACGTCGTCTCTCGTCTCGGCGCCGACGACGCGGTCGAGTACTGCGGGCATCCGCTCATCGAGGCCGCGCTGGTCGAGCTGCACCGCACGACCGGTGTCGACGCGCCGCTCGCGCTCGCCGACGCGTTCGTGCGTCGACGTGGCTCCGGATTCCTCGGCGGCGTGACCTTCGGTGCCGAGTACTACCAGGACGAGCAGCCTGCCCTGCACGCCACCCGCATGCGCGGGCATGCCGTGCGAGCGCTCTACCTGAACCAGGGCATCACCGACCTCTACCTCGAGACCGGCGACGCCACGATGCTCGACACGATGCGCACCCAGTGGGACGACCTCGTCTCCCGGCGCATGTACGTCACGGGCGGCACCGGAGCCCGACACGAGGACGAGGCGTTCGGCGAGGCTTTCGAGCTGCCGCCGGATCGCGCGTACGCCGAGACCTGCGCGGGAGTCGCCCTGTTCGGGTGGGCGTGGCGCATGTACCTCGCGACCGGCGAGGCCCGATTCATGGATGTCGGCGAGACCGCCCTCTACAACGTCGTCGCGGCGGGCATCTCGACCCGCGGCGACTCGTTCACCTACGTCAATCCGCTGCAGGTGCGCAACGAACGCCCCTATGGGGGAGCCGATCCGGCCGGGCGTCGCCGCTGGTTCAGCTGCGCGTGCTGCCCGCCGAACCTCATGCGCACGTTCGCGTCGCTCGAACACCACGTCGCGGCGGAACGCCCCGACGGGCTCGACATCGTGCTCTACGCCTCGGCCACCGTGCACGCGCACGGCGCAGCGGTCACGATCGACACGGCGTACCCGGCCGAGGGCAGCATCCGCCTGAGCGTGCGCGGAGACGCCGAAGAAGGACGCGGACGACTCGCCCTCCGCATCCCGGAATGGGTGTCGGGGCGGACGGTCACGCTGCTCCGCGACGGCGAGACCGTGGATGCGGTCGTGGAGGACGGGTGGCTCGTCGTCGACGGCGCACTCGTCGACGGCGCCGAACTCGACCTGCGGCTGCCGGTGGAGGTCGACGTCATCCACCCCCATCCGCTCATCGACGCGGTGCGCGGAACCGTCGCCGTTCGCCGCGGACCGGTCGTCTACTGCGCGGTCGGCGATGTCGACGGCCTGACCGTAGACGCCGATGCCCTGGCAGCCACCGACGGGGACGGGGAGGGCGCGGACGGGTCGCGCGGGGACGGGCCGGGCGCGGACGGGTCGGGCGCGGACGGGTCGGGCAGCGGGGTCCGAGGACTCCTCGGCCCACGGATCACGGTCGCCGCGCACCGGCTGCAGACCGACTCGCGAGCGCTGTATTCACACGAGGCCGATCGCGCAGCATCCGAGGAGATCGTCGTCGAGCTGCGACCGTTCGCCGAATTCGACGGCGGCACGGCGATGCGGGTGTGGATGCCGACGCGGGGGCGCTGACCACAGGTTTCCGCGCGGCCGCAGCACCCCTCCCCCGCGCCAGACCACGCGGTGCGGGGCCACAAACGCACCGGAAACAGCCGCCCGAGATGCGAAACTGACCCCGCATCCTACGGAATCGCGCGCAGGATGCAGAACTGGCCCCGCACCGTGGAACCGGGGCTCGCGACGCGAAGCCGCCGCCGATCGATCCGTGCGGGGTCACAAACGCACCGGGCACAGCCGCCCGAGATGCGAAACTGACCCCGCATCCCACGGAACCGGGGCCTGGGGTGCGAAAGTGACCCCGCACGATGGGGCAGGAGCGGATCCGCGGCGGATCAGGCCGGATGCGCGGCGGATCCGCGCCGGATCAGGGCACGATCAGGATGCCGTCGACCCGTCGCGCGATGCCGAGCGGGTTCGCCTCTTTCAGCGCATCCGGCAGCAGGCTCTCGGGGACGTTCTGGTACGCCACCGGTCGCAGGAATCGAGTGATGGCGGCCATGCCCACGGAGGTCGTGCCGACGGCGGTCGTCGCGGGGTACGGGCCGCCGTGCTGCTGCGCCCAGGTGACCGACACTCCGGTGGGCCACTGGTTCCAGAGCACTCGCCCCGCCCGCTCCGACAGCTTGGGGAGAAGGTCGGCCGCGATCTCATCGTCGTCCTCGCCGATGATCGTCGCGGTCAGCTGTCCTTCGAGCCGGTCGGCGATCTCGAGCAGCTCGCTCTCGTCGTCATAGGTCACCACGAGCGCCGCGGGACCGAACATCTCGCTCATCAGCGTGTGCATCTCGGCACTCAGCGTCTCGATCGACGTGGCGAGCAGCACCGGAGACGGCGCACCGCCATCGGCGTCAGCTCCGCCATCCGCCCCGGCGGAGAGCGTGCGCACTCCGGCGACTCCCCTGGTCGAGGCGAGCGAGTCACGGAAACCGCTCTCGATGCCGCCGTTCAACAGCGCCGACGCGGCGGGCAGCTGCTGGGCTTCGAGCTCCGAGACGATCGACGAGCCCGCCGGCACGAAGAGCACTCCGGGCTTGGTGCAGAGCTGTCCTGCACTGCCGGTGACCGAGGCGACGAAGTCGCGGGCGATTCCGGCGGCATCCCGCTCGGCCGCACGCCGGGTCACGAACGCGGGGTTCGTGCTGCCGAGTTCTCCGTAGAACGGAATCGGCTCGGGCCGGCTCGATGCGATGTCGAACAGCGCACGTCCGCCGCGCACCGATCCCGTGAACGCGGCGGCCTTGATGCCCGGCGCTCGCAGCGCGCGCACCCCCGCCTCGGTGCCGTGGATGGTCTGGAACAGCCCCTCGCGGGCACCGGCCGCGGCGAGCGCGTCGACGACCACTGCGGAGGTCGCGTCGGAGAGCTCGGGGTGTCCGTGATGCGCCTTGAGAACCACGGCGTTGCCCGCGGCGAGCGCACTCGCGGTGTCTCCTCCGGCGACGGAGAACGCGAAGGGGAAGTTGCTCGCGGCGAACACGAGCGTCGGCCCGATCGGTTCGAGCTGGCGGCGCAGGTCGGGGCGCGGGGCACCCATCGGCCAGTCGGCGTCGGCGTGGTCGATGCGGGCGTCGAGCCAGAGCCCCTCGGGCAGCATCTCGGCGAACATGCGCAGCTGGAAGCTCGTGCGGCGGAGTTCGCCGCGCAGCCGCGGTTCGGCGAGGTGGGTCTCACGCTGTGCGATCGAGATCAGCTCGTCGGCGTGCTGATCGAGCGCATCCGCGACGGCGACGAGGGCGCGGCTGCGCTCGTCGATGCCCGCCCGCTTCCACTGCTCGGACGCGCGCACCGCACGATCGATGATCCGGTCGACGCTGTCTTCCGACGTGTCGTGCATGGTCATGACTCCTCCTGGTTCGGGTGGTGCGGCACGAGCGCGGCGAGATCGCCGAGCGACACGGGCACGCCCACCTGTCGATTGGTCAAGGATTCGAGGGCGGGGGCGTCGACGACGTCTCCGGTGCCGGTGGCGACGAGCTTCGAGAGGGCGAATCCGCACACTCTCCCCTGGCAGAGCCCCATGCCCGGCCGGGCGGTGACCCGGACGTCTCTCGCGTCGTCGGCGCGGAGGGCGTCGACTGCCTCGGTCACCTCGGCGGCGGTGACCTCTTCACAGCGGCAGATGTGGGTCTCGGGGGTGACCCACTCGTCCCAGGCGTCGGGCACGGGGCTCGCCCGGTGCATGCCGACCGCGAAGCGTCGCCCCCGCCGCAGACGTCGACGATGCCGGGCCATGCGTCGCGTGTCGGTCGTGACGCCGAGGTCGCGCGCGACCGCGGAGCCCGCGAGCTCCCCTTCGGCGCACGACGCGATGGCGCCGCCGATGCCGGTGACCTCGCCCGCGGCGAAGACGAGCGGATCGGAGGTGCGCTGGTCGTCGTCGACGTCGACCACGAGCGATCCGTCGACGTCGATGCGGGTGTGCAGTCCGAGGCCGACGGCCAGTTCGAGCTGCGGGGTGAATCCCCATCCGAACGCGACGAGGTCGGCGGTCACGGTGCGCGTCGAGCCAGGGCGCACACGGCCCTTCCCGTCGACGCGGGCGATGTCGACCTCGGATACCCGCCCGTCCCCGCGTACGGCCGTGACGATCGTGCGGGTGCGCAGCGGCACGCGGTGACGCAGGAAGGTGGCGGCGTATCCCACGCCCTCCCACAGCTTGCCCGGCTCCTGCAGCGCCCGCAGCGGAGTGGCCGCCCATCGCGACAGGGCGTTGGCGTCGACGACCTCGACCACCTCGACTCCGGCCTCGGCGAGACCCGCGGCGACCGACAGCAGGAAGGGTCCGGTGCCCGCGACCACGGCGCGACGCCCCGCTCGCACCTGGTTGGCCTTGAGCATCGCCTGCACGCCACCGGCAGCCATGACCCCGGGCAGCGTCCATCCGGGTACGGGCAGCTGTCGGTCATAGGCGCCGGTCGCGATCACGAGTCGACGCGCCCAGGTCGTGCGCTCGGCGAGAGGCAGGGTGTCGGTGCCGCTGACCGCGCTGGTGCGCAGCGCGACCCGGTCGTCGAAGCCGTCGGTGCGCCACACCTGGCGTCCGGCGAGATCCCGGATGCGCCCCGATGCGACGGATGCAGCGAGCCTGTCGCGCAGGTCGGTGTAGTGAGTCCAGTGGTGATGGCCGGTGCTCTCGGGGGCCGAGAACGCGTCGCGATGACGCTCGTCGGGGTGCCGCCAGTACTGGCCACCGGTCTGGCGCCCGGCGTCGATCAGCACGACCTGGAGCCCGTGCTCGGCGGCGACGACCGCCGCGCTCAGTCCCGCGGGGCCCGCGCCCACGACCGCGACGTCGGCGAGGAGCGGAGGCGATGCCGGGATGCTGTGCTCAGACATGAGGCTCCTCAGCGCTCGGGGCGGCGGACGGCGTATGCGGCGCCCCGGCGGTCCCGGGACGCGGGGAAGGCTCGGCGGGAAGGGGCAGCGGTTCGTCGGGGTCGGCGCTCTGCACGCGCTGCCCGGCGCACGCCTCGACGAGGCACGCGCGCTGGCTGCGCACTCCGTCGACCGTCACGAGGCAGTCGAAGCACACTCCGATGCCGCAGAAGAGACCGCGCGGGGCATGGTCGCGTCTCGTCGTGCGCCACGAGACGATGCCGGCCCCCGCGAGGGCGCCGCCGATCGTCTGACCCGGGGTGAACGGCACGGGGGTGCCGTCGAAGTCGAGGCTGTTCACGGGTGCGGTCCCGTCGGCATTCGTCCGGGTCATGCGGCGACGAGTCCTTCGAGTCGGTCGGGGCGGAAAGGGGTCAGATCCATGTCGGTCGGCTGCGACTGCAGCGCCTGGGAGAGCAGCTTGCCGGTGCCGACCGAGAGGCCGACGCCTGCGCCCTCGTGGCCTGCCGCGTGCCAGAGGCCCAGCAGCCGGGCGTCCTCGCCGATCGCCGGGAGGTGATCGGGGCAGTACGGACGGAATCCCGAGTACGCGCGCTGCACGCCCACGTCGCGCAGCGCCGGGAACAGCCCGAGACCGCTCGCGGCGATGCGGGCGACCGCCTCCGCCGAGAACGAGCGGTCGAAGCCGACGCGTTCGCGGCTGGCGCCCAGCAGCACCGTGCCGCTCGGAGTGCCCTCGACGACCGGGGAGACCTGGAGACCCGCATCCGAGCTCGCGACATCGCCGACGTACTCGGCGGCGTAGACCTTGTGGTGCACCGTGATGGGCACGGGCTCGGTGACCAGCACGAAGCCGCGTCGGGGCAGCACGGGCAGATGCACGCCGGCGAGCGCGGCGACCTCGCTGCTCCAGGGGCCCGCGCAGTTGACCACGGCACCGGCCGAGATGCGGCCCGCGGAGGTGTCGACACCGACCACGCGACCGCGGTCGGCGAGGATGCCGTGCACCGAGGTTCTGGTGCGCAGCTCGGCGCCGTGCGCGATCGCGAGCCTCAGCAGGTGGTGTGTGGCCAGCAGGGGCTGCACCTGCGCGTCGTCGGGGTAGAACGCACCGCCGACGAGCGCGGGGTTGAGGTAGGGCTCGGCCTCGCGCAGCCCCGCATTGCCGTCGATGAGCTCGGCGCGGATGCCGAGTTCGCGCTGGTGCTCGACGAGAGCCGCGAGGCCCGCCATGCTGCCCGCGCTTCCGGCCACGACGAGGCCGCCCTTGGATTCGAACTCCCACAGCTCCGCGTGCTCGGCGAGATCCTCGCGCCACACGCGCTGGGAGTAGAGCGACAGCTCGAGTTCGGGGCCCACCTCCTTGTCGGAGACGAGGATGTTGCCCTCGCACCGGCTGCTGGTTCCCGAGGCGATCGACCCGCGCTCGACGACGATCGTCCGCAGCCCGGATGCCGCCGCGAAGTACGCCGTCGCGGCACCGACGACTCCCGCCCCGACGATCACGACGTCGGCGCGTGCTGTCGATCGAGCCACTAGCCGTTCGCCTCCGCGGGGTGGGGTTCGCCCACCGTGTGCCCCGACCAGTCGCCGCGCACGTGCTCGATGTGGGAGAAGACCAGGTCGCGTGCCTTCACCGCGTCCCGCGCCGCGATCGCGTCCATGATCGTGTGGTGCTCCTTGGCGGAGCTGGTGAGGTGCCCGCGCTCGTACAGCTCGGCGAGGCCGAACAGACGGGTCTGCGAGCGCAGCGACTGGATGAGCTGCGTGAGCCGGGCATTGCCCGCATACTGCAGGATCGCGAGGTGGAAGTCGCTGTCGGCGCTGAGGTACTCGACGAGGTCGCCGCGTTCTGCCGCGACCACGATCTCCTCGGCCTTGCCGCGAAGGTCGGGGAACGCGGATTCCGGGATCAGCGGCGTCGCCTTCTCGACCGCGGGCGGCTCGAGGAACAGCCGCAGCTCGGTGACCTCGGCCAGGTCGTGCTGTGAGACCTCGGTCACGCGGAAGCCGCGGTTGGGCATCGCGACGACGAGGCCCTCGCGCACCAGGTCGAGCATCGCCTCGCGGATCGGGGTGGCCGACGTGCCGAACTCCTCGCCCAGACTCGGCGCCGAGTACACACGTCCCGGCTGCATCTCGCCGCTGATGATCGCCGAGCGCAGGGCACGGGTGACCGTGTCGCGAACACTGGGCTGCTTGCTGAGCCGTACGAGGCTGCGCGTGTCACTTCCGGACATCTGTGTTCCCTCTCCGAGGCGATGCATCGGCGCCCCGCGCCGACTTCAGGATCCGCGCCACGACGGCGAGATCCTCCCAGCTCATTCCGACGCCCGTGTAGACAGCCGGTCGAGCGTCACGGCGCACGAACGCACCCGCGATCAACTCTCGCAGATTCGTCACACGCTGCGCACCTGCCTGCCAGTCCGCGAGGCCCCGGGCCTGCAGCAGGTTGCCGTTCTCGCGGAACGCCGAGGCCCGCGCCTCGACGACCAGATCGGCGTCGGTCACCAGGTCGGCCGACAGCTCGCGGTGCGCCGCGCCGTGCGAACCGATCGCCGCGATCACGGCATGATCGCCGACGTCGCGTCGGCCGACGACCGGGGTGCTCGACGAGGTCGCCGTCACGACGACGTCGGCGGCGCGCAGCTCCGCCGCCTCTGCGGAGGCGGCCCGCGCCCGGATGCCGTCGGCGTCGAGCCGCTCGACCAGTTCGGCCGCGCGGTGCGGCGTGCGGCCCACGATGCTCACCTCGCCGACCGGCAGGAGGTCGGCGAGCGTGCGCACGTGCGCCTCGGCCTGCGGCCCCGAGCCGAGCACGGCGAGCGAGCCGATGCCCTGCTGCGGTCCGCGCGGGTCGGCCTGCAGCATCGCCCGGATCGCGACCGCCGTGACGGCGGGCGTGCGCAGCGTGGTGAGGCGTGCACCCTCGAGGATCGCGAGAGGGCTCAGCGTCTCGGCGTCGAACACCAGGTACCAGGCCTGGATCTTCGGCAGCCCGCGCTCGGTGTTGCGCGGAGCGACGGTCACGACCTTGATGCCCGCGTGCTCGGACGACTGGGTCGGCATGAGCAGGAACTCTCCGCTGTCGAGCGGGCTGAACAGCCGCGGGGCGTCGGACTCGATGTCGACCCCGTCGCGCAGCGCGGCCTCGATGGCGTCGGCCGCGCCACGACGGTCGATCGCGGAGTCGATCTCGTCGACGCCGATCACCGGCACGGAGTCCGCGGGCACAGGGGTCACAGCACGAAACCCTGCGGGAAGGGGTCGCTCGGGTCGAGCATGTACTGGGCGGTGCCCGTCACCCACGCGCGTCCCGTGATGGTCGGGATGACCGCGGGGATGCCGGCGACCTCGGTCGTCTCGACGAGGCGGCCCGTGAAGCTCGTGCCGATGAACGACTCGTTGACGAAATCCTGCTCGAGGGGCAGCTCGCCGCGTGCGTGCAGCTGCGCCATGCGCGCACTCGTGCCGGTGCCGCACGGCGAGCGGTCGAACCAGCCGGGGTGGATGGCCATGGCGTGCCGCGAGTGCAGCGCGGTGGATCCCGGCGCCTTCAGATACACGTGGTGGCATCCGCGGATCGTCGGATCGACCGGATGCACCGGCTCGCCCTCCGCCTCGATCGCGTGCATGATCGCGAGCCCCGCCGAGAGCAGCTCGCCCTTGTGCGCACGGTCGAAGGGCAGGCCGATCTGCTCGAGCGAGACGATCGCGTAGAAGTTGCCGCCGAAGGCGAGGTCGTACTCGACGGCCCCGATGCCCGGCACGTCGACGACCTGATCGAGCGCCACGACGAACGAGGGCACGTTGCGCAGCGTGACGCTGTCGGCGTGGCCGTCGGAGACGTGCACCTCGGCGATCACGAGACCTGCCGGGGTGTCGAGACGGATCGTGGTGACCGGCTCGACGACCGGCACCATGCCCGTCTCGACGAGCACCGTCGCCACTCCGATCGTGCCGTGCCCGCACATGGGCAGACACCCCGACACCTCGATGTAGAGCACGCCGAAATCGGCATCCGGTCGCGTCGGCGGCTGCAGGATCGCTCCGCTCATGGCGCTGTGACCGCGGGGCTCGTTCATGAGCAGCAGACGCAGGTCATCGCTGTTCGCCATGAACCACTGCCGACGCTCCTCCATGGTCGACCCCGGCATCGCTCCGACGCCGCCGACGATCACGCGCGTCGGCATCCCCTCGGTGTGGGAGTCGACGGCGTGGAAGACGCGTTGTGCTCGCATGTGGTGTGTCTCCGGATCAGCGGTAGCCCTTGGCCAGAACGGCCTCGGTGTCGGCGATGATACGCGTGCGCACCTCGTCGGGGAGCGGCAAGCGCGGCGGGCGCGTCGTGATGCCCGCGGGGGCGACACCCGCGACCTCCTGCGACAGCTTGATGGCCTGCACGAACCAGGTCTTCGAGTCCCAGCGCAGCAGCGGGTGCAGGTCGCGGTACATCTCGTGCGCCTTGGCCCAGCTGGCAGGGTCGCCCGAGGTCGACAGCTCGTACAGCTCGACGGTGGATGCCGGGATGGCGTTGGGGTAGCCGGCGACCCAGCCGACCGCGCCGTTGATGCCGAGCTCGAGCACCACGTCGTCGGAGCCGATCGAGATGTCGAGGCCCGGTGCGAGCTCGCGGATCGCGTAGGCGTTGCGCACATCGCCCGAGAACTCCTTGACCGAGACGATCAGGCCCTCGTCGAACAGCCGCGCCAGCAGCTCGGGGCGCAGGTCGATCTTGGTGTCGATCGGGTTGTTGTACGCGAGGATCGGCAGGCCGACCGCAGCGACGCGACGGTAGTGGTCGACGACCTCGTCGTCGCTCGCGCGGTAGGCGTTCGGGGGCAGCAGCATGACGGCGGGGGCACCGTGCTCGGCGGCGTGCTCGGTGTACATCACGCTCTCCAGCGCTCCGTAGGCGCCGACGCCCGGGATCACGGCCACGCCCTCGGGAGCCGCCTCGACGGCGGTGAGGTACACGCGCTTGCGCTCCTCGACGGTGAGCGTCTGGTATTCACCGAGCGAGCCGTTGGGGATGATGCCGGTCACGCCGTTGTCCGTCGTGAAGCGGATGTGCTCGGCGTACGCGTCGTAGTTGACGGAGAGGTCGGGGTTGATCGGCAGGGTCGTGGCGAGGTTGACGCCGTGCCACGGCTTCTTTTCGGTCATGAGTCAGAACTCCTGTGCTGTCGGCGCCCCTCGGCACCAGAGTGAGTGGTGAGTACAATTGCAATGTTAGTCGTCGAAGCCGTTCCTGTCCACGGCACGCGGGCATCCATCATGAGGCGTCCCCGCGAGCGGGCAGGATCAGCCGCTGACGGGCCTCCTCATTGCCCGCACGGTCGGTCGCCGCGAACTCGATCACCTGCTCGTCGTCCGACAGCGCACGCACGAAGGCCTCCTGGAACGTCGCCCAGAACGTGCCGGGCCCCTCCCACTGGATGCGCTCGACTCCCGACACCTCGTCTGTGGCCGTCAGCGTGATCTCGACGCTGGAACCGAGCCGCCGCACGGTCGCCCGCGAGACCGGCGCACCCGTGTCGACGGCGATGTCCAGCGCGGCGTGGCCCACCGCGCCCGAGGCATCGGTCGCGCGTGCGCGCACACGGTGCTCGCCGTCTCCCGGCAGCGGGAAGGGCGCCGTGTACGGCATCCACTCCCCGTCGCCCACCGAGACCTCCACCCGCAGACCCCCGACACCCGCGAGGTCTTCCGCGGTCACGGCGATCGTGGGCACCTCGGTGAACCAGCCGGAGGGCGCGGGCTGCACCCCGGTCGTGATCGCGATCGAGGGGGCGATCGGCGCGTCCGCGAGAGCGCCGGGCACGAACCACTCGACCGCGAGGATGCCGTCGGCACCTGCGCTCTCCCGCCATGTCACGGCGGTCGTCTCGGTCCCTGCGTCGGGGTCTGCGGAGATCTCGGTCACCGTGCTGCCGACGTGCGGGCCGAGGCCGTCGATGTCGGCCGTGGCGGCCGCCCGCAGCACCTCGACGAGCTCGCTGTGCGACAGCAGTCCGTCGCGGCGAGCGACGGTCGCGGTCTCTCCCACCCGGTCGAGGAACTCGGCGCGGCTCGCGGGCGCCGGGGTCCGCCACACGTCGTCGAGCAGCGAGGTGCCGTCGTGGCGCACCCGCACCGGCACCTCGGTGTCGGCGCCCACGAACCCGATCTCGGCTCCCAAGGCCCGCACATACATGTGGTACCGCTCGTCGCTGCCCGTCCAGACCGGCTCGAACCGCACGCCGGCGATGTGCACGGCGCCCTCGGAACGCAGTGCAGCCTCGACCGCATCCACGGAGGTGGCGCCGGCTCCCTCGCCGGAGGTGGCGCCGTCGACGCGCACCGAGCCGTCGAGCCGGCGTCGCTGCGCGAGCGCGAGGTCGAGCGTGGTCGTCGCCTCGGAGCGCGCGACCAGCACCGTCGGCCCGAACTCGATCGACTGCAGCGCAGGGTCGTCGGGGGTCGGCACGGCACGCAGTGCGGCGCGGGTCTCGATGCGCAGCACCTCGCCGCGCGACCACGGCCGCCGCACGACCAGGTGACCGTCGTCGACCGGAGCGGTGATCGTCTCACCGGTGGTCGCATCCGCCGTGGCCTTCAACCGCAGGGTCGGCGTCTCGACGGCCCACTCGGGCACGCGGATGCGCAGGGTCAGCGTGGTCCCGTCGACGAACTCGTCGCCGTCGATGTGCATCTCGGTGACGCCGCCCAGAGGCTGGGTCGTCTGCATCCGCACCGTGGCGCGCTGCTCACGCCAGTCGAGCGTGGCCGACGTGAAGAGCGTGACCCACAGCTCCGCATCGGCATCCGCACCCGCCGACGTGAAGAAGACCGTGTCCTGGTACTTGACGTGGTTCTCGAGCCCCGTGCCGCCGCAGCAGGTGCCGATGTTGTCGTACTCGGCGACCGTGCCCGGGTTCACGGGGAACATGTAGGCGACCTCAGGACTCGTGTCGGAGTCGACGTCGCGCCGCGAGGCGAGGATGTGGTTCAGCAGGCCCCGCTCGTAGTAGGCCATGAACCGCGCATCGCGTGTCAGCGCGAACAGGTGGCGTGCGATCTTGAGCAGGTTGTAGGTGGCGCAGGTCTCGGCGTTGCGGTGCCCGATGTCGCCGGCGACGGTGGCCGGTGGCCCCCACAGCTCGCTCTCGCCGGTGCCGCCGTGCGCGAACGTGCGCCCCGGCACGATCTGGTCCCAGAGTCCGAGCACGGCATCGAGGTAGCGCCGATCGCCCGTGAGGTCGTACTCGTGCAGGTAGCCGATGAGCTGCGGCAGATGCTGGTTCGCGTGCATGTCGGTGAGCACGTCGCGCCGCTCGACGCCCGCGGCGATCAGGTCGTCCTGGTCGAACAGACGCGCGACGTCGAGGAACAGCGGCTCGTCGGCGACGACGCTCAGCCGCGCCATCGTCTCGTTCATGCCGCCGTACTCTCCGGCGATGTAGAGCGACCACATGCGCTGGATGCGCTCGTGGTCGAGGCGTGTCAGGCGGTGCGCGACCCAGTGCCCCATCGACACGGCGATGTCGCGCGCCTCGGCATTGCCCGCGAGCTCGTAGGCGTCGAGCAGCCCGGCCATGATCTTGTGGGTCGTGTAGTACGGCGCCCAGATCTCGCCGTACGGCGCATAGTCCTCGAGCCGCGAGAACTGCCACTCGCCGTACGCGGCCAGGAATCCCGGATGCGAGTAGCGGCCGGTCGCGGCGAGCGCGCGCTGCACCTCGCCGAGCCCTGCGACGAACTCGTCGACCTTCGCACGCAGCGCCTCGTCGCGCTCGCCCGCGTAGGCGAGCGAGAGCATCGAGAGGAAGTGCCCCGCGTAGTGGCCGCGCAGCAGGTTGGCGGTCTGCGCGTTCTCCCGACCCGGGTAGTCGTGCTCGCCCCACGACTGCTCGCGCGGGTGACCGAAGTCCTCCCAGTTGCCGGGAGCCAGAGCGCCCCGGGTGTCGAGCCCGGCGTTCGCGCGGAAGACCGCGAGCAGGCGATCGACCGGATACACGCG
>NZ_CAUQVQ010000061.1:0-14578 GCF_963521645.1 uncultured Microbacterium sp. | reverse complement strand
GCCCAGTCGTCATAGCGCACACCGGGGATGATCGGGCAGACGTCGCCGCAGCCCATGGTGATCACGACGT
Source organism: uncultured Microbacterium sp. (assembly GCF_963521645.1). Taxonomy (GTDB): domain Bacteria; phylum Actinomycetota; class Actinomycetes; order Actinomycetales; family Microbacteriaceae; genus Microbacterium. Next base: position 14,508 of record NZ_CAUQVQ010000061.1, on the reverse strand, counting down.
CGGCCGCGCGCACGGCGTCGTCGGTGAGCGGCTTCGGGAAGCGCTCGGACGCCGCGTCTCCCTCGATCTCGGCGAGGATCGATCGGACGTGCGGGTGGATGACGTCGGCAGGGCTCGAGCCGGCCGAGCGCGCGACGACCGAGCCGCCGGCGAGCTGGTTGACGAGCGCTGCGGCGAGCTGGGAACGCCCGGCATTGGCCACGCACACGAACAGCACCTGCGGGATCGACGCATCGCGGTCGCGAGTGAGGTCGGCGAGACGCTGACGGGCGAAACGCTCCGTGAGGGGGACGAGCGACGAGGTCACGCGGGCCGAGCGGGCGAGAGAGGTGTACGACTCGCGGACGACCGAGAGCACCACATCCCGATCGAGTTCGGGCACCTCGGCGGCGAGTTCCTCGGCGAGACGCGTCACGCGGGCATCGAAGTCCGGGCGCAGGCCGGCGTCGGCGGTGCCGTCGTCTTCGGGCTCCGCGACCGTGGCGGGCGCGAAGGAGTCGAGAAGAGCCGTGACGGCTCCACGGCGCCGCGGGTTGATCCGGTACCAGACCCAGGTGCCGCGTCGCTCGGAGGTGAGGACATCGACGTCCTTGAGCACCTTGAGGTGGTGCGACACGGTCGGCTGCGACACGTCGGCGAGCTCGGCGAGGTCGCAGACGCAGGATTCGCCGCGCGGGTCGGAGGCGATGGCAGAGAGCATCCGCAGTCGGAGGGGATCCGACAGGGCCTTGAGTGTGGAAGCGACCGATGCGGCGGCCTCCACGCCGATCGCGTGTGTGGCGACGGGGCTGCAGGTGTCGCCTGCAGCCGTGAGGGTGACATTCATGATCGCGTCCTCTCGACCGTGCGGGGCTCTGGGGTGAACGGGTCGGTGTGGAACCAGCGGCGGGCCGCCCAGAGCGAGACGTAGACGAGCCCGACGAGCACCGGCACCTCGATCAGCGGCCCGACGACTCCGGCCAGCGCCTGGCCCGAGGTCGCGCCGAAGGTTCCGATGGCCACCGCGATGGCGAGTTCGAAGTTGTTGCCGGCCGCCGTGAACGCGAGTGTCGACGATCGCGCGTAGCCGAGGCCGAGGGCCTTGCCGGTGAAGAGGCCGATGAACCACATGATCGCGAAGTAGGCGAGCAGCGGGAGCGCGATGCGGGCGACGTCCCACGGGCGGCTCGTGACCTGTTCTCCCTGCAGTGCGAAGAGCAGCGCGATCGTGAACAGGAGTCCGTAGAGCGCCCAGGGTCCGATCCGGGGGAGGAACCTGTCTTCGTACCAGTCGCGCCCCTTCGTGCGTTCCCCGATGAAGCGCGAGGCGAACCCGGCGAGGAGGGGGATGCCGAGGAAGATCAGCACGTTGACCGCGATCTGCCCGACGGAGACGTCGAGCCCCTGCGCGTCGAGACCGAGCCAGCCGGGCAGCACCGTGAGGTAGAACCAGCCGAGCAGAGAGAAGGCGATGACCTGGAAGACCGAGTTGAGGGCGACGAGGACAGCCGCCGCTTCGCGGTCGCCGCAGGCGAGGTCGTTCCAGATCACGACCATGGCGATGCAGCGTGCGAGCCCGACGATGATGAGTCCCGTGCGGTACTCGGGCAGGTCGGGCAGGAACGTCCACGCGAGGGCGAACATCAGCGCCGGGCCGATGAGCCAGTTGAGCACCAGCGACGAGATCAGCAGCTTCTTGTCTCCGGTGACGGCGGCGACCCTGTCGTAGCGGACCTTCGCCAGCACCGGGTACATCATCACCAGCAGACCCAGGGCGATCGGAATCGAGATCCCTCCGACCTCCAGCCCGGCGAGCAGGGGGGAGACGCCGGGGATGAATCGGCCGATCACGATGCCACCGACCATCGCCAGGCCGATCCACAGCGGCAGCCACCGGTCCAGGGTCGACAGGCGGCGCGAGGCGGGCGCAGCCGTCGCGGTGGGGGCTGTCGCGGTGCTCACGCGTAGACCTCCTCTGCCGTGACGGAGACAGGCAGCACCTCATCGAGAGCGGCGAGATAGTGCTGGGCGTCCTGCGCCGCAGCGCAGCCGGTGCCCGCGGCGGTGATCGCCTGGCGATAGGTGTGGTCGACCAGGTCGCCGGCGGCGAAGACTCCTGCGAGGTTGGTGCGGGTGGACGGGTGATCGACGAGCACGTATCCGTCGGCGTCGGTCTCGATCACCCCCGCGACGAGCTCGGAGCGCGGGTCATGGCCGATCGCGACGAACACGCCTGTCGCGGCGAGATCGCGCTCGCCGCCTGTGAGCGTGTCCCGCAGTGTGACCGCTTCGACCTTCTCGGAGCCGATGAACCGGGTGACCTCGCTGTTCCACGCGACCTCGATCTTCGGGTGGTCGAGCACCCGCTGCGCCATGATCTTCGACGCACGGAACTCGTCGCGGCGGTGCACGATCGTCACCTTCGACGCGAAACGGGTGAGGAACAGCGCCTCCTCCATGGCGGAGTCGCCGCCGCCCACGACGATGATCTCCTGGTCGCGGAAGAAGAAGCCGTCGCAGGTCGCGCACCAGGAGACCCCGTGGCCGGTGAGCCGCTCCTCGTCGGCGATGCCGAGCGTGCGGTAGGCGGAGCCCATGGTCAGGATGACGGCTCGAGCACGGTAGGTCTCGCCCGCGCCGGTCTGGACCGTCTTGATCGCTCCGTCGAGGTCGACCGAGACGGCGTCGTCGAGCAGGATCCGCGCGCCGAAGCGCTCGGCCTGCGCGCGCATCGACTCCATCAGCTCCGGCCCCTGCACGCCGTCGACGAATCCGGGGAAGTTCTCGACCTCGGTCGTCGTCATGAGTGCGCCGCCGGCAGTCACGGACCCGGCGATGACCACGGGCTCGAGTCCCGCGCGGGCTGCGTAGACGGCCGCCGTGTACCCGGCGGGGCCTGACCCGATGATGATCAGCTCAACCTCTTGAATCGACATGTGTCTATATTGACATTCATCGATATCGGGTGCAAGCCTCGCCGCCGATGTTCACCCGGCCGTCACCTCGCGGCCACGTTCGCGCTCAGCCGACGGCGATCGGGCGAGCGCCGATCTGGAGAACGCTCGGCGCCGCACAGCATCCCGCAGCCTCGTCGAATTCTCCCGAGCCTCCGCACACGCCGGTGTCGGGCAGCGCGAGCTCGTTACGAGAAGCGGCCTCGTGGTCGCCGGCCAGGTGCGCCGCGACGCTGCGCACCTGCTCGTATCCGGTGAGCGCGAGGAACGTGGGCGCGCGACCGTACGACTTCGCGCCGACGATGAAGAGTCCCTGCTCGGGCTGGGCGAGCTGTCGAGCGCCGGTCGCGCTCACGGAACCGCACGAGTGGATGTTCGGATCGATCTCGGCGGCGATGCCGGCGACGGCCTCGAGGGCGGGGTCGAGGTCGATGCGGAGTTCGCGCAGCATCCCGGTGTCCGGGCGGAAGCCGGTGAGCGCGAACACGTGCGCGACGCCGGTGACCTCGCGGCCGTCCTCGGCGACGATCGTCAGTCCGCCCGCGTGCTGGCGGAGCTCGGCGACGCGGAACCCGGTCACCAGCTCGACGACGCCGTCGTCGATGACCTTGCGTGCGCGCGATCCGAGTGCCGCGCGTTCGGGGAGCTCGTCTCCGGCTCCGCCGCCGAAGACGTTCACCGCGCTCCCTCGACGCAGCAGCCAGGTCACACGCGTGCCCGGCGACCGGCGCGCCAGTTCGCTCAGGCGCAGCACGGTGTGCGTGGCGGAGTGCCCTGCTCCCACGACGACGACGTGCGAACCGGCGAGGTCCGCCACATCGGCGGGGATGCGGTACGAGACGAGATCGGAGGCAGCCGTCTCGCCGAGTGCGGCGAAACCGTCGGCTCCCGCGGGGTTGGGAAGGCTCCAGGTGCCGCTCGCGTCGATCACGGCACGAGCGAGCAACCGGGATTCCGTGCCGTCCGCGTCGACGGTGTGCACGACGAAGGGCTGACTCCTGCGCCCCGCGTCGACGACCTTGTCGCGCCCCTGTCGGGCGACCCCGGTGACGGTCGTGCCGACGCGGATCCGCCCACCCAGTGCATCCGCCAGCGGGGCCAGGTACTCGCTCACCCACTGCGCTCCCGTCGGATACCCCGACGCGGGAGCGCTCCACCCGGTGGGTTCGAGCAGGCGTCGTGCGGCGGCGTCCGTCAGCTCGGGCCATGCCGAGAACAGGCGCACGTGCCCCCAGGCGGAGACCGCAGACGCGGCGGCATCCCCGCGCTCCAGCACCAGGACGTGTTCGCCGCGTTCGACGAGGTGCGCCGCGGCGGCGAGCCCCTGCGGGCCGGCTCCGATGATCACGACGGGAAGCTCGGACATGACATCTCCTCAGATCGATGAAGTTCGATATGACGACCATCGCGCACCTATCGAAGATTGTCAATACGTGAGAGACTGTCGACGTGACCCTTCCTGCGACCATCGATACGACGAGCTGCTGCGTGCCGCGCGTCACCTCGGCGCTCACCGTCGACGACGCCGAACGCGCAGCGCGGGTATTCAAGGCGCTCGGGGATCCCACGCGGGTCCGCCTTCTCTCGCTGATCGCCGCGGGCGAAGGGGGAGAGGCGTGCATCTGCGATCTCACCGAACCGGTCGGCCTCTCTCAGGGCACTGTCTCACATCACATGAAGCTGCTCGCCGACGCCGGACTCGTCACACGGGAGCAGCGCGGGAAGTGGGCGTACTTCTCGGTGAACACCGAGACGCTGGATGCCGTCGGCGAGGCTCTGCGGGCGGTGTGACGCGCTCGATGTACGCGGCCCGATCTGTCCTCAGCCGCGTATGAGCCCAGCCCGATAGGCTGAGGGCGTGCCCGCATCCCTCATCGCCGCCTCGGCGCGCGCCCCGCATGAGCTGCGGTCGTCGACCCCGATGAGGAAATCGATGCGCGTCGTCATGCACCCGGGGACGAACGGCTGGACCAGCGTCTGGGGCACCCTCTCGCACGGTGAGATCGCCGGCTGCCCGCCGCCACGCCGCTAGACCGCGCCTCGCACGGGGTGTGGTCTTCCGCGTCACCCACCCCTTCTCTTCGCGTGAGGTCTTCCCATGTCCGTTTCTCCTTCCCGTTTCCGCCTGGCTCCGCACGAGCTGTGGCGCGGCATCCGCTCGAACGCCCGCAGCGACGTGCTCGGCGGATCCCTCCTGCTGGCGGCCACCGTCGCCGCGCTGATCCTCGCCAACACCTCTGCCGTGGGATGGTACGAGTCCGTCCGGGACTTCACCTTCGGCATCCCCGAGCTGCACCTCGATCTCAGCGTCGGCGCCTGGGCGGCCGACGGGCTGCTGGCGATCTTCTTCTTCGTCGTGGGGCTCGAGCTGAAGGAGGAGTTCGTGACCGGCCGACTGCGGGATCCGCGAGCGGCGGCGCTCCCTGTGGCTGCGGCGGTCGGAGGTGTCGTCGTCCCCGCGCTGATCTTCGTGCTGATCAACCTCGGCAGCGGGGCGGATGTGCTGCGCGGCTGGGCCATCCCCACCGCCACCGACATCGCCTTCGCGGTCGCCGTGATCGCCGTCGTCGGCAGATTCCTTCCGCCGGCGCTCCGCGTGTTCCTCTTGACGCTCGCGATCATCGACGACCTCATCGCGATCACGATCATCGCGACGTTCTACACCGACACGATCAGCTTCCCGTGGCTCGCCCTCGCCCTGCTCCCTCTGGCCGGATTCGCGTTCCTCGTGCAGCGGGGAGTGCGCGCATGGTGGATACTGCTGCCGCTCGCGGTCGCGGTGTGGGTCTGCATCCACGCCGCCGGTGTGCACGCGACCGTCGCCGGCGTGCTGCTCGGCTTCGTCGTGCCGGTGGTCCCCACCGAGCGCGCACGGGTCCGCACGGGCGCGGATGCCGACGGTGAGCCTGTGTACGACGGCATGGCCCCGCACTTCGCCGACCGCTGGGGTGTCGTGGCGACGCTGTTCGCGGTGCCCGTCTTCGCGTTCTTCGCGGCGGGGGTCACGATCGGCGGCATCGACGGCCTCGCCTCTGCGCTCACCGATCCGATCACGATCGGCATCATCGTGGGGCTCGTCGTCGGCAAGCCCATCGGCATCCTCGTCACCACGTTCCTGCTCAGCCGCGTGCGGGGGCTGCGACTGGACGAGTCGCTGCGGTGGCCCGACCTGATCGGAATGTCCTTCCTCGCAGGCATCGGGTTCACGGTGTCGCTGCTGGTCGGGGAGCTGGCCTACGGCGCGAGCTCGGTCGCCGACGAACACGTCAAGATCGGAGTGCTGCTCGGCTCGCTCATCGCGGCGATCATCGGCGGCGGCATCCTCGCGCAGCGGAACGCCGCGGTGCGTCGATCGCAGCTCGGCTCCTGACGCGACCGGTCCGGCCCGGGGGTCAGACCAGTCGTGCGGTCGTGCCGCGTACGTTCAGCTCGTAGGGGAGTTCTGCGGGGATGCCCGCGGCCTCGCCGTCGGCGAGCTTCGCGAGCACGGCATCCGCTGCTCGTTCGCCCTGACCTAGAGGGAACTGGTCGACGGTCGTGAGACGGAAGAACTCGCCGAGCTCGTGACCGTCGATGCCGACGACCGAGAGGTCACCGGGCACGGCGTAGCCGAGATCGCGCGCGGCGAGGATCGCGCCGATCGCCATCTCATCGGATGCCGCGAACACGGCGGTCGGCCGCGGGCCCGGGCGGCCCAGCAGCTGCTTCGCCGCGCGGTAGCCGCCCTCGACCGTGAAGTCGGCGGGCTCGAGGAACGCGGGGTTCAGGGGGATCCCGGCGGTCGCCAGAGCCTTCTCGAATCCGAGTCGGCGATTGGTGGGGATGTGGAAGTCCATGTCGAACTCGGGGTTCGCGCCGATGTGTGCGATGTCGCGATGACCGAGACCGATCAGGTGCTCGGTCGCGAGCTGGGCGACCGTGACGTCGTCGACCGTGAGAGTGTCGAGCTTCGGGTTGGGCCCGCCGATCGCGATCACCGGCAGCCCCAGGTCGAGCAGATACTGGGTCTCGTCGTCGTCGAGCTCGATCGACACCGCGATGACGGCATCCACGCGCTGCCGCCGTAGGAACGTGTCGAACACGTGCCGACGCACATCCTTGTCGGCGGTGATGTTGTAGAGGGTGATGTCGTAGCCCTCGCGCATCAGCGCGGACGACACCCCCGACAGCACGGTGCTGAAGAACCAGCGGTCGAGGAACGGCACCACGACGCCGATGTTGCGGGTGCGGCCGGAGGCGAGGCTCGATGCGCGAGACGACACGACGTAACCGAGCGCCGATGCGGCCTCCTGCACGCGGCGACGCGCTGACTCCGACACATGCCCTCGGCCGCTCAGCGCGCGCGACACGGTGGCGGTCGAGACGCCGGCGAGACGGGCGACCTCATCGATGCTCGCCATGGGGGTCCTCTCAGAAGGTGTGGGGAGTGCGAGACCCCGCCTCTGCGGCGACACCCACCGTCAGAGCGGGGGTCTCGTGCAGAAAGCGGGGTCTCGTCAGAATACGTCGGGCGTCAGGCCGTGGTGTACCAGACGGCGGTGTCGACCGGCAGCGCAGTGCCCTCGAAAGGCTGGCTGGCGACGATCACCTCGGCACCTGCGGGCAGCTCGAGCGGCGTCGTGCCGAGGTTCGCGAGCACGTGCACCGCACCGCGACGGAACGCGACCGCGTGCTCTCCCGCGTCTTCCCATACGAGAGATCCGCTGCCGAAGTCGTGCTCACGACGACCGGCGAGCAGGTGCTTGTACAGCGAGAGCGTCGACGTCTCGTCGGCCTCCTCGACCTCGCGTGCGTACGACGCCCAGTCAGCGGGCTGCGGCAGCCACGAGGCGCCGGTCTCGTTGAAGCCGAACGCCGGAGCGTCCGCCTCCCACGGCAGCGGCACGCGGCATCCGTCTCGCCCGTAGCGCTCGCCGTTCGTGCGGAACCAGGTCGGGTCCTGGCGGAACGCGTCGGGGATCTCCATGGCCTCCGGCAGACCGAGCTCCTCACCCTGGTACAGGTAGGCGGATCCGGGCAGCGCGAGCATCACGGTCGTGGCGGCGCGAGCCCGGGCGAGGCCGATCGCGGTGTCGGGCTTGTTGGGCGTGTTCGGGCCGATGCCCTCGCCCTGGGGGTTCTCCTCGGTGAGGGCCAGACGTGAGGCGTGGCGCACGACGTCGTGGTTCGACAGCACCCAGGTGCTCGGGGCGCCCACAGCGCCGAACGCGTCGAGCGACTCGCGGATGACGTCGCGCAGCGCCGTGGCGTCCCACTCCGTCATGAGGTAGGGGAAGTTGAAGGTCTGGTGCATCTCGTCGGGACGCACCCACAGGGCGGTCTGCTTCAGCGTCGGCATCCAGGCCTCGCCGCACAGCGCACGATCGCCGTCGTACTCGGCGAGCACCTTGTGCCAGTCGCGGTAGATGTCGTGCACGCCGTCCTGGCCCCAGTACGGCACGTTCGCCTCGCCGCCGCCCATCGAATCGGCATCGGCCGGGGGAGTGTAGTCGGGAAGCCCCTCGGCCTTGATCATGCCGTGGGCCACGTCGACGCGGAAGCCGTCGACGCCGCGGTCGAGCCAGAAGCGCAGGATCGAGCGGAACTCCTCGCGCACCTCTTCGTTGTTCCAGTCGAAGTCCGGCTGCGTGGGGTCGAAGATGTGCAGGTACCACTGGCCCGGGGTGCCGTCGGCCTCGGTGATCCGCTCCCACATGCCGCCGCCGAAGACGGACTCCCAGTTGTTCGGCGGCAGTTCGCCGTTCTCGCCCTTGCCGTCGCGGAAGATGTAGCGCGCGCGCTCGGGGCTGCCGGGGGCGGCCTTCAGCGCCTCCTGGAACCAGGCGTGCTGGGCCGAGGAGTGGTTCGGGACCAGGTCGACCACGACGCGGATGCCGCGGGCATGAGCCGCATCGAGCATCGTGTCGAAGTCGTCGAGGGTGCCGAAGAGCGGGTCGACGTCGCGGTAGTCGGCGACGTCGTAGCCGGCATCGCGCTGCGGACTCGTCATGAACGGGCTCAGCCAGATCGCATCGACGCCGAGCTCCTTCAGGGAGTCGAGCCGGCTGGTGATGCCGGGCAGGTCGCCGATGCCGTCGCCCGAGGCGTCGGCGAACGAGCGGGGGTAGATCTGGTAGATGACCGCGCTGCGCCACCACTCGGAACCGGGGGCTGCGATCTGTTCAAGCTGTGCCATGGCAACAGGCTAGTGCAAACGCTTACATGATTGCCAGGGAGAGCATCGAATCGATTCGGCGTTGTGATGTTTCGCGCCGCTCATCGGTGGCTTGCAGCCCGCGAGTATGCTTCAGGCATCCGAGCACTGGAGGCTGTCATGGTTCCCGAGATCAACTACTGGGCCGTCCTGCTGGCGACCGCCTCGAGCATGATCGTCGGCTCGATCTGGTACGCCCCGAAGGTCTTCGGCACGCGCTGGTCGAAGCTGGCGAACGTCGACATGGACCGCCCGGGATCGAGCGCGACGATGGCGATCATCACCACCGTGATCGTGAGCTTCGCGACGGCGTGGGTGCTCGCCGGAGCGTCTGCGATCGCGTGGCATTTCTACGACGGCTCGTTCTTCTGGGCCGCGGTCGTCACCGGGGTGCTGCTGTGGGCGGGATTCACGGCCGCCCGATTCATCACGCACGATGCCTTCGAGGGGCGCCCGACCGCGCTGACCACCATGAACATCGCGCACGAGCTCGTGACGATCGTGGTCATGGCGGTGCTCATCGGGGTGTGGCCGCCGGCACTCGGCTAGGCCGCCCTGGGGTAGGCCGACCCTGGGTGCGCCGACCTGGCGCGGGGGGTCCGCGATCGGCCCGAGCCCTGCGGCGGTCCTGCGCCCGGTGCGACACGCCGGGGCGGACGAAAGACTAGACCTTCGGGCCTTCCGCCTGGACTTCCTGGTATGTCAGCATTTTTCACGTGACCTCCTGGTCGCCTGCGGTTCGTGCACTCGCACCGCGGTTCTGACCGAGGGGGTACTGATGTCGGGTCCATCGCGCCTTTCTGCACCATGGACGGTCGCGGCGGTGTTCCTCGCCGCCGCGCTGGTGGCAGGGGCGACGACCGCCGCATCCGGTGACGCCCCCACCCAGGAGTCGACCGCCGCCCCCGACCCGAGCCTGTCGGTCACTCTGGCCTACGAGTTCCTCGACGCGCGCGTCGACGAGTTCTGCGACGGCGCCGGGCACTGCCTTCCGCGCAGCTACCAGGGCGGCTTCTTCACCGACCTGCCGACATGGGACTTCACGCCCTCGTTCGTGTACGACGACGCCCTCGTCGTGATCGCATACACGGCCCGCGGGCTCCCCGACGACATCCGTCGGGCGCAGGCCGTCGGCGACACGCTGCTCTTCGTGCAGGCCGGCGATCCGATCGGAGACGGCCGGGTGCGCACGTCGTACGAGCCGCACGGCATCCGCCAGGGGCGCGTCGAGATCACCGGGCCCGGCACGTTCACAGGCAACCAGGCCTGGACGGGCATGGCCCTCGCGCGGCTCTTCCACGTCACGGGCGAGCAGAAGTACCTCGACGGAGCGCTGCGGATCGCGGAGTGGATCCAGACGAACACGGCCGACATGGCGCGCGCACCGTTCGGCTACACCGGGGGACAGCTCGAGGACGGCTCGTGGCTGGAGTGGAAGTCGACCGAGCACAACACCGACATCGCCGGGTTCTTCACGCAGCTGGCCCAGCTGACGGGCGACCCCCTGTGGGCGGAACGCGCGTCCGTCGCCTCGGCCTTCGTGGCGGCGATGCAGAGCGCCGACGGCCACGTCGACACGGGCACGCTGCTCGACGGGTCGACCGTGAACACGTATCCCGTGCCGCTCGACGCCCAGACCTGGACGCTGCTCGGCACGGGCGACCCGCGCTACGGCGCATCCGTCGACTGGGCCCTCGCGAACCTGATGGCGACCGACGGCCCGTACACCGGTCCCTCGATCAGTCACGTCGACACGTCGAAGGTCTGGTTCGAGGGGAGCGGTCACCTGGCGCTCGCGCTCAAGCTCAGGGGCGCCGCCGGTGACGCGGACCGCGCCGAGGCGCTGCTCGACAGCATCCGCCTCGGTCAGCGCGATGCCGCGAACGGCGACGGCAAGGGCATCGTCGCGACGTCGACGGACGGACTCGACTCGGGGTTCGGCGACCTGTACTACGCCAGCCTGCACACCGGCGCGACGGCCTGGTACCTCCTCGCCGCCGCTGGCGACAACCCCTTCACCCTTCCGGCCGACTGAGACGCGCCCCCTGCATTCGAATCGCGCACTTTGCAGATTGCCGGACCGAAAATCTGCAAAGTGCGCGATTCGAAAGCTGGAGGAGGGGGTCCGAAAAGATCGGCCCCGTGCGGCGGTTAGGCGGCGACGCGGGCGACGGCGGCGATCGCGCTGGTGAAGAAGTCGACGCCGTCGATGCCCGAACGCATGGCGGCCGAGGTGTCGGGGCCGAAGCCCGCCTCGGTGGCGTGCTCGGGGTGCGGCATGAGTCCGACGACGTTGCCCGCCTCGTTCGTGAGGCCGGCGATGTCGCGCAACGATCCGTTGGGGTTCACGCCCGCGTAGCGGAACGCGACGAGGTTCTCGCCCTCGAGACGGTCGAGCGTCTCCTCGTCTGCGATGTATCCGCCGTCGGCGTTCTTCAGCGGGATCGTGATCTCCTGGCCCGTGCGGAACCTGTTGGTCCACGCCGTGTCGGAGTTCTCGACGATGAGCTTCTGGTCGCGACGCACGAAGTGCTGGTGGTCGTTGCGGATCAGGCCGCCGGGCAGCAGGTGCGCCTCGACGAGCATCTGGAAGCCGTTGCAGATGCCCAGGATCGGCATGCCCTTGGCTGCGGCATCCTTGACCTCGGCCATGATCGGCGACAGAGCGGCGATGGCTCCGGCGCGCAGGTAGTCGCCGTAGCTGAAGCCACCGGGCAGCACGAGGGCGTCGACGCCCTCGAGGTCGTGCGAGCCGTGCCAGAGAGCGACGGGCTCGGCGCCGGCGATGCGCACGGCGCGCTGCGCGTCGCGGTCGTCGAGCGAACCGGGGAAGGTGATGACGCCGATGCGCGTGGTCACTCAGCCACCTCGATGCCCACGACGTCTTCGATCACGGAGTTGGAGAGCACCTCGTCGGCGAGCCGACGGGCCTCGGCGAGGATCTCGTCGGTGACCTCTCCCTCGACGGTGAGTTCGAAGCGCTTGCCGATGCGGACATCGGAGAAGCCCTCGACGCCCAGACGAGAGAATGCGCCGGACACGGCCTTCCCCTGAGGGTCGAGCAGTTCGGGCTTGGGCATGACGTCGACGACGATGGTGGGCATGAACGGCTCCGGAAGTCGCGGGCGGACGGGCGCGACCAGTCTACCGGCTCGGGACCCGCTCGATTCCCGTGCCGACGAGGCTCACGCGTGGAAGACGGTGTGCAGGTCGCCGATCGCGTCACGGCCGCCCAGGCCGTCGATCTCGAACAGCACCGAGATGCCGACGACGTGGCTGCCGAGGCGTTCGACGAGCTCACGACCTGCCGCGAGCGTGCCGCCCGTGGCGAGCACGTCGTCGATCAGCAGCACGCGGGAGCCCTCGGGCAGGTCGTCGTGCATTTCGATGGTCGCGGTGCCGTACTCGAGGGCGTAGTCGACGGATGCCGCGGGGCGGGGCAGCTTGCCGGCCTTGCGGATCGGGATGAGTCCCACGCCTGCGGCGATCGCGGCCGCCCCGGCGAGGATGAAGCCGCGCGCCTCGATGCCCGCGACCACGTCGAACTGGCCGGCGAAGGGGGCGACGATCGCGTCGGTCGTGGCCTTCAGGGCTTCGGCGTCGGCGAGGAGCGGCGTGATGTCGCGGAAGATGATCCCCGCCTCGGGGTAGTCCGGGATGCTGCGGATCAGCGATTCGGCGCGGACGAGAGCGGGGGAGAGTTCGGTGTCGGGCACCGGTCAAGGGTACGCCAGTGCGGGGTTGACATTCGTGGGAGCGCTCCCATAAAGTCGGTCTCCAGTGCGTGGGAGCGCTCCCATGAACGCTTCGACGCAGTGCCCGACGCATCACCCGCACCACACCGCACGACCCACCACAAAGGAGTGAACTGTGAACACACGTGCCCGCACGCGGATCCTGACGACAGCAGCCGTCGCATCCGTCTCCGCTCTGGCCCTCGCCGGCTGTGCCGCCGGTGGCGGCGACGCCGAGGGGGGCGACGAGAAGGTCACCCTGACCGTCACCACCTTCGGCACCTTCGGATACGACGACCTCTACGACGAGTACGAGAAGGCGAACCCGAACGTCACGATCGAGGCGACCAACATCGACACCGGCGGCAACGCCCGCACCGACGCGTTCACGAAGATCGCCGCGGGCTCGGGGCTCAGCGACGTCGTCGCGATCGAAGAGGGATGGCTCGGCGCCATCATGGACGTCTCCGACACCTTCGTCGACCTGCGCGACTACGGCATCGAGGACCGCAAGGACGACTGGGTCGACTGGAAGTACGGACAGGCGACGGATGCCGAAGGACGTGTCATCGGATACGGCACCGACATCGGCCCGAGCGGCATCTGCTACAACGGCGCGGCCTTCGAGGCCGCCGGCCTGCCGAGCGACCGCGAGTCGGTCGCCGAGCTGCTGGACGGCGACTGGGAGAACTACTTCGCGGTGGGCGCGGAGTACACGGCGAAGACCGGCAAGGCCTGGTACGACCACTCCGGATTCGTCTGGAACGCCATGGTCAACCAGCTCGAGGAGGGGTACTACACCTCCGACGGCGAGCTGAACGTCGAGGACAACGCAGAGCTCAAGGAGCGCTTCGAGCTGCTCGGCGCAGCCACCGAGGGTGGCCAGTCCGCCGCGCAGACCGCGTGGGACTGGAACGGCGGCAAGTCGTTCGTCGACGGCACGTTCGCGACGTTCGTCTGCCCGGGCTGGATGCTCGGAGTCGTGCAGGGCCAGGTCGAGGCCGGCGGCGGCGACGCCTCCACCGGATGGGACTTCGCCGACGTCTTCCCGGGCGGCGCAGCCAACTGGGGCGGCGCGTTCCTCTCGATCCCCGAGAGCTCGCAGCACAAGGAAGAGGCGGCGAAGCTCGCCGACTGGCTGACCCAGCCCGAGCAGCAGGTCGAGCAGTCCGCTGCGGCGGGCAACTTCCCGTCGACGATCGGCGCGCAGGAGACGCTCGCGTCGGAAGCCACTCCGAACGAGTTCTTCAACGATGCGCCCACCGGCGCGATCCTCGCCGAGCGCGCCAAGGGAGTCGTCGCCCAGTTCAAGGGCGCTGACGACTCGGTGATCCAGGAGAACGTCTTCGGTCCGGCCCTCAGCGGCCTCGACCGCGGCGAGACCGACACCCAGGGCGCCTGGGATGCTGCGGTCGAGCTCCTGAACGAGCTGGTCGACTGACCCCGACCCTTCTCGGTCGTCGAGCGAAGACGGTCACCGCGTTTCGTCTCGGTGCTTCGCTCCTCGCTCAACGACCGGGGGGCGGGACACATCCGGTCGTTGAGCGAAGACGACGAAGTCGCCTGAGTCGAAACGCGGTCACCACGTTTCGTCTCGGTGCTTCGCTCCTCGCTCAACGACCGGGGGACGGTGCTTCGCTCCTCGCTC
>NZ_CAUQVQ010000060.1:0-15128 GCF_963521645.1 uncultured Microbacterium sp. | reverse complement strand
CGCTCGGCTCGCAGCGACGAGGAGAGCACTGGTCGGCCCTGATCCGCATCGAGGACTCGGCGATGTTCGGGCCGGAAGTCGTGATCGACGAGCCCACGATCGACGACATCATCATCCATCTGGCCGCAGAGCACGAGGAGGCAGCAGCATGACACTCGCGTTTGCCCGCTTCGACCTGAGGTCGTGGTTCCCGCGCCGTCAGACCCTTCTTCCGCTGGCCTTCATCGCGCTCGTCGGAATCGTGCTCCCCGTTCCCGGCATGGCGATCGGCGCGGCAGGGATGATCATCGGCACGCTCACGGCCGTGCGCCTCTACGCCGGCCGCGAGCTGCGCTGACGCCGCCCGGTCAGCGCGGAGACGGCCTTCTCGGGTTCGTCAGCCCCGCGCGCCGCCGAGCTCCTCGCGGAGCAGGGCCGCCCCCGCGCCGAGCGCCCGCAGCTTGCCGCGGGCGACGCCGCGCGGGAGCGGCGCCAATCCGCAGTTCGTGCTGGGGATCAGGTTCTCCGCATCGACGAAGCGGAGCGCCTCGCGCAGGGTGTCGGCGACCTCCTCGGCCGTCTCGATCTCATGGCTGGCGACGTCGATGGCGCCGAGCATGACCTTCTTGCCGCGGATGAGCTCGATGAGCTCGAGGGGGACGTGCGAGTGGTGGCTCTCGAGCGAGACGATGTCGATGCTGGAGCGCTGCAGCAGCGGGAACGACTTCTCGTACTGCCGCCACTCCGCCCCCAGGGTCGCCTTCCAGTCGGTGTTCGCCTTGATGCCGTAGCCGTAGCAGATGTGCACAACCGTCTGCGCGCGCAACCCCTCGGCCGCCCGCTCGAGCACCTCGACGCCCCAGTCCTGCACATCGTCGAAGAAGACGTTGAACGCGGGCTCGTCGAACTGGATGATGTCGACGCCCGCCGCCTCGAGCTCCCTCGCCTCCTGATTGAGGATCGTCGCGAACTCCCATGCCAGTTTCTCGCGACTGCCGTAGTGGCGGTCGGAGAGCGTGTCGATCATCGTCATCGGACCGGGCAGCGCCCACTTGATCGGCTGATCGGTCTGCGTGCGCAGGAAGGCCGCGTCGTCGACGAACACCGGCTTCTCGCGGCTCACCGCACCGACCACCGTCGGCACGCTCGCGTCGTACCGGTCGCGGATGCGAACCGTCTCGCGCCGGTCGAAGTCGACGCCCGAGAGGTGCTCGATGAACGTCGTCACGAAGTGCTGACGCGTCTGCTCGCCGTCGCTGATGACGTCGATCCCCGCGAGGCGCTGCTCCTCGACCGCGATGCGCAGAGCATCCCGAGTGCCCTCCGTCAGCGCGTCGCCCTGCAGCTTCCACGGAGACCACAGGGTCTCGGGCTCGGCGAGCCACGACGGCTTGGGCAGACTGCCCACGATCGAGGTGGGAAGAAGAGTGCTCATGGTCTGCGGTGTTCCGTTCGTCATCCGACAGGCGCCAGGTCTGCGACAGAGCAGGTCGCCGCCCACTGGGCGAGCACGTCTCCGTGCGGCCTCATGAGGTGAGCATCCGCGAATCGGCCCTGCTCGGCCGCGAGTCGACTGCGCTCGTCCCGGTCGTACCCGATCTTCGTCACCGAGTAGTCCTGCTGGTCCAGGGTCGGTCGGTAGATGCTCGCGGCAGCCGAGTTGGCGTTGTAGATCTCGGGCCGGTAGATCTTCTGGAACGTCTCCATGGTGCTGATCGTGCCGATGAGCTGCAGGTTCGTGTAATCGCTCAGCAGATCGCCGCGGAAGTAGAACGCGAGCGGAGCCACGCTGCCCGGAGGCATGAAGTACCGCACCGAGAGCCCCATCCTTCCGAAGTAGTCGTCGGTCAGCGAGGGGTCCTTCTGTTCGTACTCGACGCCGAGGACGGGGTGGTGATTCTCGGTGCGACGGTACGTCTTGCTGGTCGAGACGCTGATGCAGATCACGGGAGAGATCGCGAAGCGCTCGCGATAGGCGTCGGAATCGAGGAAGTGACGGAAGAGCTTGCCGTGCAGAGCCCCGAAGTCCTCGGGGACCGTGAAGCCGCCCGCAGCCTCGCTGGCCGCCGGGAGCAGCACGCTGAAGTCGTAGTCACGGATGTACGACGAGAAGTTGTTGCCCACGATGCCCTGAGTGCGCCTGCCGCTCACTCGATCGAGGATGCCGATGTCGAGCACTTCGAGCAGGGGGAACTCGCGGTCCTCCCCCTCGGTGGCGAACTGCATCGCGACCGACACGATCTCGAGCTCGAGCGTGTAGCGGTCGCGCTCGGCGTTGTCCCAGTGCGCCAGGTCGTTGAACCGACGATCGATCATCGTCAGGGCGTTGCGCAGATTCTGCTGACGGTGCTCACCGCGCGCCAGATTGGCGAAGTTCGTGGTGATGCGCGAGTCCTCCGACGGCGAGTAGTCCTCGTCGAACCGGGTCGTCGTGATGCGGAAGGTGAAGTCGGATGCCATGAGCGGCCAATCGCTGTTCTGATCTGCCTGGAGCGGCCTCGATCGGGGGTACTTCCATCGTGACGCCTCGGCGCACCCATCGAGTAATGCGCCGTGGCTATGCCGTGACATAGTCTGAAGCTATGGCCAGGCGTTCGAGCGGCATCACTCTGCAGCAGCTCACCTACTACATCGAGGTCGCGGCAGAGGGGTCGATCAGCGCGGCCGCCGACCTGCTCTACGTCGCGCAGCCGACGATGTCCGCGGCGATGAAGGACCTCGAGCACCGGGTGGGTCGCGACCTGCTGGTCCGCTCGGCCCGCGGGGTCACCCTCACCACCGACGGCGTCGAGTTCCTCGGCTACGCCAGGCAGGTCGTCGAACAGGTCGCTCTGCTCGAACAGCACTACCTCGGTCGACCACCGTCACGCCGGCTGCTCGGGGTCTCGACGCAGCACTACTCGTTCGCGGTCGACGCGATGGTGCGCATGGTGAAGGAGAGCGAGGCGGCCGAGTACGAGTTCTCCCTGCGCGAGACCCGCACGTGGGACATCATCGAAGACGTGCGCACTCTCCGCAGCGAGCTGGGGATCCTCTACCGCAACGACTTCAACCGCAACGTGATCGACAAGCTGCTCCGCGACTCGGGGCTCGTCTTCCGCCCGCTCTTCATCGCCGAACCGCACATCTTCGTCTCGCGCAAGAACCCCCTCGCCTCGCGAGATCGGGTGACGCTCGCCGACCTGGCCGACGTGCCGCGCCTCACGTTCGATCAGGGCGCCAACAACTCGTTCTACTTCGCCGAGGAGATCCTCTCCACGCTGTCGAGCTCACGGGAGATCCGCGTCTCCGACCGCGCGACCATCTTCAACCTCATGATCGGCCTCGACGGATACACGATCTCCACCGGCATCATCAGCGATGATCTCGACCCCGAGATCGTCGCGATCCCTCTCGACGTGGACGAACGCATCGAGATCGGCTGGATCGGACACTCCGCGATCCCCCTCACCGAGCAGGCGCAGCGGTATCTCGCGGAACTCCGCGCCGTCGTGGCGGGCTTCGGCGTGACGCTGCTCGGGTGATCGGCCCGGGTGCCACGGGCATGGACGAGGGCGGACGCTTCCGCGCCCGCCCTCGTCGACCGGTTCCCCTCCCGCCTGCGGGTCAACTCCCCGAGAGGTTCTCCCGGGCATGCTGAGCCTGGTCTCCGACCTCGCCCGCCGCGCTCTGCGCCTCGTCCTGCACGACGGCGACCGACTCCTGGGCCGACTCCTGCACCGCGGCGACCGATTCCTGGACGGGCTCCTTCAGGTGCTCGCCGACCTCTTTGGCTGCATCGGTGAGCTCATCGACGAGCGGCTGCGCCTGGTCCTTGACCGACGACGCGAGGTCCTTCTCCTTCGACGACGCAGGGATAAGGGACGCCAGCAGCAGTCCGGCGCCGAAGGCGATCAGCCCCACCGCCATCGGATTGCCCTCGGCCTTCGCGACCGCGCGGTCCTTGAGGTCACCGGCGTGCGCTCCGGCGTCCGACAGCGACGAGCCGGCGTCGTCGGCCGCACCCATCACACGCTCGCGCACCGAGGTGAAGGCGCCGCGCACCCTGCCCATCTGACGGTCGACGATCTTCGTGGGCGAGACCTTGTCGGCGAGGGCGTCGACGTCGAGCCCCAGGTCCTGACGGGTGCGCTCGATGTCGGCGCGGATCTCTTCGGGTGAATCGCTCATCGGTTCTCCTCATTCCTTCTCAGCGTTTCGGGTATCTCTTTCAGGGTGTCGACGGTCTGCGGAACACCCTCGACCTTGGACAGCCGGTCCCGCCCGACGGCGAACAGGATGCCGGCGACGATCGCCCAGATCAGTGCCACGATGACGGCCGACCAGCCTCCGCCGACCAGCTCACCGAGGGCCCACCAGAGGGCGACCGACAGGAAGAACACGGCCATGAGCGCGCCGTAGCCCGCGGCACCCATCAGCCCCGCTCCCTTGGCGGTCTTCGACGCGGAGTCCTTCAGCTCGGCCTTGGCCAGCGCGACCTCCTGGCGCATGAGCGTGGAGATGTCGCGGGAGACCTCGCCGAGCAGATCACCGATCGACGTCGACGCGGCCTTTGCCTCAGACGGTGTCGGATCGGTCATGATCGGCCTCCCCGAGAACGTCCTGGCGCCCCGATGCCGTCTGCGCATAGAGCGGGGTGCTCGCGGGTGCGCCAGCGGTCGATCCGACCGGCACCGGAACGGCCGGGTCGGGGTGGACCTCGACGGGAGCAGGCGCCGGCACGGTCGTTGCGAGAGCCGGGGTCGCGGACTTCTCGTCGGATGCCGACGAGGCCAGGGCGCGGGTGAGGCGCCCGGCGACCACTCCCACGACGGCCGCGGCGAGGATGAACGTGCCGGGCTTGCGGCGGGCGAAGCGCTTGACCTCGGCGAGCACGGCGGCGGGGTCGCGGTCACCGAGCCAGGTCGAGGCTGCGGACAGCCTCGACGACACCTGGTGCACGAGGTCGGCGGCGATGCCGGTCCCCGACGACGACGACGACATCGAGCCGAGTTCGTCGCTGATCGAGCGCAGCCCTTCGGCGACACGCTGCTGCTGCGTGCGGGCCTGTTCCGAGAACTCGCGCTGCGTCTGCGCGAAGAGGTCCTTGGCCTGGGCCTTGGCCTCGCCGGCGACGGATGCCGCCTCGTGCGCAGCGGTGCCGAGGACGTCCTTCGCCTGTTCCGCAGCCGTGTTCGTGAGATCCGCCGCCTCGTGCGCGGCGGCGTCGACCGTGCCCGACGACTCGGGCGAGGTGGCATTCGAGCCCCGAGGGCCCGACGTGTCATAGCTGTTCGACATGGGTGCTCCTTTTCGCAGTCCGATCGGTGCGATCGGTGCGCCATGTCTAGCCCGAGCAGCCGGACGGGCCAGCACCCTTGCGTGAATCCGAGACGAGGAGTAAAACGCGGGCACGCCTCGGCACGACGCGCGATGGTACGCCCCGCGCCCGACTCGCGCAATCGCCTGGGGCGATCTTCCGCGGTTTCCTATGGTCGCCGCATGACCGCCCGCAGCCCGACGTGAGAGCCCCCTACGCCGACCTGGTGACGGTCAGGTCAGCGAGCGGAGCCGCCGCCGGATGCTCCGGACGGAGTGCGCCGCGACACGCAGGCGCCTGTCGCCGTATCGCACGCCTCCGCGCGCCAGCAGCCCGACGGCGATCCACGAGGTGATCGCGCGCTCGGCCACCCACACAGGAGCCCACAGCGCGCTGGACGCGGGGAACACGTCCCTCCCGCCCTCCCGTCGGCGGCCGTACTCGGCCACCGCGACGGTCGCCAGCACCAGGGCCGCGAGACGGAGCGGCCTGCGGCGCAGCACCCAGACGGTGGGCAGTATCGCCAGTTCCACGAGCATCCGCCCCGGCTGCGCCAGGCTGTCGTAGGCCTGACGGACGCGCTGCGAGACGAAGTGACGAATCGTCGGCGGCTCCCGCCGCACGAGGATGTCCGGTCGCCGACTGACCATCTCTCCGCCGGCGCGGACCGTGCGTTCGAGTTCGAGATTCTCGAACAGCACACCCGGGTCGTACCCGCCGACCGCGCGCATGGCCGACCGTCGCACCGCGAAGGTACCGGGGTAGTCGCCGGTGAGGGCGCGGTTGAGCAGAGCCCGGCCGGTGTCCCACCGGGCGTGCCACGGCAGCGGTGAGAAGTGGTTCTGCGGGGCGACGAGCGAAGCGGCGTCGAGGCCGGCGACGACCGATGACAGCGCGCTGCGGTCGTAGCGCACATCGTCGTCGGCGAGCACGATGCGCTCGTGCCGTGATGCGGCGATGCCGGTGAGCACGCCGAGCACCTTGCCGTTGCCGTCCCCGGGCCCGTCGACGGGCAGATGGCGTACGAGGCCCGCCCATGCCGCGGCGTGGGCGGCGAACAGCTCGGGGCCCGAGCCGTCCACCACCGTGACGTCCGCCCATTCGCGCACCTCTTCCAAATACGCGGTGAGCTCGGCCAGCCCGTCATCGCACGCCCAGCGCAGGGGCAGGATGTACTCGATCCCGTCGTCGTCGACGCCCTGCCCCCTCATGAGCGATGCGGGCTAACCGGCCGTGGCCTTGTCGTACGCGCGCATCGCGGCCTGCTGCGCATCGGCGAGCGCGTCCTCCGGGCTCTTGTCACCCAGCAGCGCGGCCGTGATGGCGTTGTTCAGCTCGTTCTGGATCTCCTGGCCCGCGGGCGACGACCCGAACGACTGCCCGTAGTCGACCACGTCGTAGTACGTGGAGATGACCTGGTCGAAGCCCGCGTTGCCGCTCTCGGTCACATAGGCCTCGCGCAGCCGCTGGTCGGCGTCCGGCGATCCCGTGAAGAGTCCTGTGTTGATGCCGCCGTCGGCCTCGCGGGTCTCGGCGCGCGCCTCGCCCGCGGCATCCCACGCCTCGTCCGAGGTGAGTTCGAGCATCCAGGCGCAGGCGGCGGCCGGATTCTCCGCTCCCGCGGGGATCACGAACGCCGTGCCCGAGGCTACCGAGAACGGCTCCCCGTCGGCGTCGCGGAACGGCACCGCTTCGAGCTCGAGCTGATCGACGTAGGGCGAGAGGACGTTCGGGTACCACTGCGCGTTGACCTGCGCACCGACCTGTCCCGCGACGAACTGGTTGTCGTCGCCGAACGTGTCGAACGAGTCGGTGAAGCTCTTGACCGAGGCGAAGCCGCCCTGAGCGTCGGTGATCTCTTTGAGCATCTCGACCCCCGCGACGTTGCTCGGGTCGTCGAGAGTCGGTGCTCCCTCGTCGTCGTTGAGCTGTCCGCCCATCGCGAGGATCCACAGTCCGCTCTGTCCGGTGGCGACCGGATCGAAGCCGAGACGCGTGGGCACGCCGCCCGACTCCTGGTAGATCTTCTCGATGGCGCCGAGCAGCACATCGGGCTGCGAGGTGTCGATCTCCTGGGCTGTCACACCCGCCTCGTCGAGCACGGTCTTGTTGAGCAGGATCGCCGGCGGCTGGTAGAACTGCGGCACCGCCCAGACGGCATCGTCGTACGTGACGTCGTCGACGACCGCGGGGTACCAGTGCTCGCGAGGCGTCACGTCGCGCGCCTCGAAGCACTGATCCAGCGGCATGATCAGGTCCTGCGCCGCATAGGTCGTCACGTAGCGGCGGTCCATCTGCACGACATCCGGCACATCGCCGGACGCCAGTCGGGTCGTGAACTTCTGCGCGTCGAACGCCGTCGCATCGAGATCGACCTCGACACCGTCGAGCTGCGCAGCCGCATAGTCGAGACGGGACGTCCCGACGTCATCGGCGTTCTCGAACCCCCAGGCGGCGAGCGTCCCCTCCGGGTCGGCCGAGAAATCGGCGTCGGCGGCCGATTGACCGCCCGACGATCCGCATCCCGACAGCACGACGACGGACGCGGCCACCATCGCCGCAGCGGTAAGTGCTCTTCTCATGACGAGTTCCTCTCTCGGGCGGCGCGGGCGCCGCTCATCCTTTGCGACCCTGGGTCGCCACACCCTCTATGAAGTAGCGCTGCCCGAAGGCGAACAGCACGAGCATCGGGATCGTGACGATCAGCGCCGCCACCATCACGTACTGGTAGTCACCGTGCCCGCCCGCCGTGGGGCTGTACTTGGTCATCGCGTAGGCGATGCCGAGCGGGGCGGTGAAGTCCTCCGGAGACCCGGCGTTGAGATAGATCAGCGCGGCCTGCAGGTTGTTCCAGCTGGCCTGGAACTCGAACAGGAACACGATCACGAACGAGGGGATCGACAGCGGCATCGCGATCTTCCAGAACATCTTCCAGTAGCTCGCACCGTCGAGCCTCGCCGCTTCGAAGAGATCGCGGGGCAGACCCAGGAAGAACTGGCGCTGCAGGAAGATGTAGAACGCCGATCCGAACAGGTTCATCCCCCACAGCGGGACCCAGGTGCCCAGCATCCCGGTCTCCTTCCAGATCAGGTAGATCGGGATCATGGTCACTGCGCCGGGCAGCATCATCGTGGCCAGCACCAACCCGAAGAGCAGGTTGCGGCCGGGGAAGCGGAAGTACGCGAAGCCGAAGGCGACGATCGAGCTCGAGATCGCGACCGCCGCCGCGGCGAGGAAGGCGATCGCGACGCTGTTCCACATCCAGTTCATCAGCGGCAGCTGGTCCCACACCTCGGCGTAGTTCTCCGGCGTGAACGTCTGGGGGATCAGCGAGTTGTCGAACACCTCGCCGCGCGGCTTGAGACTCGCGGCGACCAGCCACACGAAGGGGTAGAGGAACAGCACGGAGAACCCGACGAGGAGCACGAGGCGCAGGATGCGGCCGAGCAGACTCCCGTCGCGCGCAGCGGCTGCGGTGCGCCGGCGTCGTCGGCGGTCGGGCACCGTCACCACGGTCGTCGACGGCTCGCGCGTGGGCTCGACCACGGGAGGCAGTGGGCGGAACGACGTCGACATCAGCGGTCTCCCTCGTAGTAGACGAACCGATTGCCGAACTTCACCTGGATCACCGTGATGATCATGATGATGACGAAGAGCAGCCAGGCCATCGCCGCGGCGAAGCCGAAGTCGAACTGACGGAACGCCTGCTGGAAGAGGTAGATGGCGTAGAACAGCGAGGCCTCGGGCGAGGAGTTGCTCTGGTCGCGCCAGAAGAGCACGTAGGCCTGATCGAAGACCTGGAAGGCGGCGATCGACAGCACGATCACGTTGAAGAACATCGCGCCCGAGATCATCGGCAGAGTGATCGAGAAGAACCGCCGCACGGGGCCCGCACCGTCGAGCTGCGCGACCTCGTAGAGCTCGGTGGGGACGTTCTTGAGCGCTGCGAGGAAGATCACCATGGTCCCGGCCACCGCCCACAGGGTCATCAGCACGATGCTCGGCTTGATCCACGCGGGATCCACGAGCCACTGCGGACCCTCGATGCCGAACAGGCGCAGGAACTGGTGCACGGCGCCGGAGTTGCCGTTGAGCAGCAGGAAGAACATCGCCGCCGTCGCGACCGCGGGGGTCATCTTCGGCAGGTAGTAGAGCGTGCGGAAGACTCCCGCTCCGCGACGGATGCCGGCCAGGAGCATCGCGAGCACGAGGGCCACGATGATCTCGAGCGGCACCGCCATCACGGCGTAGAAGAGGGTGTTGCCGAGCGCGACACCCACCCGAGGGTCCTCGAACAGATTGGCGTAGTTGGCGAAGCCGATCGGCTTCGCCGTGTTGGTGGCCAGGTTGTACGAGCTGAACGAGATCACGAGGCTGTAGATCATCGCCCCGGCTGTGAAGATCGCGAAGCCGACGATCCACGGCGAGATGAACAGGTAGCCGGCGATGGCCTCGCGACGGTTGTAGGTGACCTTGCCCCGTCTGGCGCGGTCGAGCCGCTTCTCCGATCGGCGCTGCTGCGCGGTCTGATCCACTGTCATGCCGGTGACAGTAGAACCGCTTCTCGTTCGCCCGATGGGGCTTGCGCCAGATCGGGAGTTGTGATTCGTGCACGACCGTCGCACACGGGCGCCTTCCCGGGGTCCGATGCTCGCGATGCCCTTGTCAATCCCCTCCGGAGCCGCCGCCGGCGGGGGTAGGTTCACGTCTCGATGACTCACCGAGAACGAGGAGAGGTCGCGTGATGTCCGAGCGGGAGGGCAGTCGCGGCGCCATGCGCGTCGCGTTCGGCGCGTGGATGACGATCATCGTGGCGGGTCTGACGGTCATGATCGCTCTGCCCCTGCTGGGGCGGTGACCGCGATGCGCAGGTTCCTCCGCGACGGCGGGCTCACATGGGCCTTCCTGTCGATCTTCGTGATCACGATCGTCGCGCAGTCGTTCGTCGGGCTGGCCTACACGAACCAAGAGCTCGCCGAGCACGGGCGGGCGCCCCTCGGCTACGGCGAGTTCGTCACGTCGTCGGACTTCCTGGTCGACGTCGCCGAGAACTGGCAGTCGGAGTTCCTGCAGTTCTTCCTGTTCATCCTCGCCACGGTGTGGTTGATCCAGCGCGGATCGCCCGAATCGAAGAAGCCGGGCGACGAGGGACTGGGGTCGGAGGCCGACCAGTACATCGCCGAGCACGCGCGCGAGGACTCGCCGCGCTGGGCACGTCTGCGGGGCATGCGCCTGTGGATCTACTCCAACTCGCTGCTGCTCGCGATGGGCTCGATCTTCGCGCTGTCGTGGTTCGCCCAGTCGCTCGCCGGCCACCTCGTGACGAACGACGAGAACGCGCGACACGGGCTTCCGCCGGAGTCCTGGGCCGAGTACATCGTCTCCCCCGACTTCTGGAACCGCACTCTGCAGAACTGGCAGTCGGAATTCCTGGCGGTCGGAGCGATGGTCGCATTCTCGATCTACCTGCGTCAGCGCGGGTCCAGCGAATCGAAACCGGTGGGGGTTCCGCATCACATCAGCAGCGAGGAATCGGAGTGAGCTCGCCCCCGCTCGCAGATCAGGTACCTGCGGCGCTCCCGTACCCGTAGCGTGAGCACATGGGCAGCCTCATCTACGGGAACTCGACCTCACCGATCCTCATCGACGATCGCGCCCTGGCGCACCTCAAGGTCGTGATCGCGATAAAGCTGCGCCGGCAGGAGAGTTTCACCCTGAGCTGGGTGCACAAGGACGGAGAGGCGCCCGGGCGGTCGACCATCTGGCTGCATCCGTCGATACCGCTGCGCTTCGTGTTCGACGAGACCGAGCCCCCGACGCTCAATCCCGACTGGATCGCGGCGCTCTCGCACACGCTCAGCAGCACGGGCGGCGTCTGCCTCGTCGACGAGATCATCGATCCGACGTCAGAGAAGTAGTCGTCGCACCGATCAGCGTCGTCGACGGAGCACTCGTCGCGCCGACCTGATGATCAGCACGACCGACACGACCCACGGCCCTGCCACGATGATCGGGTCCATCCAGGTGTGGCGCACATCGAGTCGGCCCCGCCCCACGCGAGACCGCACGGGGTGGTGCGAGAACTCGCCGAGGACCCCGGTCTGGGTGAGGGGGTTGTCGGGATGCCGGCTCACGAGCGAGCGCACATGCGCACCGACGGACTCGACGCGGTCGCCGACCACGAGGAGCAGCCATCGCGTGTTCTTGGTCTCGCTGAAGTGGTCGTAGGCGAACCGGCGGATCGCTCCCGACAGCCCGTGCAGGGGCTGGGCGGTGCCGAACACGGGCGGCATCATGCCGTGCTCGATCGAGCGCTCCCGCCCGTGGCCGCCGGGCTGCCGGTCGGGGAAGACCCAGTGCGCGCCGGTGTCGCCGATGTCGTCGAGCTGCTGCCAGGTGCGTCGGTGCTCGGGGGCGGTGTCCGCGCCCCACCCGGGGATCCGCTCTCGCAGCTCTGCTGCGGTCGGTGCGAGCAGAGGCTTGGTGGCTTCGTACGGCATGGTCTCAGTCCTCTCCGAAGGTGATCAGGGGCTTGATGCAGTCGTCGAGCTTCGACGAGAACACGTGATAGGCCTCGGCGATGTGCTCGAGGGGGAATCGATGGGTCAGCAGTTCGCTCGGCTTCACATGACCCGCGTGGATGTGCTCGAGCAGGCGCGGCCACTGTCGGGCCACCGGCGCCTGGTTGGCCCGGATCGTCAGCCCCTTGTTCATCGCGTCGCCGAGCCGCACCGACGACACGAGCGGCCCGTAGGCACCGATGAGCGAGACCGTTCCGCCCTTGCGCACCGAGTCGATCGCCCAGTTCGCGGCGACCGGCGACCCGCCCTGCAGCTTCAGCTTGGCTGCGGTGACGTGCTGCACGACACTGCCGTCGGCCTCGGCCCCGACCGCGTCGATCACGACATCCGCGCCCAGGTGTCCGGTCGCACGCTTCATGGCCAGCACGACGTCGCCCACCTCGCCGATGTGCATGGTCTCGGCGTACGCGAAGTCGCGGGCCTTCTCGAGCCGGTAGTCGAGCTGGTCGACGACGATCACCCGGCCCGCGCCGAGGAACCAGGCCGAGCGGGCGGCGGCGAGACCCACCGGACCCGCGCCGAAGACCGCCACCGTATCGCCCTCGGAGATGTCGCCGAGCTGGGCGCCGAAGTAGCCGGTCGAATACGCGTCGGTCAGCAGCAGCGCGTCCTCGGCGTCCAGCCAGTCGGGGATGACCTTCGGGCCGACATCGGCGAAGGGCACGCGCACGAACTCTGCCTGCCCTCCGTCGTATCCGCCGGTGGTGTGCGAGTACCCGTAGATGCCGCCGACAGCGGTCGCGTTCGGGTTCACGTTGTGGCAGTTCGAGAACAGCCCCCGCGAGCAGAAGTAGCACGACCCGCAGTAGATGTTGAACGGCACCATGACCCGGTCGCCGACCGAGAGGTTCTGCACCGAGGGTCCGACCTCGTGCACCACCCCGACGATCTCGTGCCCGAACGTGTGGCCGATTCTGGTGTCGGGCATCATGCCGTGGAACAGATGCAGGTCGGAGCCGCAGATCGCGGCGTGCGTCACCCGGACGATCGCATCGTTCGGATGCTCGATGCGGGGCTCGGGCTTCTCGGTCACCTGGACCTTGTACGGCCCTCGGTATGTCATCGCTCGCATGGTCGTATGGTTCCTCTCGGTCGGTGGGTGACAACGAGCGGCCACCGTAAGATGCGATAGGGATGCCGTGAGGGGGGTTGTCGGGTTCGCGAGAGGCGCGTAACCTGCTCCCCCCTTCTGAACCCGCGGCCCTAACCCGTACGAAAGGCGTGAGCGTCATGGACACTTCGACCCGCGAGGCGGATATCTCGCAGACCTTCGTCGCATTGGCCGACACTCTCGTGACCGAGTACGACGTGGTCGACGTTCTGCAGAACCTGATCGAGCAGACCTCGCGCATCCTCGCCGCGGCCGATGCCGGGATCTTGCTGCCCGCCGCGTCGGGAGACCTCTCGGTCATCGCCTCGACGAGCGAACGCACCCAGCTGGTGAGCCTGCTGCAGCTGAAGGCCGAAGAGGGTCCCTGCGTCGAGGCATACGCCACCGGTGAGCCCGTCTCGGTGGACGACATCCGGGAGACGTCGTCGCGGTGGCCCGTGTTCGCCTCCAGCGCCGCCTCCGTCGGCTTCCGATCGATGTACGGCATCCCGATGAAGTTCCGTGGCGAGACGATCGGATCGCTGAACCTCTTCAGTGAGCGCGTGGGGCCGATGCCCGAGGCCGATGTCACGATCGGTCGCGCACTCACCGATGTCGCGACGGTGAGCCTCATGCAGGAACGCGCGCTGCGGGAGTCGAACACCGTGCGCGAACAGCTGCAACGTGCCCTCGACAGCCGCGTGCTGATCGAGCAGGCGAAGGGCGTGCTCGCGCAGCGCGAGAACATCGGCGTGGACGAAGCGTTCGCGCTCCTCCGCTCGCAGGCGCGCAACAGCGGGCGCCGCCTGTCGGTCGTCGCGCAGGAGATCATCGCGGGCACCGTCGAGCGCTGACCGGCTCTCGCGCCGCCCGGGCGCGAGAGAACCCTTCCGTTCTGCGCTACGCTCGTGAAGTGCCCTCGCGATCCGTGCGGATCGACGGGCACGCCACCGCAGGTCCCAGCCCCCGACTCGCGTCTCAGATGAGATCGACAGTCGAAAGGGGCTCCGCATGGGCTACTTCATCTATGAGGGCAACACCAAGGTCCAGATCGAGGACCGCGCTCTCACGCACCTGCAGCTCGTGATCAACGCCAAGCTGCGTCGCGGCGAGCCGCTCACCTTCACGTGGAAGGACGACGCCAGCACCGGCGGCGGGCGCACGACCGTGTGGGTGCACGCCGGCAGCTCCGTCGTGTACAAGTACCACGGCAGCCGACAGCCGTCGATCAACCGCCGCTGGATCGACGCGCTCGCGCACACCGCGAACTCCCCGACCGGGCTCTATCTCGTGCACGAGCCCGACCAGGGCGCCGCGAACGCCGACGACAAGGGCATCTCGGTGCCGGCCTGACGGGTTCGCGCCCGGCGACGACCCGATCAGTCCAGACGTGACGAGAGTTCGTCGACGACCCGCGAGACGTCGCGCCGCGCATCCGTGAGCCGCGCGACCGTCTCCGCGAGCGCATCCAGCGGCGCACCGGAGGCTCCGTGCGCACGGGCGATCCGCACGTTCGCCCTGATGTTGAGCGACGCACCCGACTGCCCGGCCCGCAGCGCCTCCGCAGCGACGGCGAGGTCGACCGCGAGGTGCGGATTGCCCGACGCGGCGAGAAGACGCAGCTCGGGCATCATCGCGACTCCCACATCGCCGACCCGCGCGGCCGACCGTGCGGCGTCGATCGCCGCGTCCCGCACCCGCTCGTCTCGCTCGGGGTCGTCGTCGGCGAGGGCCAGCGCGGCGCCGAATCCGGCGGACGCGACACCGTCGTCCTCGACCGCTCGCAGGGCCTCGGAGCGTCGATCGGCGAGACTGTCGACGCTCTTCGACACCCGGTCGTCGTCGGTCGTGTATCCCGCGACCATGGCCATGAGGGCTGCCGCGGCGGCGATCATCACTCCGGATGCGGCGCCCCCGCCCGGTGCGCCGGTGGGCTGACCGAGCGCGTCGAGCCACGCGTCCATCGGGGTGGACGGCGGGATGTCTGCGGAATCGACCATGGGTCCCAGGCTAACCGGCATGCGCGCTCGCGCCCCGGCTACCGACCCGGATGCGGTCGGTCAACCCCGTGCGGTGCGGCGGCCGTCCGTGCCATCCTCGGGGCGGGCGCGATCGCGGGCTTCGCGGCCCGTGGGCTCTCCCCCGAGCGCGCGGCGGTGTGGGGCGCGTGGAGCCACGC
>NZ_CAUQVQ010000059.1:0-15150 GCF_963521645.1 uncultured Microbacterium sp. | reverse complement strand
CGGGTGAGAAGTCCGCGGTCTTCGAGGCGTGTCACGAGCCGCGTCGTGGCGCTCGGGCTCAATGCCGTCGCGCGGGCGAGCTGCTGCATCCGCATGTGCCAGCCGTCCTGGCGGCTGAGCGCATCGAGCACCGTGTACTCGACGACGGACAGTCCCGCCGCTGCGCCCAGTGCCTTCTCGAGTTCGGCTTCGATGATTCCGTGCAGAGCGGCGAGAGTGCGCCAGCCGCGTGCCCTGATCTCGACGGCGTCGTCAGAGATGCCCATGATGACCTCCACTGTTGCGGACGCAAACTATTTGCTTGCGCTGGATAGTTGCGTGTGCAATGATTATCCGTTGTGACGCAATATCCCGCGTCTGCAACTACTTTAGCAGAGGACTTCGGAGCACACCCATGCCACTCGGACTCATCGCACTCGCCATCGGCGCCTTCGGGATCGGACTCACCGAGTTCGTGATCATGGGCCTGCTCCCCGAGGTCGCCACTGACTTCGCGGTCAGCGAGGCCACGGCAGGCTGGCTCATCTCGGGCTACGCGCTGAGCGTGGTCGTCGGCGCCCTCGGCCTCACCGCCGCAACGACGCGACTGCCTCGTAAGCCTGTGCTGCTCGGCCTCGTCGTGCTGTTCGTCGTCGGCAACGCGATCACGGCACTCGCGCCCGACTACACGGTAGCGATGGTCGGCCGCATCATCGCCGCTCTGTGCCATGGCGCGTTCTTCGGCATCGGCGCGGTCGTCGCGGCCGACCTCGTCGCCCCCGAGAAGAAGGCCCGAGCCATCGCGATCATGTTCACTGGCCTCACGGCGGCCAACGTCTTCGGCGTCCCCTTCGGCACGTTCCTCGGCCAGCAGTTCGGGTGGCGCTCGACGTTTTGGGTGATCTCGGCCATCGGCGTCGTCGCGTTCGCCGGAATCGCGGTGCTCGTCACCGCTCCGAAGACGACAGGAGCGCAGGTCAGTCTTCGCAGCGAGCTCCGCGCGTTCCGGTCGGTCCAGGTCTGGCTCTCGCTGATCGTCACGGCACTCGCGTTCGGCGGCATGTTCGGCGCCTTCACCTACATCGCCTATACGCTCACCGGGGTCACCGGCTTCGCCGACGCGGCCGTGCCGTGGCTGCTCGTGCTCTTCGGGATCGGGCTCGTCGCGGGCAACGCGATCGGCGGGCGCCTCGCCGATCGCTCGATCGACCGTACGCTTCTGGCCTTCATCGCCGCGCTGATCGTCGTGCTCGTGCTGTTCGGCTTCTTCGCCGGGTCACAGCCGGTGACGATCGCCATCCTGGTGCTCATGGGTGCGTTCGGCTTCGGCACGGTGCCCGGGCTGCAGAGCCGGATCATGCACTACGCCGGCGGAGCGCCCACCCTCGCGTCAGGGGCGAACATCGGTGCCTTCAACGTCGGTAACGCACTCGGGGCATGGGCCGGCGGCCTCGGCATCGCCGCAGGGCTCGGCTACACCTCGCCCATCTGGATCGGCGCCGTGATCACGGCATCCGCCCTGGTCGTCATGATCGTCGCTGTCGTCACCGCGCGCCGATCGGCGCCGACGCCGACCGAGACGCTGCAGACCGTCGGAGCCTGACCGCTACTGAGCCCGCATGAACTCCTCGGCCGCCTGCACCTGAGCGGGCGTCGGGCGGATGCCGGTGTAGAGCACGAACTGCTCCAGAGCCTGCAGGGTCGCCACCTCGGCGCCCGTGATGACGGTCTTCCCCGCAGCTCGCGCCGCGGCGATGAGGGGCGTCTCGGCGGGCAGCGCCACGACGTCGAACACCACGGATGCCGCTGCGATCTGCTCCGATGAGAACGACAGCGCGTTCTCATCGGGGCCGCCGGCCATGCCGATCGGCGTGATGTTCACGATGATGTCGGCGGTCGAGTCGACGGCATCCGCCCGCCAGTCGAAGCCGTAGAGGTCTGCGAGCGCCCGCCCGCGCTGCTCGTTGCGGGCGATGATCGTCACCGTGGTGAAACCGGCGTCGCGGAATGCTGCGGCAGTGGCCTTCGCCATCCCGCCCGATCCGCGCAGCAGCACCGAGGCAGCCGAGTCGAGGCCGTTCCGTGCGATCAGCTGAGCGATCGCGCTGTAGTCGGTGTTGTACGCAGTGAGGCGGCCGTCGTCGTTGACGATCGTGTTGACCGAGTCGATCGCCGACGCGGAGGCGTCCATGTCGTCGACGAGCGCGATGACGTCTTCCTTGTAGGGCATCGAGATCGCGCAACCGCGGATGCCGAGGCCGCGCACGCCCGCGATGGCCTGCGTCAGATCGGTCGGCGCGAAGGCCTTGTAGATCCAGTTCAGGCCCAGTTCCTCATACAGGAAGTTGTGGAACCGTGTGCCGTTGTTGCTGGGCCGAGCCGACAGCGAGATGCACAGGGTCATGTCTTTGTTGAGCATGGTCACCTTCCCAGGCTACTCGGGCGATCACGCGCGCCGGGGTCGCTGCGGGCCCGCATTCATTCGACGACCCCCATGGCGCGACGAGCGCCCCTCCCATAGTGTGGTGAGTGCATGCACAGGGGAATGATCGTCTCCGTCAACCCCAGACGACGGGCTGCCTTCCCCAGAGGCAAAGACGATCCGGTGCGTGCGATTGGGCCCTCTCGAGTGGTTCTGTCCCCAACGGGCCGCTCGAGAGGGCCGCTGTCTGCCATTCACTCAAAGATTTTTGAGTTTTGTCCCCCAAATGGGGGACAAAACCCTCGCGGAGGGGTTAGGCTGGAGTCTGACGCACCCTCCGGTCGTCTTCGGCCCTCATCGCTCCCCCCGCGGTGAGGGCCACACCATTTCTCGGGCACTCCACGCGGTCGTGGCGCGGCCTGTGTGACGCGAGATGACCGCTCATGCAACATTTGGGTTACGGGCTGTCCCTGCCTCTTCCCCTCTGAGCGTGCTCCACTAGCGTGGGTCTCGTCGGTGCATCCTGCGTCGGCTTCTTTCCCGCAGCAGAACAGGCAGTACATGAGCACCCAGGGCACGGTCAAGTGGTTCAACTCGGAGAAGGGCTTCGGCTTCATCTCCCCCGACGACGGCGGCGCTGACGTCTTCGCGCACTATTCCGCCATCCAGTCATCCGGCTACCGGTCTCTCGAAGAGAACCAGCGAGTCGAGTTCGACGTCGCGCAGGGCCCCAAGGGTCTGCAGGCCGAGAACATCCGTCCGGTCTGACCGGACGATCCAGCACTCCCTGATCGGGCGGTCGGCCACCAGGCGCGGCCACCCGGCGGGGAGTTCTGTGTCTGTACGGCCGGAGTAGCCCGCTGCCCTCAGGGCAGAAGCAGCCCGCGCAGCTCGTCGACCGATGCCGCGCGCAACGCCGCCTCGTCGCCTTCGTCGGGGTTGCTGAAGCCCCACTCGACGAAGACCACCGGGACGCCGTTCGCGTTTCCGCCGGCGACATCGTGGTGACGGTCGCCGATCAGCACCGGACGCGAGATGTCGGTTCCGCGCTCGGAGAGGCGCCGAAGCGCCTCGGCGACGATGTCGGTCTTCGACGCGAGGGTCGACTCGTCAGGGGTCGCGCCGACGGTCGTCAGGAAGTACGGACGCAATTCGAAGAAGTCGACG
The DNA here is from genome assembly GCF_963521645.1 of uncultured Microbacterium sp. Classification (GTDB taxonomy): domain Bacteria; phylum Actinomycetota; class Actinomycetes; order Actinomycetales; family Microbacteriaceae; genus Microbacterium. The sequence goes on along the minus strand of NZ_CAUQVQ010000059.1, from coordinate 11,582 downwards.
AGGGCGTCGACCTGGATCTCGGGCTTCGAGCTCGCGGTGGCCTGCGGCACACCCGCCGCGTGCAGATCGCGGATGATCTCGGATACGCCGGGGTATGTGCGGACGTCGGTCGTGTAGCCGTCCGCCTTGCCCAGGGTGCGGTAGAACGTCACCGCCTCGGCTGCCTGCTCGGGGGTCATTCCCACCTGCACCTGGAACGACTGGAACATCGGCGGTCCGATCCAGTGCACCAGCTCCTCCCGCGTGGCTGCGGGGTGCCCGAAGTGGGTGAGCGCGACATCGAGGCGGCGCAGGATGCCGACCGAGGCGTCGACGATCGTGCCGTCGACATCCCACAGCACGCAGGAGTAAGGAGAAGAAGCCATGCTTTCCAGCCTATGGCTTCGCCGCGAGGCTCTCCGACGAGAGCCTCCCGTGTGCCGAGCGGTTGCTCGCCACGGTGATCGGCCTCAGAACAGGCGCGGGATGCCGGACTCGATGCCCTTCATGTCGTCATAGTCGAGCACGAGGCAGCGGATCCCGCGGTCCTCGGCCAGCACGCGTGCCTGGGGCTTGATCTCCTGGGCGGCGAAGACCCCCTGCACGGGCGCGAGGTGCGGGTCGCGTCCGAGGAGCTCGAGATATCGAGTGAGCTGTTCGACACCGTCGATGTCACCCCTGCGCTTGATCTCGACGGCGATCGCGGCTCCGTCCGCATCCCGCACGAGCAGATCGACGGGTCCGATGGCGGTCGGGTACTCACGACGCACGAGGGTCGCTCCCTCGGCCACGCGGTCGACCTGCTCGGCGAGCAGCCGCTGCAGGTCGGCCTCGACGCCGTCCTTCTGCAGGCCGGGGTCGACGCCGAGGTCGTGGTTCGTATCGTGGATGATCTCGTAGATCTGCACGCGCAGTGCATCGCCCGTCTTCTTGTGTGTGACGCGCCAGACCTCGGTGACGCCGGCGATCGACTCCTCCTCACCCGGAGTCTCGGTCGAGAGCGTGCACGGCGGGCTCATCCAGTTCAGCGGCTTGTAGCTGCCGCCGTCCGAGTGCACGAGCAGACTCCCGTCGCCCTTGTGCACGAGAAGACGTGTGGCGAGCGGAAGGTGGGCATTGAGCCGGCCGGTGTAATCCACCGAACAGCGGGCGATGACGAGACGCACCCGTCGAGCCTACTTCGTCATGTGCAGTGCTTCTGCGGCGGGCGGTCGGCCGCACCGGCTTTCCACAATCGCCGAGGACCGACCGACCGCGCGTGTCCCGATGGACTGGATCCTGACATTCTGGGCGCGCAGGTCGAAGATGAGGAGATGGTGGTGTCGATCGAACTGGTGACGACGATCATGACGGTCGCGTCCACGCTTCTGGGACTCGCCGCGGGGTTCGGGTGGATCGTCACTCGCATGGATGCGCGGTTCGAGGGTGTGGAGCAGCGGATGGATGCCCGGTTCGAGGGTGTGGAGCACCGGATGGATGCGCGTTTCGAGAGCTTGGAGCAGCGGATGGATGCGCGCTTCGAGAAAGTCGACGTCCGGCTCGACAGCCTCGAGACGGATGTCGGAGAGGTGAAGACCGAGCTCGCCGAGGTGAAGCGCGCGATAGCTCGACTCGAGGGTCCCGAGCCGCGCCTTCTGCTCTCGCGGTGACGACCTATGCGGTCTGACTCTTCGGAGTCTGCACCGACATCTCGTCCTCGCGCAACGGCCGAGCTGCCCCGGAGAACAGGCCGGACAGTACGACGAGACCGACCAGGATGAAGAGGGTGTTGAGCAGGCCGATGTGCTCGCTGATGAAACCGAGCACGGGAGGTCCGCCGAGGAACGCCACATAGCCGATCGTCGCTGCGGCACTGACGCGGGCGGCCGCCTTGGCCGGGTCGTCGGCGGCGGCGGACATGCCGAGCGGGAAGCCCAGAGATGCGCCGACGCCCCACAGTGCGGCACCGACGAAGACGAGAGGCATGCTCGGCGCGAGGATGAACAGCAGGATGCCGGATGCTGCCGCCACGGCGAGCACTCTGAGCACGGCGACGCGACCGAAGCGGTCGACGAGGGGCCCGCCGAAGATGCGGACCGCCGTCATCGCGACCGAGAAGGTCGCCAGCGCGGCGGCGCCGAGCGCGGTTCCGCCCCCGTGGTCCTCGGCCACACCGAGAGCGAGCCAGTCGTTGGCCCCGCCTTCGGCGAAGGACATGCCGAGCATCACGACGCCCAGCGCGTAGGTCCGCGGTTCGCGCCATGCGGCGAGTGCCACGTGCATGCGTTCGCGCCAGTGCGGCTTGTCGGAGTCGGCTTCGCTCGGGTCGAACGCCTCGGCGCGCGAGGGGACGTTCGCGATGCTCACGACTCCGATCACGGCGATGACCACCGCGACGACGACCGTGTGCGTGAAGACATCGATCCGAAGCTGCGCGGCGAGTGCGCCCAGACCCGCTCCGATGACGGTGCCGAAGCTGAAGAAGGCGTGGAACAGGGGCAGGATCGTCTTGCCGGAGTGCTGCTCGATCCCCGTGGCCTCCACATTCATCATGACGTCGACTGCGCCGTTGCCGAGTCCGAACAGCATCAGGCCGATCAGCACGACCGCGAAGGAGCCGAGCACGTTGGCGCCGATGCCGATCAGCGCCACGCCCGAGGCGAAGGTGAAGATCGAGACGATCATGCCGAGGCGAGCACCCGTGCGCGCCATGATCGCGGGGCTGGAGGAGATGCCGATGATCGAGGCGATGCCGGCACCGAGCAGCAGCATGCCGACCTGGGCCTTGTCGATGTCGAGGGCCAGCTTGATGGACGGCACGCGCGACGCCCAGGTCGCGATCGAGAGGCCGCTGGCGAGGAAGATCGCGAAGATCGCGGTGCGCCAACGGACGTACTGCGAACGGGTGAGTGCTGCGTGCATGCAGACAGCGTATCGAATCGATTCGACGGCGCGAAACCGGGCGGGCTATCCTCGAGTCATGACCAGGCATGAGGCTCCGCGTCGCGCGACCATCGCCGATGTCGCCCGCACGGCGGGGGTGGCCACCTCCACGGCATCCGTGGTGTTCAGCGGCAAGGCCAACGTGGCTCCTGCGACCAGGGAACGTGTGCTGGCTGCTGCCGCCGAGCTCGGCTACGCCGGACCGGATCCCCGAGCCGCGTCGCTGCGACGTGGACGCAGCGGCATCGTCGCCGTGGTCCTGGAGGGGCATCTGCGTGCGGCGTTCCTCGATCCGGTGACCACCGCCATGATGGACGGTCTCACCGACGGTCTGGCCGATCTCAGCGCCGGCATCCTGCTCATGCGCGACGAGCCTGGCGATGACGGTTCGTCGCTCGCGAATGCGCCGGTGGACGCGGTCGTGCTGATCGGATGCTCAGGCCGCACACGCGCATCGCTCGACACCGTCCGCGGACGCGGGCTCCCGGTCGTCGTGATCGAGGGTGACGCGGGCGAGGGCATCCCGCGCGTCACGCTCGACAACACCGCCGCGGCAGCGGATGTGGCACGTCACCTGTTCGACCTCGGTCATCGCGACGTGGCCCTGGTCACTCTGTCGCTCGACAGCGACCGCGAGCGGGGGCCCGTCACGCAGCGCCGCCTCGCTGCCGCGACCGTCGACGTGACTCTCGATCGGCTCGCCGGCATGCGCGAGGTCTTCCCGGATGCTCCCGCGATCTCGGTCGCCGCCAGCCTCATCGACGAGGGTCTGCTCGCCGGCCGGACCCTGCTCGCCGACGCGGCGACGCGACCGACCGCGATCCTCGCCCAGAGCGACCTGCTGGCGGTCGGGATCATCCGCGCCGCGGAGGAGCTCGGTCTCCGTGTGCCCGAGAATCTGTCGGTGTCCGGCTTCGACGGCATCGCTGCCGACGGCCTCGGCGACCTGGTGCTGACCACCAGCGTGCAGCCCGCCGTCGAGAAGGGGCGTGCCGCCGGAGAGCAGGTGGCGCGGATGCTGCGGGGCGAAGAAGCTGTCACGCTGCATCTCACCTGTCGTTTCCGCGCCGGGACGACCACCGCTCCGCCCTCGAGGTGACGTGTGAGCGGGACATGCGCAGCGGGCAATCCGTTCTCGTGGCCTTACGACTTCCTTACGGCGGGTAAACTGGCATAAGACACCCGCCCGCCTGCGCCGATCCCCCGGCCGACGAGCCTTGAGGAGCCGCGTATATGCTGACGCTCCTCGCCGTGTTCCTCCTCGGGTCACTCCTGATGCCTGTTCTGGTGCGCTGGCTGGGGTCTCAGGCATTCGCCATCGCGGCTCTCATTCCGGCAGCGGCATTCATCCATGCCCTTGTGCTCACGCCTCAGGTGCTCGACGGTCCTGCACCGTTCGTCTCGGTCGAGTGGATCCCCCAGCTCGGTCTGAACCTCTCGATGCACATGGACGTGCTGGGGTGGGTGCTGACGTTGATCGTCACCGGGGTCGGCGCGCTCGTCCTTCTCTACTGCCGCTGGTACTTCCACGACGACTCGGCGGGGATCGGCCAGTTCGCCGCCGTTCTACTCGGGTTCGCCGGTGCCATGTACGGGCTCGTGCTCACCGACGATCTGGTGATGCTCGTCATGTTCTGGGAGGTGACGAGCATCCTCTCCTACCTCCTCATCGGCCACTACCGTCGGCGTGCTGCCAGCCGACGAGCCGCACTCCAGGCGCTCCTCGTGACGACTCTCGGTGGGCTCGTCATGTTCGTCGGCGTGGTGATGCTGGTGGTCGACGCGGGCACGTCGAGCATCCGCGAGATCCTCGAGATCGCGCCCACCGGGGCGATCGTCGACGCCGCCGTCGTGATGTTGCTGATCGGCGCCATCAGCAAGTCGGCGCTGTTCCCCTTCCACTTCTGGCTGCCCGGTGCGATGGCCGCGCCCACTCCGGTGAGTGCGTACCTGCACGCCGCAGCCATGGTCAAGGCCGGCATCTACCTGATCGCGCGCTTCGCCCCGATCTTCGCGTTCACCGGGCCGTGGCGTCCGATCATCATCAGCGTCGGCGTGATCACCATGCTGCTCGGCGGGATCCAGGCTCTGCGCGAGACCGACCTCAAGCGCATCCTGGCATTCGGCACCGTCAGCCAGCTCGGCTTCTTCGCGATCGTCGTGGGCTACGGCACACAGGCGTCGGCCTTGGCCGGCGTGGCGCTCGTGATCGGACACGCTCTCTTCAAGTCGGCGCTGTTCCTCATCGTCGGCGTGATCGATCGTCAGCTGTCGACCCGTGACATCACCGAGTTGAGCGGCGTGGGCCGGCAAGCGCCGGTGATGGCCACCGCGGCGTTCATCTCGATCGCCTCGATGGCCGGCGTCGCGCCGACTCTCGGCTTCGTGGCGAAGGAATCGACACTCACAGCGCTCCTCGACGATGCGCTGCACGGCTCTCCCTGGGGACTCGTCGCCATCATCGGTGTGAGTCTCGGGTCTGTGCTCACTGCGGCATATGGCATCCGCTTCCTCTGGGGTGCGTTCTGGACGAAGCGTGACGCGCTCGGCGATCGCCTGCCCGACACCGCGTGGCCCGACCCGCCGGTCGGCTTCCTCTCGGCGCCCATCATCCTGGCGGGGATCACGCTCGCGGCCGGGATCGGCGCTCCCGCACTCGACAAGGCTCTCCAGGGGTACGCGCTCACGGCGACGCCCGGACTGGACGCCGAGGGCGTCGCTGCCGAGGGTCCCGGGCACCTTGCGCTCTGGCACGGACTCGAGCCCGCGCTGGGCATCTCGATTCTGACGATCCTGCTCGGCGCCGCGCTCTTCCTCCTCACGATCCGCTCCGGATGGGACCGCAAGGCGCGCATGATCCCGTTCACGGCGGCCGACGTGTACTACCTCGTCGTGCGCGGCGTCGACCGCCTCTCGGTGCTCAGCACGACACTCACCCAGCGAGGGTCGCTGCCCGTCTACGTCGGCACGATCTTCGTGGTGTTCGTCGCCGCCGAGATCACCGCGCTGCTCGCGAGCGACATCGACCGGTATCAGCTCTCCGCGTGGCACACGCCCGTGCAGATCGTCGTCGCGCCGCTCATGGCCGTCGCGGGAGTGCTCGCGGTGCGGGCACAGAAGCGATACACGGGCGTCGTGCTCGTCTCGATCACCGGCCTAGGCATGGTGGCCCTCTTCGCGACGAGCGGTGCGCCCGACCTCGCCCTCACGCAGATCCTTGTCGAGACGGTCACGATGGTGACCTTCGCGCTCGTGCTGCGTCGACTGCCCGCGCGCATGGGCGAGCACAATGCCTCCGTCGGTCGCGTTCCCCGCGCGCTGCTCGGCGTCGGCGTCGGCCTCACCATGGCGCTGGTCGCGGTCGTGGCCACCCAGTCGCGCGTCGCGGATCCGATCTCCGCCCTGTTCCCGAAGCTCGCGTACGAGATCGGTCACGGCAAGAACGTCGTGAACGTCGCGCTGGTCGACCTGCGTGGCTGGGACACGATGGGCGAGCTCTCGGTGCTCGTGCTCGCGGCGACAGGCGTCGCGTCGCTCGTCTTCGTCACCCACCGCGCCGACATGCTCGCGGCGACGAAGACGCTGCCCAAGGCCCGACGTCGCCGCACGCTCAGCCGTCCTCTCGTCGAGACGACCGAGGGTGTGCGCTTCCAGACCGACTCCAACGAGAGCAGCCCCCGCGCCTGGCTCGTCGGCGGACCGAGGATGAAGCCCGAGAACAGGTCGATCCTGCTCGAGGTGATCGTGCGCGTGCTCTTCCACACCATCATCGTCGTGTCGATCTTCCTGCTCTTCTCCGGACACAACCTGCCAGGAGGAGGCTTCGCCGGAGGCCTCGTCGCGGGCATGGCCCTCGTCATGCGCTACGTCGCGGGCGGACGATGGGAGCTCGGTGCGGCCGCGCCCACCGACGCCGGTCGACTGCTCGGCGCGGGCCTGATCCTCGCGGTGGGCACGGCCGTCGTGCCGCTGTTCTTCGGAGTGGCTCCGCTGACCTCCACCTTCTGGGAGTGGGAGATCCCCGGCATCGGGCACATGGAGTTCGTCACCTCGACGATCTTCGACGTCGGCGTCTACCTCGTCGTGATCGGTCTCGTGCTCGACGTGCTCCGCAGCCTCGGCGCCGAGGTCGATCGCCAGGCGCAGGAGTTCCGCGAGCGGGGGGTGACCCTCTGATGGATGTCTCGCTGACCCTGATCGTGATCATGGCCGTACTGTTCGCCTGCGGCGTCTACGCGATGCTGGAGCGCAGCCTCACCCGCGTGCTCATCGGATTCCTGCTGCTCGGGAACGCGACGAACCTGCTGCTCCTCATCGTGATGGGCGTTCCGGGCAAGGCTCCGTTCTACGGCACGGAGGGCGATCTCAGCGATCCGCTTCCCCAGGCGCTCACGCTGACCGCGATCGTCATCACGTTCGCCGTGTCGGCGTTCCTCCTCGCGCTGATCTACCGCTCCTGGCAGCTCGGCCAGGCCGACACCGTCGAGGACGACGAGGCCGACATCGCACTCCGCGAGCGCACGGATGCCGACGAGGACCTCATGGACGACGAGGCCGACGCCGCCGACGCCGAGGCCACCACCGACTTCGTGGGGGTGCAGACGTCTCCGATCACGGTCCTGCACATGCGCGATCATCCCTCGATCCACGACGACGCGCCGACCGACCGTCCCCTCGTGTCGCGCTCCGATCCGGAGCCCGACGTGGATGCGGGTGCCGGCCGATCGATGCTCGACGGGGAGTCCGCCCCGCCGGATGAAGACTCGGCCCCGCCCGTCGGAGAGCCCGAGGACTCCGGCGGATCGTCGGACTTCCGCACCGACGCCGACGCGCACGCCTCGCAGGCCCATGAGACCGACGCCGCGGATGCCGCCCACGACACGGCGACCGACACGGCATCCGATGACACCGCACCCGAGCACACCGACGATGGGGAGGACCGCCGATGAGCGCCCTCGTCCCGCTGCTCGTCGCCCTGCCGCTGCTCGGCGCTGCAGTGACCCTGATCTTCGGACGCAACCCGCGCCTCCAGGCCTTCGTCACGGTCGCGACGCTCGCCATCGTCTCGATCATCGCGGCCGTGCTGCTCGTGGTCGTCGACGCCGGCGAACCGCTCGCCGTCTCGGTCGGCGGGTGGCCCGTGCCGTTCGGCATCGTGCTGTACGTCGACCGGCTCGCCGCCCTCCTCGTGCTGATCTCGAGCATCGTGCTGCTGGCGGTCCTGCTCTTCTCGATCGGCCAGGGCGCGGCCGACGGCACCGACGAGACGCCGATCTCGATCTTCAACCCGTCGTACCTGATCCTCGCCGCCGGAATCTTCAACGCCTTCATCGCCGGCGACCTGTTCAACCTGTACGTCGGGTTCGAGATCCTGCTGGTGGCGTCGTACGTGCTCATCACACTGGGCAGCACCGAGTCCCGCATCCGCACCGGTGCGGTCTACATCGTCGTGTCACTCGTGTCGTCGATCCTGTTCCTCGCCTCCATCGCGATGATCTACGGCGCGCTCGGCACCGTGAACATGGCGCAGATCGCCGAGCGCATGACCGAGCTCCCGCAGGAGACGCAGCTCGTGCTGCACCTCATGCTCGTGATCGCGTTCGGCATCAAGGCCGCGATCTTCCCGGTGTCGTTCTGGCTGCCGGACTCGTACCCGACGGCCCCCGCGCCCGTCACCGCCGTGTTCGCCGGATTGCTGACGAAGGTCGGCGTCTATGCTCTGATCCGCACCGAGACGCAGCTCTTCGCCGACAACAGCATCGACACCGTGCTGCTGATCATCGCGCTCGCGACCATGATCGTCGGAGTGCTCGGCGCGGTCGCGCAGGCCGAGCTGAAACGAATCCTGTCGTTCACGCTCGTGAGCCATGTCGGCTACATGATCTTCGGTCTGGCGATAGCCACGCCGGCGGCGATCGGGGCCACGGTGTACTACATCGTGCACCACATCGTCGTGCAGACGACTCTGTTCCTCGCGGTGGGTCTCATCGAACGCCGAGCGGGCAGCACGTCGATCCTCCGCGTGAAGGGCCTGCTCAAGGTCGCGCCCGTGATCGCGGTGCTGTACTTCATCCCCGCGATCAACCTGGGAGGACTCCCGCCGTTCTCCGGGTTCATCGGCAAGTTCGCGCTGTTCGAGGCCGCGGCATCCGTCGGCACCCCGCTGATGATCGTGCTGATCTTCGGCGGCATCGTCACCTCGCTGCTCACGCTCTACGCCCTGATGCGCGCGTGGAACCTCGCGTTCTGGCGCGAGGAGGACGACTCGACCGAGACCGAGGGGCGGATCTCGTACCTCGGCAACGCCCCCGCGGCGGACGAACAGCAGGAGCGTCGCCGCATCCCGCGCATCATGACGGTCGCCACCGCCGGGATGGTCGCCGTCACCATCGCGCTCACGGTGTTCGCGGGTCCGCTCTACGCCCTGTGCGACCGCATCGGCGCGGCGCTGCTCGACCCCGTGATGCTCGTACAGCTCGAAGGCGAGGTCGACGGATGAGCCCGACCGAGACCGGACGTCACTTCTGGCGCGACATCCGCGTGCAGCTGCCCTTCCTGGCGTGGCTGATCGTGCTGTGGATGCTGCTGTGGGGTCAGTTCACGGTGCTGGCCTTCCTCTCGGGCCTCGTGGTCGCGGTGTTCGTCACTCGCGTCTTCCGCCTGCCGACGGTCGAGCTCTCCGGCCGCATCAACATCTGGTACGCCGCGCTGCTCATCGTGCAGTTCCTGTTCGCCGTGCTCCGCGGTGCGGTCGCCGTCACGGTGCAGGTGTTCGACTTCCGTCACCAGCCGGGTGCCGCGATCATCGCGGTTCCGCTGCGCTACGCCGACGATCTCATGATGACGCATGTCTCGGTCGTGTCGTCTCTGGTTCCGGGGTCGCTCGTGGTCGAGGCCGACCGCGACCGACAGGTGCTCTACCTGCACGTGATCGGGGTCCGCGGCATGGAGGATGTCGAGAAGCAGCGCGAGGGCGTGCTGCGCTGGGAGCGACGGCTCGTGCGTGCGCTCGGCGCCCCGGCGCAGTACCGTGCCCTCAAGGCGGACGAGCGTGCGGCTCGTGCCGACGAGGCCGGCGGCGTGACCAGAGGAGGTGCCCGATGAATGCGCTGTTGCTGGTGATCATGGTCGTCTTCGGGGTGGCCGCGATCCTGACGATCATCCGCATCGTCCGCGGTCCCTCGATCCTCGACCGGGCGGTCGCTTCCGACGTGCTGCTCACCGAGGTCATGTGCGTGCTCGGCGCCGAGATGGCCATCAACGGGCATACCCGCACCATCCCGGTGCTGCTGATCATCGCCGCGGTCGGCGTCTTCGGGTCGATCTCGGTCGCCCGGTTCGTCGCCAGAAGGGACAACACGACACCATGAACGTGTTCGGTCTCGCCATTCCCGACGCCGTCATCGACGTCGCGATACTCGTGCTGATCCTGCTCGGTGCGATCCTGTGTCTGTCGGCCGCCGTGGGACTGCTGAGGTTCCGCGACGTCCCCTCCCGTCTGCACGCCGCGACGAAGCCGCAGGTGCTCGGACTCATCCTCATCTGCCTCGCGATCGCCCTGTCGCAGCGCACCGTCGGCGGCATCCTGTTCGGACTCGCGATCGTCGCCCCTGTCGTCCTCATGCAGTTCGCGACCGCGCCGCTCTCGGCGCACATCGTCGGCCGTCAGGCGTACCGCAACGGGACGACCGACGAGCGCAGTCTCGTGGTCGACGAGCTCGCGGAGTCGAAGCAGACGCCGCCCGCGGCGGGCTGAGGAGAGGCAGGACGATGTCCGCACCGCAGGGATGGTACGACGCCGGCACGCCGGGTCGGCAGCGCTGGTGGGATGGGTCCCAGTGGGGTCCGCAGGAGCGGCAGGCGCCGACGGCGGCCCCGCCGATGGGCTGGTATCCGGTGGCGGACTCGTCGGACATCCGCTGGTGGGACGGCGCGGTCTGGGCACCGTACCGCGTGCGGGATGGCAAGCCACGGCCCGACCTGCTCGCCGTGGAACCGCCGTCGATGGGGTTCTTCCTCGCTGCCTTCTTCTTCGTGATCGCCATGCTGCAGCTCAGTGCCGCACTGGTCACCCGGAACCCGGGCAACTTCGCCCTCCCCGTGCTGCTGCTCGCGGCCGCCGTGCTGTGGGTGCTCGCCGCCTCGCATTCGCGGGCGGTGAGAAGGATGCCCGCCCCTCAGACGGCTCCGTACGTCGACGCGGAGGTGCATCCGCTGCCCGGTCTGGTGGAGGGGCCTGATGCCGGGTGGCATCCCGTGACCTCGCAGGTCACGCGATGGTGGACCGGCGCCCGATGGACCTGGTACATCGGCACGAAGCTCGGCGCGCGACCGGGGCACGCGGGGCCGCGCGGCTACCTCGTCTCGATGGTCCTCGGCTGGATCCTCGCGGCGATCGCTGCGCTGGCACTGGTCTTCGCGGTGGTGGGCGCCGTCGTGGCGCAGAGTCCGTGGACCGGATTCGTGATCGTGCTCGGCGTCATCATCGCCCTGACGTTCGGAGGGCTCGCGGTGTTCGTCCTTCTGCTCACACGCTCACGGCGCGACGCCATGCTCCTGCCGGTCACGCCGCCGCCGCTGCGCTGAACACGGTCAGCGCGAGAGCCGGTCGACCGCTCCGGATGCGGATGCAGATGCCGCATCCGTCCGCATCTCGCGCGGTCGTCCGCATCTCGCGCGGT
>NZ_CAUQVQ010000058.1:0-15178 GCF_963521645.1 uncultured Microbacterium sp. | reverse complement strand
GACCCCGCGTCGCGTGCGCTCGCTGCGGCCGACGGAACCGCGCTCGCCGCAGTCTTCCGTCCGGGGGACGTGCGGATCGCCCAGGCGGACGGGGAAGTCAACTCGTGGACAGCCGTGGTGACCCGGTTCGAACCGACGGTCGCCGGGGTGCGCATGCACACCGATCGGGGCGCCGTCGACCGGCAACTCGCCGATACCAGGACTTTCGCCGTCGGGGACAGGATTCGGTTGCGGGTGGGCCCGAGCCTCGTGCGATTCGTCGCGAACGCTGGGAAACAGGCGTGAGATCCTGTCGACGAAGGAGCGCGTCCGAAGGGGGAATCGACCGGCTCGTCACCGGGGCCGGGGCTCGTGGGAGCCTTCGGAGTGTTCTGGATGACGCAGTACCTGCAGGAGGCGCTGCCCTATGAGCTCGTGGAAGCCGCACGGGTCGACGGTGCGTCGATGTTCCGGACTTTCTGGTCGATTGCGCTGCCTGCCGCGCGCCCTGCTGCCGCGACGCTCGCGCTGTTCACCTTCATCGGCTCGTGGAACAGCTTCTTCTGGCCGTCCGTCGTCATGCGCTCGCAGCTGACCATGCCGCTCGTGGTGCCGCAGCTTCGCGGCGCGTTCACATCGGACACCGGACTCGTCATGGCCGGAGTGTTCCTCGTCGCTCTGCCCCTTCTCCTCGTGCTCGTCCTCGCGGGCAGGCATCTCGTCGCCGGTGTCATGGCTGGAGCCGTCAAAGGCTGAGGATGGTGACGTACGTGTCGGCGTGGGCACGTCCCCGGATACCCTGAGATATGCGTCGATATCGACCAGCCGCACTGGTGCTTGCGACCAGTGCCCTCCTGCTCACCGCGTGCGCGCCACAGACCGCGCCGACGCCCGTCGAGAGCGCCTCGCCGAGCGTGGCCCCTCTGGAAGACCCGCAGGCGGCTGGCGTCGAGCGCACTCTCGAGGAGTTCCGCGAGGCGGTTCCGGAGCTGCCGGAGCTGCCGCTCGAGCAGGTCGATGGGCTCACGGTCCAGCAGAACGACCGCCAATGGGTGTTCGGATCCAGCGAGGGGATCGATCCGGCAGCGCCGCTGCATGATGCGGTGGTGGCGGAGTTCGGGGAGTTCCCGGAGTCCGATCTGACCACGGTCGACGATGGCACGGTCTATCAGACGACGGTCGATCCCCGCGGCCGCGCGATCGAGCTGACGCTGAACGACATGGGCGGCGACGCCTTCCTCCTGTACGTGCTTCTCGGAGAGTAGGCGAGGGGCAGCGCCCGATCCGCGCACGCTGCGCGGGATCGCGACCTGACAATATGCCGGTCGTCGTGCGCACACGGGCCCCGGCACCGAAGGCGCGGGTAGTCTCGGAACATGTCGGGGAGAGGGAGACTGCGGTGACGGCCGTGCCGGTCGTGATCGGAGTGCGCTCGCCGAATCCGGTGATCGCCGGTGATGCCGCGCCCGCGATGCAGGGCCTCGTCGACACCCATGGTCGCGTGCACCGCGATCTGCGCATCTCGCTGACCGACCGCTGCTCGCTGCGCTGCACCTACTGCATGCCCGAGCAGGGCAACGAGTGGCTCGCGCGCACCAGCATCCTGTCGACCGACGAGATCGTCGAGGTCGCCACGGTCGCCGCATCGCTCGGCATCCGCACGTTCCGCCTCACCGGGGGTGAGCCGCTGCTGCGCGCGGACATCGTCGACGTGGTGCGGCGCGTCTCGGCGATCGAGGGAGACGACGGCCCGGTCGAGGTCGCGATGACGACGAACGGCATCACTCTCGCGAAGCACCTGCCCGACCTGATCGACGCGGGGCTCACGCGTCTGAACATCAGCATCGACACGGTCGACCGGCAGCGCTTCGCCGACCTCACCCGGCGCGACCGCATCGACGACGTGTTCGAGGGCATCGCGGCCGCCGCGGCATCCGAGCTCCGCCCGCTCAAGCTCAACACGGTCGCGATGCGCGGCGTGAACGACGACGAGCTGCCCGATCTCGTGGCGTTCGCGATGGAGGTCGGCGCGCAGCTGCGCTTCATCGAGCAGATGCCTCTCGACGCGGGGCACACGTGGGATCGCGCCTCGATGGTCACGCGGGAGGAGATCCTCGAGAAACTGAGCGCGCGGTGGAGCCTCGAGCCTGTGCCCGGTCGCGGCGGCGCCCCGGCCGAGAAGTGGCGCATAGACGGCGGACCCCACGAGGTCGGCGTGATCGCCTCGGTCACCGCACCCTTCTGCGGCGCGTGCGACCGACTGCGCCTGACCGCCGACGGTCAGCTGCGCAACTGCCTGTTCTCCAACGCCGAATACGACCTGATCGACTCGCTCCGCGGCGATGCGGCATCCGACCCGGCCCAGCGGGCGTCCGCGATCGGTGCCATGCTGCGCTCGTGCGTGCACGGCAAGCTGCCCGGGCACGCGATCAACGACCCGTCGTTCCTGCAGCCGGCGCGCGGCATGAATGCGATCGGCGGCTGAAGCTCAGCCGAGGAATTCGCGTGCCGCCGACGACAGCGCGGTGACGCCGACCTCGATCGTCGGGTGGATCACCGGGGCGAAGAACGGCGAGTGGTTCGTGGGGATGTCCTTGTCGAGCGTGCCGGCGGCGGCCGAGGCCGCGAACGTCGCCGCGTCGATCCCGCCCCAGAACCAGAACACGAGCGGCGCCCCGGTGTCGCGGGCGAACCACGAGACGTCTTCACTGCCGGTGAACATGCCGGGATCCATGACCGAGGCCTCACCGAGCGCGCGCTGCAGCGCCGACGTGACACGAGCTGTGGCATCCGCGTCGTTGATCGTAGGCGGCAGGGTGTGGTCGGTGCGGATCTCGGGCTCGCGCTCGGCGCCGGATGCCGCGGCCTCGGCACGCACGATGCGCTCGACACTCGCGAGCACCTTGTCGCGCATCTCGTCGTTGGGGTAGCGCAGGCTGAGCTCGAGCTTCGCCTCGGCGGGGATGATGTTGTTCTTGAGGCCGGCGTGGATCGAGCCGACCGTGACCACGGCGACATCGCGCGGGTCGACCTCTCGCGACGCGATGGTCTGCAGTCGCATGACGGTCGCCGCGGCCATGACCACGGGGTCGATGGTCGAGTGCGGGCGCGAGCCGTGTCCGCCGCGGCCGTGCAGAGTGACGGTGAGCCCGTCGGATGCCGCCATCTGGGTTCCCGGTCGCACGCCGATCGTGCCGGCCGGAAGGGGCGTGACGTGCTGGCCGAGCACGATGTCGGGGCGCGGCACGAGGTCGAGCAGACCGTCGTCGAGCATCGCGCGGGAGCCGGCGCCGTACTCCTCGGCGGGCTGGATCAGCACCACGAGCGTCCCCGACCAGTCGGCGCGCTCCGTCACGAGCTTCTCGACGGCGCCGATCATGGCGGTGACGTGCATGTCGTGTCCGCAGGCGTGCATGACGGGCACGGTGGTGCCCGCGGGATCGATGCCGGTGGCCGTGCTCGCGTAGGACAGGCCCGTCTCCTCGCCGACCGGGAGGGCGTCCATGTCGGCGCGCACCCACACGACCGGACCGTCGCCGTTCTCCAGCACTCCGACCACGCCCGTGACGCCGATGCCCTCGTGCACCTCGAGGCCCAGATCCCGCAGGTGACCGGCGGCGATGCCGGCGGTGCGCGTCTCCTGGAACGATAGCTCCGGGTGCTGGTGCAGGTCGATATACAGCGCTTCGAGGTCGATCGTCATGGCCCCGAGCCTAGTCGTGGTGGTACGACTCCAGCGTGGGGCCGGGGTGCAGCACGCCGTTCACGATCGCCCGGATGGCGAACTCGCTCGCCGCGCCCAGGTCGATCACATCTCGGCGCAGCAGCCACTGCAGCTGAAGGCCGTCCATGACCGCCAGGATCGCGGCCGAGGCCGTCGCCACCGTCGCGGGCTCGGTCACACCTTCCTGCGCGCACAGCTGGTGGAACGCGTCGGTGATCTCACGGCGGAGCGTCGTGTAGCGGTCTTCGAAGTAGTCGCGGCCGGGGTGGTTGTCGGTCACCGATTCGGAGGAGAGCACGGTGTAGGCCTGCACGATGCCGGGGCGTCGTTCGTTCGCGATCGCGGTGCGCACGAGGTGCAGGAAGAGCTCGGGACCGCCCGGGATGTGCTTCTCTGCGAGATTCGCGACATCCGCCTGATCGCGGTAGGCGAGCACTTCGAGCAGCAGCTTCTGCTTCGAGCCGAAATGGTGCAGCACGCCGGCATGGGTCATGCCGACCTGTTCGGCCACGTCGGCCAGGGTGCCGTTGGTCGACCCCTTGTTGCCGAAGATCTCGACGGCGGCCTTGAGGATCTGCTCCCGCTTCTCACGTGTCGCGGGGCGGACGGCCGCGTGTGCGACGGCATCCTTCGCCATGGTTCCTCTTCTCCTGCACGGAATCCTGCACTGGATCGTACTTGCCAACTCTACTTACTGACGGGTAACCTCACATCAGCTTACTTTCTCGCCAGTAAGTTAACCTCGTCGGAGGCTCGCGCAGCCGACGGTCACACAGCACAAAGACCCGTGCCCAAGGAGAAGCAATGAAGCTCAGAAAATCCCTGATCGCCGCCGTGGCGGTCTCCGCGCTCAGCGTCTCGGCGCTCGCCGGCTGCGCAGCCGGCGGATCGGGCGACGCAGACGGCGCAGCAGGCGGCGCCGCGCTGACGATCGCCAAGCCTGACGGAGCGATCACGACCGAGTCGAACAACCCGTACGTCGGCGACTCGTCGGCGTCGAAGTACGGATACGGCAAGGTCATCTTCGAGACCCTCGCCCTCGTCAACCAGACCGGCGACCGCGAGGTCACGCCCTGGCTGGCGGAGAACATCGAGTGGAACGACGACTACACCGCTGTCACCGTCGTGCCCCGAAAGGACGTGACCTGGAGTGACGGCGAGCCGTTCACCGCCGACGACATCGTCTTCACGTATGAACTCGTCTCGACTCCCGAGCTCGACACCGCGGGCCTGAAGTTCGAAGGCGCGACCGTCGAGGGCGACGCCGTGACGCTGACGTTCGGCGAGTCGAAGTACGTCAACCAGGCCCGCGTGCTGCACGTGCCGATCGTGCCGAAGCACATCTGGGAGAACCTCGACGAGCCCGCCACCGACCCCGTCAAGGGCGACGATCTCGTCGGCACCGGCCCCTACGCGCTCTCGAACTGGTCGACCGAGTCGGTCACCCTCGAGGCCCGCGACGACTACTGGGGCGGCGACCTCGCCGTGCCCGAGCTGCACTACGTCTCGTACGGTGACAACACCGCGCTGACCACCGCACTCGCGCAGGGCGAGGCCGACTGGGCGCAGGCGTTCATCCCGCAGATCCAGGAGCAGTACCTCGACGTCGACCCCGAGCACAACAAGTACTTCGTGGCACCGACCACGGGTTCGGCGACGCTGTTCATGAACCTCCAGGAGAAGCCGTTCGACGACGTCGCGTTCCGCCAGGCGCTGGCCTGGGTCATCGACCGCGACGCCTACGTCGACATCGCCCGCGAGGGTGCGAGCGAGCCGGTGTGGTCGGTCACCGGACTCTCGTCGATCCTCGAGGACGAGATCCAGCCCGAGTTCCAGGGTCAGGAGTACTCGGTCGACGCCGAGAAGGCGCGCGACCTGCTCGAGAGCGCCGGCTACACCTGGAAGGACGATGCTCTGATCGATCCCGACGGCACCCCCGTGTCGTTCACGCTCTCGGTGCCCTCGGGCTGGAGCGACTGGAACACCGCGCAGGAGCTGATCGCCGAAGACGTCACCGAGGCGATCGGCGCCGAGGTCAAGATCGACATGCCCGACTGGGGCGGTTGGGCGGGGCCCCGCGACGAGGGCACGTTCTCGGCCATCATCCACTGGCTCGAGGACAGCGGCACGGCCTACGGCCTCTACACGTCGACCATGGACCCGCGCTGGATCTCGCCCGAGGGCATCGCCGGATTCAACTTCGGACGCTTCGACGACCCGGCGGCCACCGAGGCGCTGAACGCCTACGCGAACGCGTCGTCGGACGACGTGCGCACCTCGGCGATCACGACGCTCGAGCAGATCTTCGTCGACCAGGTGCCGGCGATCCCGCTCGGCGCGCACCCGCTGCTCGGTCAGTACAACACCCGCAATTACGTGGGGTGGCCCTCGGAGGAGGACCCGTACGCCTCGGGTGACCCGACGCAGCAGAACATCGTGCAGATCCTCACGAAGCTGAAGCCGGCCGAGTAAGGCCCCCGCTTCCGGTCGTTGAGCGAGCCACCGGTCGTTGAGCGAGGACCGAAGGATCCGCCCCGGTCGTTGAGCGAGGACCGAAGGACCGAGACGAAACGCCCCCTCACCGCGTTTCGACTCGCTCCGCTCGCTCAACGACCGGTGGACCCGCCCCGGTCGTTGAGCGAGGACCGAAGGACCGAGACGAAACGCCCCACCCGACGAAGGACACTTCATGACAGAACCCCTGCTCAGCGTGCGCGACTTCTCGGTCGTGTACGACGTCGATCCGCCTGTCGAGGCGGTGAAGAACGTGACGCTCGAACTGCAGCGAGGAGAGATCCTCGGTCTCGCGGGAGAGAGCGGATGCGGCAAGACCACCCTCGCGTACGGCGTGCAGCGTCTGCTGCGGGCTCCCGCGGTGATCGCGGGCGGCAGCGTGACCTTCCACGACGCATCCGGTGTCGACGTCGACATCAACGCTCTCGATGTCGACGCGATGCAGAGGTTCCGCTGGGACAAGGTGTCGATGGTGTTCCAGGGGGCGATGAACGCGCTCAACCCGGTCGCGACGATCGGCTCGCAGCTGGAGGACGTCTTCGAGATCCACCGACCCGACATGACCCGCCGCCAGCGCAGGGCCGAGGCCGAGGAGCTGCTCGAGATCGTCAAGGTCGGCCGTCAGCGCACCCGCTCGTTCCCGCACGAGCTCTCCGGCGGCATGCGCCAGCGCGTCATGATCGCGATGGCCCTGGCGCTGCGTCCGCAGCTCATGGTCATGGACGAGCCGACCACCGCGCTCGACGTGCTGGTGCAGCGCGAGATCCTCAAGCAGATCTCGCAGCTGCGTCACGAGTTCGGCTTCTCGGTCATCTTCATCACCCACGACCTCCCGCTGCTGCTCGAGATCAGCGACCGCATCGCGATCATGCGTGCCGGCGAGATCGTCGAGCTCGCTCCCGCCGAGCAGATCTGGACGAACCCGCAGCACGACTACACGAGGACCCTGCTGTCGTCGTTCCCCCGACTCACCGGTGCGAGAGGAGTGTTGACCCGATGACCACGCTCGAGTTCGCGAATGTGACCAAGGTCTACAACGTCAGAGGCGCCGGGCGCCTGAAGGCCCTCGACGACGTCAGCTTCACCCTGACCTCGGGCCAGACCATCGGCCTGGTCGGTCAGTCGGGCAGCGGCAAGTCGACGATCGCCAAGATCCTCACCCAGCTCGAGACCCCCACCAGCGGCGAGGTGCTTCTCGACGGCAAGCCGATCCCGCGTCGCGGCACGGGGCTGCGAAAGTACCGCCAGCAGCTGCGCATGGTCTTCCAGGACCCTTTCGCCTCTCTGAACCCGTACCACTCGATCAGGTACCACCTCGAGCGCCCGATCCGTCTCGACGACGTCGTGCCGAAGAAGGAGACCGAGGCGGAGGTGCGCCGACTGCTCGAGCGCGTACGGCTCGACGCGGATGCGGTGATCGACCGCCGCCCGCACGAGCTCTCGGGCGGCCAGCGCCAGCGCGTGGCCATCGCCCGGGCCCTCGCGTCGCGCCCGTCGCTGCTCGTCGCCGACGAGCCGGTCTCGATGCTCGACGTGTCGATCCGTGTGGGTGTGCTGAACCTGCTCGCCGATCTGCAGCGAGAAGAGGGGCTCGGCGTGCTCTACATCACGCACGACCTCGCCACGGCGCGGCACTTCAGCGACCGCATCATGGTGCTCAACCAGGGCCGTGTCGTCGAGTTCGGCGACGCCGACGACGTGATCCTCAACCCGCAGGACCCCTACACGCGCGAGCTGCGGGCGGCGTCTCCCGACCCCGACAAGCACTTCGCGACGGCCGGCTCGCACGGAGGCGCACAGTGACCACCGCATCCCCCCAGCTCCCGCTCGTCGACGACGAGAACCGCGACGCGCTCGAGGTCGGCACCACGGCCACCGCCGCGCAGAAGGGCCGAGCCGCGGTGCCCTGGCGATTCTTCGCCGGGCGCGCGGGCTTCTACCTCTTCACGCTGTGGGCGGCCATCACGATCAACTTCTTCCTGCCGCGGTTCATGAAGGGCGATGCGGTCAGCTCGTACCTCGCCCGCAACCGCAACATCAGCCCCGAGGCGGCGGACTCGCTGCGCATCCTGCTCGGCATCGACTCGGACAAGTCGATGTGGCAGCAGTATCTCGACTACTGGGCGATGCTGTTCCGCGGCGATCTCGGCATCTCGACCCTGCACGGTCTGCGACCGGTGGGAGAGGTGCTCGCATCCGCTCTGCCGTGGACGCTGGGACTGGTCGGGCTCGCGACCATCATCTCGTTCGTGCTGGGCACCGTCGGCGGCGCGATCGTCGGGTGGAAGCGCGGCAGCAGGCTCGACGCACTCATCCCGATCACGACGTTCTTCAACACGATCCCGTACTTCTGGCTGGGACTCATCGCGATCGCGATCTTCTCGTCGACGCTCAAGTGGTTCCCCTCGTCGCACGCCTACGACAAAGGCCAGTCGCCGGAATGGAGCCTCGACTTCATCGGGCAGGTGATCATGCACGGCACGCTGCCGGCTCTCACGATCATCATCGCGTCGCTCGGCGGATGGATGCTCGGCATGCGCAACATGATGCTCACGGTGCTCGACGAGGACTACATCACGGTCGCGCAGGCGAAGGGCATGCCCAACCGGCGAGTGCTCTGGGCCTACGCCGCCCGCAACGCCGTGCTGCCGCAGATCCAGAGCTTCGCGCTCTCGATCGGATTCATCGTGGGCGGCACGATCGTGATGGAGATGGTCTTCAGCTATCCCGGAGTCGGCAAACTGCTGCTCGACGCCACCAATGCGAAGGACTTCGCCCTCATGCAGGGCGTCTTCCTGGTGATCACGCTGTCGGTGTTGGTCGCCAACATCCTCGCCGACATCGTCTACGCATACCTCGACCCGCGCACGCGCCAGACGGAGGCCTGACATGAGTGTTCCCACCTCGACCGAGACCACGGCTCCCGACGGCAGCGCGATCCCGACCGGGATGCCCGCGACGGCGACCTTCCGCACGGCCGGTGACGTCGCACCCGCGCGCAAGACCTTCTGGTCGCAGCTCGCGCAGTCGTTCGCGATGTTCCGCAACCCCAAGTCGATCGCCGGCCTGATCATCCTCGGGGTGTTCGTGCTGATCGCGATCTTCGCCCCGCTGCTCGCGCCCTACGGCGCCACGCAGAAGGACCGCACGGCGCTGCGGCAGCCGCCCTCTCTCGACCATTGGCTCGGCACCACCCACATGGGTGAGGACGTGCTCAGCCAGCTCATCTTCGGCACGCGTGGTGTGGTGGTGGTCGGCTTCCTGTCGGCGATCATCGCGACGATCATCGCGATCACGATCGGCGTCATCGCCGGCTACGTGCGCGGGTGGAAGAGCGAGTCGCTCTCGGCGCTGACGAACGTGTTCCTGGTGATCCCCGGCATCCCGCTGATCATCATCGTGGCCTCGCAGTTCGAGAACCCGCCCCTCATCGTGATCGCCGCGGTGCTCGGGCTCACCGGCTGGGCGTGGGGTGCCCGCGTGCTGCGCGCGCAGACCATGTCGCTGCGCAACCGCGACTTCATCCAGGCGGCCCGCGCCAACGGCGAGCCGCTGCACCGCATCATCACGGTCGAGATGCTGCCGAACCTCATGGCGCTGATCGCGTCGAGCTTCGTCGGCACCGTGACCGCGGCGATCCTCGGCCTCACGACCCTCGCCTTCATCGGCGTGATCCCGGTGAGCAACCTCAACTGGGGCACGATCCTGTTCTGGGCGCAGCAGAACGGCGCCTTCCCGCGGCTGTGGTGGTGGTACGTGCCCGCAGGACTCTGCATCGCGATCATCGGCGTCGCCCTGTCGCTCATCAACTTCGGCATCGACGAGTACGTCAACCCGAGGCTGCGGTCGGCCGGCGAGCGCGCCCGTGCGATGAAGAAGAAGGGTCTCAACGTGAACGATCCCGTGACGGCGGTGCGCGTGGCGCCGACGACCGACTCGGGTACCGTGCAGAGCGCGGCGACAGCGACGACGACCCAGACGACGACCGATACGAAGACACAGAACGCCGAGTGATGACCTCTCAGACCCTGACCGAATCCCTGCCCTACCTCGA
Source organism: uncultured Microbacterium sp. (assembly GCF_963521645.1). Lineage (GTDB taxonomy): Bacteria > Actinomycetota > Actinomycetes > Actinomycetales > Microbacteriaceae > Microbacterium. The sequence goes on along the minus strand of NZ_CAUQVQ010000058.1, from coordinate 4,907 downwards.
CCCCGAGCTGCCGATCGCGGCACGCGTCGCCGACCTCCTCGACCGCATGACCGTCGAGGAGAAGATCGGGCAGATGCTGCAGCTCGATGCCCGCGACGACCTCGACGACCATGTGCTGGGCACGCACGTCGGATCGATCCTGCACACCTCGCCCGAACGCATCATCCGCGCCAACGAGCTGACAGCGCAGACACGGCTGCGCATCCCGCTGCTGGTCGCCGAGGACTGCATCCACGGTCACTCGTTCTGGCCGGGGGCGACGATCTACCCGACGCAGCTCGGCATGGCCGCGACATGGGATGCCGAGCTCGTCGAGAAGGTCGCGAGGGCCACCGCGGTCGAGGTCGCGGCGACCGGCATCCACTGGACGTTCTCTCCGGTGCTGTGCATCGCACGCGACCTGCGCTGGGGCCGCATCGATGAGACCTTCGGTGAAGACCCGTTCCTCATCGGCGAGCTCGCCTCGGCCATGGTGCGCGGCTATCAGGGCGACGGCCTCACCGACCCGACCGCCATCCTCGCGACCGCCAAGCACTTCGCCGGGTACTCCGAGACGCAGGGCGGGCGCGACGCGAGCGAGGCCGACATCTCCCGTCGCAAGCTGCGCTCGTGGTTCCTGCCGCCGTTCGAGCGCGTCGCCCGCGAGGGATGCCGCACGTTCATGCTCGGCTACCAGACCACCGACGGCGTGCCGATCACGGTAAACGAGTGGCTGCTCAGCGACGTGCTGCGCGGCGAGTGGGGCTACACCGGCACGCTCATCACCGACTGGGACAACGTCGGCCGCATGGTGTGGGAGCAGCACGTGCAGCCCGACTACGCCCACGCCTCGGCCGCCGCGGTGAGCGCCGGCAACGACATGGTCATGAACACCCCCGGCTTCTTCGCGGGTGCACTCGAGGCCGTCTCGAACGGGCTGCTCGCCGAAGACGCGTTCGACGACGCGGTCGCCCGCATCCTGACCCTGAAGTTCGAGCTCGGTCTCTTCGAGAACCCGCGGCTGCCTCAGCGCGAACTGGATGCCGTGGTCGGCAGCGCGGCTCACGCCGAGCTCAACCTCGAGACGGCGCGCCGCTCGATCGTGCTGCTCGAGAACGACGGCGTGCTGCCGCTCGATGCCGCAGCTCCCCTCAAGGTCGCCGTGGTCGGGCCGCTCGCCGACGACGCGCAGACGCAGCTCGGCGACTGGGCCGGTGGATCGGGGCAGGCGGGGTGGCTCGACGGTCAGCCCCGCGAGATGATCACGACCGTGCTCGACGGACTCGCCGGCGTCGACCGCTGGTCGGTCACGCATGCGCAGGGCGCCGAGATCCTGACCCTCGAAGACGATCCGCGCGGGGCGACCTTCCCCGACGGGCAGCCGCGGCCCGCGGTTGTGGTGCCCGCGTCCGCCGACGACGCGCTGATCGCCGACGCCGTGGCGGCCGCTGCGGCATCCGATGTCGTCGTCGCCGTCGTCGGCGACCGCATCGAACTCGTGGGCGAGGGCCGCTCGACGGCGACGCTCGAACTGATCGGCGGCCAGAACGCCCTGCTCGACGCGCTGATCGCGACAGGGAAGCCCGTGGTGGTGGTGCTGTTGGCCTCGAAGCCGCTGGTGCTACCTGCATCCGTGTCTCGTGCGGCGGCCGTGATCTGGGCCGCGAACCCCGGCATGCAGGGCGGACGTGCGATCGCCGAGATCGTCTCGGGCGCGGTGGAGCCGTCTGGTCGCCTGCCGATCTCGTTCGCGCGCCACGTCGGTCAGCAGCCGACGTATTACAACCAGATCCGCGGCCAGCACGGCGACCGCTACGCCGACCTGACGCAGTCGCCGGCCTGGGCGTTCGGCGAGGGCCTGTCGTATTCGACCGTCGCGTACTCGGACCTGTCGCTGGGCGCCGCGCAGCTCGGTCTGCACGACACGATCGTCGCCGAGGTCGATGTCACGAACACGGGTTCGCGGCCTGTGCGGGAGACCGTGCAGGCGTATGTGCGGGACTCGGTGACGAGCGTCAGCTGGGCCGACAAGGAGCTCAAGACCTACCGCCAGGTCGACGTCGCGCCGGGGGAGTCGGTGCGTGTGCGGCTCGAGCTTCCGGTCGCAGAGTGCTCGATCGTCGACGCCGACGGCATCCGACGCGTGGAGCCCGGCGCATTCGAGCTGCTCGTCGGCCCGAGCTCGCGCGACGAGGTGCTGCTGCGCGCGCCGTTCACTGTCGGCTGACCCCGGCGCGCCGGCCGCTGCTCGGCGCTGCCCTGCCCGGCGCTGCCCTGTCCGGCGCTCCCCGCGAGACCCCCGTGCGTGCACGAGACCCCCGTCGCGAACGGGGGTCTCGTGCCGCGGTGCGGGTCTCGTGCGGGGGTGACTGACGGAGGGGTGTCAGGCGTCGACGTCACGCAGACGCTGGGGGCCGGATCCGTGGCTGCCGAGGGCGTCGTCGGGATTGAGCAGGCCGCATGCCTTCATCGACAGGCAGCCGCAGCCGATGCATCCGGTCAGCTCGCGTTCGAGGCGCTCGATGCCCTCGCGACGCTTCTCGAGCTCGCGCTTCCACCGCCGAGAGGCGCGCTGCCAGTCCTCGTGGCTCGGGGTCTGCGTGAGGGGCACGTCGGCGAACGCGGCCTGCACATCGGCGAGCGGGATGCCCAGGCGCTTCGCCACGGTGATGAGCGAGACCCGACGCAGCATGTGCCGCGCGTAGCGGCGCTGATTGCCGGGCGTGCGGGTCGAGGCGATGAGACCCAGGCTCTCGTAGAAGTGCAGCGCCGACGGTGCGACGCCGGTGCGCCGGCTCATCTCCCCGATGGTCAGGGGCTCGTCGGGGCCGTGCACGCTGCGGTCGGAGTCGGCGTCGATGGTCACGGGATCCTTCCTCGATTTGACCTCAAGTGTACTTGAGGTCTTACGGTGGCAAGAGTTACGAGAACGGAGACCGCACCCCGATGACCTACGTGATCGCCCTTCCGTGCGTCGATGTCAAGGATCGTGCGTGCATCGACGAATGTCCGGTGGACTGCATCTATGAGGGAGAGCGCTCGCTGTACATCCATCCCGACGAATGCGTCGACTGCGGCGCGTGCGAGCCGGTCTGCCCTGTCGAGGCGATCTACTACGAAGACGATCTGCCGCCAGAATGGCAGGACTACTACAAGGCCAACGTCGAGTTCTTCGATGAGATGGGATCGCCCGGAGGAGCTGCGAAGCTGGGCATCATCGAGCGCGACCATCCGATCATCGCAGCCCTTCCGCCCCAGGAGGCATCCGCATGACCACCCAGCCGCATCCCGCCGCACCCGTCCCCTCAGAGGTCGGTGAGGGACTCAAGGCCGCATTCCGTGCGCACCCCGCGGGCGTCGCGATCATCACGGCGATGACTCCCGACGGGCCCGTGGGTCTCACGGCATCCAGCGTCGCATCCGTCGCCGTCGACCCCGCCGCGATCGTGTTCTCGGTGACGAGGGCGACCGGCAGCGCAGGGTCGATCCTCAACGCCGAGTCGTTCGTCGTGCATCTGATCGACGACGAGCACTCCGCCCTGGCGCAGAGCTTCGCGGTCAGCGGTGCCGACCGCTTCACGCCCGATCAGGGCTGGAGCACGTTGCCCACCGGAGAGCCGTACCTGGCCGAGGCGCGGGCGGCTATGCGCGGTCACACCATGTCCACCGTCGCCGTCGGCTCGTCGACCGTGGTGGTGGCCGAGATCGACGAGGTGCTGCTCGGGCGACCCGGCCGACCCCTCGTCTACCTCGACCGCCGGTTCCACTCGCTTCCCACCGATCAGAACGACTGAAAGGACCAGCATGCCCACTCCGTACACTCTTCCCGAGCTGCCGTACGACTACTCGGCGCTCGCGCCGCACATCTCCGGCAAGATCATGGAGCTGCACCACTCCAAGCACCACCAGGCCTACGTGACCGGCGCCAACACCGCGCTCGAGCAGCTCGGCGCAGCGCGCGAGTCCGGAGACTTCGCCGCCGTGAACAAGCTCGAGAAGGACCTGGCGTTCAACCTCGGCGGCCACATCAACCACTCGGTGTTCTGGGAGAACCTCTCGCCCGACGGCGGCGGCAACCCCGAGGGCGAGCTCGACGCGGCGCTCGCCGACGCGTTCGGATCGATCGACGCGTTCCGCGCGCACTTCACGGCGACCGCACTCGGTGTGCAGGGCTCGGGCTGGGCCGTGCTCGCCTGGGACGGCGTCGGAGCCCGGCCGGTGATCTTCCAGCTGTTCGATCAGCAGGGCAACGTGCCGCTCGGTGTCACGCCGCTGCTGCAGCTCGACGTGTGGGAACACGCCTACTACCTCGACTACCTCAACGTGCGCGCCGACTACGTCAAGGCGTTCTGGGAGCTGGTCAACTGGCCCGACGTGCAGCGCCGTTTCACCGCCGCGCAGAAGACCTCCGGGCTCATCGTCAACCGCTGACCCGCCCCCGGCTTTCGAATCGCGCACTTTGCACTTTTCCACCCTGCAGAACTGCAAAGTGCGCGATTCGAACGGGGCGGGAGGCGCCTCAGCCCAGCAGTTCGCCGGTCAGCACCTCGATGCGGCGCCGGATGTCGTCACGGATCGGACGCACGGCGTCGATGCCCTGACCGGCCGGGTCGTCGAGCTTCCAGTCTTCGTAGCGCTTGCCGGGGAAGAACGGGCAGGCGTCGCCGCATCCCATCGTGATCACGACATCGGATGCCTGCACGGCCTCGGTCGTGAGCACCTTGGGCTGCTCGGCGGTGATGTCGATGCCCAGCTCGCCCATCGCCTCGACCGCGATCGGGTTGATCTGATCGGCGGGCATGGAGCCGGCCGAGCGGACCTCGATGCGGTCTCCTGCGATGTCACGGAGGAAGCCTGCGGCCATCTGCGAGCGACCTGCGTTGTGCACGCAGACGAACAGGACGGAGGGCTTGGTGGTGTCGGTCATG
>NZ_CAUQVQ010000057.1:0-15396 GCF_963521645.1 uncultured Microbacterium sp. | reverse complement strand
GCAAATGTCGGCATAACATGGCTCAAAACCGCACGAACGAGCATTGAAAACTGTGCGGCACGATCTCGAAGAGGAGAAGTGATGATCACAGTGGGGCGAGGGCGACGCATTCTGAAGCTCGCCGGCGCAGCGACAGCAGCCGTGACGGTCCTGGCCGTGGCAGGGTGTGCGGCAGGCGACAGCGCAACCGATGGATCCGATGGCGGAGACGTCACCATCGAGTTCGCTCAGTGGTGGGAGCCCGAGCTCCCCGACGGTGAGTTCCGGGCGCTCATCGACGAGTTCGAAGACGCGAATCCGGGCATCACGGTCGAGCTCGTGAGCGGACCGTACGCATCGACCAAGGAGCAGCTGTTCGCGGGCGCCGCCTCCGGGACGATGCCGGATGTCGTCGGCCTCGACGGCGCCTGGGTCAACGACTTCGCGTCGCAGGGAGTCATCGCAGACCTCAGCGCGCTGATGGAGGAGTACGACTACGACGACAGCGAGCTGGCCAGCCAGATCCAGGTCGACGGCGCCACGTACATGATCCCGGTCGTGAACTTCGTCTACCCGATGTTCACGAACGACACGCTGCTGGCCGAGGCGGGAGTCACCGCTCCGCCCACGACCCGCACGGAGTTCGCGGATGCGGCCTCGAAGGTGTCGGCGCTCGGCGGAGATGTCTCGGGATGGGTCCTCCCGCTCTCCCTGGAAGCACCGAACGGCGTGCAGAACGACGTCATGTCGTGGGTGTGGGCGTCGGGCGGCTCGATGCTGAAGGACGGCCAGCCGGATCTGACGAACGACGACGTGACCTCGGCGGTCGAGTTCATCGGCGGCATGTGGGACGACGGCTCGATCGCCTCGGGTTCCTTCACGATGAAGGAGCAGGACAAGGTCGAGGAGTTCACGAACGGGCGCGTCGGCATGATGATCGACTCGCTCGCGCACATCAACCTGATCCGTGAGACGAACCCCGACCTGCAGTTCTCGATCTCGGCGCTTCCGGCTGAGGACGGCTACGACGGCGAGCGGGGAATTCCCTACGCATCCTGGGGCATCGGCGTGGCCGAGAACTCGGAGCACAAGGAGGCGGCGTTCAAGCTGGTCGAGTTCCTGATGAGCGAGCAGACCAACTCCGAGCTCTCGACGATGGCCAACGCCTTCCCGGGCAACTCGACGTCGGTTCCCGGATTCGTGGAAGACGATGAGCTGTTCGCGCAGGCGTTCGAGATCTACCAGGCCGGCTACCCCGCGAACGAGTTCACCGGACTCCCTGTCGCGGAAGAGCTGATGCGCCAGCTCGGAGAGCAGCTGCAGTCGGCCTTCGACGGGCAGCAGTCCATCGACGACGCGCTCCAGAAGGCACAGGAGGAGTGGGTCGGCGAGTTCTGATCCTCCGTCTCCGACCTGAACGGGGTGCCGCATCGCGAGCAGAGCGGTGCGGCACCCGACCAACCAAGGAGCACCGGTTCCCATGAGCCTGAAGATGTCCGACGACACCGAGGTGATCGTCACAGGGGTCGCGCTGTCGCGGCGACGCCGTCAGCTGCGCAAGACCACGGAGTCGTACGGATTCCTCTCGCCGACGATCATCCTGCTGTTCGTGCTGATGATCATCCCGATCGTGATGGTGATCGGGTACTCGTTCCAGGACAACGTGATCCTGAACAAGTCACCGGAGTTCGTCGGACTCAGGAACTACGTCGAGATCCTCTCGGACGCCGGCTTCTGGAAGGCGACGGGCAACACCGTCCTCTTCACGGTGGTGAGCGTCGCCGCTCACCTCGTGCTGGGCCTGGCGTTCGCGATGATGCTCAACAGCCCGCTGCTCGGCCGATTCTCGCGCTCTCTCTTCCGGGCTCTCTACGTGCTGCCGTGGCTCTTCACGGTCGCGGTGATCGCCGTCCTGTGGCGCATGCTGCTCGCTCCGAACGGCGTCGTGAACTTCCTGCTCAACACCGACATCGAGTGGCTCGCCTCTCCGCAGCTCGCGCTGGGGACCATCATCTTCATCAACATCTGGGCCGGCTATCCGTTCTTCATGGTGAGCCTGCTCGCAGGCCTCCAGGGGGTCCCCGCCGAACTCCACGAGGCCGCGACCGTCGACGGCGCGAACAGCGTGCAGCGGTTCTGGAACGTGACCATCCCGCAGCTGCGTCCGATCATCATCAGCCTGGTGCTGCTCGACCTGATCTGGACCTCGCAGCAGTTCGCCCTCATCTGGATGACCACCGGCGGCGGACCGATCGACGTGACCGAGGTGCTCAGCACCTTCACCTACAAGCTCGCCTTCGCCAAGTACGACTTCTCGCTCGCGGCGACCTCCGCGGTGCTGGTCCTGCTCATGTCGATGGTGCTCGCCGTCTTCTACGTCCGTCACCAGAAAGCGAGGGACTGATCATGGCTCTCACCGCGCAGAACCAGCGCCGCGTCGCCAAGACAGGCGTGATGATCGGCCTCATCCTCGGTGCCGTGTTCGCCGCAGGCCCGGTGCTCTGGATGCTCTCGAGCTCGTTCAAGTCGAACACGCAGATCTTCGAGCTGCCGCCGCGGCTGCTCACCGACACGTTCTCGTTCGACGCGTACATCGCGATCTTCACCAACCCCGAGACGATGCGGTTCTTCTTCAACAGCTACGTGGTGGCCGGCTCGGTCACGCTCCTGACGCTCCTCGTCGCGATCCAGGCGGCCTACGCCTTCAGCCGCTTCGACTTCCGCGGCAAGCGCATCCTCAACGTCGTGATCGTCAGCGTGCAGGCCGTGCCGCCCATCACTCTGCTGATCCCGTACTTCGGACTGATGGTCGCCCTCGGCCTCTACAACTCGTATCTCGGGCTGATCCTCACGTACATGGTGTTCACGCTGCCGTACGCGATCATCATGATGACCGGCTACTTCAACACCCTGCCGAAGGAGCTCGACGAGGCCGTCCGCGTCGACGGCGCGGGGTCCATGACCGCGCTGTGGCGCATCCTGGTGCCGATCTCGATTCCCGGCATCGTGTCGGTCGGCATCTACACCTTCATGATCGCGTGGAACGAGTACCTGTTCGCGCTGACTCTCACCCGCACGATCGACATGCGCACGGTGCCCATCGGCATCCAGCTGCTCATGGGCCAGCACTCGTACGAGTGGAACCAGATCATGGCGATGAGCGTGCTCGGGTCCATCCCCGTGCTCATCCTCTTCCTCTTCTTCCAGCGGTACTTCATCAGCGGTCTCACGGCGGGGTCCGTGAAGAGCTGACCCCGTCCCGACGGATCAACGACCACCACGAAACAGGAGAATCACGTGCTCTACACCGGCAAATCCATCCTCGACATCGCGAATGAGAACAACTTCGCCATCCCGGCGTTCAACATCAGCGATTGGGCGATGTTCAACGGCATCATGGACATCAGCGAGGAGAAGGCCGCCCCGGTCATCATCGCGATCCACCCCGACGAGGTGTCGCACATCACGACCGACCTCATCGCCGCGATGCACTCGCGTGCGCACCGTTCGAGCGTGCCCGTCGCGATCCACTGGGATCACGGCGGCACCTACGAGCAGATCATCACGGCGATCAAGGCCGGATTCACCTCGGTCATGATCGACGCGTCGCTCCTGCCCTTCGACGAGAACGTCGCGCTGACCCGCAAGGTCGTCGACGCGGCTCACGCGGTGGGGATCCAGGTCGAGGGCGAGCTCGGCACGATCGGCGCGAACGACAGCTACGGCGAGTCCGGCGCGGCCGAGATCATCTACACGAACCCCGCCGACGCGGTGCGCTTCGTGGAGGAGACCGGCGTCGACAGCCTCGCGATCGCGATCGGCACCTCGCACGGCCTGTACCCGAGCGACAAGAACCCCGAGCTGCGCCACGACCTGCTCGAGGAGATCAAGGCGGCCGTCGGCATCCCGCTGGTGCTGCACGGCGGGTCGTCGAATCCGGATGCAGAGCTGCGCCGCGCGGTCGAGCTCGGGGTCAACAAGATCAACATCTCCAGCGACATCAAGGTCTCTTACCACGACCGCATGCGCGAGGTGCTCGGCACCGACCGCCGTCTGCGCGAGCCGAACGCGATCCAGCCGGCGGCGCTCGAGGCCATGAAGGTCACGGCTGCGGAGAAGATCGACCTGTTCGGCGCAGACGGCAAGGCGTCGCTGTACTGATCTGCGGACAATCGGAGGATGATCGGCGACGTGGACAGAACGCTCGTACTCGGACTCGGCGGCACCGTCGACTATGAGCTCATGTGGGATTCGTCGGTGTTCGACAGGCTTGCGCGCGCGCACGGCGTGCGGCGGCACGAGCTGACGACCACGGCGCCGATCACCGACGAACGCTCGCTGCTCGTGGCGGTGCTGGCATTCGTCGCCTCGGGAACCGGGGCGGAGCGGTTCGTCGCGTCGTCCGACGTCATCGAGGACTTCGTCTCGCACTTCGCGTACTCGATCACGCTCGGGGGCACCGGGGTGCGGGCGGGCCTCGTGCTCGATGCGCTCGGCATCCCGAGCGTGCAGCACCTCGTCAGCATCGACGACAACGTGCGCCGGCTGCTGCCGGAGTCGATGTCGTACATCTGCTCGGCGACGGAAGACACCCTCGATCCGCATCTCATCGTGCAGTACCCGGTCGGCGCGCACGTGCGGCTCACGGACGGTGACGTGCTGTCTCCGGCCGCGAATCGGCTCATCTTCGCGAACGATCCTCCGAATCGGGGGATGCTGCTGGCCGCCGACCTCCCGGCCGCACTCGAGAGCGCCGCGGTGTTCCTCGTCTCGGGGTTCAACACGATGCAGGACCACGACCTGCTCGAGCTCCGACTCGCCGAGGTGCGGCGGGCGATGGAGAGCCTCACGGACGACGCTCTCGTCTACTACGAGGATGCCGGGTTCTACCGACGCGAGTTCGCCGACACGGTGAGAACGCACCTGCTGTCCCGGATCGATGTGTACAGCATGAACGAAGACGAGCTGCAGGAGTATCTCGGCCGCAGGGTGAACCTCCTCGACGCGGGTGACGTCGTCCGAGCCCTTCGCGAGGTGCACGCGGTCATGCCCGCACCGGCCCTGGTCGTGCACACGCGCTACTGGGCGATCGCGATGGGGCCGGACGCGCATCGGTACCGTGGCGGGCTCGAGAGCGCCGTGAGCGTCGCCGCCACCCGCTATCGCGTGGGAGACGGACTGACCGCCGCCGACGTCGACGACACTCGGACGATGCCCCGGCACGGGGGAGGCGAAGCCCTCGTCGCCGCCGTCGAAGAGGCCCTGCCCGGCGCAGTCGGCATCGCCGCCTTCTCGGTCGACGTCGCCACGCCGACCACGGTCGGCCTCGGAGACACGTTCGTCGGCGGATTCCTCGCCGGTGTCGTGCGATCGAAGGAGAGCGTGTGAACCCCATCCTGCTGCCGTCGAACCGTCCGGCCGAGCGCTTCTACCGAGGCGGCGCACGCATCAGCGCCTTCCGCGGCGAAGAGGTCTCGGCACCCCGCGAACCGGAGGACTGGATAGGTTCGACGACCACGGTCAACGGCGAGCCCGAGCTCGGGCTCACCACGCTCCCCGACGGGCGTGTGCTGCGCGACGCGGTCGAGCACGATCCGATCGCCTGGCTGGGTGACGCGCACGTCGCCCGCTGGGGCGCGGACACGAGACTGCTCGTGAAGCTGCTGGATGCCGGACAGCGGCTGCCCGTGCACGCGCACCCTCACAACGACTTCGCCGCGACGCACCTCGGACGGGCGCACGGCAAGGCCGAAGCCTGGTACATCCTCCAGGGCGGCACGGTGCATGTCGGCCTGAGGGGAGACGTGGACGCCTCGGTGCTCGCCGATCTCGTGACGCGGCAGGACGTCACCGCGCTGCTCGGTCTGCTGCACGAGATCGAGGTGGCCGCGGGCGACGTCGTCTGGGTGCCGCCGGGCGAGCTGCACGCGATCGGCGCGGGTATCCTGCTCCTCGAACTGCAGCAGCCCGAAGACCTGTCGATCCTGCTCGAATGGCACGACTTCGCGATCGACGGTGCCGCGCTCGGCCATCTCGGGCTGGGTTTCGATCTCGCGCTCGCCGCGGTGAACCGACGGGGGCGATCGGACGCCGAGATCTCGACGCTCGTGAGCACGGCTCCCGCATCCGGATCCGTGCTGCCGGCCGCCGCCGACGGGTACTTCCGACTTGATCGCCTGCCGGTCGACGGGGCCACCGTCATCGAGGAGGGGTTCTCGGTCGTCGTGGTGATCGAGGGGCAGGTCGAGGTCGAGGGCACGCCTCGATCCGCGGGGTCCACTCTGCTGGTGCCGCATGCGGCGGGAACGCTGGAGGTGCAGGGTCACGGCGAGCTCCTCGTGGCGCGTCCACCGCGGCCCTGAGCCGGAATCGGCGCGGATTCTCCCCGGCTAGACTGGTGTCATGCCCGAACCGAAAGTCGCCAGCTTTCCGGCGATCCGCGGTGCGCTGAAGTTCTACCAGATCGCGTCGATCATCACCGGAGTCATGCTGCTCCTGCTGTTGGCCGAGATGGTGCTGAAGTACACGCCGATCCACCTCGAACTCTTCGCGGGAGGCTCGGGCGGATTCCTCTGGTTCGCCGGAGTCCTCGCGGGTCCTGACTGCCAGTGGTGGTCGTTGTTCGCGCCCTGGACGAACTCGTGCGAGATGACCTCTCTGGGCGACGGCGTCAATCTGTCGCTGTTCATCCTCGTCGCACACGGCTGGTTCTACGTCGTGTACCTCTTCGCGTGCTTCCGCGTGTGGAGCCTCATGCGTTGGCCGTTCCCTCGCTTCATCCTGCTCGCGCTGGGTGGCGTCGTCCCGCTGCTCTCCTTCTTCATGGAGGCGATCGTCGCACGCGAGGTCAAGACCTATCTCTCCACCCGTGAGGCCGCCGAGGCCTCCGCCCCTGCCACGGAAGGTGTCCGGTGACCGAACAGTCCGAGACCCAGCAGCGCCCTGCACTCGTCGTCGATTTCGGCGCACAGTATGCGCAGCTGATCGCCCGCCGAGTGCGTGAGGCCGGCGTCTACAGCGAGATCGTGCCGCACACCGCCACGGCCGCCGAGATCGCAGAGAAGAACCCGGTCGCGATCATCCTCTCGGGTGGTCCGTCGTCGGTGTACGAGGAGGGCGCACCTCGCCTCGACCCCGCCGTGTTCGATCTCGGCGTGCCGACGCTCGGCATCTGCTACGGCTTCCAGTACATGGCGCAGACGCTCGGCGGCGAGGTCGCGAACACCGGCCTCCGCGAGTACGGCGCGACGGACGCCGTCATCTCGGGCGACGGCGGCACGTTGCTCGGTGGGCAGCCGACGGAGCAGAACGTGTGGATGAGCCACGGCGACCAGGTCGCCAAGGCCCCCGAGGGCTTCGACGTGCTCGCGACGACCGATGCCACCAAGGTCGCGGCCTTCGCGAACGAGGAGCGCGGCTTCTACGGCGTGCAGTGGCACCCCGAGGTCAAGCACTCCGACCACGGCCAGCGCGTGCTCGAGAACTTCCTGCACAAGGGCGCCGGGCTCGCGTCGGACTGGAACAGCGACAACGTGATCGCCGAGCAGGTCGAGCGCATCCGCGAGCAGGTGGGTGACGCGCGCGTCATCTCCGCGCTCTCGGGCGGGGTCGACTCCGCCGTCTCGACCGCCCTCGTGCACAAGGCCATCGGAGACCAGCTCACCGCGGTGTTCGTCGACCACGGCCTCCTGCGCAAGGGCGAGCGCGAGCAGGTCGAGAAGGACTACGTCGAGTCCACCGGAGTGCGTCTGATCACGGTCGACGCGGCAGACGTCTTCCTCGGCCACCTCAAGGGGGTCACCGACCCCGAGGAGAAGCGCAAGATCATCGGCCGCGAGTTCATCCGCGCGTTCGAGAAGGTGCAGCTCGATCTGGTCGCCGAGGCGAAGGCCTCGGGTGGCGCCCCGGTGAAGTTCCTCGTGCAGGGCACGCTGTACCCCGACGTCGTCGAGTCGGGCGGCGGCGCAGGCACCGCGAACATCAAGTCCCACCACAACGTCGGCGGACTCCCCGACGACCTCGACTTCGAGCTCATCGAGCCGCTGCGCGCCCTGTTCAAGGACGAGGTGCGGGCGATCGGCCGCGAGCTCGGCATCCCCGAGGCGATCGTGGGCCGCCAGCCGTTCCCGGGCCCCGGTCTCGGCATCCGCATCATCGGCGAGGTCACGCAGGACCGCCTCGAGATCCTCCGCGAGGCCGATGCGATCGCCCGCGAAGAGCTCACCAAGGCCGGGCTCGACCAGGACATCTGGCAGTGCCCCGTCGTGCTGCTCGCCGACGTCCGCTCGGTGGGTGTGCAGGGCGACGGCCGCACCTACGGGCACCCGATCGTGCTGCGCCCGGTGTCGAGCGAGGACGCCATGACGGCCGACTGGACTCGTCTGCCCTACGACGTGCTGTCGAAGATCTCGAACCGCATCACCAACGGCGTCCGCGACGTCAACCGCGTCGTGCTCGACGTGACGTCGAAGCCGCCGGGGACCATCGAGTGGGAGTGACGCAGGAGCTCCCGCGCCGATGAGATGAACGGGCATGGACCATGGCGGTCTGTGCCCGTTCGCCGTCTTCGGGCAAGATGAGCGTATGACGAAGGCACGGACGAAGATCACGGTGATCGGTGCAGGCAGCGTGGGGGTGAGCGTCGCGTACGCCACGCTGATCCGGGGGAGTGCCGCCGAGGTCGCGCTCTACGACATCGCGACCGACAAGGTGGATGCCGAGGTGCTCGACCTCGCCCACGGCACGCAGTTCACCTCGGCGGCGGTGAGCGGCGGGTCCGACCTCTCGGTCGTCGACGGCAGCGATGTCATCGTGGTGACCGCCGGCGCGAAGCAGCAGCCGGGACAGACCCGGATGGAGCTCTCGGGCATCAACGCGCGGCTGCTCGAGAATCTCATGCCGCAGCTCGTCGAGCGAGCGCCCGACGCGGTGTTCATCATCGTCACGAACCCCGCCGACGTGATGACGGTCGTCGCGCAGCGCGTCTCGGGGCTGCCGCCCCACCGGGTCTTCGGCTCCGGCACGGTGCTCGACACCTCGCGACTGCGCTGGCGCCTGGCGCATCGGGCGAACGTGAGCACCGCGAGTGTGCACGCCGACATCGTGGGCGAGCACGGCGACACCGAGTTCCCGCTCTGGTCCAACGCCACGATCGGCTCGGTGCCGATCCTCGACTGGCCCGCCGACGAGCCGTTCACCGCGGAGGAGCTCGACAGGATCGCGATCGAGGTGCGGGATGCCGCCTACGCCGTGATCCGCGGGAAGGGCGCCACCAACCTGGCGATCGGTGTCAGTTGTGCGCGCATCGCCGAGGCGGTGCTGCGCGATGAGCGCGCGGTGCTCCCGGTCGCGACGGTGCTCGACGGCGAATACGGTCTGCACGGCGTGGCGCTGTCGGTGCCCTCGGTCGTGGGCGCGGCGGGTGCCGTGCCGCTCGCGGAGACGCCGATGAACGACCGCGAGCGGGCTCTGCTGCACGCTTCCGCCGACGCGATCCGGGCTGCCGTCGAGGAGCTCGGCTGATCGCACCGAGAATTTCTTCGAGAAAGTTCGTCGAGGATGTCGATCTGCGTCATCCCCGTTCGACGTCATGAATGAGAGGGCCGACAGGCGGCCCCCACCCACCGAGGAGAACACCGTGAAGTACATGCTGATCATGCGCTCGAACGACGACGCGGTCGAGGCGTACAAGGAGATGCCTTTCGACGAGGTCATCGCGGCGATGGGGGCGTACAACGAGTCCATGATCAAGGCCGGCGTGCTGACCGCAGGGGAAGGGCTCAGCGACGCCTCCGAAGGCTTCGTCGTGGACTTCAGCACCGAGAAGCCCCTCATCACCGACGGCCCGTACGGTGAGACCAAGGAGCTGTTCAACGGTTTCTGGATCATCGAGGTGTCCAGTCGCGAAGAGGCGGCGGAGTGGGCGAGCCGCGCGCCTCTCGGCGCAGGATCGTTCCTCGAGGTGCGTCGAGTGACCGATGAGTCGGACTTCCCGGCGGACAACGAGTGGATCGAGAAGGAGAAGGGCTGGCGCGAAGAGGAAGAGGCGCGTCGCGCGCAGCAGTGAGATGACCGACGACCGCGAGACGGCCCGCTCCGCACCCGACGAGGGGGCGCGGCAGGCCGTCGCCGCCGTGTGGCGCATCGAGTCGGCCAAGATCGTCGCGACCCTCACCCGGGTGGTCGGCGATTTCGGCCTCGCCGAGGATCTCGCGCAGGAGGCGCTGCTGGACGCGCTGCAGCAGTGGCCGGACGAGGGCGTGCCGCGCAACGGGGCCGCCTGGCTCACGGCGGTCGCCAAACGCAAGGCGATCGACGGCTGGCGGCGCCGTGAGCGCCTGGACGACCGGATGGCCGAGCTCGCTCACGACCTCGAGCGAGAGCAGGCGGATGCGGCCGGGGCGCCGCCCTGGGATCCGGATGCGGTCGACGACGACGTGCTGCGACTGATCTTCATCTCGTGCCATCCGGTGCTCTCGCGAGAAGCGCAGGTCGCGCTGACGCTGCGCGTCGTGGGCGGTCTGTCGAGCGAGGAGATCGCGCGGGCCTTCCTCGTGCCGACCGCTACCGTGCAGCAGCGCATCGTGCGGGCGAAGAAGACGCTCGCGGCTGCGAACGTGCCGTTCGAGATGCCTCCCCGAGAGGAGCACGCGGCGAGACTCGGATCGGTGCTCGGTGTGCTGTACCTGATCTTCAACGAGGGGCACGCGGCGAGCAGCGGCTCCCACTGGATGCGCCCCGAGCTGAGCGTCGAAGCCATCCGCCTCACGCGCGTGCTCGCGGCTCTCGCTCCGCGCGAGCGCGATGTGCACAGTCTCCTCGCGCTCATGGAGCTGACGGCGGCGCGGTTCCCCGCAAGGGTCGACGCCCGCGGTGAGCCCGTGCTGCTCGCGGATCAGGACCGACGCCGGTGGGATCGAGGGCGCATCTCGCGCGGTCGTGCCGCCCTGGCCGTCGCCGATGCGCTCGGGCCTGGTCGCGGTCCATACGGTCTGCAGGCGGCCATCGCGGAATGCCATGCGGTCGCGGCCTCGGTCGACGAGACCGACTGGGAGCGGATCGTGGTGCTGTACGAGGCTCTGGGGCGCATCGCGCCGTCGCCGGTCGTGGAGCTCAATCGAGCGGCAGCCGTGGCGATGGCGACCGGCCCTGCGTCGGCGCTGCAGATCATCGATCGGCTCTCCGCATCCGGTGCGCTGAGCGGCTACCACCTGCTGCCTGCGACGCGCGCCGAGATGCTCCTGCGCCTCGGCCGCCACGCGGAAGCGCGCAGTGAGTTCGCCGTCGCGGCGGCGCTGGCCGGCAACGCGCGCGAGCGGGCGGTTCTCGAGGCCAAAGCCGCAGAAGGGTGACCGCGCGCACACGAAGAACCGCCCTCACCGGAAGCGCTGCTTCCGACGAGGGCGGTTCTGTTCACTGCGCGATGCGCGGTGATGTCAGCTGCGGGCCTTGCTGCCGCGGCCCACGATCAGACCGTAGATCAGCAGCACGATGATCGAGCCGCCGATGGCGAGGAGCCAGGTGCCGAGGTCCCAGAACTCCGTGAGGGGACGGTTCAGGATCAGGCTGCCGAGCCATCCTCCGAGGAGTGCGCCCACGACGCCGAGCAGGAGGGTGATGAACCATCCGCCGCCCTGCTTGCCGGGAAGGATCAGCTTCGCGATCGCGCCTGCGATCAGGCCGAGAAGAAGGAATCCGAGAAAGCTCATGTTCAGCTCCTTTGTTTCGTGAGCCCGGGGGTGCCCGGGCTCGTGTAATCCATCGTGCCCTCTCAGGAAACTATCAGCCAACCCCTTGCGGGGAGGCCTCCGCATGTGCAAGAGGCCCGCCTCCGGAAGGAGACGGGCCTCGTGACGAGCGCGTGCGCGTCAGTTGTTGCCGCGGACGATCGCGATGATGCGCAGGATCTCGACGTAGAGCCAGACGACCGTGACCATGATGCCGAAGGCGCCGAGCCAGCCGTACTTGCGGGGAGCGCCGTTGCGCACGCCCTGCTGGATCTGGTCGAAGTCGAGCACCAGCGAGTACGCGGCCATGATGACGACGAGGACGCCGATGATGAGGCCCAGCGGAATGCCCATGATCTCGGCGCTGAGAAGGCCGAAGGCCTGCTCCTGCGGCAGCACGCCGGTCCACATCAGCACGAGGTTCAGCAGCGAGAAGACGAGGTAGCCGATCATCGCGACCATGAAGATCTTGGTCGCCTTCTTCGAGGCGCGGATCTTTCCGCTCGCGAAGAGTGCCAGCGTCACACCGACGACCGAGACCGTGGCGAGGGTCGCCTGCAGGACGATGCCGGGGTACAGCACCTCGAAGAACGCCGAGATGCCACCGATGAAGAGGCCCTCGAAAGCCGCGTAGGCGAAGATCAGCGCGGGGCGCACCTTCTTGCGCGACGTGAAGGAGATCACCATGGCCAGCACGAAGCCGCCGAGAGCACCGGCGATCCACGGGAGCATGTTCGGCTGGAAGCGGTCGTACGGGTTCTGCTCCGGCGCGGCGACGCCGCCCAGCGTCCACACCCAGCCGACGGCTGCGGTGACGAGGAGGATCGCGAAGAGGCCGGCGGTCTTCCACACCGTGTCCTCGACCGACATGCGGTCGGTCTCGATGGCGCCGGCGGGCGGTGCGGCGTACATGCCCTCCAGCTGCGCGTTGGCGGCGGCGTCCATCGTCCCGTGCTGGAACGACGCGGCCTGTGCCCCCTGAGCGCCCTGCGGCGCACCCGGGTAGGTCGCGACATTCCGCGGATCCTGCTGCTGGAACGCCGGGTTGTTGAAGGCGAAGTTGCTCATGTGGGCCTCACTCCAAAGTGGGTTGTAGGTCTCTTCCCTCAACGATAGCCGGAATGCGGGTTCATCAGGGTGTCCTACGCTGAGAGCGTGCCCAGGAAATCGCCTCTCGTGATCGGGCATCGCGGTGCGCCCGGTTACCGCCCCGAACACAGTCGATCGTCGTACGAGCTCGCCCTGGCGATGGGGGTCGATGCGGTCGAACCCGACGTCGTCGCGACCAAGGACGGCGTTCTCGTCGTCCGCCACGAGAACGAGATCTCGGGCACGACCGATATCGCCGATCATCCTGAGTTCGCAGAGCGCAAGACGACCAAGCGGGTCGACGGCGAGGCGTTGACCGGCTGGTTCACCGAGGACTTCACCTGGGCAGAGCTCGCGACGCTGCGCAGCCGCGAGCGCCTCCCCGATGTCCGCGCGTCGAGCGCGAGCTTCAACGGGTCGCAGGCGATCCTGCGGCTGAGCGATGTGCTCGACATCGTGCGCGAGGGATCGATCGAGCACGGGCGCGAGATCGGCATCGTGCTCGAGATCAAGCACGCCACGTACTTCGCGAGCATCGGGCTCGACCTGGTGCCCCTGATCGAACGAGAACTGCGGGCTGGGGGCTGGGCGACCGGTGAGCTGCCTCTGATCGTCGAGTCGTTCGAGTCCACTGTGCTCGCGCAGCTCAAGAGCAGAGGCATCGCGGCGTCCTACGTCTACCTCATCGAGGCGTCCGGCCGCCCCTACGATCTGTTCGTCACGCACGGCTCCAGGGCGCAGACCTATGCCGATGCCGTCAGTGCGAGGGGCCTCGACGGCTGGGTCGGTGTCGTCGACGGCATCAGCGTCGACAAGCGGATGCTGCTCGCGCGGGGCAACACGATCGTCGCCGACGCTCATGCACGCGGGCTCACGGTCTTCACGTGGACGTGCCGCCCGGAGAACAGATTCCTGTCACCGGAGTTCCGAGGATCCGGAGGAAAGAGCGCCTACGGCGACTACGAGGGCGAGTGGGGGGTCATCGCGCGAGCCGGAGTCGACGGCGTCTTCGTCGACCATCCGGACCTCGGCGTGGGATTCTTCCGCGACTGAGCGCCGGATCAGAGGGTGCGATCGAATGCGCCGCGGCGCGACACGATCTCCTTGCCGAGGGGCATCAGCGAGACCGGCACCATCTTGAAGTCGGCGATGCCCATCGGGATGCCGATGATGGTCACGCACAGCAGCAGGCCCGACACGATGTGGCCGATCGCGAGCCACCAGCCGGCCAGGATCACCCAGAGCACGTTGCCGAGGAACGATCCGACGCCCGAGGTGGGCTTGCTCACGATCTCGCGACCGAACGGCCAGATCGCATAGCGCGCGATGCGGAACGAGGCGATCGCCCAGGGGATCGTCACGATCGGGATGCACAGCAGGATTCCCGCGAGCATGTAGCCGAGGAAGAGGCCGAGCCCGGCGAAGATCAGCCAGATGATGTTCAGGATGGTGCGCACCGGAAGAGTCTCGCACCGGTGGCTGGGCGTCCGCCGGTTCGCTGCGGATCGCTGCGGCCTCCCCGACCGGAGGCGGTGCCGATGCCAGACTGACCGCATGAGCGGAATCGTCGTCGATGGCGTCAGCAGATCGTTCGGAAGCGTCCAGGCGGTGCGATCCGCGACCCTGCGGGCCGAGCCGGGGCGGGTGACCGGACTCGTCGGTCCCAACGGCGCGGGCAAGACGACGCTGCTGCTCATGCTCGCGTCGCTCCTCGCGCCCGACCGGGGATCCATCCGCATCGCCGGGGTGGACCCTTCGGAAGACCCGCTCGCGGCACGCCGTCTGCTCGGGTGGATGCCGGACGCTCTCGGCGCGTGGCCCTCGCTGACCGCGCGCGAGACCATCGTCACGACGGCGCGGCTCTACGGCATCGCGCCGGCGGAGGCGGCGGCGCGTGCGTCGCAGCTGCTCGCGCTCGTCGATCTCGAGGCGCTCGCCGACTCGCCGGCCAAGGTGCTGTCGCGCGGTCAGAAGCAGAAGCTCGGACTCGCACGCGCACTCGTGCACGACCCGCAGGTGCTTCTGCTCGATGAGCCCGCGTCCGGTCTCGACCCGGAGGCGCGCATCCAACTGCGCGTGCTGCTGCGGCGATTCGCGGCCGAGGGACGCACGGTGCTGATCTCGAGCCACATCCTCTCGGAGCTCGAAGAGGTCATCGACGATGCGGTGTTCCTCGTCGCGGGGTCGGTCGTCGATGCCGGCCCCGCGCAGTCGACCGGCCGCGCCTGGAGGATCCGGTTCGTGGGGGCCGACGCCGCGCGGCAGAGCGCGGACTCCTGGCAGGTGGCCCAGACTCTCGGCATCCCCGTGGAGTCCCTCGGCGCCGACCGCGGGGGAGTGCTCGTCGGCTTCGAGACCGAGGGCGCAGCCGCGCTCGGACTTGACGCGCTCGTGCACGCGGGACTCAGGATCGCGGAGTTCGCGCCGGCACAGAGCGCGCTCGAGCACACGTTCCTCGCTCTCAACCAGCAGGCGGCTGCCGAGGCGGGCGCCGCCGTAGCCGCTTCGTCGGCGAGTTCGCGGACCGCGCCTCCTCCTCCGCCCACCGCCCCGAACGCCGAGGAGGCGGGCGCATGAGTCTCACGAACATCCGCATCATCGC
>NZ_CAUQVQ010000056.1:0-15589 GCF_963521645.1 uncultured Microbacterium sp. | reverse complement strand
CCCCTCCGGTCGTTGAGCGAGGACGGCGAAGCCGACCGAGACGAAACGCGGTCCTCAGCGTGCCGGGATGTGCGAGTCGAGCCACGCCAGGATGTCGGCTCTGACCTCGTCCTGCTGGATCTCGTTGAAGATCTCGTGCCGGGCATCCGGATACACCAGGGTCGTGATGTCGGTGAGCCCCGATCTGGTGCGGTACTCGTCTGCGAGCCGGTGCACGCTGCGCGGACCGCCGACCGGGTCGTCGCGCCCCACCAGCAGCAGCATCGGGATGTCTCGACCGAGATCTTTGCGCGGGCGGCCGTAGAGCTTGGCCGCCTCGATCGGACCGAACAGCTTGAGCAGCGGCACATCGGTGGTCAGCGGGTCCTCGTCGAACTGCGTCCACACGGTCGGGTCGCGGCTGAGCCACTCCAGGCCGGTCGCCTCGGGTCCGGCCCAGCGCGCGTTCAACGGTGCGGCGTTGAGCGATCCCGGCATCCGCAGTGCCGACCCCGAGAGGATCACGGCGTCCCACGCCTCCGGGTGGTCGTTCACGAGCATCTGCGCGAGGAACGATCCCCAGGAATGCCCGAGCAGCACGAGAGGCAGGTCGGGATGATCGTCCTTGATGATGCCGGTGAGCTGCCAGACCGCCGCCTCGGCCGCGCGCAGCCCGCCTTTGCCGAGTCTGCCGAGACCTGCGGGGCCGCCGTGCTGACGGATGCCCGTGCGGCCGTGACCGCGGTGATCGTCGGCGTACACCGTGAAGCCGGCGCCGTTCAGCGCGGCGATGAGCGCGGGATACCGCCCCGCATGCTCGCCCACTCCGTGCAGCAGCTGCACGACCCCCCGCGCCTCACCCGCTGCGGGGTGCACGTCGTAGACGATGGCGATGCCGTGAGCATCCGTGAACTCGCGAGTATCCGTCACGCCCCCACCCTACTGACGGGAATCGGCGGTGTCAGCGCGCGAGCGCCGCCCGGCGTCAGCGCAGCAGTGCGTCGACCACCGACTGCGCGATCTCGAGATCGGTGACCTCGTACCCTCCGGCGCCGTCTGCGGCCGATCCCATGCGCACGTCGTCACGCGCCTGCCCTTCGGGTTCGCGCACCCTGCGCTTGGCCGAGAAATGCAGTGCGTCGATCCCCGTCTCGGCGAGGGCGGGCGCACTGTCCGCATCCACCCCGCTGCCCGCCATGACCTCGATCCCTCCCGCCGCCTCGGCGACGAGCGCGCGCAGCGTATCGACGCCGTCGATCGCCGCAGAGGCTCCCCCCGAGGTCAGCACGCGACGCAGTCCGAGCGAGCGAGCGGTCGCGAGGGTCGCGAGGGGATCGACCGTCACGTCGATCGCCCGGTGCAGGGTGACGGATGCTCCGCCCGCGGCGTCGCGCAGCCGGCGCATGGCCGGGATGTCGAGCATCCCGTCTGCGCCGAGAGCACCGATCACGACGCCGTCCGCGCCGGCTTCGATCGCCCGACGGACATCGCTCTCGGAGATCGCGATCTCATCCGCGGAGTAGACGAATCCCCCCGGTCGCGGCCGCACGAGCACGTGCACCTCGACTCCCACGGCGCGGGCGGCGTCGATCGAGAGGTCGAGAGTGGCGGGCGAGGGCGTGAGTCCGCCGAGTGCGAGTGCCTGCGCGAGCTCGACGCGCGCAGCGCCCACGGCTCCCGCGATGCGGACTCCGGTCGGGTCCTGCACGGCGAGCTCGAGGGCGACGGGTCGGGTCATGGGTCCATTCTGGCCTGTCGGGCACTGCGTCTCGGACGCGCGCTTCCCTTCGTCCGGGAAAATACTTAGACTGGCTAAGTAATGCCTGCGTCCGATGAATCCCTCCAGCTCACCGCGACCGACCTGCGCATGGCCGCTTTCCGACTCGCTCGACGCCTCCGCTGCGTCCGCGCCGTCGACGCGATGAGCGACGCCCAGCTCGCTGTTCTGGCCACTCTGCGCATGCACGGCCGACGCACGATCACCTCTCTCGCCGAGCGCGAGCGCGTCACGGCGCCGTCGATGACGAACATGATCAACGGTCTCGAAGAGCAGGGACTGGTCGTGCGCACGCCCGACGCCGAGGACAGACGGCGAGTGCAGGTCGACATCACGGACGCCGGGATCGCGATCGTGGCCGAGACGATCCACCGACGCGACGAGCTGCTCGCCGAGATGCTGGCCGAACTCGACTTCACGGAGCAGGAGCTCGCGACGCTGCGAGAAGCGAGCGCGTTGATGCGCAGGGTGGTCGAACGATGAGCGCCATGTTCCGTTCGTTCGCGAACGTCAACTACCGCATCTGGTTCGCCGGAGCGCTGGTCTCGAACGTCGGCGGGTGGATGCAGGCGACCGCCCAGGACTGGGTCGTGCTCACGGAACTGACCGACAACGACGCCGCGGCGATGGGCGTGACCATGGCACTGCAGTTCGGTCCTCCGCTCGTGCTCGTGAGTCTGACCGGATGGGTGGCCGATCGGTTCGAACGGCGGCGCATCCTGCTCGCCACGCAGAGCGCACTGCTGCTGCTCGCGATCGCCGTGGGTGTGCTGCTGTTGAGCGACGTCATGACGCTTCCGATGATGTTCGGGTTCGCGGCGGCCTTCGGCGTCGTGAACGCCTTCGACGCCCCCGCGCGGCAGGCCTTCGTCTCCGACATGGTCTCGTCGGGCGACACGTCGAACGCGGTCGCCCTCAACTCCGCGTCGTTCAACCTCGCCCGCATGATCGGTCCGGCCGTCGGCGGCCTCCTGATCGTCGCGATCGGCTCCGGCTGGGTGTTCATCGCGAACGCCGCGACCTTCCTCGCGATGCTCATCGCGCTCCTGATGCTGCGCACGGGCCAGCTCGCACCGCGCCCCAAGAACCGTCGCCCCGGCGGGCTCGCCGAGGGCTTCCGCTACGTGTGGGGCCGCAGCGACCTGCGCGTGGTCTTCGTGACCGTCTTCCTGATCGGCGCGTTCGGCATGAACTTCCCGATCTTCGCCTCGACGATGGCTCTGGAGTTCGGCGCGGGGGCAGACGGCTACGGCATCCTCAGCTCTGTCCTCGCGATCGGGTCGCTCGCGGGAGCCCTGCTGGCGGCCCGCCGCGACCGGGCGAGAGTGCGCGTCGTGATCCTCGCGGCCGGCGGCTTCGGCGTCGCGGCATTCGTCTCCGCCGCGATGCCGACGTACGTGAGCTACGCCGTGACCCTCACCTTCACCGGGTTCATGATCGTGACCCTGCTAACGACCGCGAACGGCTACGTGCAGATGACCACCGCTCCCGCGCTGCGCGGGCGCGTGCTGGCGCTCTACATGGCGGTGATCATGGGATCGACGCCGGTCGGCGCCCCGATCGCCGGATGGGTGGCCGACACCTTCGGCCCGCGCAGCGCGATCATGCTCGGCGGCACCGCGGGATTCGTCGCCTGCGCGATCGGCGCGATCTGGGTGTTCACCTCGGGTCGCCTGCACCGCGCCGAGAACAGCCGCTTCCTCATGACGCTCGACGAGACCCGGCCGCTCGACGTCGTGGAGAGGGCGGACGCCGAGGCCGCGCGCGCCGCGGAACCCGTGGAGTACACCGAGAAATCGGCCACGACCCCCATCCGCACCACGAAGGGCGACTGAGGGGCTCGTTCCGTCCTCGACGACACTCGGGCGGGTCGCGGAACCCGCCGCGGGCCGTTTGTCAACTCCCTGGGCCGATCGGACTCGTGCGCGTAGCGTGCGGCACATGGACCAGCACACAGGACGAACCCCTCACCCCGAGGAGCCTGCCGAGGGCTCCCGCGAGGCCACCCCCGAGCACAACACCGCGCCCGACGGCCAGAACGGCTCGGAATCGCACGGCGACGAACTCGAGGGCAACGCGCAGGGCGCAGCCCAGGGCGGCGCCCTTCAGGGCGACAGCTCGCATGGCGAATCCCCGCGCGGCGCACTGCAGGGCGATGCCCGTGAGGGCGACCCCCAGGGTGCGACGCAGGGCGGCGCACTGCAGGGCGACAGCTCGCACGGCGAATCCCCGCACGGCGCGATCCAGGGCGACGCGAGCCCCGACCGCGACGACGCGGCGCTCGGAGGCGATGAGAACACCGAGCAGCAGCTGACCGCCGACACGGATGTCGAGAAGGACACGCTGCGCACGCTCGACCCGGACGACGCGCCGGCCTGAGACGCGCCGAGAGCGCTCGAACCCCGGGGGGCTGGGGCGACGCACTCGGTCGTGACGATCGGAGGATCGGGGGCGATCCGCAGACGGGTCCGAGTGATCGATCTGCGGATCGCCTTTTCGTACGCTCCCGATCAGGCGCCGAGCACCAGCTTGAGCTGTTCGACGGCCCAGTCGAGTTCGGTCGCGCGGATCACGATCGGTGGCGCGATGCGGATCGTCTGGCCGTGCGTGTCCTTCACCAGCACCCCGCGATCGAGGAGCTTCTCCGCGATCTCGCGACCGGTGCCCCTCGCCGGATCGATGTCGACGCCCGCCCAGAGTCCGGCGATGCGCACCTCGGTGACGCCATGGCCCAGAAGCGGCGCGAGCGCGGCGGCGAGGTGCTCCCCGAGTGCGCGGGCGCGCTCCTGGAACTCCCCCGACTCGAGCATCTCGACCACGCGCAGTCCGACCGCGGCGGCCAGCGGGTTGCCGCCGAACGTCGACCCGTGCTCGCCGGGACGGATGACGCCGAGCACATCGGCGTTCCCCACGACGGCCGACACGGGGAGGATCCCGCCACCCAGCGCCTTGCCCAGCAGGTACAGGTCGGGCACGACGCCCTCACGATCGCACGCGAAGGTCTCGCCGACGCGGCCGAGCCCCGACTGGATCTCGTCGGCGATGAACAGCACGTTCCGCTCGTCGCAGATCTCGCGGATGCGGCGCAGGTATCCCTCCGGCGGGATCACCA
Organism: uncultured Microbacterium sp.; assembly: GCF_963521645.1. Classification (GTDB taxonomy): domain Bacteria; phylum Actinomycetota; class Actinomycetes; order Actinomycetales; family Microbacteriaceae; genus Microbacterium. The sequence continues at coordinate 10,721 of NZ_CAUQVQ010000056.1, read as the reverse complement.
CCCCGCCCTCGCCCTGGATGGGCTCGATCAGCACGGCGGCGGTGTCGTCGGTGATGGCCGCGGCGACGGCATCCGCATCGCCGTAGGGCACCACGTCGAAACCCGGGGTGTACGGACCGAAGTCCGCCCGAGCCTCCTGATCGTCGCTGAAGCTGACGATCGTGGTGGTGCGTCCGTGGAAGTTGCCCGCCGCCACGATGATGCGCGCCCTGCCGTCGGCGATGCCCTTCACGCGGTATCCCCAGGCGCGCGCGACCTTGATGCCCGTCTCGACCGCCTCGGCGCCCGTGTTCATCGGCAGCACCATGTCTTTGCCCGCCAGGCCGGCCAGAGCCGCCGCGAAGGGCTCGAGCCGATCGCTCATGAAGGCACGGCTCGTGAGAGCGACGCGGCCGAGCTGTTCCGTCAGCGCCGCGACGATCGCCGGATGCCGGTGGCCGAAGTTCACCGCCGAGTACGCCGCGAGCAGGTCGAGGTAGCGCTTGCCCTCGACATCCGTCACCCATGCGCCGTCGCCGCGGGCGATGGTCACCGGGAGCGGGTGGTAGTTGTGCGCGACGTGCGGCTCGGCTGCGTCCGTGACCGAGCCCGTCTGCTGCGGGAGGGTCATGAGCGGCCGCGCAGTTCGAGCGTGCAGCACTTGATGCCGCCACCGCCGAGCAGCAGCTCGGAGAGGTCGATCATGATCGGGTTGTAGCCGCGCTCGCGCAGCTGCTTCTCGAAGCCCTTCGCCCGAGGCGAGATGATGACGTTGTATCCGTCGCTCGCCGAGTTCAGCCCGAAGACCGAGCCGTCCTCGTCGGACACGAGGATCGCGTCGGGGAAGCGCTCCTCGAGGATCGCGCGGCTGGCGTCGTCGAACGCTCCCGGGAGGTACGCGATGTTGGCGCGCTCGGGGCCGCCGTCGTCCGTGCCCTGCACGGGGTCGAGCACAGCGATCGCGGTGTCGAGGTGATAGAAGCGCGGGTCGACGAGGTTGAGCGACACGACCTCGCGACCGAAGACCTCGCCGACCTCACGGTGGCTGTCGCCGGTCGAGCGGAAACCCGTGCCCGCGAGGATCACATCGCCCACGAGCAGGAAGTCGCCCTCGCCCTCGTTGACCTCCTCGGGGATGACGGTGTCGTATCCCGCGGCGCGGAACCAGTCGGCGAACGCGGGGGCCTCACCCTGACGCTCGACGAAGCGGAACTTCGGCACGTAGGCGCGGCCGTCGATCAGGAATCCGCCGTTGGCCGTGTAGACCATGTCGGGGTAGCCGGCGAGGGGCTCGATGAGCTCGACCTCATGACCGAGTTCGAGGTACAGGTCGTGCAGCTTCTGCCACTGCTCGACAGCCCTGGCCGTGTCGGTGGGCTTCGACGGCTCCATCCACGGGTTGATCGAGTAGTTCACCGTGAAGTGCGACGGCTTGCACATCAGATAGCGACGGTGGTGTGCAGTGCGGACCGGGGCGACGGTCTCGGGTGCCGGCGCGGTGGTTTCGACAGTCATGGGGCTCCTCGAACGGGATGCGGCGGACGCTGTCCAGGGGCCCGGCGGTCCTTCGACCCGTGCCGCTCCGGAGGAGTCGGCGCTCGGGGAAGATGCGACTCGAGCACGCCGAGACCCATTCTGTCATCCGCTCCCTGCACGCCGCCAGAGCACCGAGCCCGGCCTCCCCCTCCCCCGCTTCGAATCGCTCACTTTGCAGATCTCGGGCGGCAGAATCTGCCAGGTGCGCTATTCGAAGGCGGCGTGGACGACGAGCTTGCCGACAGTGTGCCCTGCTTCGAGATGGGCGAGCGCTGCGGATGCCTCGTCGAAGCCGTACTCTCGCTCGATCACGGGCGCGATTCGCCCCTCGGCGGTGAGCTCGAGCAGCTTCGCGAGGATCTCGGGGCGCGGCGCCGCCGCCAGCGGACGGATGCGGCGATGCGACCCGATCGACAGGAACACCGCCTTGAGCATCCGCGGCACCGGCCCGAGCACGTGTCCTCCGTCGCCTGCCACGAGCACCACCGAACCGCCGGCGACGACGAGTCGCTGCAGTTCGCGCAGGCCGATGCCGCCGGCGATGTCGATGACCGCGTCGAAGTGCCCGGCCGGCAGATCGGCCAACGGAGACGTGCGGTGGTCGAAGGTGTGCACGGCGCCGAGGTGCTCGACGAGCCGCGAGTTGCGTTCGCCGCACGTGGCCCACACCTCGGCGCCGCGCAGCGCGGCTAGCTGCACCATGAACGTGCCGACTCCCCCGGAGGCGCCGATCACGAGGACACGGGGGACCTGCCCGGCCGTGTCGCCCCTGGCGTGGCGGAGCCCGACCCCTGCGAGGTCGAGGGCCTGCCAGGCGGTGCCGGCCGAGATCGTCAGGCATGCGGCGGTCGCGGAGGCGACGTCGGGCCGGACCGGCACGAGCCGCGCAGCGGGCACCGCGACGTGCGACGCGAGTCCGCCGCCCCCGGTGAGTTCGCCGACGACGCGTTCCCCGAGCTCAGCGCCTATCGCGTTCGGGCCCACCGCCACGACCGTGCCGGCGACCTCCATGCCGCGCACCGGGTATCTGGGGCGCGTCAGCCCGAAGACGGGTCGCACGATCAGCGGATCGCCGAGCATGAGACGCACGTCGCCGGCGTGCAGCGCGGTCGCCTCGACTCGCAGCACCACCTCCCCGCTCCGCGGCACGGGAACAGGTACCTGCTCCAGGCGGAAGCCGTCGGCTGAGCCGTAGGTCTCACGACGCCATGCCGGCATCATCTCGGTCATGTCACACCTCCGTGTTCGTGGGCTGCGGGTACTGGAACAGATCGTCGAGCCCCACCCCGAAGGCCCGTGCGATCTGGAACGCGAGCTCGAGCGACGGAGAGTACTTCTCCTGCTCGATCGCGATCAGCGTCTGCCGCGTCACTCCGATGCTGCGCGCGAGCTCGGCCTGGGTGAGCCCCGCGGCCTCGCGATGCGCGCGGATGCGATTGGAGACGAGGGTGGGCTTGACCATCAGACGAGTCCCCGACGGTAGGCGACGACCCTCGCGACGCTGCCGACCATCGCCGCGACGGCGAACCCGGCGAACATGGTGTTGGCGATCCAGAAGACGTCGGCGCCCACCGCGCACAGCGCGATCACGCCGAGCCCGGCGATCACGACGAAGGCCTGTTCGACGCGGCTGCCCATGCGACCGATGTCGCGGTCGCGGATGTCGGACTTCCCCACGCCGTCGGGGTCCTTCGCGCCCGCGATGATCCCCCACACGATGCTGAGCGCGATGGTCGCCACAATTCCGATGCCGATCGTCCACAGCATCGGCGGGAGCCAGTCGACCTCGGTCACCGGCCGGCCGACCGACTGCTGCACCATGACGACGACGTAACCGCCGATCACGAGCACCCCGACGATGAGACCCGCCCAGGCGTTGCGCTCTTCGTAGACCATGATGTCCCCCATGTCAAAGATTCTTGACATGACTGTAAGCCCGCATCCACCGCCGTGTCAAGAATTCTTTACACCGCTCCCTCAGGCGGGGTCACATCCGCTCCCTCAAGCGGGGCCACTTCCGCATCCACTCCCTCAAGCGGGGCCACTTCCGCATCCGAATAGGCCCGCTCCCGTGCGGAATCGACCCCGCCTGACGCGCGGGTGCAAAAGTGACCCCGCCTGACGCGCGGGTGCGGAACCGACCCCGCCCGGCCCGACTCCGGATGCGGCACCGAGGCGTCAGATGACCTCGGCGCTCCAGGCGTCGGGGTTGCCGTACCGGTGTGCGGTGATCGCGATGGCCTGTTCGTGCAGGAACGGCAGCAGCTCGATGCGCCCCGCAGACGTCACCTCGCCGTCGTACACCGCGAGATCGGGGTCGCCCTCGACGGCCACCGCGAGCGCCCTGTGCAGCGCCGCGACCGACGAGCGAGGACCCACGAGCCGCACGCGATCCGGGGTCGGCGTCTCGCGCAGTGCGTCGAGTGCCCCCGCCGATTCGCCGCGACCACGCACCCGCTCGATCCACTGGTCGTCACTCTCCATGAAGACCGTGGCTCCGAGAGCGCCCAGCGCGCGCCTGACCTCGGGCGGCAGGCCGACCGGAGTCGAGAGCACGAAACCGGCGCCCGCCCGCACCGCCGCCACGACGACGCGCAGCAGCTCCTGCCATCCGGCATCCGCCGTCGCCCTGATCTCGACCGCGACGGGCCGGTAACGGAAGAGGTTGCGCTCGATGCCCAGGTGCGACACGTCGCGCACCTGACCGAACTCGCGATCCCAGGCGAGCGCGTCCGACAGCGCGGAGCGCCTGAGCCATTCGAACGCCTCGTAGCCGAGGGAGGGCTGAGCCGCTTCGATCAACTCCGTGATGCGCGAATCGAGTCCTCGCAGGTGCAGAGTGCTCGACACGGGTCCCGTCGCCTGCGATCGCCAGGTTCCGAGTCCGATCAGATAGTTCGGGCCGCCGGCCTTCGCCCCGGGACCCACCGACGACCTCTTCCAGCCCCCGAACGGCTGCCGCTGCACGATGGCGCCCGTGATACCCCGGTTCACATAGAGGTTGCCGGCCTGCACCGCGTCGAGCCACAGTGCCAGGTCGGCGGGGTCCTGCGTGTGGAGCCCCGCGGTCAGCCCATACGCCACGGCGTTCTGGAGCTCGATCGCGCGCTCGAGCGTCGGCGCGTGCATGACCCCGAGCACCGGACCGAAGAACTCCTCGGTGTGGAAGCGCGATCCGGGCTGCACGCCGACACGGATGCCGGGGCGCCAGATCCTTCCGGTCGGATCGTCGACCGAGACCGCGGGTTCGATGAGCCAGCGCTCCTCGCCCTCGAGTTCGGTGAGTGCCCACGCGAGCTTGCCCTGCGGCCGCTCGATCACCGGTCCCACCTCGGCGAGCGGGTCTGTGGGCGGGCCGATGCGCAGCGATCGCGTGGCATCCGCGAGCTGCCGGGCGAAGCGCTGCGAACGCCCGACGGGTCCGACGAGGATCGCCAGCGACGCGGCGGAGCACTTCTGCCCCGCGTGACCGAACGCGCTGCGCACCAGGCCGGATGCCGCGAGGTCGAGGTCGGCCGACGGAGTGATGATCATGGCGTTCTTGCCGCTCGTCTCGGCGAGCAGCGGCAGGTCGGGCCGCCACGAGCGGAACAGCGCCGCCGTCTCCCACGACCCGGTGAGGATGACGCGGTCGACCGCCTCGTGCGAGATGAGGGCGCGCCCGAGATCGCCCTCCTCGATGTCGACGAGCGCGAGCACGTCGCGCGGGATCCCCGCCTGCCAGAGCGTCTCGGCGATCACCGCAGCGCAGCGGCGCGCCTGAGGAGCCGGCTTGAAGACCACGCCCGACCCTGCGGCGAGCGCGGCGAGGACACCCCCGGCGGGGATCGCGAGGGGGAAGTTCCACGGCGGAGTCACGACGGTGACGCGGGCGGGCTCGAAGACCGCGCCGGGCACCGCATCCAGCTCTCTCGCCTTCGCCGCGTAGTAGCGGGCGAAGTCGACCGCTTCGCTGACCTCGACGTCGGCTTCGGCGAACACCTTGCCGGTCTCGGATGCGGCGACCTCGATCATCGCGCCGCGCTGCGCCTCGAGCGCGGCGGCGGCGCGCAGCAGCACCTCGGCGCGCTCCGTGGCGGGGCGGGCTCCCCACAGCGACCCGCCGTCACGGACATGGACGATCGTCTCCTCGAGCGCGGAGAGGTCGTCGATGCGTGCCGCGGCGATCATCGCGGCACCGAGGTCGGAGTCCGCGATGCGGGCGTGTATCCCGCGCGCCCAGTCGCGGTTGGCCGGGAGCGAGGGGTCCGTGTCGGGAGTGTTCGTGAAGCCCGGTGCGCCGCCGGCACCGCCTCGCATGCCGTCGGGGTCGGCCTCGAGCTCACGCGGCGCGTAGACCGCGGTCTCGAGAAAAGGCTCGCCGGAGTCCTCGGACCCGCGAGCGATCCCCAGGACCGCCTGGGTGAGCCCCTCCTCGGGTGCGGGTGCGACCGGTACGGCGCGCAGGGATTCGTGCACGGGTGCCTGTCGATCCTGTGTGCGCAGCGCCCCCACGTGCAGCGTCGGCGACGTCGAGCGTCGCAGCGCGTCGACGAAGCGATCGCGTTCTCGGGCGAAGAGCGCGGCGTCCTCATCGAGTCGGAATGCCGCGGACAGGAAGTTGTCGGACGAGGCGTTCTCCTCCAGACGCCGCACGAGATAGCTGATCGCGACGTCGAATTCGGCGGGGTTCACGACCGGCACGTACAGCAGCACCTCGCCGACCTCGCGCGACACGGCCTGCACCTGCCCCTGCGCCATGCCGAGCAGCATCTCGAACTCCACGAGCGGCTGTCCCGAGGTCGCACCCGTCGCGACGCCTCGTTCGTTCGCGAGCAGCCACGCATAGGCGATGCCGAACAGGTTGTGTCCCGCGACGCCGATGCGCACCGCTTCGAGGTTCTCGGGGCGAAGTGCCCAGTCGAGGCAGCGCAGATAGTTGGCGTCGGTGTCGAGCTTGGTGTCGTACGTCGCCTGGGCCCAGCCGTGCATGCGGGCCTCGACGCGCTCCATCGCCAGGTTCGCTCCCTTGACGAGGCGCACCTTGATCGGGGCGCCGCCGTGCTCGACGCGTTCCCGTGCCCACGCGGTGAGCTGCTGCAGCGCCGGCAGCGCATCGGGAAGATACGCCTGCAGCACGATGCCGGCTTCGAGTCCGTGCAGCCGCGGATCCTCGAGAAGCCGTGTGAACGCCGCGATCGTCAGGTCGAGATCGCGGTACTCCTCCATGTCGAGGTTGATGAAGGTGCCGTCCGTGGCCGCCGTCAGATACAGCGGGAGCAGCCGCGCGACCACCTCGTCGACGATCTGATCGAACGCCCACATGGAGATGTGGCTGAGGATCGCCGACACCTTGACAGACACGTAGTCGACGTCGGGTCGGCCGATGAGCTCGTGGATGCCGTCGAGGCGCCGCTGGGCCTCGCTCTCGCCGAGCACCGCCTCTCCGAGCAGGTTCAGGTTGAGCCGAGCGCCGGATTCGCGGATCTTGGTGATCGCCGGTCCGAGCTTGGCGGGGCGGGCGTCGACGACGAGGTGACCGACCATCTCACGGAGCACCCTGCGCGCGATCGGCACGACGGGAGTCGGGAGGATCGGCGCGACACCGCCGCCGATGCGCACCGCCGACCGCAGGTACCAGGGGAGGAACTCCGGCACGATCGGCGCGATGCGATGGAGTCGGGATGCCGCCGCGCTGAGGCTCTCGGGTCGCATGACCCCGTCGACGAAGCCCAGGGTGAACGGGAGCCCGTTGACGTCCTGCAGCACCCCCGCAAGCCGCTCGGCGGCGGGGTCGACGTCGGCGGCCGCCGCCTCGGTCACCCATCGCCGAGCCAGCTCGACTGCTCGGTCCGCGAGCGGCGCGGAGTCGGCATCCGCGGGGAGCGACATGTCTGCCATGGCCTCAGCCTAGAACCGAGATGCAGGCATGCCGTTGAGCGACGGGCGGGGATCCGCACCCGCGTGCGTCCGGTTCGTGGGGCGGCTGCGCGATCGACCGGCACGAGATCGCGGAGAAGGCGCACGCACGGACGCCCGCGCGGCGGAGACGTGAGCGCTAGCGTGCGGCGAGGAGCGGCGCGTAGCCCTCGCGGTAGGTCGGATACCGCAGCTCGCCCAGCAGCTCGAGCAACAGACTTCCGTCGAGCACGGTCCCTCCGCCCGACGGTTCGGCCGCCGGCGGAGGCGCCACCCCGAGCCCGGCCGCGATGAACCCCACGACGTCGCCGAGCGGTACCGGCTCGCGGTCGACGCCGTGCACGAGCGGCGGCGGCGTGGCCGCCCGCAGCAGCACGTCGAGAAGCCGTACGACATCCGTCTCGTGGATGCGGTTCGTGCGGCGCGTGACGTCCATGGCGTCTCCCGCGAGCACCCGGCGTACGACCGATTCACGCCCGGGTCCGTAGATCCCGGCGGGCCGCACGATCACGGCGTCGAGCAGCTCGCGAGCCAGCCTCTCCCCCTCGACCAGGGCCGCGCCCCCCGGCGTCGTGGTCGCCGGCTCGTCGCGCTCGGTCAACGGCACGGGCCCCGGCCGCCCCTCGAACACGCGCGTCGACGATACGAACACGACCCGCGACGGCGCCGAGGGCAGCGCATCCGCGATCGCTCGCAGGGCCAGCGGATAGATCGACCCGCGATCGGACTCGGCGCGGCTGGGCGGCAGGGTGATCACGACCGAATCGACCTCCGGGAGCGGCTGAGCGAGCGGCCTCTCGAGGTCGGCGGCGATCGTGCGGAAACCCGCCGGCAGCCCGTTCGCCGTGCGCCGGATCGCGACGACCTCTCCCCCGCGCGCGACGAGCTCCTCACCCAGGCGCACACCGATCTTGCCGCATCCGACCAGGAGCGTGCGGCCCGGTTCGCGCGCGTCGATCCCCCACCGAGAGGTCATGCTCAGCTCCACACGCTCGGTGCCGCAGCACGCGTAGGAGGAAGCGCGGATGCCACAGCCCAGTCGTGCACCCACGCGTCGATCTCGGGCACCCCCTCGGGCTTTCCGACCGCGGCGAAGAGCTCCTCGTTGCTCACGGTGCCGCCGGTGCGGCGCAGCATGCGCGACCGGACGATCGCGCGGGCGTAGACCTCTCCGCGCACCACCGCGCGATGTTCGAGGAACACCGCTTTGTCGTCGTGTCCGATGAACCTCGACTGCACCTCGAAGCGCTGCCACAGCTGCAGCGACTTGCGGAAGGTGATCGTCTCGCTCGACACCACCGCATACCAGCCGCGGTCCTTCATCGCGTCGAAGAGGCCGGTGCGGATCAGCAGGTCCCAGCGACCCAGGTCGAACAGCGAGAGGTAGCGGCCGTTGTTCATGTGGCGCAGGATGTCGATGTCCGTCGGCAGCGTCGTCAGCGTCACCGAGCTCACGGACGCAGGGTCGAGAGTCTTCCCCCGCCGCACGCGGCGACGGGCGGAGAGGACCACGAGCAGGGTGCGCCAGATCACGTTCACGAGACTCGATCGTAGCCTTCGGCGCACGAACCCCGAATTTCTTTGTTCGACACCTCCAGCGTCCCGAATCCGGCCTTCTGCCGCATCCGCTCGATTTCCTGTTCCCGAAAGCCGCGCGTAGAGTCGCGCTATGAGCGCCGAAGCCCAGCCTGAAGTCATCGTCCGTCCGGTCCGTGATGTGGATGCGGAAGCCCTGGGTCGCGTGCATGCGCAGTGCTGGCACGAGACCTACGACCACCTGATCAGCAAGGCCGCCCTCGAGAAGGTGTCGCCCCGCCGCATGGCCGAGCTGTGGACGCACTGGGCCGCTCAAGGGCCCGACTTCACGATGAAGGCGGCGCTCGTCGACGGAGAGATCGTCGGATTCGCAGGATCCGGACCCGCCCGCGACAAGGACGCTCCGTCGATGCGCGAGCTCTACTTCATCTATCTCCTCGACGCCTTCCACGGCACCGGCATCGGCCAGAAGCTGTTCGACGCCGCGGTCGAGACCGACGAACCGCTCTACCTCTGGGTGGCCGAGGACAACCCCCGCGCGCACCGCTTCTACACGCGCAACGGCTTCACGCTCGACGGCGCCACCCACACCGAGCCCTTCCTCGGCGAGACGCTGACCGAGGTGCGCTTCGTGCGCTGAGTCCAGCCGGCGCACGCGTCGAGACCCGTGACATCCCGCGAGACCCGCCTCCTGCAGGCGGGTCTCGCTGCGTGATACGGGTCTCTCGGCGAGACCGACGGGCAGTGCCGAGACCGAGCCTCAGCGCCCCGAGACGGTGCCGAAGAGCTTGGCGATCGGTGCGATGACCAGAGGACGAGCAGCGGCCCACCCCGCGGCGATCACCACAAGCGACGCCACGAACACCCAGAACCCGGTCCAGGTCACGGCGTCCTGCGCGGCGTACATGTGGTTGAGGTTGCGCAGGAATCCGGTCAGCATCACGAGCGCGACGTGCACCGCGATGAACGCGACGAAGTACAGCATCACCGGGAAGTGCAGCGCACGCGCCCACTCGATCGGGTAGGCCTTCGACAGTCGTTCGGCCCTCTTCGGCCACATCCCCGACATCCGGAACCCCGTCACCGCGGCGAGGGGAGCCGCGATGAACACGGTCGTGAAGTACGCGAGCTGCTGCAGGCCGTTGTAGTTGTTCCAGCCGTTCTCGTGCGGCCAGTCGAACGAGACGTACTGCAGCGCCGCCGACAGGGCGTTCGGGAAGACCTCCCAGCTGGTGGGCACGATGCGCGCCCAGTGCCCCGTCGTGAACAGCAGCACCACGAAGATCACGCCGTTGACGAGCCACAGCACATCGAGCGCCTGGTGGAACCAGATGGTCAGACTGACCTTGCCCTTGGGGTTGTTCCGGGGGGTCCAGAACGCGGCCGGCCGCTTCTCGCTGCGGATGCGCAGACCCGAGCGGATGATCAGCACCATCAGGAACACGTTGAAGAAGTGCGCCCAGTTGACCCAGGGCGCGAACCCGGGCTCGACATGCACGGCGGGTTCGTATTCGCCGGGGAACGCGACGAGGAAGTCCTGCATGAACGGCAGGCTCAGCAGCGTGCGCACGAACGCGACGGCGGCGCCGGCCAGGATGCCGAGGGCCGCGGCCCCGAGCAGCCCCGCGATGGCCTGGGTCCAGGTGGGGCGACGGACGGATTCCGCCTCGACTGCCGCTGCGGGGATCTTCCGTGGGGCGGTGCCGTTCCAGACGGTGCGGGTGAACGGCAGCGGAACACTCGCGTCGACTGCCACGACCGCCGCTCTCGCA
>NZ_CAUQVQ010000055.1:0-15710 GCF_963521645.1 uncultured Microbacterium sp. | reverse complement strand
CCGCATCTCGCGCGGTGTGCCGCATCTCGCGCGGTGTGCCGCATCTCAGCGAACCCGGGCGCAGCGGACCCCGGTCCAGCGGATGCCAGTCCAGCGAACGGCGGTCCGGTGGATGCCGGTCGGGCCGATCGCAGCTCAGCCGGAGACGGGCGTCAGCGGTCGAGAGCGGCGAACCGCTCGATGTCGCTGTTGGTGCCCGACACGATGATGAGGTCGTGATTGGTCACGATGGTGTTCGCCTCGGCGTAGCGGAACGGCTTGCCGGGGCTCTTCACGCCGACGACCGTGACCTTGTACTTGCTGCGCACGCCGGATTCGTTCAGGCCCACGCCGCGGATGAACTTGGGTGGGTACATCTTCGCCAGCACGAAGTCGTCGTCGAAGCGGATGAAGTCGAGCATCCGGCCGGAGACGAGGTGGGCGACGCGCTCACCTGCTTCACGCTCGGGATAGATCACGTGGTTGGCGCCGACGCGCGCGAGGATCTTGCCGTGCGACTGCGAGACGGCCTTCGCCCAGATCTGGGGCACCTTGAGGTCGACCAGGTTCGCGGTGATCAGCACCGACGCCTCGATCGACGAGCCGACGGCGACCACGGCCACCTGGAAGTCCTGGGCGCCGATCTGACGCAGAGCGTCGATGTTCTTGGCGTCGGCCTGCACCGTGTGGGTCACACGGTCCGACCACTTCTGCACGAGCTCGAGATTGCCGTCGATCGCGAGCACCTCGCGGTCGAGGCGGTCGAGCTCGCCAGCGCATGCGGCGCCGAAGCGGCCGAGGCCGATGACGAGTACGGGAGCGTCGCCCCGGAGCACTTCAACCAACGATCGGCCTTTCCACGGGCAGCGAGTAATACTGCGATCGCGATGTCGCGGCGACTGCCGCGGCGAGAGTCACTGTACCAACGCGCCCCATGAAGATGGTGGTCGCGAGCACGTACGTGGCAGAATCGGGAAGCTCGGCGGTGAGGCCCGTCGAGAGGCCGACGGTGCCGAACGCCGAGATCACATCGAAGAGCACGTAGCTGATGTCCGCCTTGGTGATCTGAGCGATGACGATCGTCGAGAGCGCCACGATCGTGGCGCCCCAGGCCACGACGCTGAGCGCCACGCGCTGCACGTCGCTGGGGATGCGGCGGCCGAAGACCTCGACCGACTGGCGTCCCTTGGCCTCCGACCACACGGCGATCGCGAGCACGGCGAGAGTCGTGACCTTGATTCCTCCGGCGGTGGACGCCGACCCGCCACCGACGAACATCAGCATGCTCGCGGCCAGCAGCGATGAGCCGTTCAGGTCGTCCATCTCGATCACGTTGAAGCCGCCGGAACGGGTCATCGCCGAGAGGAAGAACGCTTGGAACGTGGTGTCCGCGGCATCCATCGAGCCGAACGTCTTCGGGTTGTTGTACTCGAGGACCAGGAAGACGGCCGCGCCGAGGACGAACAGGAGAACAGTGGTGACGAGGGTGAGCTTGGTGTGCAGAGACCACTTCTTCACGTGCCAGACGTGCTTGGCCAGCGTGTAGATGACGGGGAACCCGATGCTGCCGAGGAAGACGCCGACCATCAGCAGGGAGAGCACGAGATAGTCGTCGGCGAAGACGGCAACGCCGCCGTCGTTGGGGGCGAACCCGGTGTTCGTGAACGCCATGGCGGCGAAGTAGGGCGCTTCCCACAGAGCGGCGATCGGCTCGACCTCGGCCATCACCAGGGCCGGATAGAGGAGCACGGCGAGCGCCCCCTCGATGATGAGAGCCGACAGTGCGACGGTGCGCAGGAGTTGTCCGACCTCACCCAGTCGCACGGTCTGGCTCTCGTTCACGACACCGCCGTGTGCGCGCAGCGGGTTCGTGTCGCCGGCGGCCATGAGCTTGGCGCGCAGCCCGAGTCGCTTCGAGATGACCAGGCCCATCAGGGATGCGAGCGTGAGCACGCCCAGCCCGCCGATGTTCACGCCGATGAAGATCAGCACGTGGCCGAAGGGAGACCAGTGGTTCGCCATGTCGACGGTCGCGAGGCCGGTGACGCAGATGGTGGAGACGGCGGTGAAGAGAGCGTCGGCGAGCGGGGTGACGGTTCCTGCCGCAGACGCGATCGGGAGGGACAGCAGCACTGTGAACACGAGGATGAGCAGCGCGAAGATCACGATCGCGAAGCGGGACGGCGACGACGTGATCAGGTGTTTGCCCCACGACGCGGCACTCTGCAGTCGCTGTCGAGGCGACGACGCCGAAGCGAGGCCCGACATCGTGTCCCCTTTCGCTAGACGGCCGCGTGAGTGCGGTCGCTCGGACATGCGCGCCGAGCCTTCGTCATGGTACTCCGTGCCAGGGACGACTACCCTGATCTCATGACAGACATCTTCGACGTGATCGCAGACGGCACGAGGCGCGACATCCTCCAGCTCCTCCTGCGTCGCACGTCGGAAGGCGACGCCGGCACGAGCGTCAGTCACATCGTGGCCGATCTCGGCATCAGCCAGCCCACGGTCTCCAAGCACCTCAAGGTGTTGCGCGAGGCCGAGCTCGTGAGCGTCCGTGAAGACGGCCAACGCCGTTTCTACAGCCTCTCGGTCGCGCCTCTCGAGGCTGTCGACGACTGGCTCGTGCCGTTCCTGATGGATGCGTACGGCGACGATGCGCCCGACGTCGACTACCCGGGTCTGCCGCTTCCCGACGGAGCCGCGCATGCCGCGGAGGTCGTGGGCCGGGCGGCGGCGTCGGCGAAGCACGTGGTCGCCAACGCGTTCAAGCGCTTCGGCGCCTGACCCCGCGACCCACATCGCCCCCGGCGACAGGGGGGCATGTCGTCGGGGGCGAGGCTGCGGGCCCCAGCCCGCCGGGACTCTGATGGTGCCATCGTGAGTCCCGAGATGAGCTTCTCATCGCACCCTGGACGCAACCGGCGTGCGCGCTATGACTCCGCTGAGACCCGGGCTCCCTCGGGCTGGGATCCGGTCTCAGCGTCGGGCCGCCTTCCGGCGGAACAGCCAGGACCCCCAGATCACAGCTGAGGCCAGGATGACCAGGCACCAGGCGATGGCCCAGAGGGGCGCGGCGTCGAGGGGAGTGCCGGTGAGCAGGCCGCGGATCGTGTCGACGATCGGAGTGATCGGTTGATTCGCCGCGACGGGCTGGAGCCAGGTCGGCATGCTCTCGACCGGCACGAACGCACTCGACAGGTATGGCAGGAACAGCAGGATGAAGCCGTATCCGTTGGCTCCCTCGGGTGAACCCGCGGCGAGCCCGATCGCGGCGAAGAGGTAGGTCATCGCCAGGATGTAGAAGACGATCAGCGCGGCCACCGCGAGCCATCGGAGCGGGGAAGCGTCCGGTCGGAATCCCACGAGGATGCCGACCACGATGACGATCGCCGTCGCGACCGTGTTGCGGAGCAGGCTCGCCACCACGTGGCCGGTGAGTACCGCGTTGCTGCGGAGTGGCATCGTTCGGAAGCGGTCGATGATCCCCGTGCGCATGTCGTTGGCGACGTAGACGGCTGTCGACGATGCGCCGAACCCGGCGCACGTCAGGATGATGCCGGGGACGACATAGTCGACGTAGTCGCCCGAGGGGTCGATCGCCCCGCCGAACACCCATGTGAACATGAGCATGAGCATCACGGGCAGCAGAACCGCCATGAGCAGCGATTCGCCGTCGCGGAGCGAATGACGAAGGCTGCGCCCGACGAACACGGCTTCTGCCGCGAGGCCGCGCAGTCGAGGGCGGGGGGAGATCGGAGGCGGGGCGAGCAGTCCGTCGGCATCCGTGGCGTTCATGATCGTCCTTTCGCGGTGTTCGATGTGGTGACGGCGAGGAACACGTCGTCGAGAGTCGGACGGCGGAGGGTCACGACGCCGTCGCGTCCCTCCTCGTCGAGGCGGTCGAGCGCGCGTCGCAGACCTGAGACGGTGCCGTCCGTCGCAATCCGTCGGATGATGTCGCCCTGGGGATCGTGCAGTTCGACGGTGTCGCCGCCGATCCGTGCCTTGAGCTCGTCCGGCGTGCCGATCGCGGCGATCCGTCCCCCGTGCAGCACGGCTATCCGGTCGGCGAGCTGATCGGCCTCCTCCAGGTACTGCGTCGTCAGGAAGACGGTCGTGCCCGCAGCCGCCATCGCGCGGATGAGGTCCCAGAGGTCGCGCCTGCTGCGGGTGTCGAGCCCGGTCGTGGGCTCATCGAGGAACAGCACCTCAGGAGTCACCACGAAGCTCAGCGCGAGGTCGAGTCTGCGCCGCATGCCGCCCGAGAAGGTGCGCACGGCTCGCGTGGCGGCCTCCGTCAGATCGAAGCGCGCGAGGAGCTCGGTCGCTCGCCGCGCCGCGTCGGCGCGCGGCATCCCGGCGAGGCGCGCGAACATCACCACGTTCTCGACCCCCGTCAGCGCGTCGTCGACGGCGGCCGACTGGCCGGTGAGGCTGATGCGGCGCTGCACGTCGGACGCCTGCGTGCGGGTGTCGAAACCCGCCACCCGGGCCGTGCCGCCGTCGGGGGCGATCAGTGTCGTGAGGATGTTGATCGTGGTGGTCTTGCCGGCGCCGTTCGGACCGAGCAGAGCGAACACCTCGCCGGCCGAGACGGTGAAGTCGAGGTCCTCGACGACGGCCTCGGCTCCGAAGGACTTGCGCAATCCGGCGACCTCGATCGCAGCGGTCATTCATCCGTTCCCTTCTCTGTGTACGGGCGAAACTGTATAGGTGCTACGCAACTGTGTATGACCGTAACACACTGTTTATCAAATAAACAGAAGTAGGATGGGCGCATGACCGAGACCGAACCTCCCGAGCTGCCCAGAGGCATCGCTCTGGCCTGGGGTGTGGCGGCGAATCCTCAGCGCGGTCCCAAGCGTGAGATGAGTGTCGAGCGGATCGTCGACGCGGCCGTCGAGCTCGCGGACGCCGACGGGATCGGCGCGGTGTCGATGGCGGCAGTGGCCGCGACCCTCGGGTTCACGCCCATGTCCCTCTACCGCTACGTGAGCGCGAAGGATGACCTTCTGCTGCTCATGCAGGAGCAGGCCATGGGTCTGCCGCCCGAGTCGATGCGCGAGCTCGACGGGTGGCGCGAGCGCCTCCTCGGCCTCTACGTGGAGCAGGTCCTGCTCTATCAACGCCACCCGTGGATGCTGTCCGTCCCGATCACCGGCTCACCGATCACCCCCAACAGCTCGGCGTGGCTCGACGCCTCGCTGGAGGCGCTCGAGGGGACACCCCTGTCCTCGGATGAGCGTGTGGCGGTCGCGCTGGCCGTGACCGGAAACGCTCGGTGGTGCGGGATCGTCCAGGCCGGCTACACCGAGCAGTCTCGCGGAAGCGGGCTCACCGCCGATCAGGTGGCGGTCCGAGAGTCCGAGCTGTACGACCGTGTGATCACCGCCGACGAGTTCCCCGCCCTGAGGCGAGCGATCGATGACGGCGTGTTCCTGTCCCCTGCAGACCCGTTCCGTTTCGGGATGGAGCGCGTCCTCGACGGAGTCGCGGCGTACATCGATGCACTCGATCGGGGAGTGGACCCGGAGCCGCCGACCGAGTGGATCGCCGTCGATCCCGCCGAACTCGCCGGTGACCGTCGGCTCAAAGAGGCGCAGAAGGCGGTGCGCGACGCCGAGAAGGCGCTGCGCGCGGCGCACAGGCTCGAACGGCAGGCGCTTCGCGAGGCGCGGGAACGGGTCGCTCGAGCATCCGCGCGCTGATCGGGTCGCGAGATTGCCATGATGTGATCATGACGACCGCATCGCCCTCGTTCCGCGCACACTTCGACTTCACGATCTCGTTCGCCAACGGCGGCGGCATGACCGGAGAGGGCTTCCGCCTCGATCTTCCCGGCCCGGAGCTCGGCGCCGAGGCGATCGGGGCGCTGCTCGTGCACCATCTCGGCCTCGCTCTCGTCAGCGCCGTCGAGCTGCGGAATCTGCGCATCGTCGAGGAGCCGCACCGGGGCAGCCGCGGCGTGGAGGAGCGTGCACCGCAGGCGCCGCGGGTGATCGATCTCAGCCACACGATCGAGGCGGGGCTGGTCACCTATCCGGGTCTGCCCGCGCCGACGATCACCCCGCACCTCACGCGCGAGGACTCCCGCTCGACGTACGCACCCGGCACCGAGTTCGCGATGGACATCATCACCATGATCGGGAACACCGGCACGTACCTCGACGCCCCGTACCACCGCTACGCCGACGGGGGAGACCTGGCCTCGCTCGAGTTGAGCTCGCTCGTGGGTCTGCCTGCGGAGGTGTTCCATCTGCGCGACGCGTGGAGTGCGCAGCGGAGAGGCATCGAGGCGGTGACACTCGCCGACCGCGAGCTGCGCGGTTCGGCGGTGCTGCTCGACACGGGGTGGAGCGAGCACTTCGGCACGCCCGAGTACGCACGAGGGGCCCCCTTCCTCACCGAGGCGGGAGCACGTTTCCTGGCGGATGCCGGGGTCGCCCTGGTCGGGATCGACTCGCTGAACATCGACGACACCGAGAGCGGAGGGGAGCGACCGGCGCACAGCATCCTGCTCGCGGCGGGGATCCATGTCGTCGAGCACCTGACGCGACTCGCCGACGTGCCCAGTCGCGGCGCGCGGTTCACGGCCGCTCCTCCGGCCGTGCGCGGATTCGGCACCTTCCCGGTGCGCGCTTTCGCGACCGTGGGCGATGCTCACTGATCACAGCAGTCACATGGGTTTACACGCGTCCCAGATTCCCCATAGAGTGTGCTCAAATCGAGAAAGGGGTACGTGGGATGCCCGAGGTTCCAGATGTCCGGTTCCTTACGGTGGCTGAGGTCGCCGAACTCATGCGCGTGTCGAAGATGACGGTGTATCGGATGGTGCACGCGGGTGAGCTGCCGGCCATCCGCTTCGGTCGCAGCTTCCGTGTCCCGGAGTCCGCCGTCGCGGAGGCGCTCCAGCGCCCGATCGCCGACGTCGGCTAGCGCCGATCGACGATCACCTCGCCCGTCGTCTGCACGGTGACAGTGAGGCCCGTTCGATTTGCTAGACTGATCCGAGGCATTTTTTCCGTGCCCGTACCCGGGTGTCGTCTCCGTGCGACGCCCAGCCACTGACTTAGTGAGGTTTCCGTGGGTTCTGTCATCAAGAAGCGCCGCAAGCGCATGGCGAAGAAGAAGCACCGCAAGCTGCTTCGTAAGACTCGCCACCAGCGCCGCAACAAGAAGTAAGCGGCAAGACACGAGCGCCTGTCTCCGGACGGGCGCTTTGTGTCTCTGCCCCCGGTTCGCCACAGTCGCAGGAGCATACGCATGAAGTCGATCACCGTCACCGAGCTCGCCGAGCGTTCGAACACCCCGCTCATCGATGTGCGCGAGGCGGATGAGTTCGCCGCGGGTCACGTTCCGGGAGCGGTCAACATCCCGATGTCCGAGATCGGCAACCGGCTGGAAGAACTCCCGTCGGAGTCCTTCGACGTCATCTGCCAGGCCGGCGGGCGATCGGCTCGTGTCGTCGAGGCGCTGGAGTCCCGCGGCTATGACGCGACCAACGTCGAAGGCGGCACGGGGGAGTGGATCGCGCAGGGGCGCTCTGTCGAGGTGCCTTCGGCGTGACCACGCTGACTCTGATCGGCAAACCCGACTGCCACCTGTGCGACGTCGCATCGGAGATCGTTGACGCGGTCGTCGCCGAGCTGCCGGATGCTGCAGCCGAGCGCATCGAGATCGTCGAGGCGTCGATCCACGACGATCCCGCGCTCTATGAGCTGTGGTGGGAGAAGATCCCGGTCGTGCTCATCGACGGTGACCTGCATGCCCACTGGCGGCTGTCCGCCGACCGCCTGCGCGAGGCCCTGGAGGCGGCTGTGCAGGCCGACGCCCTGAAGGGGGATGCACCATGATCCGTCACGTCGTGACGTGGAAGCTCGCCGCCGAGGATGCAGGTCTCCGTGCCGAGCAGGCGGCCGAGGTCGCCCGGCGACTCAACGCGCTCGAGGGAGTCGTGCCTCAGCTGCGCTCGATCTCGGCCGGCGCGAACGTCGCCTATCCCGAGGCGAACTGGGATGTCACGCTCGTCGCGGATGTGGATTCGATCGCCGCACTCGAGCAGTATCAGGTGCATCCGGCGCACGAAGAGGTCGTCGCGTACGTGCGCTCAGTGGTCGCCTCGCGCGTCGCCGTCGACTTCGAAGTGTGACCCGTAACACACCCGTCATATTCGGTCGCACTGCAACGCAAATGTAATCCGGAGAACGCCGTCGGCGGCACGTGCGCATCGGCCGTGCATGTTTAGATGTTCTCCTACCCGTCCGTGGGCACTCACCCTCGTCCTTCAGGAGCTGACATGCGCCGTCGCAACATCATCGCCGGGATCGCGCTCGCCGCGACCGCCACTCTCGCCCTCGCAGGCTGTGCGACGGGCAACGGAGACGCGGGCTCCGGCGAGCCGGCGGCCGGCGACGAATACGGCCTGATCGAGGCGGGCACTCTGACGGTCTGCTCCGACATCCCCTACGCTCCGTTCGAGTTCGAGGGCGGCGACAACGGCACCGGATACACCGGATTCGACATCGATCTGCTCGACGCCATCGCCAAGGAGCTCGACCTGAAGCTCTCGGTGCAGGACGTCGGATTCGACGCTCTGCAGTCGGGCACGACGCTCGCCGCCGGCCAGTGCGACGTCGGAGCCTCTGCCATGACGATCACCGACGAGCGCAAGGCGAACATCGACTTCTCCGAGCCCTACTACGACTCCCTGCAGTCGCTGCTCGTGCGCACCGACTCGGGCATCGAGTCGATCGACGACCTCTCGGGCAAGAACGTCGGCGTGCAGCAGGGCACGACGGGCGAAGCGTACGCCGCGGAGAACGCCGAGGGCGCCGAGCTCGTGCAGTACCCGTCCGACGGCGAGCTGTGGCCCGCGATGCAGGCCGGCCAGATCGACGCCATTCTGCAGGACCAGCCGGTGAACCTCGAGCACGAGAAGGCCGACAGCGCGTACAAGATCGTCGAGGAGTACGAGACCGGCGAGTCCTACGGCTTCGCCTACGCGAAGGGCGAGAAGGACGCGCTGCGCGAGGCGATCGACGGTGCGCTGCAGGATCTGCGCGACAGCGGCGAGTACCAGACGATCTACGACACGTACTTCACCGCGAAGTAATCGGCGAGCGACGTAGAGCAGGGAGACCTTGACAATGGCGTTGAGGCGCACCACGAAGAGCAAGCTGTACCGGTACTCCGTCTATGCGGTGCTGATCGCGGTCGCCGTCTGGCTGATCGTCAGCACCGACTGGGCGCGCATCGCTCAGCTGTACTTCAACCCGGAGATCGCAGCGAAGATGCTTCCGGGCATCATCACCACGGCGCTCGTGAACACACTGTGGTTCACGGCGGTCGCCTTCGCCGGCGGCCTGTTGCTCGGCATCGTGCTGGCGCTGCTGAAGCTCTCGAGCATCGGACCCTTCCGATGGATCGCGACGGCGTGGATCGAGCTGTTCCGTGGTCTTCCCGCGATCCTCACGATCTTCGCGATCGCGTTCATCCTGCCGATCGGTCTCGGCGTGCCGGGAACCCGGCTCGGCGGTCCGGTGGTGCTCGGCCTGATCGGTCTCATCCTGGTGGCATCGGCCTACATGGCAGAGACCATCCGTGCGGGCATCCAGGCCGTGCCGAAGGGGCAGACCGAGGCAGCGCGCTCTCTCGGCATGTCGCCCATGAAGACGACGTTCTGGATCGTCGTGCCGCAGGGTTTCCGGATCATCATCCCGCCGTTGACCAACGAGTTCGTGCTGCTGCTGAAGGACACGTCGCTGCTCTTCGTCGCCGGATCGTTCATCTGGTCGAAGGAGCTGACGAACTTCGCCCGTGACGCGAGCACACAGAACGCGAACGGAACCCCGTTGATCATGGCGGCGGTCCTGTACCTGATCGTCACGATCCCCCTCACGCGCTTCAGCGCGTACCTGGAACGAAGGATGTCGAGGCAGCGATGAGCACCGATCTGATTGACGTCCACGCGCCGGCGATCGACCTGCAGGGACTCGTGAAGAGCTTCGGCGACAACGAGGTGCTCAAGGGCATCGACCTCACCGTCACCGCCGGCGAGGTCGTCTGCATCATCGGCCCGTCGGGCTCCGGGAAGTCGACGCTGCTGCGCTCGGTCAATCTGCTCGAGGAGCCCACAGGCGGCAAGGTGCTGATCGAGGGCATCGACATCACCGACCCCGATGTCGACATCGACCGGGTGCGCACACGCATCGGCATGGTGTTCCAGAGCTTCAACCTCTTCCCGCACCTCGACGTGATGGGCAACCTCATGATCGCGCAGCAGCGCGTGAAGAAGCGGTCGAAGGCCGAGGCCGAGCGGGTCGCGAAGGAGATGCTCGGACGGGTGGGCCTCGCAGAGAAGGCCGACGCCTTTCCCGGGCACCTCTCGGGCGGTCAGCAGCAGCGCGTCGCCATCGCTCGGGCGCTGTGCATGAACCCCGACATGATGCTGTTCGACGAGCCGACGTCCGCTCTCGACCCCGAGCTGGTCGGCGAGGTCCTGCAGGTGATGCGCTCGCTCGCCGATGAAGGCATGACGATGCTCGTCGTCACGCACGAGATGGGCTTCGCCCGCGAGGTCGGGTCGCGCCTGATCTTCATGGACGGCGGCCACATCGTCGAAGAGGGCGACCCCCGCGAGGTGCTCGCCCACCCTCAGCATCCGCGTACCCAGGACTTCCTCGCCCGCGTGCTCTGAGCTCGCGACCCTCGAGTCGCGACGAGACCCCCTCCCGCTGAGTCAGTGGGAGGGGGTCTGTCGTCGATGAGAGCGATTCAGCCGCGCGGATGCACGGCCACGGGCTCGGGTGCGACGGCGATCCGCACACGATCTCCGAACGCCGGATGGATGCCGGGGGCGTGCTGCAGACGCACGAGTTCGCCCGACTCGGTGCGGACGAGCGTGCGGCGCATGCTGCCCAGGAACGTGCTCTCCTGCACGAGGGCGTCGGTGGCGGCATCCGCCTCGGACGCGAAGTGCACGTTCTCCGGGCGCAGGTACACATCGACCGGTCCGTCAGCGGGGGCCTGCAGCGGCAGCCTCTGCCCCCACACCACGACGTGGTCGCCTTCCGCGACGCCCGAGACGACACTCGACAGACCGACGAAGGCGGCGACCCCCGCGGTCGACGGGGTCGTGTACAGCTGCTCGGGGGTGCCGATCTGCTGGATGGTCCCCGCGTTCATCACGGCGATCCGGTCGGAGACCGCCAGCGCCTCCTCCTGGTCGTGCGTCACGAACACTGTCGTGATGCCGAGTCGCAGCTGGATACGGCGGATCTCGTCGCGCAGCTGCACCCGCACCTTGGCGTCGAGGGCGGACAGCGGCTCGTCGAGCAGCAGCACCTTCGGCTCGGTCACGAGTGCGCGGGCCAGGGCCACGCGCTGCTGCTGGCCGCCGGAGAGCTGGTGAGGGAAGCGGTCGGCGAAGTCGGCGAGCCCCACCAGGGCCAGGGCGTCGAGAGCCCGCTTCGAGGCCTCTGCCTTGCCGAGTCCACGGCGCCGCAGTCCGAACGCGGTGTTCTCCGCGACGCGCAGGTGCGGGAAGAGCGAATAGGACTGGAACACCATGCCGATGTCGCGCTTGTTCGTCGGGACGCGGGACACATCGCTCCCGCCGAGAAGCACCGCGCCGCTGTCGAGGCCCTCGAGCCCCGCGAGCACCCGCAGCAGCGTGGTCTTGCCGCATCCGGAGGGACCGAGCAGCGAGACGAACTCGCCGGGCGCGATGTCGAGGTCGACGCCGTGCAGCACGGTGTTGCCCGAGTAGCTCTTCACGATGCCCTGCAACTGCACCCGCGTGCCCTCGCCGGCCTCGGCGAGGAGCATGTTGTCGGCGGTCTGGGGGAGGGTCATGAGCGGGCCTTTCCGTTGCCGCGCGCGACGCGGCCGATGAGCAGGAGCAGGAGGAAGACGAACAGCAGCGCCAGCAGAGTGAAGATGGCCGGTGCGTACGGGTCCTGCTTCTGGACGACCACCATGGCCGTCTGGAACACCTGGCGGTTCAGGAGCGACGCGATCGTGAACTCGCCGAGGACGACGGCGATCGAGATGAGCGACGCCGCGAGCAGTCCCTGGCGCAGGTTCGGTGCGAGCACGGTGAGCACGACAGTCGGCCAGCTGGCACCGAGTGATCGGGCGGCCTCGGCGAGGGTGCGCAGGTCGGCGGCGTCGATGGACGCCTGGATCGAGCGGTAGGCGAACGGCAGCACGGTGATGCCATAGGCGAAGGCCAGTGTCCAGGTGCCCGTGCCGAGAGCGCGTCCGATCTGCAGGTAGATCGGCGCGAGCCCGACGACCAGCACGATCGCGGGGATCGAGATCGGCAGCAGCACTGCGAACTCGAAAACCGGCTTGAGCTTCGCGAAGCGCAGATCGACCAGGATCATCGTCGGCGCGAGCAGGAGGAGCACGATCGCGACCGTCACGACGGCCAGGATCAGCGAGTTGCCGAGCCCCATCCAGATCGGCTTGATGGCCGCCGACTTCGCGGGGTCGAACAGCGCGAACCAGCGCTCGAGGCCGAGGGTGCCGTCGGTCTGACGCAGCGTGTAGAGGAACGTGGAGATCAGCGGGATGGCGAAGAAGGCGCCGACGACGATGCCGATGACCCAGCGGGTCGCGAGAGAGGGGCCGAGACGGTTCATGACTGCCACCTCGCGGCTCGGCGCTGAATGAGTGAATACAGGGCCATCACGACTCCGACGATCACGATCATGCCGAGCGCGAGAGCGCCGGCGAGGTTCTCGCGGCCGAGTACGGTCTCGCTGGTGAGCGCGGCCCGGATCTGCAGCGGGACGATCTGCGCGCCCTGGCTCGCGAGGGCGGCGGCCGTGGCGTAGGACGAGAAGGCGTTCGCGAACAGCAGCAGGAGGCTGGCGAGGAACGAGGGCGCCAGCACCGGGATGCCGATGCGCAGCCAGAAGCTCGAGCGCGTGCCGCCGAGCGTGAGGTTCGCCTCGGCCCACTGCGGCTTGAGCGCGGCGAGGGCGGGCATGAACGTGATCACCATGAGGGGGACCTGGAAGTAGATGTACGGCAGGATCAGACCGGGGAGCTCGTAGAGCCAGGTGCCGTTCGCGAAGATGTCGATGCCGAAGGTGTCCTGGAGGAACAGCTTGAGCACTCCCTGGATGCCGATCGTCGCGATGAAGGCGAACGCGAGCATCACGCCGCCGAACTGGGCCAGCACGCCCGCCGCGGCATCCACGGTCGAACGGACGGCCCCATCGGGATTCATGCCGAGCAGGGCGTAGCAGACGAGGGCTCCGAGGATCGCGCCGACGACGGCGGTCAGCAGCGACAGCCCGGCGGAGTTCGCGAAGGTGGAGAGCACGACCGGGTCGGCCAGGGCCGAGACGTTGGCCACTGTGAACGCGCCGTCCTCGGTGAAGAACCCCGAACCGATCGCGAGGACGGTCGGCACGGCGAGGAAGAGAAGCACATAGGCCGCGAAGGGGACCAGCCCCAGCCAGGCCATGGACGGCGCCGAGCGCCGGGACCCGGAGACGAGGGGCCCGGCGCTGTCCGGAGTGAGGGGGACGGGGGCGGATGCCGTGGCATCCGCCCCCGTCGTGGTGGCGGTGGTCACTGGACCGCCGCTGCCCACTTCTCGCCGAGCAGCGTGCCGGCGTTGGTCGACTGCTCCTCGGTCGGGACGACCGTCTCGCTGGGGACCTCGGGAAGAGCCGCGGCCAGGTCGGCGTCGATCGTGCCGGCCTCGGTCATGGCCTCCATGCGAGCCGGACGTGCGCCGCCCTTGAGCCACAGGTTCTGCACCTCGTCGCTGTAGAGGAACTCCTGCCACAGGCGTGCGGCTGCCGGGTTCGGGGCGTCCTTGTTGATCGCCTGGTTGTAGTAGCCGGCGTAACCGGTGCCGTCGAGCACGACGACCTCCCAGTCGTCGTTGTCCGTGGCATGTGCCGCGTTCAGGTAGTCCCAGTCGAAGACGACGGGAGTCTCGCCGCTCGCGACGGTCGCCGTGGTGACGTCGACCTTGAGCAGGTTCCCGGCCTTCTGCAGCTCTGAGAAGAAGTCGATCCCCGGCTGGAAGTCGTCGAGCGTGCCGTCGGACTGCACCGTGGCGAGGCCGACAGCGGCGAACGCCGCACCGGCCTGTGTCGGGTCGCCGTTGATGGCGACGGCACCCTTGTAGGCGGCGTCCTTCAGGTCGTCGAGCGACTCGGGTGCGTCGAACTTCGACGAGTCGTAGCCGATCGACATGTATCCGCCGTAGTCGCCGACGAAGAGCCCGGTCGGCTCCTTGAGTGCATCGGGGATGTCGTCCCAGGTCTGCACCTGGTACGGCGCGAACACGTCGGTGTTCTGCAGGGCGACCGTGAGGCCGAGGTCGAACACGTCGGGTGCGGTGTCGAGCCCCTCATTGGTCTTCGCTGCCTGGATCTCTTCGGCGCTCGACACGTCGGGCGATGCCTCGTTGACGGTGATCTCGGGGTACTTCTCGACGAAGAGGTCGAGGATCTCGCCGTAGTTGGCCCAGTCGCGCGGCAGCGCGATGACGTTGAGCTGTCCCTCGGCCTTCGCTGCCTCCTCGAGCGCCTCGAACGAGCCGAAGTCCTCGACAGAGGTCGCCGAGGCGGCATCGGTCGACGTGTCGCCGCCGGAGGCGTCTGCCGCGCCGGAGCAGGCGGTCAGGCCGAGTACGGCGGTGGTGAACAGAGCGATGCCGGCGCCGATGCGCGCGCGGCGGGGGAAGTTCGTCATCAGGGTCCTCTCGGTGCCCGGCGGCGAGCGCCGGTTTCGGGTTGCGAGAGGACACTATGGGCCGCGGGTTGCCGGTCATCGCGGCTCGGGTGAACGAGAAGTGTCCAGGGTGTGACGGGTCGGACCGCCGTGGCGTCGGGGGACCCGCGGCGTCTGACATCCTGGAGTGATGGACATCGGCAGTGTGCTCGGGCTCGAACAGCTCACGTGGGGCACACTGATCCTCGTCATCGTCGCGGCGTTCGCGGCAGGGTGGATCGACGCGGTCGTGGGCGGAGGCGGGCTGCTGCAGCTCCCAGCGCTCCTGTTGATCCCCGGCATCTCGCCGATCCAGGCGCTCGCGACGAACAAGCTCGCCTCCGTCTTCGGCACGGCGACGAGCAGCGTCACGTACTACCGGCGCGCGAAGCCCGACATCCGCACGGCTCTGCCGATGGCCGCGATCGCGCTCGCCGGGTCGTTCGGGGGAGCGGCGGTCGCGACAGTTCTGCCTGCGGCGGCCTTCAAGCCGATCATCGTGGTCGCCCTCTTGGCGGTCGCGCTCTTCACGGCGTTCCGCCCGCAGATGGGCGCTGCGACGCGGCTGCGCTTCAGCGGGCACAAGCACCACATCACGGCGGGCCTCGCCGGGCTCGTCATCGGCTTCTACGACGGGCTGATCGGGCCGGGCACGGGAACGTTCCTGGTCATCTCGCTCGTGGCTCTGCTCGGATACGACTTCCTGCAGGCGAGCGCCAAGGCGAAGATCGTCAACCTCGCCACGAACACCGGAGCGCTGCTGCTCTTCATCCCTCACGGTGCGGTGCTGTGGCTGCTCGGCGGCATCCTCGCGGCTGCGAACGTCGCCGGCAGCTATCTCGGCTCGCGCATGGCGATCTCGAAGGGCGCGACGTTCATCCGCGTCGTGTTCCTGATCGTGGTGGTCGCCCTCATCGCGAAGCTCGGCGTCGACGTGTGGAACGAGAACATCGTTCCCGCGCTCGCGAGCCTGCGCTGAGTCGGCCCGT
>NZ_CAUQVQ010000054.1:0-17363 GCF_963521645.1 uncultured Microbacterium sp. | reverse complement strand
ACCGGTGACGACTTCAACTACGTCGGCCTGATCGGCGGCGACACCACCCGGTCGTCGAGCGAGGAGCGAAGCACCGAGACGAAACGCCCCCACTCCGACGCCCTGCTCGGTGCCTTCGCGGCGATCACCCCGGTGGCGTCCGCGGCGATCCAGGCTCTCGATGCCGGCGACACGGGCCGCTACGTCGAGATCCTGGGCCCGACCGAGGAGCTCAGCCGTCAGGTCTTCGCGGCTCCGACCTTCTACTACAAGACGGGTGTCGCGTTCCTCGCGTGGCTCAACGGGCATCAGCCCGCGTTCCAGATGGTCGGCGGCCTGCACTCGGCGCGCAGCCTGCCGCACCTCAGCCGCATCGTCGAGCTCGCGAACTCCTCGCTCGCGTTGGAGGACCCCGAGCTCGCGCGCGAGCGCTGGCACGGGATGCTCCGGCTGAACGGAGTATCGCTGTGACCGTCGATCCCCGCCTGTCGATCAACCAGGCCACGATCAAGCACGCCGATCTCGCGACCGCTCTGCGGGTGACGGCGGATGCCGGCATCCAGGCCATCGGTCTGTGGCGCGAGCCCGTGAACGAGGTGGGACTCGACGTCGCCGCCCGCATGCTCGCGGACTCGGGGCTGCGGTTCACGACGCACTGCCGAGGCGGATTCTTCACCCTCCCCGCGGGCCCCGAGCGCGTCGCCGCCCTCGACGACAACCGCCGTGCGATCGACGAGACCGCGGCGCTCGCCGCCGCAGGGGCCGAGGGATCGACCGCTGTGCTCGTGCTCGTCGCCGGCGGGCTGCCCGTCGGCTCACGCGACCTGATCGGGGCGCGCGAGCGTGTACGCGACGCGATCGGAGATCTCGCGGCCGACGCGAAGGCCGCGGGCGTGACGCTCGCGATCGAGCCTCTGCATCCGATGTACGCCTCGGATCGCGCGGTCGTCTCGACGCTGGGCCAGGCGCTCGACATCGCGGCCGACTTCGACGCCGAGGTCGTGGGGGCGGCCGTCGACACCTTCCACATCTGGTGGGACCCGCAGGTGCTCGACCAGATCGCTCGGGCGGGCCGCGAGGGCCGCATCGCGACCTATCAGGTGTGCGACTGGAAGACCCCGCTCGCCGCCGACGTGCTGCTGTCTCGGCATTACCCCGGCGAGGGCGTGATCGACTTCGGCTCGCTCACCCGCGCCGTGATCGAGACCGGATACGACCGCGACATCGAGGTCGAGATCTTCCACGCCGACGTCTGGGCGGATGCTCCCGAGAACGTCGTGCGACGCACGGCCGAGGCGTTCGCGTCCGCCATCTCGCCGCACCTGCGCTGACGAGCGCCGACGGGGCGCGCCTGCGTCCGCGCTGCGCGGTGCCGTGCTCACGCATCGGGTCGAGCTCAGGCCGCGCCCCTGAGAGGATGACTGCATGACGAGGATCAGACCCGGTCTGTGTTCGGTGACCTTCCGCTCGCTCGATGCCGAAGAGGTCATCGGACTCGCCGCAGAGGCCCAGCTCGAGGTCATCGAGTGGGGCGGCGACGTGCATGTGCCGGCAGGCGACATCGAACGCGCGGCGCAGGTCGCCACCGACACGTCGGATGCCGGGCTGATCTCGTGCTCATACGGGTCGTACTTCCGGGCCGGCGCCGACGAATCGCTCACTCCGGTGCTCGACAGTGCGGAGGCGCTCGGAGTGGACAGAGTGCGCATCTGGGCCGGGCGGCTCGGGTCGGGAGAGGCATCCGAGGAGCACTGGGCCGGGATCGTCGCCAGGCTGCGCGATGCGGCGGAAGAGGCGGATGCTCGCGCCATCGGCCTCGCGCTCGAGTTCCACTCCGGCACGCTCGCAGACACGGCGCCTGCGACGCTGCGGCTGCTCGGGCAGGTCGACCACCCGGCCCTCAGCACGTATTGGCAGCCGACGGTGGGGGCCAGCGTCGAGAGCGTGCTCGCCGAGTACCGCGCGCTCGCCGCGCACACGAGCGCTGCGCATGTCTTCTCCTGGTGGCCGGCACAGGAGCGACTCCCGCTTCGAGCCAGGGACGCGCTGTGGACGCGATTCTTCGCCGAGGCCATGGGTGCGTCGGGGGGTTCGGCGAGCGCGACTCCCGGCGAGGCGGCGCCGCCGAGGGTGCGAGATGCGCTGCTCGAGTTCCTGCCGGGCGATGACCCCCGGCTGCTCACGACCGAGGCCGCCGCCCTGCGCGCCTACCTGTCGGTATAGCCCGCCATGTCGCTCGTGCACGGCCCGCACCCGACGAGCGCGTGGTCCCGGTGCGCGCGGCTGCGCCGCAGTATGCTCAGGGCATGAGCCAGCCGGAAAGCCCTTCCCGCGTGCGCCAGCCGCGCCACGCGCGGGGCGCCGCCCCGACACTGCACGACGTGGCCCGTGAGGCCGGAGTATCACTCGCGACGGCATCTCGCGTCCTCAACGGATCGGAGCGCAAAGTCGCCGAGTCCTTCCGCGAACGCGTCGAGCGCGCCGCCGCAGAACTCGGATACACGGCCAACGTGTCGGCGCAGGCGACCGCGCGTGGGACCTCACCCGTGATCGCACTGCTCGTCGCCGACATCGCCGATCCGTACTTCGGGCTGATCGCCGCGGGCGTCGCGCGAGGCGCCGACGAGCAGGGCCTCGTCGTCACGATCGCCATCACCGAACGAGACCCCGCCCGCGAGGCGCGCATCGTCAGGGCGCTGCGCGGACAGCGGCCGCAGGGGCTGATCCTCGCGGCGTCGCGCACATCGCAGATCGACGACTCCGACACGACGCGCGAACTCGCCGAGTACGCCCGGTTCGGCGGCCGCGTCGTGACCTTCGGAGTGGGGAGCGCCGCGAATCGGCATGTCGAGATCGACAACCGCGCCGGGGCGGAACTGCTGGGACGCCGCATGGCCGCGCTCGGCTATCGCTCGGCGATCGCGATCGCGGCGGCCGAGGGCGTGCTGACATCTGACGAGCGTCTCGCCGGATTCCGCGCGGGCTTCGCATCCGAGGGCGGCTCGGTCGAGCGAGTGATCCGCGGCGACTTCCGACGCGAATCGGGGGCGCAGGCGATGACGGCGGCGCTCGCCGACGGCGTCGAGTCGGGCACTCTCGTGTTCGGCATGAGCGACGTCGTCGCGATCGGCGCCATGGCGGCGATCCGCGAGGCCGGACGCGAGGTCGGCGCCGACATCGCGGTGTGCGGATTCGACGACGTTCCGTCGAGCAGCGACGTCACGCCGGCGCTCACGACCGTGCACGTGCCGCTCAGCGAGGTCGGATACCAGGCCTTCCGTGCCACGGTCGACGCCGACTGGCAGCAGGCCGCCCTGCCGCTCGAGGTCGTCGTGCGGGCCAGCACTCCGGGCGTCGCCCGATGACGACGGTGGTGCTGGCGCCCGACAGCTTCAAGGGCACCATCGCCGCGGCGGATGCTGCGGCATCGCTCGCCGACGGATGGGCCTCGGTCGATGCCGCGGCGACGTTCGTGCATCGCCCGATGGCAGACGGCGGCGAGGGCACGGTGGCCGCGTTCGAGGCCGCGGTGCCGGGTGCGGAGCGGATGCCGATCGTCGTCGACGGCCCTGCGGGCGCGCAGATCGAGACGAGCTGGCTGCTTCTGCCCGCGACGCCCGAGAGTCCCGCGGGGACGGGAGTCATCGATCTCGCGTCGACCTCGGGCATCGAACTGCTCGATGGGCTGCGCCCGTGGGATGCGGACACCACGGGCTTCGGTCAGGCGATCGCCGCGGCTCTCGACCACGGCGTCTCGCGACTGGTCGTCGGGATCGGTTCGAGCGCGTCGACAGACGGCGGCACGGGGATGCTGGCCGCGCTCGGTGCACGCTTCCTCGACGCATCGGGGGCGCCGGTCGTCCGCGGCGCGAGGGGCCTCGCCGACATCGAGAGCGTCGACCTCTCGGGGCTGCGCACCCCGCCCGAGGTGCGCGTGCTCACAGACGTCACGAATCCGCTGACCGGACCGCGCGGAGCGGCGGCGGTCTTCGGCCCGCAGAAGGGACTCGACGGCGACGACATCACGCGTGCCGACGCCGCGCTCGAACGGCTGGCCGCGCTGCTGGCCCTCGACCCGGCGCTGCCGGGAGCGGGGGCCGCCGGAGGCACAGGCGCCGCCCTCGTCGTGTGGGGCGCCACGCTCGCGCCCGGTGCGGCCGAGGTGGCCGCGCTCATCGGCATCGCCGACGCGATCGCGGGCGCCGACGTCGTGATCACGGGCGAAGGATCGTACGACGGGCAGTCGGGCGACGGGAAGGTCCCGTCGTTCATCGCCGGACTCGCCGCAGCCGCCGGGGCGGCGCCTCTGCTCGCGGCCGGACGCATAACGGCCGACTCCGATGCGGAGCTGTTCGCGGCATCCGTCTCGCTCACCGAGATCGCCGGCTCGTCGGATGCCGCGCTCACCGACCCCGCACGCTGGCTGCGCGAGGCCGGCGCCGTACTCGCCCGCTCGGTCTGACCGCCGCGCGATCGGCACCGGCGAGGCGTAGCTTCTCGCACCGCGGGCGCGCCGGGCGGGGTCAGTTTCGCACCGCGGGTGCTGAGCGGGGTCGCTTTCGCACGGGGATGGGCCGATTTGGATGCGTTTTCGACCGGCACGGGGCGGCAACCGCGCGGCGGACATGCTTCGGCCCCCGCGCAGAGGTGTGCGCGGGGGCCGAAGCGGGACGGACGAAAGCGGTCGGATCAGTCGCCGAGTGCCGCCGCGACCACGGCGCGAGCCTCGGCCTGCACCTCGGCGAGATGCTCGGGGCCGCGCAGGCTCTCGGCGTACAGCTTGTAGACGTCTTCCGTGCCCGACGGGCGGGCTGCGAACCAGGCGTGCTCGGTCTGCACCTTGAGGCCGCCGATCGCCGCGCCGTTTCCGGGGGCGTTCGACAGCTTGGCGGTGATCTCCTCACCGGCGAGCGTCGTGGCCGAGACGGCATCCGGAGCCAGCTTGCCGAGCGTGGCCTTCTGCGCGGGAGTGGCCGGGGCGTCGACGCGCTGGTAGGCCGACGAACCGAAGGCCTGCTCCAGCTCGGCGTACCGCTCCGACGGTGTCTTGCCGGTCACGGCGATGATCTCGGCCGCGAGCAGGCACAGCAGGATGCCGTCCTTGTCGGTCGACCAGACCGTGCCGTCCTTGCGCAGGAAGGATGCTCCGGCAGACTCCTCGCCGCCGAACGCGACCGATCCGTCGAGCAGACCGGGCACGAACCACTTGAAGCCCACGGGCACCTCGAGCAGGCGGCGTCCGAGCGACTCGGCCACTCTGTCGATGATCATCGACGACACGAGGGTCTTGCCGATCGCGGCGTCGCGCGGCCACTCGGTGCGGTGCGAGAACAGGTAGTCGATCGCGACGGCCAGGTAGTGGTTCGGGTTCATCAGCCCGGCGTCGGGAGTCACGATGCCGTGGCGATCGGCATCCGCGTCGTTGCCGGTGAGCACGTCGTAGTCGCCCTTCTTGGCGACGAGCGAGGCCATGGCAGACGGAGACGACGGATCCATGCGGATCTTCTCGTCCCAGTCGAGCGTCATGAACCGCCAGGTCGGATCGACCTCGGGGTTCACGACCGTCAGGTCGATGCCGTACACCTCTTTGATGAGCGCCCAGTACTCCACGGATGCGCCGCCGAGCGGATCAGCGCCGATGCGGACTCCGGCCGCGCGGATCGCATCGATGTCGATGATCGTCTCGAGGTCGCGCACATAGGCGTCGCGGAAGTCGTAGCCGGGCAGCGCGTCCCAGTCGATGTCGGCGAAGCGCTCGCGCTTGACCTCGGCCAGTCCGCCGGCGATCAGCTCGTTGGCGCGGTCGGCGATCCAGCCGGTCGCGTCGGTGTCGGCCGGTCCGCCGTGCGGCGGGTTGTACTTGAAGCCGCCGTCACGCGGCGGGTTGTGCGACGGGGTGACGACGATGCCGTCGGCGCGGCCGGCAGCATCCGGGGCGAGGTCGCGGTTGAACGTGAGGATCGCGTGGCTGAGTGCGGGCGTCGGCACCCATGCGTCGCGCGAATCGACTCGCACGTCGACGCCGTTGGCCACCAGCACCTCGATCGCGCTGCGCTCGGCGGGCAGCGACAGAGCATGGGTGTCGCGCCCGAGGAAGAGCGGCCCGGTGATCCCCTGGCTCGCACGGTAGTCGACGATCGCCTGGGTCGTCGCGAGGATGTGGTTCTCGTTGAAGCTGTTCGAGAGCGAAGAGCCGCGATGGCCGCTCGTGCCGAAGGCGACGCGTTCGGCGGCGACCTCGGGGGTCGGAACGCGGTCGTAGTAGGCGGCGATCAGCTCGTCGACATCGATCAGATCGGATTCTTCGGCGGGAAGGCCGGCACGGCTCGTCATGCACACAGTCTGCCCCGATCTCGGCCCGCGCGCATCTTCTGGGCCCGCGTCGGTGCCCTAAGGTGAAACGCGTGACCGAACGCCGCACCTACAGCTATCTGGGCCCCGCCGGAACATTCACCGAGGCGGCGCTCGATCAGGTCGCCGAGGCGCGCGGTCAGGAACGACGTGCGGTGCACAACGTCGGCGAGGCCCTCGCAGACGTGCTCGAAGGGCGCAGCGACGCGGCGATGATCGCGATCGAGAACTCGATCGAGGGCGGCGTCTCGACCACACAGGATGCTCTCGCCACGCTGCCGGGTCTGCGGATCATCGGCGAATACCTCGTGCCCGTGAACTTCGTGCTCGTGGCGCCTCGGGGCACGACGCTGGCCGATGTGCAGGTCATCGCGGCGCATCCGGTGGCCTACGCGCAGTGCCACACCTGGCTCGGCGAGAACCTTCCGACGCACTCGCACGTGCCCGCAGCGAGCAACGTCGCCTCGGCGATCGGCGTGCTCGACGGATCGCTGCCCGCGCAGGCGGCCATCGCGGCGCCCGGGGTCGTGAAGCACCTCGACGTCGACGTGCTCGCCGAAGGCATCGGCGACAACGCGCAGGCGGTGACGCGCTTCGTGCTCGTCACCCGCACCACCACGGCCCCGGCTCCGACCGGCGCCGACAAGACCTCGCTCATCGTCGAACTGCCCAACGACCACCCGGGTTCGCTGCTCGAGATGCTCGAGCAGTTCTCGACCCGCGGCATCAACCTCTCGCTGATCCAGTCGCGACCGATCGGCGACGAGCTCGGCCGCTATCGGTTCGTGATCGACGCCGACGGTCACATCGAGCACGAGCGCATGGCAGACGCCCTCCTCGGCATCCGTCGTTTCAGCCCCCGCGTGGTGTTCCTCGGGTCGTACCCGCGCGCCGACCGTCAGATCGTGCAGTATCCCGACCGCTACGACGACGAGGTGTTCGTCGAGGCGCGCGACTGGCTGCGCGGAATCTTGAGCGGCGCGCCCGACGCCTGACCGGCTGCGGAACAAGAGCTCTGGTCGGCGGCGCGCCCGTTCGAGGAGAGAGCGGTCAGCGCACGGCGGTCGCGAGAATGACCCGCGACCGCGTCGCCCCTCTGCCCCGCCCTCCCGTTCGACGGTCAGTGTTCGCGGAACATCGGCCACCCGCTGCCCGGCAGCATGTGCGAGTGCAGCGCGCCCTTCGCCGATTCCAGGGTCGGATACGTGCCGGTCGCGGCATCGGATCCCGCCATGACCACGGTGTACCCCTCGTCGTCGTGTCGGATGCTGCCGACGACTCCGTTCGTGCCGTACGCCACCCACAGCGCCCGCGTCTTGGTAGTGCTCATCATCGAACCCCTTCCATCGAGGGTGACGCTACGCCTCTAACTTCCGGAATACCAGCCCTTGACGCGCGTCGCGGGCGCGGCGTCGCGGGGTGGCGGTCGCGCGGTCGTGCGCGCGGGGTCGCTTCTGCACCGCCGCCGCCTGGGTGGGGTCACTTTCGCACGGTCTGGTGTGCGGGGTCACTTTCGCACAGCGCGGGGGCAGTACGGGTGCAGAAGTGACCCCGGCTGACGGTACGGGGGCGGCACGGCGCGGAAGTGACCCCGGCTGCGGGGCGGGGCGGGTGGGCGACAGTCAGCGGCGGGATGCTATCGCGCGACGGATGCGATCCATCAGCGGCTGCGGGTCGTCGAGGTCGAGCTGCGTGACTCGGATCACGATCCATCCACGGTCTTCGAGGTCGCGCTGCCGCCGGATGTCGCGCCGCCACTGGTCACGGCTGGTTCGATGGCCATCGCCCTCGTATTCGATCGCGATCCTGAGGGAGGGATATGCCAGGTCGCTCCGGGCGATGAGGATGCCGTTCTCGCGAATCTCGTACTGCACAGCGGGCTCAGGGAGGCCTTCGGCCACGATGTGCAGCCTCGTCTCGGTCTCCTTGGGTGATTCGACACCCTCGCGCGCCCGAAGCAGGGCCTCTCGCACCCGCCCTGAGCCGGGAAAGCGCCCCCAGAATCGGAGTCTGTGCTCGATGTCGTCGACGGAGATCGGTGGACGCCCCGGACTGAGTCCCGGATAGTTGGACGCGGTCGTGATCAGCGCGTCGACCGCGACGACCAGTTGATCCTGGGTCAGGGTCGCCGCGCACATGAACAGCGCCGCGACGGGATCGATGACCGGGATTCCGCCGACCCTCCAGGGGTCGGCCCGTCCTGCTGCCAGGCGTCGGCCCGTGACGCCTCGGGTGCGGGGGCGAGCCGAACCGGTCGTCACGACCACGACGATCGCCGCTTCGACACTCCAGCCGCCGGGGTGCGGATACCCCCATATCCGGAGCGCGGCCTCTCCGCCGATGAGCTGGCCACGGCGCAGACGGGGAACGAGGGCGGCGACCCGTTGGAGCGGCGTCTCTGCCGGGACGGTCGAACGAACGCCGCAGAACGGCCGGGCAAGATCGCGCGCGGCGACACGACCGCGCCCGACACCCACCGCTTCTGCCTGCCGAACGGTGAAGTGACGGCCGAGTTCTTCGGGCAGAGGTATTCGATGGCGCATCCCTCCACGATCGGAGTTCGGGTGCGCGGCACGGAGCCGAGGCTCGGTCATTCCCCGGGAGATGTGCACAAGTCGCTGTTGTGAGCAGCATCCGCGGTACGTCTCACGAGCGACATGCGGGGCCACTTTCGCACCGGCGACCTCGTGCGGGGCCACTTCTGCATCGCACAGCCGCTTGCGGG
Organism: uncultured Microbacterium sp.; assembly: GCF_963521645.1. Lineage (GTDB taxonomy): Bacteria > Actinomycetota > Actinomycetes > Actinomycetales > Microbacteriaceae > Microbacterium. Next base: position 8,308 of record NZ_CAUQVQ010000054.1, on the reverse strand, counting down.
ATGCGAAATCGACCCCGCAACAGAGAGGGATGCGAAATTGGCCTCGCAGCAAGGCGGGATGACGCAGGGCGGGACCCCGCAGCAGAGGGCGGGACCCCGCAGCAGAGGGCGGGACCGCGCAGCAGAGGGCGGGACCGCGCAGCAGAGGGCGGGACCCCGCAGCAGAGGGCGGGACGCCCCCGCCCGGTGCTACAGCGCGGCGGCGACGAGCTCGAGAGTCTGGGCGCGGCCGGCGGCGGCGTCGCGCGGCTCCGACTCGTAGGCTCCGGCGACGGGCGAGAGCATGACCTCATCGACGCCGTACTTCTCGGCGAACGCCCGCAGTTCGGCGGCGACCGATTCTCCGGTTCCGACGAACCAGCGTGAGCGCGCGGCGGCGACGACCTGGTCGGTGGCCGCGTCGGATTCTGCCGCGAGCGCCTCTTCGACGGTCTCGAGGGCGACGAGCGGCTTGTTCAGGCGGAGTCGTGCCATCATGCGCAGCTGCGGCAGGGCGCGTGCTTCGGCTTCGTCCTGCGTCGCGGCGGCGACGACGTTGACGGTCAAGAAGGTCCGGGGCTCGGGGTGCTCCGCGCTCGGCTGGTAGCCCGAGCGATAGAGGTCGAGAGCGCGCTCGAGGCCCTGACCCGAGAAGTGGTTCGCGAAGACGTAGGGGAGTCCGTGCGATGCCGCGAGCTGGGCCGAGTAGTCGCTCGAGCCCAGCAGCCAGACCTCGGGGCTGCCGGTCGCGGCGGGCGTCGCGTGCACCGTGTACTCGCCGCCCGAGGTGAATCGCACCGAGGCGCCTTCCCCCGAGATGAGCGCGGCGATGTCCTGCACGTTGCGCGGGAACTGCTCGACATCGCTCGTGGTGCCCGATCCGCGCAGCAGCTGGGTGATGACGGGATCGCTGCCCGGAGCGCGGCCGAGACCGAGGTCGATGCGTCCGGGGGCGATGGCCTCGAGCGCGGCGAACTGCTCGGCGACGATGAGCGGGGCGTGGTTCGGCAGCATGACGCCGCCCGACCCGAGGCGGATCTGCGATGTGCGCATAGCCGCGGCGGCGATCAGCACCGGGGGAGTCGTGGAGGCCACGGCCGGCATGTTGTGGTGCTCGGCGAACCAGTAGCGGCGGTAGCCGAGTCGGTCGGCGGTCGCGGCGAGATCGAGAGAGGAGGAGATCGCCTCGGCGCTGGTCTGGCCGGTGCGTACCGGGACGAGGTCGAGGACGGAGAGCGCTGTGGAAGTCATCCCCGAATGCAACGGCGGGAGCGGGTGGGGAATTCCCGCCCCCGCCGCGCCGTCGCCGAAGCGACGTCAGGCTGCGACGAAACCCGAGGATGCCGCGGGTGCGAGCTCCTCGATCAGCCCACGGCGCGCGAGGTGGTAGCGGATGTGCCAGGCCGCGCTGAAGCTCTGCTCGGGAAGCTGAGCGAGCACGGCTCGGTCGTCGCCGCCGAGGCCGTCGCGGGCCGCTTCGCGAAGCAGATCATCCCGCGTCGCCGGGTACTCCATTCCGCGGAGGAATCGGTCGAGTGCAGGTGAGGTGTGCATGGATTCGTCCTTTCCGGAGGGAGGGCCGGTGGGCCGGAGCGCACCCCGGCCCACCGGCGTTCAGGCGGTGATCGACTGTCGGCTGTCGCTCGACGCGACCTCGATCTTGCGCGGCTTCGCGCGCTCGCTGACCGGGATGATCACCGAGAGCACGCCGCTCTCGTACGAGGCGCTGATGGCATCGAGGTCGACCCCGTCGCCGAGCGAGAACTGACGGAGGAACGAGCCCGCTCCGCGTTCGCGGGCGAGCCAGCGGACACCTTCGCGACCGTCGGCCGTGCGCTGCGCGCGGATCGTGAGCTGCCCGCCGTCGAGATCGACGTCGATCGAACCCGGGTCGATGCCGGGGAGGTCGGCGTGCAGGACGTACCTGTCGCCGTCGCGGAACAGGTCCACCGGCATGAGACGCGGTGCGCGGACGGAGTCCAGCACGCTCGCGGCGAAGCGGTCGAGCTGACTGAACGGATCGAATGACATGGCCATGAGTGTCTCCTTTCGAGTGGCCCGGATGGGCGGTGGGGGTTGCAGATTATCTGCAACCGTTGCTATAGATTTGTTATAGAACACCGCGAGATAGAATGCAAGTGCCACGAGAGGACGGTGTCGATGAACGATCGCGATCCGAGCCTGCCGGTCTACGGCATCGCCGTCGCCGCGCAGCTCAGCGGTGTTCCCGAGGCCAGCCTGCGTCTGTTCGAGGCCAAGGGTCTCGTGAGTCCTGCCCGCAGCGACGGAGGCACCCGGCGATACAGCGACGACGACCTCGAGCGCATCCGTCGGGTGACGGGTCTGCGTGTCGAGGGCATCAACATCGTCGGCATCCGGCGCGTGCTCGACCTCGAAGACGAGAACGCGGGCCTTCGCGACGAACTCGCCGAAGGGCGGGACTGACCCGCACCTGCCCCCGGCACCCGGAGGCGGGGGCAGTACTTTAGGGGCATGGATGCCGAGATCTTCTACGTGCTCGTCGGTGCGGTCGTGGTGGCCGCCATCGCCCGATGGCGCGGGTGGCCGGCACCGCTGCTCGTCACGGTGGTCGCGCTCGCGGCATCCTTCCTGCCGTTCGTGCCCGAGGTCGAGATCGACGGTCACCTGCTGCTGAACCTCGTTCTGCCGCCGCTGCTCTACTCCGCCGCCCTGGATGTGTCGTTCGTGGGCTTCAAGCGCAGCCTCCCTCAGATCCGGCGCCTCGGGATCACCCTCGTGCTCCTCACCGCGCTCGCCGTCGGGTTCATCGCGTGGTGGATCCTGCCGTCGCTGACACTGCCCGGTGCCCTGCTGCTCGGTGCGATCGTGGCTCCGCCCGACGCCGTCTCGGCCGCCGCGATCGGCCGCAAGCTCGGCCTGCCGCGGCGCATCATGACCGTGCTGTCGGGCGAGAGCCTGATCAACGACGCGACCTCGCTCACGCTCTACCGGGTGTTCGCCGCGATCATCGCGGGGGCGACGCTCACCGTCTGGGACGGTGTGTGGCAGTTCCTGCTCGCCGTCGGCGTGGGTGTCGCGGTGGGGCTCGTGTTCGGTGTCGTGCTGCACCAGCTGCGCATGCGCATCAGCGACCCCGTCGTGATCGGCACCTTCGGGCTGCTCGCGCCGTTCGGGGCCTATGCGATCGCCGAGCACCTGCTCGGGTCCGGCGTGCTGGCAGTGGTCGCGATGGGTCTCTACGTCGGGTACAACTCGCCCCGCACCGATTACACGACGCGTCAGCAGGAGGCTCCGCTGTGGCTCTCGGCCGACCTGCTGCTCGAGAGCTTCGTGTTCGCCTACATCGGTCTGCAGTTCCCGCGGGTGATCAGCGACCTCGGCGGCGAGGAGGTCGGCCGCATCCTGCTGCTGTCGGGCGTCGTGCTCCTCGTCGTGCTTGTGGTTCGTCCGCTGTACGTCTACCCGGCGAATCTGTGGGCCAACTTCCAAGACCGCCGCCGCCTCGAACGCTGGGACCGCACGGTCGAATCCGGAGCCTTCGATGAACGCCGCCGGGAGTCGAAACGCTGGAAGGACTACAGCGCCGACGAGCTGCGATCGAAGATCGTGCGCGACCGCATGGCCGGCCTGCAGCTCACGTGGAAGGACAACGCCGTCATCTCGTGGGCGGGCATGCGCGGCGTCGTCACCCTGGCGACCGCGCTCGCCGCCGCCGACCTCGCCGCTCTGGACACGGAGCCCTCGCATGCGATCGTGGTCGTCGCGTTCGTCGTGACGGTGGGCACGCTGCTGCTGCAGGGATTGACGCTTCCCGTGCTGATCCGCGGGCTCGGCATCGCCAGCGACGTCGATGAGGAGGAGGACGAGAGAGCGATCGCCGAGGTCAGGGCCAAGAGTCGAGAGGCCGGCAAGGCGTTCCTCGCCGAGAAGCGCGTCGAGTGGGAGGCGAAGTACGGGGCCGTCGACATGGGCGTCTTCGACGCGTTCACGAAGCGCATGACCAGGGTCGAGAAGGACACGGATGAGGCGCAGCAGGTCGAGGATGCGGTCGCACGGCCCTCGTACGACGACCTCGCCGCGCTCACTCGCGGCTGGCTGCAGGTGCGCCGCGACATCCTGCTCGCCGAACGCGACGCCGGCAACCTCGACGAGGAGGTCATGCGCGAGCTGATGACGGCGATGGACGCCGAGGAGCTGGCGCTCGACACGCGCAGCGCGACCCGCCAGCAGAGTCGCGCCTAGCACGCAGGAGCGCCCCGCCCCGGAAGGGGCGAGGCGCTCGGAGCACACGGGTCAGCGGGTGCCGGCCGGCTCCTTCTCGGATGCCGCGGCGTCGACCTCCTGGGCGTCGTCGTCGGCCGAGTCGTCGGCGAACGGCAGCCCCTCCCGAGGTGCGTTGTAGAGACCCTCGTCGAGGATCCCCTCGCGCTTGGCGACGATCGTGGGCACGAGGGCCTGGCCCGCGACGTTGACCGCGGTGCGGCCCATGTCGAGGATCGGGTCGATCGCGAGCAGCAGCCCGACGCCCTCGAGCGGCAGCCCGAGCGTCGACAGCGTCAGGGTGAGCATGACCGTCGCGCCTGTTGTCCCCGCCGTCGCCGCAGAGCCGACGACCGAGACGAGCACGATCAGCAGGTACTGCACGAGGTTGAGCTCGATGCCGAAGAACTGCGCGACGAAGATCGCGGCGATGGCCGGGTAGATCGCGGCGCATCCGTCCATCTTGGTGGTCGCCCCGAACGGCACGGCGAACGAGGCGTACGAGCGGGGCACGCCGAGGTTGCGCTCGGTGACGCGCTCGGTGAGGGGGAGGGTGCCGATCGACGAGCGGCTGACGAACGCCAGCTGCACGGCCGGCCAGACGCCGGAGAAGTACTGCCTGATCGACAGCCCGTGGGTCTTGACCAGCACCGGGTACACGACGAACAGCACGAGCGCGAGGCCGACGTAGATCGCGATCGCGAACCAGCCGAGCGAGGCGAGCTTCTCCCAGCCGTACTTCACCACGGCGGCACCGATCAGGCCGAACGTGCCGAGAGGCGCGATGCGGATGATCCACCACAGCACGCGCTGGATCACCTTGAGCAGCGACTCGGTGAACGCGAGGAACGGTTCGGCCTTCTTGCCGGCCTTGAGCGCGGCGATCCCCACGGCGACCGCGACGACGATGACCTGCAGGATGTTGAAGTTCACGCTCGACGAGAACGTGCCGTCCGTGGCGCCGGGGTTCGTGCTCACGCTGAGTCCGAGGAAGTTCTGCGGGATGAGTCCGAGCAGGAAGTTCCACCACGTGCCGACCGTGTACGGATCGCCGGGCTCGAGGCCCTCACCCGCGCGGTTGCCCGGCTGGATCACGAGGCCGAGCGTGATGCCGATCACCACGGCGATGAACGCGGTGATCGCGAACCACAGCAGCGTCTGGCCCGCGAGTCGAGCGGCGTTCTGCACGCGACGCAGGTTCGAGATGCTCGCGACGATCGCGGTGAAGATCAGCGGCACGACGGCGGCGCGCAGCAGCGTGACGTACGAGCTGCCGATCGTGTCGAGGGTGGCGGACAGCCCGTTGGGGTTGTCGGCCGTGGCGCCGAGCTGACGGGCGATCAGGCCGGCGGCGATGCCGAGGACGAGGGCTGCGAGGATCTGGAAGCCGAACGACGTCAGCAGCTTCCGGACGGGACCGCGGGTGTCTGGCGCCTTCGTGGGGCGGGCGGTGGTGCTCATGCGTGGAACTCCAGAATCGGTGCGCGCCGTGTGCGCGCTGTCCGTCCACGCTAGGAGTGCCGGGGTCGTCCGCAGGGGGAGATGACGAAGGATGACGGCTGCCGAGGCATCCGTCATCCTTCGTCATCGGCGGGGGAGGGCTACTGCGCGAAGCACTCCTCCTGCTTGTCCTGGAGGATCTGCGTGGTCATCGCCTTCTCCTCCTCGTTCTTCTGCTTGTCCTCGCCGTCGGCGATGTAGCCGAGCGTCTCGTCGCTCAACTCGGAGTCGACGAGCGCCTCGGCGAAGCACGTCGCGGCGTCGTCCGAGATGGCATCGGGGAAACCCTGATCCTCGTACACCTGCTGGATGCCGTCGGCGACCTGGTCGGCACTCGGACGGGCCGACCCGCCGCAGGCTGCGAGAGAGAGCGCGAGAGCGGCGATGGGGAGTGTCATCAGGATGCGGGAGCGGGTGCGCGGTGACGTGTCGGTGACGATCATGCCCCCGACGGTATCGCTCCATAGGGAATGCACAGAAGGGGTTGCGCGTCAGGGGCGGTCGCCGATACTGCTCGTGATCAGGCGAGGACGAGCAGCTCGCCGACCTCGCAGCCGAGCGCATCGCAGATCGCTCGCAGCGTCGAGTACCGGATGGCCCGCGCCCTGTCGTTCTTCAGGACCGACAGATTCACGATGCTCACTCCCACGCGGGCGCTCAGCTCGGTGAGCGTCATGCCCCGCTCGGCCAGCAGCTCGTCGAGCCGGCAGTGGATGCCGGTGGCCTCGTCGTCGTTCTCGGGCGGAGTCATACGAGCCCCCGGGTGTCGTGCTCGAGCACCGCGTTCTCGCGCTGCAGGCGGATGCCCTGCCGGAAGGCTGCGGCGATCAGACCCACCGCGACGCCTGTGGCGAAGAGGGGGACGATCGACCAGAACTCGATCGGATGAACCGGCCCCTCGGTCTCGAGTCCCATCGCGGCGGTCACACCGTTCAGGCCGACGTTCTCGAGCAACACGATCAGCACCGGTGCGAGCACGAGCGTCCAGCCGATCGCATCGAACGCGCGTGCGTTGCCCCGCACGAAGAAGCGTCCGCGGAGGAGGTTCCACGCGACGACCATCACGCAGACGATCACGATCAGCGGCGCCAGCGCCCACAGGGCGAGCGATCCGATGATCGCGGCGGTCGAGACGGGGTCGACTCCCGCGGCGAAGACCATCGCCTCCTGAGCGATCCCCTCGACTGAGGCGGCCCCCGAGTCGACGGTCGCGTCGATCGGCTGCTCGTCGATCGGGATGGACCACGCGATGCCCTGGTCTCGGAACGTTCCGAGTATGCGGAGCACCGTGCTGATCGCCGTCACGACGAGAGCGGCGGCGCCGAAGAGGATCACGGTCACCGCGTCGGCGGTCTGTGAGCGGGTGACTGCGGTGGGCGCATTCATCAGACGAGTCCTTCCGTGTCGCGCTGCAGGCGGTCGCCGATGGCGAAGACCGTCGAGATCAGTGCGATCACGAACGCCGCGAGGATGAAGGTGAACGGCTCGATGCTGATCATGACGGTGTCGACGCGGTTGTCGGTGACCGCGGCCACCGTGGCGTTGGCGAGCATGTTGTCGAAGAACCGCACGGACGCGAAGCCGACGAGCCCGGTGATGCCGGCTGTCGAGACGAGCGCTGTGTGTCCGCGGCTGAAGATGCGTCCACGGAGGGTGCTGCGTGCGAGGAGGATCAGGCATCCGATCACGACGACGATCGTGACGATCTGCAGCACTTGGCCGATGATGCCCGGTATCGCCGCCATCGCGGGGAGCTGAGGCGCGGTGATCGTCGCGCTGTCGAGACCGGCGGCCACGGTGTCGACCGCCGACAGGGCGACCTCGACTGGGGCCTGGGTGCTGGCGAACTTGACGAGCACCGGCACGTCCACACCACGGGCCAGCTCGATGATCCGGATGACCGAGTACACGGACACCGAGATCGCGATGAGCACGCCCGCGATGCAGAAGCCGACCAGTGCGGCACTGTCCCCGCGAGAGAGCGTGCGGGTCTTCGTCGAGGTCATCATCCACTCCTTATCGATCTTCGATATTACCGATAGTCGTTAACATAACGAGAATCGATATGAAGGTCAACCTCGCGCTCGCGGGCACTGCCGTCAGCGGCCGTCCTGGCGCTATGCCGACGGCGAACACGGGCATACGTGATCCGCACGGTGGTTACTCTCGATGTACAGGCGCGGAGACCGTCGCAGGACTCAGCGCTTCGCCCCAGTGCGAATAAGGAGTCACAGCATGTTCGAGAGATTCACGGACCGAGCCCGTCGAGTGGTCGTCCTCGCCCAAGAAGAGGCGAAGATGCTCAACCACAACTACATCGGCACCGAGCACATCCTGCTCGGCCTCATCCACGAGGGTGAGGGTGTCGCAGCCAAGGCGCTCGAAAGCCTCGGCATCTCCCTTGACGCCGTCCGCGAGCAGGTTCAGGACATCATCGGCCAGGGTCAGCAGCAGCCGACCGGCCACATCCCGTTCACGCCGCGCGCCAAGAAGGTGCTCGAGCTCAGCCTCCGCGAGGCTCTGCAGCTCGGTCACAACTACATCGGCACCGAGCACATCCTGCTCGGCCTCATCCGCGAGGGTGAGG
>NZ_CAUQVQ010000053.1:0-17407 GCF_963521645.1 uncultured Microbacterium sp. | reverse complement strand
CGGGTCCCCGGGGCTCAGCCGGGCAGCGACGGATGCTGCTCCGCCGCGCGCTGGCGGGGGATGAAGAGCGAGAGCACGAGAGCGACGATGCCGGCAGCGATCGCGAGCCAGAAGCACACGTCGAAAGCGGCGCGCGTCGGCACGGCGGTGCCGCCCACGTCGACGCTCATCGCGGCGAGCACTCCGCCCATCACGGCAGACGCACTGGAGGTGCCGACCGAGCGGAAGAGCGCGTTCAGCCCGTTCGAGGCCCCCGTCTCGTTCGCGGGCACCGAGCGCATGATGATCATCGGCATGGCGGCGAATGTGAATCCGATGCCCACTCCGATCAGCAGGTTGCCGACCAGGATGTGCCACACCTCGCTCGACCACAGCAGCACGAAGACATAGGCCAGCACGATCGCTCCCGCCCCCACCGTGAACAGCGGTCTGGGGCCGACCGTGCGCTCGAGCCAGCCCGACAGCGGCGAGATCACCATCATCACGAGCCCCGCCGGCATGATGACGAGTGCGGCCGAGACCATGTCGAGTCCGAATCCCGAGCCCGAGTCGACCGGCATCTCGAGCAGCTGGGGGAAGGTGACGTTCGACGCGAAGAGAGCGAAGCCCATGCCGATCGCGGCGATGTTGGTGAAGAGCACTGCCGGCCGCGCGGCGACGCGGAGGTCGAGCAGCGGATCGGTCGTGCGCAGCTGATACCGGCCCCAGATCAGCAGCACGCCCACGCCGCCGATGATGCACGTGAGCGTCAGCGGAGCAGTCCAGCCCCACTCCGCTCCGCGGGAGACGAACAGGAGGATGCCGGTGAGGCCGATCGCGAGTCCGATCGCACCGAGCACATCGAGGCGTCCGGGAAACCGCAGCACATCTTCGGGGATGACGAGCAGCACGAGTGCCAGGCCCACGACGCCGAGAGCCGCGGCCAGCCAGAAGAGCCAGTGCCAGTCTGCGTTGACGGCCAGCAGGGCGGCGACCGGCATCCCGATCGCGCCGCCGACGCCCATCGTCGCGCTCATGAGCGCGACCGCGGTGCCGAGCCGCTCGGGCGGCAGCACGTCGCGCATGATCGCGATGCCGAGCGGCACGACTCCGGTCACGGCGCCCTGCAGCGCACGCCCGATGATCACGCCGACGATCGAACCCGAGACTGCGGCGATGACGGAGCCGATGATGAGCAGCGCCAGCAGCACGATCACGACTCGCCGCTTGCCGTACATGTCGCCCAGACGTCCCGAGATCGGGGTGGCGACCGCGGCGACGAGCAGCGTGATCGTGACGACCCACGTGGTGTCTTCGCGAGAGGCGTTCAGCAGGTGCGGCAGCTCGGCCTGGAGCGGCACGACGAGCGTGAACATGAACGACGAGCACAGGCCCGCGAACGCGAGCACCGCGACGACCGCCCACCGTGGAGCCTTTCGGGAGAGCCTTGTGCGTGCACGATCGTCGTTCTCTCCCATCGCCTCAGGCTATCGGCGATCCCGACACCGGGACTCGCCGCACCGATACGCGTGGGCGCTCAGCTCACGCCCTTCATGAGCCGCAGCACCGGCTTCGCCGACACGAGCAGTCCGATCCCGACGACGATCGCGATCCCGCCGAGGATCGAGAAGTACGGCACCTCGTTCTTGGGGTCGTAGAACTGCACGAGCCAGCCGGAGATCGCCGTGCCCAGCGCCACGGAGAGGAAGAACAGCGCGACCATCTGGGTGTGGAAGACGCGCGGCGCGAGCTTGGTCGTGACCGAGAGTCCCACCGGCGAGATCAGCAGCTCGGCGATCGTGAACACGAGGAGGATGCCGACGATCGCGAGCAGCGGCGTCGAGTTGGCCGCCCCGTTCGCGAAGGGCAGGAACAGCAGGAACGCGGCTCCCATGATCATCGCTCCCAGTGCGAACTTCACCGGGGTCGACGGCTGGCGGGTTCCGAGGCGCGTCCAGATCGCGGCGAAGACGCCGGACAGGACGATGATGAAGACGGGGTTGATCGACTGCACCCACGAGATGGGCATCTCGAAGCCGAACAGGTCGCGGTTCAGTCGCTCGTCCGAGTAGACCGTGAGCACGGTGAACTGCTGCTGATACAGCGACCAGAACGCGACGCTCGTGACGAAGAGCGGCAGGAACCCCCAGACGCGCGAGCGCTCGGTGCCGTCGATGCGGCGGCTCGTGAGGATGACGGCGAAGTACGCGACGGACGCGACGACCGTCGCGATGATGACGATCGTGGCGAGGTTGTCGGCGGTGATGACGCCGACCAGCACGAGTACGGCGATCAGCACGACGGCCGCGACAGCGATCCCGACGACGAGCGGGTACCGCGACGACGGCAGAGGGTTCGGAACGTTCCGTGCCTCCTCGGGAAGAGCGCGACGACCGAATGCATACTGCACGAGGCCGAGCGTCATGCCGATCGCGGCGAGCCCGAAGCCGAAGTGGAAGCCGAGCGTCGACTGCAGGATGCCGGTGAGGATCGGACCGAGGAAAGCACCGAGGTTGATGCCCAGGTAGAACAGCGAGAACCCGGCGTCGCGCCGCGTGTCGTCGGGAGCGTAGAGAGTGCCCACCACTGCTGTCGCGTTCGCCTTCAGGCCGCCCGATCCGAGCGCCACGAGCACGAGGCCCACGCCCACACCGAGGAAGCCCGGCAGCAGCGCGAGCGCGACGTGCCCCGCCACGATGACGATCGCGCTGAGGAACAGCACGCGCTCCGAGCCCAGGATGCGATCGGCGATCCACGCGCCGAGGATGGTCGCGAGGTACACCGACCCTCCGTATGCTCCGACGATGCCCCCGGCGACGGCCTGGGAGAGGCCGAGCCCGCCCTCGGTCACCGAGAAGTAGAGGTAGATCAGCAGGATGCCCTGCATGCCGTAGAAGCTGAACCGCTCCCACATCTCCACGCCGAACACGTGCACGAGTGCCCAGGGCTGCCCGAAGAAACGCGTGTCGGACTGATCTGACCTGGTCTCGCTGGATGCCATTCCTCCACGGTACGCCCCGTTTCGGCGGTGATCACAGCCGGATCGTGTCGCGCGATTCCGAAATCGTGCACCGGGAGGGCAGACTGGGGTCGTGCGAACCATCCGTGATCTCGACACCGTTGAACTCATCATCGACGCGCAGAGCCTGCTGGACTCGATCCGCGGGCCCGAGCGCGTCATCGACGCGGGGACCCTGCGCGCTCTGCAGCAGTCCGGCAACTACGTCGTCGGACTCTTCGACGCGGAAGACGGGGAGGAGCGCATGGTCGGCGCCTCGATCGCGTTCTTCGGCGCCCCGGCGCGGCGGGCCATGCACTCGCACATCACCGCGCTGCTCCCGGAGTACCGCGGTCGCGGGTGGGGGCGTGAACTCAAGGAGCACCAGCGTCAGTGGGCGTTCTCGCGCGATGTCGGCAGGATCAGCTGGACGTTCGACCCGCTGGTCGCCCGCAACGCCCACTTCTTCCTCACCGTGCTCGGAGCGCGCGCGACCGGATACTCGGTCAACCGCTACGGGATCTTCGGCGGGGGCGACGCGGGAGATGAGAGCGACCGACTCGACGTCGAATGGGCACTCGCCGACATCGCGAAGCAGCCCGACGCCGATTCCGTCGTCGAGACGCTCGAGATCCCGACCGACATCGAGGCGATGCGGGTCTCCGACCCGGCCGCCGCGCACGAGTGGCGTCTGCGGCTCCGCGCCCAGATGGAGGGGCTGCTGGGCAGCGGCCTCACCCTGTCGGGGTTCGACGTCGACAAAGGCTACCTCTTCTCGGCCTGAGCGCCTCGGGACCTGCGAGTTGCGCTCCGGCCCGCGCGGATAAGATTGACCTGCCCGTGATCACGGGTCATCTCCCGCATCCGACCATTGGAGCCACCGTGGCCGAACAGTCCCGTCTCGACAAGGTCATCGCCCTTGCCCGCCACCGCGGGTTCGTCTTCCAGGCGGGTGAGATCTACGGCGGTTCGAGGTCGGCATGGGACTACGGGCCCCTCGGCACGGAGCTCAAGGAGAACATCCGCCGCCAGTGGTGGCAGACCTTCGTGCGCGGTCGCGGCGACATGGTGGGACTCGATTCGAGCATCATCCTGCCCAAGCGCGTGTGGGAGGCCTCCGGTCACGTCGCCACGTTCACCGACCCGCTCGTGGAGTGCCTGCACTGCCACAAGCGCTTCCGGGCCGACAACCTGGTCGAGGACTTCGAGGCGCGCAAGGGCCGCAAGGCCGAGAACGGTCTTGCCGACGTGCCGTGCCCCAACTGCGGCACCAAGGGCCAGTACACCGAGCCCAAGTCGTTCTCGGGTCTCGTGAAGACGTACCTCGGCGTGGTCGACGACGAGTCGGGGCTGTACTACCTGCGCCCCGAGACCGCGCAGGGCATCTTCGTGAACTTCTCGAACGTGCTCACGGCCAGCCGCAAGAAGCCGCCGTTCGGCATCGGCCAGGTCGGGAAGGCGTTCCGCAACGAGATCACGCCCGGCAACTTCATCTTCCGCACCCGCGAGTTCGAGCAGATGGAGATCGAGTTCTTCACGCCGCCGGCGGATGCGCAGGAGTGGTTCGAGCACTGGGTCGAGGCCTGCTGGAACTGGTTCATCGATCTGGGCATCGACCCCGAGAACATGCGCCAGTTCGACGTGCCCGAAGACGACCGTGCGCACTACTCGGCGGGCACGATCGACGTCGAGTACAAGTTCGGCTTCGCCGGCAAGGAGTGGGGCGAGCTCATGGGCGTCGCCAACCGCACCGACTACGACCTGTCGAGCCACAGCGAAGCATCCGGTCAGAGCCTGACCTACTTCGACCAGGCGACGGGCGACCGATACACCCCCTACGTGATCGAGCCGTCCTTCGGTCTCACCCGCGCCATGATGGCGTTCCTCGTCGACGCCTACCGTGAGGAGGAGGTGCCGAACGCGAAGGGCGGCACCGACGTGCGCACGGTGCTCAAGCTCGACCCGCGTCTCGCTCCCGTGAAGGCCGCCGTGCTGCCGCTGAGCCGCAACGAGCGCCTGTCGCCGCTCGCGCGCGAGGTCGCCGACACGCTGCGCAGCTCGTGGGCGGTCGACTTCGACGACGCCGGAGCGATCGGTCGGCGTTACCGTCGCCAGGACGAGATCGGCACGCCGTTCTGCGTCACGATCGACTTCGACTCGCTCGACGACCGTGCCGTGACCGTGCGCGACCGCGACACCATGGCGCAGGAGCGCGTCTCGATCGACGACCTGCACGAGTACCTCGCGGAGCGCCTCAAGGGCGCGTGACGGCGATGAGCGCTCCGGGGGGAGGGCCGCAGGAGGAGCTGCGAGCGGCGACACGACCCGTCGCGGGGATCGTGTTCGGCGCGCTCGCAGTGAGCTGGCTGATGCTCGCCGTGCTCGACCTGAGCGACAACGACGGCGCAGCGTCGCTCATCGCCATGTTCGGCATCCCTGCGATCGCGTCGGCGCTGGTCATCCAGATCGTGATGATGCGCCTGGGCGAGCGGAAGAGAGTGCCGCGGCCGGTCCTGTGGCTCATGCTCGCCGTGCTGCCCCTCGGGACTCTGCTCGGTTTCGTCGTGGCGATCCTGAGGGAGCCCGAGTACTTCATCGGAGACGAAAGCCCGTGGATGCTGATCTGGGTGCCGATCTTCATCTGCGTCGGTGTCATGCTCGGCGCCCTGGTGTGGTTCTTCTTCGTCTTCCCTCTCGTGTCGTTGGGGAAGGTGGCGCGTCTGATCGCCCGTGGCGAGGCGCGACCCGCAGCGCTCGTCATGCCGCTCGTGCTGCTCGCCCTCGGCGTCGTGTGCGTCGTCGGCGGCATGTCGATGTCGAGTGGCGAGATCGGGCGCAGGGCCGAGGCGCAGATCATCGCGGCGTTCTTCGGCCTCCCTGGTACATACGAGGTGATCTGGGAACCGGGACTGTGGATCGTCCGCGGCATCGTCGCGGCGATCGTGCTGGTGTTCGCGGTGCCGGCCATCGCCGCTCGTCTGCGACGGGGCCGCGTCACCCCGTGACGGTCAGCTGCACCTGATCGGTGCCGCCCGCCTCGACCCAGGCGAGCGAGCGCTCGAGGATGCTGCGCAGCACGGCGAGATCGACCTGCTCGAGGTCTTTGATGTACAGGCAGCCGACCCCGGTGGTGTGCGGACCCAGATCGGCGAGCGCCTCTCGGTGCGCATCCACCCCGTCGAACAGGTAGATCGTGGTCGCCGCCTTTCGCGGGGCGAAGCCGAGGAGGCCGCTGTCGCCCTCAGTACCCGTGGGGTATCGGTAGTGGCAGCTGCCGAAGCCGATGATGGTTCCCCAGGTCTGCGGCTCGCGGCCGGTGATCTCCTGCATCAGGGCGGTGAGGGTCTCGGCGTCACGACGCCGGACGGCGGGGCTCGAGCGGGCGATGAGACCGGCGACGTCGTCGCCCGTGGGCTTCATGCCGTCGCCTTCGCCGCGGCCTTCATCGCCTTCTTGTGCTCGCGGACCTTGGTGAGGGATTCGGGCGAGACGATGTCGGCGACGCTGCGGTACGAGCCCTCGACGCCGTAGTCTCCCGCCGCTTCGCGCCAGCCCGCTCCGGTGAAGCCGTACTGCTTGCCCAGCAGCGCGAGGAAGATCTTGGCCTTCTGCTCCCCGAAGCCGGGCAGCGCGCGGAGGCGCTTCAGCACCTCAGCGCCCGAGGGGTCGCCCTCGGTCCAGATGGCTGCTGCGTCGCCGCCCCACCGGTCGACGATGTCCTGGCACAGAGCCTGCACGCGGGCGGCCATGGACCCGGGGAACCGATGCACTGCCGGTGTGGTCTTGAACGCCTCGAGGAACTCGTCGGGGTCCATCGCGGCGATCGCCGTCGCGTCGGTGGCGCCGGTGCGCTGCTCGATCTTGAGCGGCCCCGCGAATGCCGTCTCCATGGGAACCTGCTGGTCGAGCAGCATGCCCACGAGCAGAGCCAGCGGATTGTCTGTGAGCAGCGCGTCGGCGGCGGTGTCTCCGGTGATGTGAAGGGCCATGCCTCCAGTCTGACACCACCGCATCCCCGCGCGACATCAGGATGCGCGGGAGTCTGTGCAGCGGCCCGTCGGTGCAGGCGGCGGACGCCTCAGGCAGATGCCGCGTCGATGTCCGACGTCTGCGCGGACTCGACCGGTGCGATGCCGTACAGCGTCGTGAGCGCGGCGGTGAACTCGTCGGCCTGCCCGCTCGCCGCGAGTTCGTGCGCGCGCGTCGTCGGAGTGTGCAGCAGCACGCCGGTGAGGTGTCGCAGCGCCTGCTCGACCTTGCCGTCCTCGTCTCCGCGGGCACGGGCCCGATCGATCTCGGACTCGAGCAGCGAGAAGATGTGCGACCGCAGCGCGACGATCGACGGAGTGACGCTCTGCCTGCTGCCCACGACGTGGAAGGTGTCGGCGGCTTCGCGCACGACCGTGCGGGCGGCGTCCGTCGCCTGCAGCTCCTCGAGCGGAGCGTGCAGGCTGATGGTCTCGAGGTCGAGCAGCGCGACGCCTTCGAGGGCGGCGACAGCCGGGTCGACGTTGCGGGGCATGCCGAGGTCGACCACCATCTGACGGTGGGAGGCGACGGGGCAGCCTGCGGCGGCGATGCCGGCGGATGCCTGGAGGTGCTCCGGCGTCAGCACAGGCTCAGTCGCCGTGGTGCAGGTGATGACCAGGCTCGAGTGCGCGGCGGTGCGTGCGTAGTCGTCGGCCGCGACGGGGCGGATGCCGTGCTTCACCGCGAACTTCTCGGCGCGACCCGAGGGCGAGTACACCGAGATGTCGAGTGCGCCCCGCTCTCGCAGGGTGGCCAGAGTGACGGCCGCATAAGCGCCGGTGCCGACGAGCAGCACGCGCTCGGTCGACCAGTCGACGATCCGGCTGTCGGCGAGCTCCAGCGCCAGCCGCACGAGTGAGCGACCCGCGCGCCCGAGGGCGGTCACGTTCTTGACCTTGCGCTGCGCCTGGCTCGCACGCTGGAACAGGCGCTCGAGCTCGGGAGAGGTGGTGCCGTCCTTGCGGGCGGAGGTGAGTGCGCGTCGCACCTGTCCGGCGATCTCGCCCTCGCCCGAGACGACGGATTCGAGTCCGGATGCGACCGAGAACAGGTGCTCGGCGACCCGGCGACCCGAGTGCACGTCATAGGCGCCGTCGAGCTCGGCGGTGGAGATGCCGGTGGAGGCCTCGACCGCCTCGAGCACCGCCTCGACGCCGATCGCGCCGGCGGCCGTGACAGGCTCATCCATCTCGACGTACGCCTCGAAACGGTTGCAGGTAGCAAGAACGACCGCACCCTGCACGCACGACGCCGTGTCCACGATCGTGGATGCGACGTCATCGGGGGTGCGGCTCAGGCGTTCGAGCAATTCGAAGGAGGCGGTCTTGTGACTCGCCGTGACACACAGCAGCACATGACGATTCTACCCCTCCTCGCGCACAGGTCGGCCCGGGCGGGGGATGGGAGGATGGACGCATGGCTCTCTCCGACGCTCCGCTGCTGCGTGCCCTCACCGGACCCCGCCCCGAGCATGCCCCCGTCTGGTTCATGCGACAGGCTGGACGATCGCTGCCGGAGTACCGCGAACTGCGGGTCGGGACGCGGATGCTGGACGCATGCCTCACGCCCGACCTCGCGGCGGAGATCACGCTGCAGCCGGTGCGTCGTCATGGCGTCGATGCGGCGGTCTTCTTCAGCGACATCGTGATCCCGCTGCGTCTCGCCGGCGTGGAGGTCGAGATCGAGCCCGGCCGCGGTCCCGTGTTCGCCGACCCCGTGCGAACGGCGGCCGACGTCGACCGCATCACCGCGATCGATCCCGACTCTCTCGACGGCACGGCTATCGCCGAGGCCGTTCGTCTTGTGGCCGACGAACTCGGCGACACCCCGCTGATCGGGTTCGCGGGAGCGCCCTTCACCCTCGCCGCCTACCTGGTCGAAGGGGGGCCGTCGAAGGAGCACCTCCGTGCGCGCGGGATGATGCACGCCGACCCCGACGCCTGGCATCGCCTGGCCGGCTGGCTGGCGCAGATCTCGCGTCGCTTCCTCGAGACGCAGCGCGACGCCGGAGCATCCGTCGTGCAGCTGTTCGACTCGTGGGCGGGGTCGCTCAGCACAGCCGATTACCGCGCATTCGTGGCACCGCACTCGCGCACGGCGCTCGAAGGCATCGGCGTTCCGAGCATCCACTTCGGTGTCGGGACCGGTCCGTTCCTCGCCGACATGCGGTTCGACGGCATCGTCGACGGCGTCGGGGTCGACTGGCGCATGCCTCTCGACCAGGCGGCGGCGATCGTCGGCCCCGACGTCTCGGTGCAGGGCAACATCGATCCGGCGCTGCTCGGTGCGCCGTGGCCGGTGCTCGAGGCTCATGTGCGCGACGTGGTCGAGCGCGGCCGCGCGGCGCGCGGGCACATCGTCAACCTCGGGCACGGCGTGCCGCCCGAGGCCGATCCCGACCAGCTGACGCGGATCGTCGAGCTCGTCCACTCGATCTGACGCGAAGGGACGCTCACCATGACTCCTGATTCCGAGGCGGCGGCCTCCCGCGCCGAGCTCGCAGCCCGCGCGGAGCGCGCCGCGCACACGCATGTCGTGGTCGTGGGCGGAGGCATCGGCGGCCTGATCGCGGCGCGCGAATGCGCCAAGGTCGGCATGCGCGTGACTCTGCTCGAGAGCGCGGATGCCGTGGGCGGCGCCCTGCAGCGCGCAGAGCTCGACGGTGTCGTACTCGACGCGGGTGCGGAGAGCTATGCGACCCGCGGGGGCCGAGTCCGCGCACTCATCGAAGACCTCGGCATCGCCGATCGCATCGTGGTTCCTGCCGCAGGCGGCGCCTGGCTCGCGGGCATCCCCGGCGTCGGGGCCGCGCCGCTGCCCGTCGGGGGCATCCTCGGCATACCGGGGAATCCCTTCCAGGAAGACGTCCGGCGCATCCTCGGGTGGTCGGGCGTCTGGCGCGCGTATCTCGATCGCGTGCGACCACCGCTCACGATCGGTCACAGCCACAGTCTGGGCAAGCTGGTCGCGTCGCGCATGGGCGCGAAGGTGCGCGACCGGCTGGTCGCCCCGGTGACGACCGGCGTCTACTCGGCATCACCCGACGACATCGATGTCGACGTCGCCGCCCCGGGGCTCAACGCGGCGCTGACTCGGGTCGGGTCCCTGTCGGGAGCTGTGCAGGCGCTGCGCGACGAGAGCGCCTCGCGGGCCGCGAAGGCGCAGTCGCCCGGTGCGGCTGTCGAAGGGCTCGACGGTGGCATGACCGTGCTCGTCGACGCCCTCGTGGCCGAGCTCGAGAAGCTCGGAGCCGTCGTGCGCACCGGTGTGCGAGTGACGGAGGTGAGCAAGTCCGGAGAGCTGTGGACCATTGCGACCGAGGGCGTCGCCGGCGACCCCGCCGATGGTGACCCCGCCGATGCCGCTCTCGACGCGGACGAGGTGCTCGGCACCGACACCGCAGACGCCGTGCTGAAGGCCGACGGGGTCGTGATCGCGACGCCCGAGGCGACGGCACGCAAGCTGCTCTCGGCGGTGGCCCCGGAGCTCGCCTCGACGGTGCCGGCGGACTCGCCGGAGATCGAGCTCGTCACTCTGCTGCTGGCGCCCTCTGCGCTCAGCGGCACGCCCCGCGGCACCGGCGTGCTCACGGTTCCGGGAAGCCACACGGCCAAAGCCCTCACTCACTCCACCGCCAAATGGGAGTGGGTGCGTCGCGCGGCGTCCGGCCGTCACGTCGTGAGAGTCTCCTTCGGCGCACAGGGCGAGCCCGCCGCGACCTCGACGCTCGACGATGAGACCGCCGTGCAGCTCGCACTGCGAGAGGCAGCGGCCCTTCTCGGGGTACCGCTCGCGCACAGCGACGTCGTCGCCGCGCATCGCTCCCGTTTCGTGCAGTCGCAGCCGGCGTCGATCATCGGCTCGGGTGAGCGTCGCCAGACGGCGCGGGCAGCCGTGCAGGCGGTGCCGGGTCTCGCCGCGGTCGGGGCGTGGCTGGCGGGCACAGGGCTCGCGCAGGTCGTGCCGGACGCCCACGCCGAAGCAGACCGCCTGCGACGCGCGCTTCTGTGGGACTGAGGCGGCCACGGCGACTCCTGGACCCACCCCCATCGGGAGCGCGCTGTCAACCCTCTGACGCGTAGATGCCGAAATCGGCATACGGCGTTACGCTGGACACTTGCAGGCGGCTCGCAGCCGTCGGTTCGCCCTAGGCGTTCACACCGTAACAACGTGAGGAGACCCCATGAAGGGGAAGATCGGACTCGTCGTAGGAATCGGCGTGGGATATGTCCTCGGATCGCGCGCAGGCCGCGAGCGCTACGAGCAGATCAAGACGCAGTGGCTCAAGGTCTGGAACCTCGACCCCGTGCAGGACCAGGTCGAGAAGGTCAAGGGCTATGTCGGTGACAAGGCCGCTGCCGTTCCCGGCGCGATCTGGACCGGCGTGCAGAAGGTCGTGAAGTCGGCGAGCGGTGGCGACAAGACCGCGGGTCAGCGCCTCGACTCGGCCGTCGCCGCGGGCCGCAAGGCCGCAGAGGACATCGTCGAGGCGACCGACGACGCTGTCGACGAGCTCAAGGACGCGAACGCGAAGAGCACCGCCGACAAGCCGGTCGCCGCCAAGCCGGCCACGAAGAAGTCGACGGCCAAGAGCGCGCCGTCGACGAGTTCGACCTCTGTGAAGTCCGGAGACTGACATGCCCCGCGGATACCGCGATCGCGCCGAAGACAGTCTGCTGTCGCTGATCGGCGACCTGCCCGAGCTCATCGGCAACCTCGTCAAGGCCGAGATCGATGCGGCGAAGACCTGGGTCTCGAAGACCGCGAAGGACGCAGGCATCGGGTCCGTCTGGTTCCTCGTCGCGCTGTTCTTCCTCTTCTGGGCCGTGCCGGTGATCCTCGTGTTCGCGATCGCAGGACTCTCGTCATGGTGGCCGGTCTGGCTCTCGGCGCTCGCCGTGCTCGGCATCCTGATTCTCGCCGTGCTGCTGTTCGCTCTGCTCGGCATCCTGAAGTTCCGCAAGGTGCTCCGTCGCCGGAATCCCGCTCAGGCGGTCGGCGAAGACATCCGACTCGTGAAGGAAGCCGGCGATGACGAACTCTGACCTCACACCCCTGCAGAAGGCATCGGGGATCACTTCGCTGCCCAAGACCGCTGTGCCGGCCGGCATCGTCGATCCCGTCGCCTCGGCGCGAGCGGAGCTCAAGGCCGCACTCGCCGCGATCGAGGTCAAGGGCAACGTGCCGCGCCGACTCGACAAGGCGTCGAAGCGCGCCGCCGCCCAGGCTCGCGCGTTCGCCGACCGCAACCCGATCGCAGCGATGGGTGCCGCCGTCGTGATCGCCGCCACCGTCGGCGGAGCGGTGTGGGCCGTGGCTCGCGCGCTCTCGCGCTGAGTCGGGTCCGACGCCGAGTACTCGTCGACGGGGTCTGTCAAGCGACCCCCGGGAATTAGCCTCGGCTGGGCAAAGGGGGCAGACTGGGACCCATGTCCGATGAACGCGAAGAGAACCCGTCCGGCTTCACCCTGTGGGCCGTGTGGCGACGAAACCCCGACGTTCCGGTCACCGAGTCGGACTCGACCGAGCTCGAGACGATCGTCTCCTACGTCGAGGACTCGGGCGTCACCGTTCGCGGCTTCTACGACGTGTCGGGCCTGAAGGCCGACGCCGACCTCATGGTCTGGCTGCACGGCGACACGGCGGAGGAGCTGCAGAAGGCGCTGCGCCGCCTGCGCCGCACCGAGCTGCTGCGCTCTCTGCTCCCCGTGTGGAATGCGATGGGCGTGCACCGCGACGCCGAGTTCAATCGCGCGCACGTGCCGGGATTCCTCCGCGGCATCGAGCCGAAGGACTGGCTCTGCCTCTACCCGTTCGTGCGCACCCCCGAGTGGTACCTCGCGCCGGAGGACGAGCGGCGGAAGATGCTCGCCGATCACGGGCGCAAGGGTGCGGCCTTCACCGGTGTCATCGCGAACACGGTCGCGTCGTTCGCGCTGGGCGACTACGAGTGGCTCCTTCCTCTCGAGGCCGACGACCTCACCGAGCTCGTCGACCTCATGCGCGACCTCCGCTACACCGACGCGCGTCTGTTCGTGAAGGAGGAGATCCCCTTCTACACGGGGCGTCGGCTCCGCTTCGACGAGATCGCGGACGTGCTGCAGTAGGCCGCGCCATGACGATTCCCATGAACACGTCCACCCCGATCCGGCTGGGCACTCGGCGCAGCGCGCTCGCCCGAGCTCAGTCGGGCCATGTCGCCGCAGCCCTCGAGAAGGTGTCAGGACGCCGCGTCGAGCTCGTCCCGATCACGAGCGAGGGTGACACCAACCGCGCCTCCCTGTCGGAGATCGGCGGCCAGGGCATCTTCGCGACGCGATTGCGTGAGGCGCTACTGGCGGGGGAGTGCGACTTCCTCGTGCATTCGCTCAAGGATCTTCCGACCGCGATCCCGTCCGGACTCGTCATCGCGGCGACTCCGACGCGGGAGGACGCCCGTGACGTGGTCATCACACGCGACGGCGTTCCTCTGCACGAGCTGGGCACCGGCAGCACCGTCGGCACGGGCTCGCCGCGCCGCATCGCGCAGGTTCGCCGTCGGGCGCCCCACGCCGAGGTCGTCGACATCCGCGGCAACGTCGACTCGCGGCTGCAGCGCGTCGCGTCCGGCGATCTCGATGCAGTGATCCTCGCCGCAGCGGGCCTGTCGCGACTCGGCTCCGACTCCCCGCTCCGTCGGGAGGAGCTCGGTCTCGCCGAGTGGCCGACCGCCCCAGGACAGGGTTCGCTGGCCGTCGAGACCCGCGACGATGTCTCCGAAGAACTGCTCGCCGCGCTCGCTGCGCTCGACGATGAGAACACACGTCTGGCGGTCACCGTCGAGCGGGCCGTGCTCGAAGGACTCGATGCGGGATGCCAGGCGCCGATGGCCGCGCACGCGTCTTTCGACGGTGCAGAGATCCGCGTCAGGACGGTCGTCTACGCCCCGGACGGCGGTCGGCGGATCGGGCTCGACGTCACCGAGGTGCTGAACGGGGAGTATATTCAACGGAACGGCAGTGGCAATGGAGCGGATGCTGCCGATGGTGCAGTCCCGATGCACGCGGCTCGCGAGCTCGGGTTGAGTGTTGCCCGTCGGCTGCTCGATCAAGGGGCGGCTGACCTTGTTTCCCGAGAGCATTCCTCATGACGAATTCCAAGCAGGACCGGCCGTTGAACGGCTGGCGGATCCTGGTTCCCCGCGGTGGCCCGTGGGGTGACGGGGTGGCCGCGAGTCTTCGCGACCGTGGAGCGGTGCCCGTCGTCGCGCCGCTCATCAACTTCGCCCCGACCACCGATCAGGCGGCCCTCGACACCGCGCTGAGGCGTCTCGCCGGTGGCGAGTACGACTGGCTGACGGTCACGAGTGCGACCACGGTCGACGTGATGTTCGCGCACCGTGCGATCGTCCCCCGCTCGACGCGGATCGCCGCGGTCGGAGAGACCACCGCGGCCGCATTGCAGGCGGTCGGCTACGAGGTCGCGCTGGTGCCCGAGGAGGACAACTCGGCTGCGGGCATGGCCGAGCAGCTGATCGCGCTCGAGACGCCGGAGCGGCGGCGCATCCTCGCTCTCCGCAGCGAGATCGCCAAGCCCGTGCTGAGCGTGCTTCTGCAGGAGGCCGGGCACGACGTCGACAGCGTGGTCGCCTATCGCACCGTGGGTGTGCCGGTGACCGACCGCATCAAGCGCGATGTCGAGAACGGCCGCATCAATGCGATCCTCATCACCAGCGGTTCGGTGGCCGAGCAGGTGCGCGAGCAGTTCCCGCACATTCCCGATGACACTCTGCTGGCGGCGATCGGTCCGCGCACGGCGAAGGACGCAGATCGGGCCGGTCTTCCGATCACGGTCGTGGCGGATCGTCAGACGGTCGATGCGCTGATCGATGCGGTCTCGGGCTTCACGCTTCCGCACTCGTCGGACGAGCTGGCGCCATGAGCTTCCCCGACGTGCGACTGCGCCGACTGCGTCAGTCCCCCGCAGTTCGGGGGCTGATACGCGAGACGTCGCTCGAGCCCCGCAATCTCGTCCTCCCGCTGTTCGTCCGTGAGGGGCTCTCGGAGGCGGCGCCGATCGGCTCGATGCCCGGTGTCGCGCAGCATTCGCTCGACTCGCTGCGGGCCGCCGCGATCGAGGCGGCCGAGGCGGGAGTCGGGGGAGTGATGCTGTTCGGCGTCCCCACCGTGCGCGATGCGCAGGGTTCGGGAGCCGATGACCCCCAGGGCATCCTGAACGTCGCGACCGAGGTCCTCGCGGCCGAGGTCGGCGATGCACTGGTCGTGCAGACGGATCTGTGTCTCGACGAGTTCACCGATCACGGTCACTGCGGTGTTCTCGCTGAGGATGGATCAGTCGACAACGATGCCACCCTGGTGAGATACGCGTCGATGGCGCTCGCGCAGGCTCGTGCGGGGTCTCAGCTGCTGGGGCTCTCGGGGATGATGGACGGTCAGGTCTCGGTGATCCGGGCGGCGCTCGACGCCGAGGGGTTCACTGACACTCTGCTGCTCGCTTATGCGGCGAAGTACGCGAGCGCGTTCTACGGCCCCTTCCGCGAGGCGGTGGATTCTCAGCTGAAGGGCGATCGACGCACGTATCAGCTCGACCCGGGCAATCGCCGCGAGGGCGTGCGGGAAGCCGTCGTCGACGAGCAGGAGGGCGCCGACATCGTGATGGTCAAGCCGGCGATGGCGTTCCTCGATGTTCTGCGCGAGGTGCGCGACACGGTCGAGATCCCCGTCTGGGCGTATCAGGTGTCGGGGGAGTACGCGATGATCGAGGCGGCCGCCGCGAACGGCTGGATCGACCGCCGCGCATCGATCCTGGAGTCGCTGCTGTCGATTCGCCGAGCCGGTGCCGACGCGGTGCTGACCTACTGGGCGACGGAAGCCGCCCGCTGGCTGCGCGGCTGATCTCTGCCGCCCCCTCGGGAGTCGGTCGTCCGCGTCCCGAGCGCGTGTCGGCGGGATAGCCTGGATGTGATGCCGGAGAGCGCCGTGCATCGAAGAGGAGTGTGCTGTGACCGACCGCAATGACGACCTGTTCTCCGCTGCCCGTGCGGTGATCCCCGGTGGTGTGAACTCCCCGGTGCGCGCGTACGGCTCGGTCGGCGGAACGCCGCGGTTCCTCTCCTCCGCCCGCGGAGCGCGGGTCACGGATGCCGCCGGCGCGGAGTACGTCGATCTCGTGGCGTCGTGGGGACCGGCTCTGCTCGGGCACGCCCACCCCGAGATCGTCGCCGCAGTGCAGGACGCTGCCGCGCGTGGCCTGTCGTTCGGGGCTCCGACCGAGGGCGAAGTCGAGCTCGCCGAGCTGATCGCCGATCGAGTGAGGGTGGGGGAGGTGCGGCCCGTCGAGCGCGTGCGCCTCGTGTCGACCGGAACCGAAGCCACCATGACGGCCATCCGCCTCGCGCGCGGGGCGACCGGACGAGACCTGCTGGTGAAGTTCGCCGGTCACTACCACGGTCACTCCGACGGACTTCTCGCGGCGGCGGGGTCGGGAGTCGCGACGCTGGCGCTGCCCGGCTCGGCCGGTGTGCCCGCTCCGATCGCGGCGCAGACGCTCGTGATCGACTACAACGACCGCGACGCTCTCGAAGCGGTGTTCGCCGAGCACGGCACACGGATCGCCGCGGTGATCGTCGAGGCGTCGGCGGCGAACATGGGCGTCGTCGCGCCTCTGCCCGGGTTCAACCGCTTCATCGCCGACACCGCGCACGCTCACGGCGCTCTGATGATCATCGACGAGGTGCTCACGGGTTTCCGCGTGCACCCGGCCGGGTTCTGGGGGCTGCAGACCGTCGCCGGCGAGGAGTACCTGCCCGACATCTTCACGTTCGGCAAGGTCGTCGGCGGCGGCATGCCGCTCGCCGCTCTCGGCGGACGGGCCGATGTCATGGATCTGCTGGCCCCCGTCGGCCCGGTGTACCAGGCGGGAACCCTGTCGGGGAATCCGCTGTCGGTGGCCGCCGGCCTCGCGACCCTGCGCCTCGCGACTCCTGAGGTCTACGCGAGGGTCGATGCGGCGGCGTCTCGAGTGGCCTCGGCGTTGACGGCAGCACTGACCGACGCCGGCGTGACGCATTCCGTGGCGAACGCCGGCAGCCTGTTCAACCCCTCTTTCCGAGCCACCGCTCCTCGGGACTACACCGAAGCGCAGGCTCAGGATGCGTTCCGCTACGCGCCGTTCTTCCACGCCATGCGCGAGCAGGGTGTGGCGCTGCCGCCGAGCGTGTACGAGGCGTGGTTCCTGACCGCGGCCCATGGCGAAGACGACCTGCAGCGCATCGAAGAGGCCCTGCCTCTGGCGGCGCGGGCGGCTGCTGCCGCGAGCCTCTGACCGAGACTGCTGCGAGCCTCTGACCGAGACTGCTGCGAGCCTCTGGCCGAGACTGCTGCGAGCCTCTGGCCGAGACTG
>NZ_CAUQVQ010000052.1:0-17740 GCF_963521645.1 uncultured Microbacterium sp. | reverse complement strand
CCGACCAAGCTCATCGACATCGTGCGCATCGGCAAGCAGCTGCTCATCACGCGCGGTGCCCTCACGACGTTCTCGCTCGCGAACGACATCGCCAAGTACTTCGCGATCATCCCCGCGATGTTCATGGGCGTCTTCCCCGGGCTGGCAGCGCTCAACATCATGCAGCTGCATTCGCCGGCATCCGCCGTGACGAGCGCGATCATCTTCAACGCGATCGTGATCGTGTTCCTGATCCCGCTCGCGCTGCGCGGCGTGAAGTACCGGCCCGCGAGCGCCTCGCAGATCCTGCAGCGCAACCTCCTCGTCTACGGCCTGGGCGGGGTGATCGCGCCGTTCATCGGCATCAAGCTGATCGACCTCGTCATCACCCTCATCCCCGGCTTCTGACGCCCCACCCCGGGGGCCGACACGCCACATGTCGACCGCCGGCCCGCATCCGGTCCGTCGACTGGCGTGTCGGCCCCGAACTGTTCTCGCTCCGAAAGGCACCCCATGTCCTCCTCCCGCACCGTCGCCCGCACCACCGGCGTCGCGATCCGCGCGATGCTCGTGCTCACCCTCGTGCTCGGCGTCGGCTACACGCTCGTCGTCACCGGCATCGGCCAACTGCTGCTGCCTTTCCAGGCCAACGGCTCTCCGCTCGCAGGCGACAAGGGCAGCTCGCTGATCGGGCAGTCCTTCACGGATGCCGACGGCGAGGCGCTTCCCGAGTACTTCCAGTCGCGCCCCTCGGCCGCGGGCGACGGCTATGACGGAGCCGCCTCGAGCGGCAGCAACCTCGGTCCCGAGAACCCCGACCTCGTGGCAGCCGTCGGCGAGCGCCAGGCGGCCATCGCCGAGCGCGAGGGCGTGAGCCCGGATGCTGTGCCGGCCGACGCCGTGACGGCATCCGGCTCGGGCCTCGACCCGCACATCAGCGTCGCCTACGCCCTGCTGCAGGTGCCGCGGGTGGCCGAGGAGCGCGGCCTGCCCGAGCAGCAGGTGCGCGACCTCGTGGAGTCTAGGATTCAAGGGCGGGATCTGGGATTCCTCGGCGAAGAGCGCATCAACGTCGCCGAGCTCAATCTCGCGCTCGACGAGCAGGAGGGCTGATGACGCCAGAGCGCCACGGCAAGCGCGGCCGACTTCGCGTGCTGCTCGGAGCAGCCCCCGGCGTCGGCAAGACGTACGAGATGCTCGTCGAGGGGCGGCGACTGCTCGACGAAGGCCGCGACGTCGTGATCGCGATCGTCGAGAC
The DNA here is from genome assembly GCF_963521645.1 of uncultured Microbacterium sp. GTDB lineage: Bacteria > Actinomycetota > Actinomycetes > Actinomycetales > Microbacteriaceae > Microbacterium. The sequence continues at coordinate 16,503 of NZ_CAUQVQ010000052.1, read as the reverse complement.
GCATGAGCGCGCGGCCACCGCGGCGCAGACGATCGGCATCCCCGAGGTGCCCCGCCGCACGGACCTGCACCGAGGCGTGCCCCTGAGCGAGATGGATCTGGATGCCGTGCTCGCGCGGCGCCCCGAGATCGCCCTGGTCGATGAGCTCGCGCACAGGAACACCCCGGGTTCACGCAATGCGAAGCGCTGGCAGGACGTCGATGTGCTGCTCGACGCGGGCATCGACGTCGTCACGACCGTGAACGTGCAGCACATCGAATCGTTGAACGCCGTGGTCGAGAAGATCACCGGCATCGCGCAGCAGGAGACGATCCCGGATGCCGTGGTGCGCGCGGCCGACGAGATCGAGGTCGTCGACCTCGCCCCCCAGTCGCTGCGCGATCGACTGTCGGCCGGCCTCGTGTACCCCGCCGAGCGCATCGACGCGGCGCTGTCGAACTACTTCCGCCTCGGCAATCTCACGGCGCTGCGCGAGCTGGCGCTGCTCTGGTTGGCCGACGAGGTCGACAGCGCTCTGCGCAGCTACCGCGCCGACCACGGCATCGAGGGCACCTGGCAGGCGCGCGAGCGCGTGGTCGTGGCCCTCACCGGCGGGCCCGAGGGCGAGACGCTGCTGCGCCGAGGGGCCCGGATCGCGGCGCGGTCGGCCGGCGGCGAACTGCTCGCGGTGCACATCGCCGCGCAGGACGGACTGCGCGACGAGACGCCGGGCGCCCTGGCCGCGCAGCGCTCTCTGGTCGAGTCGCTCGGCGGCAGCTTCCACCAGATCATCGGCGACGACATCCCCGGCACGCTCGTCGAGTTCGCGCACGGCGCCGACGCCACGCAGCTCGTGATCGGCGTCAGCCGGCGCGGACGCCTCGCGGCCGCGCTCACCGGACCCGGCATCGGGTCGGAGGTCATCCGCCGCTCCGGCGACATCGACGTGCACATCGTGACGCACGCCGCCGCGGGTGGCCGCGCCGCGCTCCCCCGCATCACCGGCGGCGCTCTCGGCTGGCGTCGACAGCTGCTCGGCTTCGTGATCGCGCTCGTCGTCGGGCCGCTGCTCTCGTGGGCGATGTTCGCCTACCGCAGCCCCGAGTCGATCACGGTCGAGGTGCTCGCGTTCCAGCTGCTCGTGGTGGTCGTCGCGCTCGTGGGCGGACTGCGACCCGCGGTGTTCGCGGCGGTGCTGTCGGGCATCACGCTGGATTTCCTGTTCGTGTCGCCGATCTTCACCATCACGATCGCGCATCCGCTGCACGTGCTCGCTCTCGCGCTGTACGTCGTGATCGCGATCCTCGTCAGCATCATCGTCGACCAGGCCGCCCGGCGGGCCAGAACCGCTCAGCGCGCGGCCGCCGAAGCCGAGCTGCTCGCCGCGGTCGCCGGCAACGTGCTCCGCGGCGACAACGCCGTGCTCGCTCTTGTCAGCCGCACGCGCGAGGCGTTCGGGCTCACCGGAGTGCGACTGCTCACCGCCGAGGGCGAGGTGCTGGCCAGCGACGGCGAACCCGTTCCCGACGGCCGCGCCACCACCATCCCGGTCGGCGCCGGCGCGCAGGCTCCCGCCGTGCTCGAGCTGCACGGCGAGCCCCTCGACACCCCGGCACGGCGTCTGCTCGACGCGATCGTCGCCCAGCTGGCCGCGGCTATCGAGCACACCGATCTGCGGGCCACGGCGCGCGAGGTCGCCGCCCTCGCCGAGACCGACCAGGTGCGCAGCGCCCTGCTCTCGGCGGTCAGCCACGACCTGCGCCGCCCTCTCGCGTCGGCGGTCGCCGCGATCGGCGGCCTCCGCGGAGCGCACGGGCTCTCGGCATCCGACCGCGAAGAGCTGCTCGCGACCGCGGACGAGAGCCTCGCCACGTTGTCGTCGCTCGTCACGGACCTGCTGGACGTCAGCCGCGTGCAGGCGGGGGTGCTGGCCGTGTCGACTATGCACCTCGATGTCGCGGGTCCGGTGCTCGCGGCGGTCGACGAGCTCGGCCTCGGCCCCGGCGACGTGGAGCTGTCGCTCGACCCCGGCCTTCCGGCAGTGTCGGCAGACCCCGTGCTGCTGCAGCGCGTGCTCGTGAACGTCGTCGCGAACGCCCACCGCCATTCGCCGGCCGACACGCGCGTCATCATCTCGACCAGTGCCCTCGGCGAGCGCGCCGAGATCCGCGTGATCGACCGCGGAGCCGGCGTGCCCGCCGGGATGCGCGACCAGATCTTCCAGCCGTTCCAACGTCTGGGCGACACCGACAACACGACCGGTCTCGGGCTCGGGCTCGCCCTGTCGCGCGGATTCGCCGAGGGCATGGGCGGTACTCTGACACCCGAAGACACCCCGGGCGGTGGACTCACCATGGTCATCTCGCTGCCCCTGGCCGCCGACCCCCACCCCATGCAGGAGGAGACGGAGTGAAGCTCCTCATCGCCGACGACGACCCGCAGATGGTACGCGCGCTGCGCATCACGCTCGCAGCCCACGGGTACGAGGTGGTCGTCGCATCCGACGGCGCCGCCGCCGTGGCCGCCGCGGCGCAGACGCATCCCGACCTCATCATGCTCGACCTGGGCATGCCGCGGCTCGACGGCATCGAGGTGATCCAGGCGCTGCGCGGATGGACGACCGTGCCCATCATCGTCGTGTCGGGCCGCACCGGCTCGGCCGACAAGGTCGAGGCCCTCGACGCAGGGGCCGACGACTTCGTCACGAAGCCCTTCCAGGTCGACGAGCTGCTCGCGCGGCTGAGGGCGCTGTCTCGTCGGGCGGTACCCGCCGGCGGAGAGTCGACCGTCGGGTTCGGTGACGTCGTGGTCGACCTCGCGACCAAGACCGTCACCCGAGCGGGAGCCCGCGTGCACCTGACCCCCACCGAGTGGCGGATGCTCGAGCACCTCGCCCGGCATCCCGGCGCTCTCGTCACCCGACAGGACCTGCTCAAGGAGATCTGGGGCAGCGAACAGGTCTCGGATTCCGGTTATCTGCGGCTCTACATGTCACAGCTGCGCAAGAAGCTCGAAGCCGAGCCGAGCGCTCCCGTGCACCTGCTCACCGAGTCGGGCATGGGTTACCGCCTCGTGGTCTGACGCCGCCGTCGCCCGCGGGTGCCATGCCCGGGTGCCCGGGTGCCGGGGTGCGGTCAACCGCGCCAGATGCGGACATTCGGACCCGCAACATCCGCATCTCGCGCGGTTGACCGGATCTCACGACCACCCGGGGTGCGGTCGACCGTGCCCGCCCCAAATGCGGACAACCGCGCCAGATGCGGACGCCCGGACCCGCAACATCCGCATCTCGCGCGGTTTGCCGCATCTCACGACCGCCCGGGTGCGGTTCACCCTGCCAACCCGGATGCGGTCTCGATAGCGCCAGACCCCCCGGATGCGGTCGACCGCGCCAGACCGCCCGCCCGAATGCGGTCGACCGCGCCAGATGCGGACGCCCGGACCCGCAACATCCGCATCTCGCGCGGTTTGCCGCATCTCACGACCGCCCGGGATGCGGTCTCGATTGCGCCAGACTGGATGCGGTCGATCGCGCCAGCCGCCCGCCCCGAATGCGGTCGACCGCGCCAGATGCGGACGCTTAGACCCGCGACATCCGCATCTCGCGCGGTTTGCCGCATCTCGCGACCGCCCGGCAGGCCCGTCGCGGACCCCGTCACGCAGACCCCGTCGCGTAGACCCCGTCACACGGATGCGGTGACGCGGATGCCGTCGGACTGTGACTCCCGGTGGCGGCGCAGGCCCCCGACGATGCCCGCGGCCACGAGCGCGGCAGCGACGATGATGCCGGCGATCGCGACGACGGTGCTCTCCGGCTCGCCGGTGAGGCGTCCGACGGCCAGCCAGCTCAGACCCCACGCGGTCGCGAGCGCCGGAGCGAGACGTCGGGTGACGAGCGCGCTGGCGATGCCGATCACGAGAACCACGGCGAGCGCAGCGACGGCCCAGATCTCGGCCTGGTCCTCCCAGCTCGAGGGGGCGATCTGTGTGAACCACGCCGCCGTGTTGGCGACGGTCGCGATCGTGACCCAGCCGAAGTGCAGGCCGTTCGCTCCGTCGACGACGATGCGTTCGGGCCACGTACGGGCGCGGCGGCGGCCGAGGATCACGACGACCCGCGCGAGAGTGGCGAGCAGCAGAGCGATCACGAGCACGGTCAGCGGCAGCGACAGGAACTGCGCCGTCACCAGCCACAGTCCGTTCAGGATCATCGACGCGGCGATCCATCCTCCGACCGCGCGCTGACGCTCGTCGGCTCGCTGGGCGGGCAGCGCCTGCCATACCGTGTAGGCGATGAGGCCCATATAGATCAGCGTCCAGATCGAGAATGCGGGACCGGCCGGAGCCAGATACGAACCCTGAGCCGACAGGGCTCCGTCCTGCAACTCGCTCACAGATGTCCCGCCGAAGGCGCCGGAGCCGACGGCAGCGGCGATGAGCATGAACGTGGCCGAGGCGATGATGGCCGACTGACGGGCGATGTCCTGCGTCCGGGGTTCCATGCTCCGAACGCTACGCGCGAGCGCGCGCCACGCACAGGCCCTTGACACTAGAGAGGCATACAGCTAGCCCGGCTAGACAATTCGACTGACACGTCGCTCGGCGCGATCAGCCCCGCTCCGCAGATCGGCGATCCCCCGACGGGCGGAGCCGCCCGAGGCGTGCGGCCCTACTCCCGGAGACCGGCCCGACATGGCACGGGCGAGAGTCCGACCGAACCGCGTCCGTCAGACGGCGACAGCCGCGTCGATGAGCACCTCAGCCGCGCGGCGCGCCTGCACGGCGACCTGGGGGTCTGCGGCGATCGCCGCGGTGCTCTGCGCCCCCTCCGCGAGGATCGACAGCTGCGCCGCGAGGGAGGCAGGCGCACCGGCGGCGACCACGAGGTCGGCCATGTACGCCTGGAACGAGGCTTTATGGTCGCGCACGATCTGGGCGACCTCCGGGCTCGTGCCGCCGAGCTCTCCGAACGCGTTGATGAACGCACAGCCCCGGAAGTCGTCGGTGCAGAACCAGTCCTCGAGATATCCGTACACGGCGAGCAGGCGATCACGCGGATCGGCGCCGGCATCCGCGACGGCGCCGGTCAGACCCGACTCCCACTGCGCATGCTTGCGAGCGAGCACCGCGGCGACGATATCGGTCTTCGAGGGGAAGAGCGCGTAGAGCCGACGCAGCGACACGCCGGCCGCCGCCCTCAGCTCGTCCATGCCGACCGCCGCGTACCCCTTGCGGTAGTAGAGCTCGTCAGCCGCCGCAAGGATCTGTTCACGCACCGTTTGCTCCGTCATGGTCCCAGTGTACTTGACATGAGAACGAGCGTTCTCTACAGTGGGGAACATCAACCGAGAACGAACGTTCTCAGCCAACTGGAAAGGATCAGGATCATGGGTTACATCACCGTCGGAAACGAGAACAGCACCCCGATCGAGCTCTACTACGAAGACCAGGGTTCGGGCCAGCCCGTCGTCCTGATCCACGGCTACCCGCTGAACGGGCACAGCTGGGAGCGCCAGACCCGCGAACTGCTCGCCCAGGGCTACCGGGTCATCACGTACGACCGCCGCGGATTCGGCCAGTCGTCGAAGGTCGGCACCGGATACGACTACGACACGTTCGCCGCCGACCTCAACACGGTGCTCGAAACCCTCGACCTGCGCGACGTCGTGCTCGTCGGCTTCTCGATGGGCACCGGCGAGCTTGCCCGCTACGTCGCCAAGTACGGCCACGACCGGGTCGCCAAGCTCGCGTTCCTCGCCTCGCTCGAACCGTTCCTCGTGCAGCGCGACGACAACCCCGAAGGCGTGCCGCAGGACGTGTTCGACGGCATCGAGGCGGCAGCCAAGGGCGACCGCTTCGCCTGGTTCACCGACTTCTACAAGAACTTCTACAACCTCGACGAGAACCTCGGCTCGCGCATCAGCCAGGAGGCCGTCACCGGCAGCTGGAACGTCGCGATCGGCAGCGCTCCTGTCGCCGCCTACGCGGTGGTCTCGTCGTGGATCGAGGACTTCCGCGGCGACGTGGATGCGGTGCGCGATGCCGGCAAGCCCACGCTGATCCTCCACGGCACCAAGGACAACATCCTGCCGATCGACGCCACCGCTCGCCGGTTCCACCAGGCAGTGCCCGCGGCGACCTACGTCGAGGTCGAGGGCGCCCCGCACGGCCTGCTCTGGACCCACGCCGACGAGGTCAACGCCGCGCTGAAGGACTTCCTCGGCAAGTGACGCCCCCTTCCGTTCGTTGAGCGAGGAGCACAGCGACGAGACGCGGTGAGGATGCGAGGGGGCAACCCTCCTTCATCCTCACCGCGTTTCGTCTCGCGGAGACCCGCTCTGAGCGAGCGGAGCGGGTCGAAGCGTCGCTCAACGAACGAATGCATCCGGTGCTGACCCGACCGCGGAATCAGCGCTGCCGTCAGCGCTTGACCGCCACCGTGAGCGTCTTGCTCTCGGTACTGCCCGCGGCGTTCACGAACTCCACACGGTAGGTGTGCTTTCCCACCGACCGCCCCGACACCGGCACCGTCACACGCTGCGCGGCGGGGCTGTTCGCGACCATGTCGCCCTCGGAGATCAGCACACCGTCTTCGTACAGGCGGTACGAGGACGCGTTCGTGCCCCACCACATGTCAGCGGTGAGCGTGTACGACCCGTCGCCGTCCCCGTTGTCGGCCGACAGCACGGGCGTGCCGGGAGCCGCCTCCTTCACCTTCACCGTCACGGGCTTCACGGCCGTCACGCCTCGTGAGTTGACCAGTTCGCCGGTGTAGACGTAGGTGCCGTCGGCCTTGCCGGTCACGGCGACCTGTGCCGTCTGCGCACCGGTGCCTCCGAACGTCAGCGGCACCGACTTGATCAGCACGCCGTTCTCGAACACTCGCAGTGCGGTGGCGTTCTGCCCCCACCACAGATTCATGGTGAGCGTGAAGTCGCCGTCGAGCAGCCCGGTGTCATGGCCGTTGTCGTGCGACAGCACTCCGCGAGCCGGGGCGGCCGTCGCCGAGTCCTTCCGCACGAGAGCGTCGACGGCGGCATCGAGCGTCGCCACGGCTCCCGCCACGGCATCCTCACTCGGGCTGGTCGCCGCGAGCACGATGTCTGCCCGCGCGATCGCACCGGGCATGGCGGTCGTCGACGACTCGACATACGTCGTCAGGTCGAGAGCCGCAGCCGCATCGCGCCGCTCCCGCAACTGCGTGGTGTCGGCACCGGGCATCGGTTCGCGCACGAGCTCGAGATCGTCGATCGTGCCCCACGCCCCCGCCGGCAGCGCCGCGGAGATCCGCACGGTCGCCGTGCCCTCGGCCCCCACCTGCAGCGCCTCGGTCGTCGGCGTCGACCACACCCGCCAGCCGTCGAACTCGAAGGCCGCAGCGGCGCCCGCTGCAGACGACGACGAGAGCGACAGCGAAGCCCGCCCGTCGGAGCCCTCACCGTCGCCCTGCAGCGACGCCCGTGCGACGTACGACCCGGCGGGCAGCCCGCTCACGGTCTGCGACAGCTCGAACGAGTATTTGGATGCCGCGTAGAAGTGCGCCGAATGGGTGCCGCTCCGAGGGTCATCCCATGCCCGCAGGGTGAGTCCCGACCCGGTCGCGCTCCACATGCTCGTGTCCGCGTCCTCGAATCCAGGGTTGCGCAGATAGTTGCGCGCGGCGACCGTGACTGTGGCGGAGGCCGCGAGTCCCGCTTCCGTCACGCCCGCGATCGCATACTCGCCGATGCCCTCGATGTACTCGGCCCCGGTCGACCAGGTGACCGCCTGCTGCTCCGACGACCCGTCGTTGTAGAGCACGGACACTTCGCCCGGCAGCTCGACCGCATCGCCCTCGACAAGTCGCAGCGCCACGGGCTGCACCGACTCGACCGCCCGCGGAGCCTGGGCCCCGGTGCGCACGTAGGAGAAGATGTTCAGCGCATCGGATGCCGTGCCGTCGAACCCGAACAGCGCCTGGTTGTCCCACGCGGATCCGCCGAACCACTGGCCGGCATCATGCGGCTCGTACTCGCCGGCGAAGCTCGACGCCCACCCCGAGCCGTCGCGCTCCCAGAGCACCTTGTTCTGCTCGAGCTGCGACGGAGGCCCCACCGGAAGCCACGCGGGCTCCCAGTAGTACACGCCGATGCCGGCCTCGCCGACATCGGCGACCGCCTGCACGACCGCGCGCACCGCATCGGCCTGACCCTGCACGCTCACCGGATACTGCGTCGCCTCGGACGGCAGGTCGACCACATTGCCGTGGCCGTCTCCGTCGTCGAGCGTGAACGCCCACGAGGTCTCGGCGACCATGACCTTCTTGCCGTAGGTCTCGGCGACGTGCGAGAGCACCGCCGTGAGGTTCTCAGGGGTGCCGTGCCAGAACGGGTAGTACGACGACGCGAACACGTCGTAGTCGACGTCGCGGCGGTCGAGTTGGGCTGCGACGTCGGCAAAGAAGCCGGCCCGCTCGGGGTTGGTGAAGTGCACGGCGACGAGAGTGTCGGGCGCTTCGGCGCGCACGGCGGCAGAGCCTGCCGAGAACACCTTCGCCATGTCGTCCCAGCCGCGCACCCCGGCGACCCCGCCGTTGGTCTCGTTGCCCACCTGCACCATGCGCAGGTCGACGCCCGCATCCACCAGTCGTCGCACGGCATCACGGGTGAAGGTGCCGACCTCGGCGGCGACCTGGTCAGCCGTCATCCCCTCCCAGGCCTTGGGCACCTGCTGCTTGGCGGGGTCTGCCCAGAAGTCGGAGTAGTGGAAGTCGACGAGCACGCCGAGTCCGGCATCCGTCGCGCGCTGAGAGATCTCGATCGCACGATCGACGTCGACGTCGCCGCCGCCGTAGCCGTTGCCGTTCGCGTCGAAAGGGTCGTTCCACACGCGCACCCGCACGTCAGTGACCCCGGCGTCGGCGAGGATCTCGAACAGATCACCCGGCGTGCCGTCGGAGTCTCGGAAGACGACGCCCGACTCTTCGAGAGACAGCACCGACGATACGTCGACGCCACCGATGAAGTCGTCGGGCAGGTTCTCGACCCGAGGGACGGTGATGCCGGCATCCACCGGTTCGGTGGCGGCGACAGCAGCCGGCACGGATGCGGGCGATGGCGCGGCCGACGCCGGCAGCGCGACGCCGATCAGGGCGACGGCGGTGACCGTGGCCAGGGCGGTGGAGAGAAGGGAACGCGTGCGACGGTGCATGACGGCCTTTCGAGCGGTGCGGAAGAGAGGATCAGCCCTTGACGGATCCCTGGGTGAGCCCGCCCACGATGTACTTCTGCAGCGAGAAGAACAGCGCGAGCACGGGCACGGCGGCGACGACGACACCGGCGGCGAAGAGCCCCCAGCGCGAGGTCAGCTGGTTCGAGACCCACTGGTACATGCCGACGGCGAGGGTCCAGTTGTCCTCGGACGTGAGGATGATCTTCGACAGGATGAAGTCGCCGAAGGCCGCGAGGAACGCGAGCAGCGCGACGACCGCGAGGATCGGCACGACCAACGGCATGATGAGCCGCCAGAAGATCTGCGCGTGCGAGGCTCCGTCGATCTTCGCCGACTCGTCGATCTCGACCGGGATCGTGTTGAAGAACCCGTACATCAGGAAGGTGTTGGCCCCGAGGGCGCCGCCGAGGTAGACGCAGATCAGGGCGATCTTCGAGTTGATGCCGAGAGCAGGGACCACGTCGCCGAGGGTCTGCAGCATCAGGAAGATCGCGATGAATGCCAGCGCCTGGGGGAACATCTGCAGCACGAGCAGCGTGGTGAGACTCGCGCGACGACCGCTGAAGCGGAAGCGCGAGAACGCGTACGCGCCGCAGGCGCCCATGAGCACCGAGCCGATCGCGGTCACGCCGCCGATGAGCAGGGTGTTGCCGAACCAGACCCAGTAACGGGATTCGCCGAGGGCGATGTAGTTCGCGGGGTCGAAAGCGCTGAACAGTGCGCTGGATGCCGCGAGGCTGCCGTTCGGATTGAGCGAGGCCGACAGCACGTAGACGAGCGGGAATGCGGCGAAGAACAGCACACCGGCGGCCAGGATGTACTTCCAGCCGACTTCGCTCCACCACCGACGCCGACGAGCACCCGCGCGGGCGGCCTGCGCGTCCTTCGACGAACCGGTCACGATGACCCTGGTCTCACTCATCACTGGTACTCCTCGAGCTTGCGGGTCTGTCGGAAACTCAGCGCTGAGATGAGACCGACCACGATGAAGGCGATGATCGACAGCGCGCTCGCGAGACCGTAGTCGGCCGCACCGCCTGAGACGCCCGAGACGTCGTAGATGGCTGACACGAGGATGTCGGTCGAGCCGAGCGCGTACGGTGCCCCCGCGATCGCCGGGCCGCCGTTGTTGAAGGTGTAGATGACGGTGAAGTTGTTGAACGCGACCGCGAACGAGGCGATCAGCAGGGGAGCCGTCGAGACCAGCAGCAGGGGCAACACGATCGCGCGGAAGCGCTGCAGCTTGTTCGCGCCGTCGATCTCGGCTGCCTCGAGCGTCTCGCCCGGCAGCGACTGCAGCGCGCCCGTGCAGACGAGGAACCAGTAGGGATAGCTGAGCCACACGTTCACGAAGATGACGGCGGCCCTGGTGAGCCAGGGGTCGCCGAGCCAGTTGATGCTCGAGCCGAAGAAGAAGAGGTCGTTGATCACGCCGAACTCGGCGTTGAACATGCCGCGGAACAGCAGCGCTGCCATGAATGCCGGGAAGGCGTACGGGAGGATGAACAGCGCCCGCAAGAGCCGCCGCCCCTTGACGCGAGGGTCGTTGTAGACGATCGCGAGGCCGAGTCCGACGGCGAAGCTGAGCACGACCGAGAGGATCGCGAACGCGAAGGTCCACACCGTGACGCTCAACAGGGTGCCGGCGAGGTTCGCGTCCGTGAAGAGCTTCACGAAGTTGGCGAAGCCGACGTTGACCGACCACCCCGTCGGCAGCGCCGTGCCGTCCTCGGCGACGAACGCGCCGAGCTCGGTGGCGGTGTAGACCGTGCCCGACTGCGTGTCGGTGATCGTCTGCGCCTCAGCGTCCCACACCAGTGTGGGTTCGTAGACCGAGCCGGTGGATCCCTCGCGCGTGCGGATCGACCCGTCGTTCGGGTCGTCCGAGACCGGAACCCTGAGGTCCTTGATGGTCGCGCCGAGCGTCGGGTCGGTCAGCACGGTCGCCCTCGGGATCACCTCCCAGCCGGGGACCTCGCTCGGGGCGCCGGTGGTGCCGATCTCGGCATCGGATGCGGTGGCCAGCGGCTCGGTCGCGGATCCGACCTGCACATCTCCGTCGTCATCGACGATCGCGAAACCGAGCTCGCCGCCGCGCTGCACGATCGAGAGCGGATAGTCCGACGAGCCCTCGATGCGACGCTCGCCCTGGATCAGCGCGGCCTCGACCGCCTGCTCCTGGGTGCCGACATGACCGGTGCCGTAGTTCGTGAAAGCGATGTAGGCCGTGTAGCCGAAGATGAAGACCTGGAACACGAGCAGGAAGATCAGCCCCGGCAGAAGGTACTTCAGTGGCAGCGCTCTGCGGGTGAAGTACACCCAATCGGCGATGATCACGAGCAGCACGACGACGCCGAGCACGATCCACGACTCGGCACTCCAGGCCGAGATGGCCGTCATGATGCCGAAGGCGTTGACCAGCGCCATGAGCGCGAGCTTGATGAGGAATCCCCAGCCGAGACCACGGAAGCGGCGGGCGTGGGACTCACGCGAGGGTGTCACCACGGGGGTGGGGGCCTCGGTGGGCGGTGCCTGGATCGTCATGTGTGCGTCCTGTCGATGCATCGGTCGTTGAGCGAGCGAAGCGAGACGAAACGCGCCCGCGTACGACGACGCGTTTCGTCTCGGTCGCTGCGCGTCCTCGCTCAACGACCGGGCATTCGGTCGAGTCAGCCGGCGAGAGTCGTCTCGAGGTCGGCGACCATGGTGTTCCACGTCGACACGGGGTCGGCGCCGTTGATGATCTGCACCTGTGCGGCGTTCCACAGGTCCCAGACCGAGCCCATCTCGGGGATGGACGGCATCGGCACACCGCCCTGAGCCGAGGCGACGAAGCCGGCCGTGATCGGGTCGGACGAGACCTCGTCGGCGAGCGTCGACCACGCGGGGATGCGCGGGTCGGCCTCGTACAGCGCGCGCTGCGCGTCTTCGGTGCCGAGGTAGTTCACGAGGAACTCCTGGGCGAGGAGGGCGTTCTTGCTCTTGCTCGACAGGTAGAAGCCCTGCACGCCCACGAAGGGCGCCGCGGCCTCGCCACCGGCCGAGGGGATCGGGTTCACCGCGACGTTGACGCCCTCGAAGGCGCTGATGGCCCACGGACCCTGGATCGTGTACGGAGCCTTGCCCGACGCGAACAGCTCGTTGTTGATGTCGTAGTCGATCGTGGTCGAGATGTAGCCGGTGCCGGTCGAGCCGTTCGCTCCGAGCCAGGTCGCGAAAGCCTCGCCGGGCCCTCCGCCCATGCCGACCTCGGTCGTGTACGAGCCGGTGTCGTCCTGCACGAACACGGGCGCGCCGAACGACGTCTGCAGTCCGTACATCGTGTAGCCGTCGCCGGTCTCTCCGGCCGTGTTGATGACGAACGGACGCTCGGTGCCTGCGGCGACACCCTTCGCGATCATGTCGTCCCATGTGGCAGGAGCCTCGGCGCCGACGAGGTCGGTGTTCTGGATCAGGGCGATGGTCTCGAGCGAGTACGGCATCGCGTAGAGCTGGCCGTCGTACGTCATCGCGTCGAGCGCGACCTGCTCGAACTCCGACGCCTTGTCGCCGAGGTCGATCGTGTCGACGACGCCGGCCGCGACCAGCGCGCCGAGCCAGTCGTGGGCACCGACGGTGATGTCGGGCCCCTCGCCGGTCGGAACCTGCGCGATGAAGTCGTTGCGGAGGTCCTCGAAGTTCTTCTGCACGAGGGTGACCGTGGCTCCGGTCTCCTCCTCGAACGCCTCGGCGGCTGCGGTGATCGCGGCTTCGCGCTCGGCATCCGTCCAGATCACGAGTTCAGCGCCGTCGCCGGATGCGGCGTCGTCGCCGCCTTCGGGTGCGCCGGCGGAGCAGCCCGCGAGGACCACGGCCGCGGCCAGAGCGAGTGCGCCGACTCCGATGTGCTTGCGCATGCGTTTTCCTATCTGTCGTGGCCGACGATGCGCTGCGCGTCATCGCGACCGGGGGTGGGGTGGTGCAGTTGTTCGGGAGGTGCGGGGTGGTGCGGGTGGTGCTGGTCGTGCGGTCAGTGGGAGGTGCGGACGACGGCGACGCCGCCCGCCGCGATGGTCAGGGCGCCCGAGATCTCGGTGCCGCTGAGGAGCTCGACGCCCGCGGCCTCGAGCTCGACGTCGACGTTGTTGTGGTTCACGGCGATCCGATAGTCCGCGTCAGCGCCGTGACGTGTGATGACCTCGAGGCCGTCGATGACAGCCGACGGGGTGATGCCGGCATCCGCGTAGACCTCGTGCAGCAGTGCGCGCATGCCGGCGGCGTCCAGCCGGGTGCCGACGTACCAGCCGGTGCCCGAGCCGTGACGGTGACGCGTGATCGCGGGCTCGCCCTCACCGGGTCCGCCCGAGAAGTTCGCGATGACCTCGGCTCCCTCGAGCGCGATGTCCTCCTGCCAGACGTCGGCGATGATGCCGTCGTGATCGACCCAGTCCAGCCCGTGGCTCTCGCTCTCGCGCAGCGGCAGGAACTCCTCGACCGTGAGGCCGAGGGCCTCACGCAGCGGGGCGACGAAGCCACCGGCGTGCACGGCATCGTTCTCGTCGACGATGGCCGAGAAGAACGAGACCAGCAGCGTGCCGCCGTCTGCGACGAAGGCGGTCAGGTTCGCGGCATCCGCCGTGCTCAGCATGTACTGCGCCGGAGCCACGACCAGGCGGTAACCCGAGAGGTCCTGCCCGGGGAGGGCGAAGTCGACCGTGATGCCGTCGCGCCACAGCTGCTCGTAGAAGCGACGCACCTGCGCGGCATGCGTGACATCTCCGGAGGGGCGCCATTCGAGGTCCTGTGCCCAGAACGACTCGAAGTCCCACAGGATCGCGACGTCGGCCTTCACGACACTGCCCTGCACCTCGTCGAGGCGGCCCAGCGCGGCGCCCAGATCGACGACCTCCCGGAAGACGCGCGACTCGGTGCCGGCGTGCGGCAGCATCGCGGAGTGGAACTTCTCGGCGCCCGAGCGTCCGGCCCGCCACTGGAAGAACAGGATGCCGTCGGCCCCACGACCGAGGTGCGTGAAGGAGTTGCGCTGCATCTCGCCGCGACGCTTGGCGATGTTGCGCGGCTGCCAGTTCACGGCCGAGGTCGAGTGCTCCATGAGGATCCACGGCTTGCCGCCGCCCACCGAGCGGCTGAGGTCGGCGGCGATCGCAAGCCCGATGTGCGCGTCCTCATCAGCCGCCCACAGGTAGTGGTCGTCCGAGACGATGTCGACCTCGCGGCCCCAGGCCCAGAGGTCTGTGGTCCAGCTCTGGTTCGCCATGAAGTTCGTGGTGACCGGCTGGTCGGCGTGCGCACGGATCGCATCGCGCTCGGCGATGAAGCACGCACGCAGCTGGTGATCCGTGAAGCGCGCGAAGTCGAGGCGCTGCGCGGGGTTCACGACGCTCGGGGCGATGGCGGGCGCACCGACGTGCTCCCACGCCGAGTAGTGCTGACCCCAGAAGGCGGTGCCCCACGCGCTGTTCAGCGCATCGAGCGAGCCGTACTTCTCCTGGAGCCAGAGCCTGAAGGCGGCGACCGCGTTCGGCGAGTAGTCCTCACCGACGGGAACGCCGTACTCGTTGTGCACGTGCCACAGCACGACGGCCGGATGCTGCGCATAGCGCGCCGCGAGAGCATCCGCGATCCGCACGATCGCCTCGCGGTAGGCCGGTGACGAGTGCGAGGCCATGCCGCGCGAGCCGAAGCCCATCGTGCGACCTTCGCGATCGATCACGCGGGCGTCGGGGTGGTTCGCGAAGAACCACGCCGGCGGGGATGCCGTGGGCGTGCCCAGGTCGACCTTGATGTCGTTCGCGTGCAGCAGGTCGAGCAGCTCGTCGAGCCACGCGAAGTCGAACTCGCCCTCGGCGACCTCGATGAGCGCCCACGAGAAGATGCCGACGCTGACCAGGTTGACTCCGGCCTCGCGCATCAGGATGACGTCTTCGCGCCACGTCTCGGGCGACCACTGCTCGGGGTTGTAGTCGCCGCCATAGGCGATCCCGCTCAGGTCGGGCCAGGCGTGGGGCGAGGTCATCGGCACTCCATCGGGTCGGTGTGGTCGTGGTGCGGGTCCCGACGTGCTGTCGCTCATTCGACTGGGACCGGTCTCAGCCTGACTCAGGAGAGTGACTGGGACCGGTCTCAGTTCTACCCCAGGTCTGGCGTCGATCACAACCGCCGTTACCGAACTGAGACCGGTCCCAGGTTGGACTACCGCTCGACGGGATGCTGTGGGTAGAGTCACAGGCGATGAGTGATGTCAGCGCGAAGCGCAAGCCGACGATCCGCCAGATCGCGGCGCAGGCGGGGGTGTCCCGCAGCACGGTCTCGCGTGTGATCAACGGCGGGCACTGGGTGTCCCCCGATGCCAGGCAGGCCGTCGAAGAGGCGATCCTCGCCACCGGCTACACGGCGAACCATCACGCGCGAAGTCTCGCGACGGGCCGCGCCGGTTCACTGGCGTTTCTGCTGACCGAGCCGCAGCAGCTGCTGTTCGACGACCCGACCTTCGCACTGCTGCTGCGCGGAGCGGCCGAAGCCCTCGCGCAGCGCGCGATGACACTGGTGCTGCTCGTCGCCGGAACTCCTGCCGAGCGCGAGAGCGTCGCCCAGTTCCTCAGCGCCGGTCACGTCGACGGCGTCATGCTGATCTCATCGCACGAGTCCGACCCGCTGCTCGATCAGCTGATCGAGGTCGGCATCCCCACCGTCTGCTGCGGCCTGCCCCTCGGACACGAACGAGAGCTCTCGACGATCTCGGTCGACGAGGTCGCCTCAGCCCGCACGATGGCCGCGCACCTCGTGGCGCAGGGCCACCGCCGCATCGGCATGATCACGGGCCCCGACGACACCCCCGGCGGGCGCTACCGCCTGGTCGGCTTCCGCGAAGAGCTCGGCGAGCAGTTCGACGAGACGCTGGTCGAGGTGGGCGACTACTCGTACGAATCAGGGCAGGCCGCCATGACGAGGATGCTCGAGCACGACGTGGACGCCGTGTTCGCCGCATCCGACCGGATGGCCGCCGGAGCCATCGCCGCCGCCCGCCGAGCCGGACGCCGCGTGCCGGAGGACATCGCGATCGCCGGGTTCGACGACTCGGGCCTCGCCGCTACCCACGAACCGCCGATCACGACCATGCGTCAGCCCTGGGACCAGATCAGCGCGCAGATGGTCGCCGTGCTGCTCGAGGTCATCGCCGGAGCATCGCCCCGCTCGGTCATCCTCGACACCGAGCTCGTGGTGCGCGAGAGCGCGTAGCCCTCCCACCCCACCCCTGGCACCCTGCTCCTCCCCTGCCACCCTGCTCCTCCCCTTGCTCCTCCCCTGCCCCCT
>NZ_CAUQVQ010000051.1:0-18511 GCF_963521645.1 uncultured Microbacterium sp. | reverse complement strand
CTCGCAACGAAGGAGCGTATGCGTTCTGCAGTCCTTCGCTGCGAGAGATCTCCTTCGCAGCCTGCGTGGCGGGGGCTCAGCCGGCCACGCGGGCTGCCTGCCGAGCGGCGCCGAGTGCGACGTACTCGCCGGGTTCCGGCACCTCGACCGGCAGGCCGAGGATCTCGGGCGCGATGCGGCGCACCGCTTCCGATTGCGCGCCGCCGCCGATGAGCAGGGCTCGATCGAGCGGGATGCCGAGGTCTCGCAGTGCGTCGAGGCCCGCGCCGAGTCCCCGCAGCATCCCTTCGACGGCCGCTCGCGCGAGATTCGCCCTCGTGCTCGATGCGAGCGTCATGCCCGACAGGGATGCCGTGGCGTCCGGCAGGTTGGGTGTGCGCTCGCCTTCGAAGTAGGGGAGCAGCGTCAACCCGCCCGCGCCGGGATCGGCCTCGAGCGCCAGGTCGCTGAAGTCCGAGTGCGTCACCCCGAGCAGCGCAGCGGTCACGTCGATCACCCGAGCCGCGTTGAGCGTCGCGACGAGCGGCAGGAAGTTCCCCGTCGCGTCGGCGAAGCCCGCCACTGTTCCGGTCGGATCGCTCAGTGGCGCGGTGCTGACGGCGCAGACCGTTCCCGAGGTGCCGATCGACACGACCACGTCGCCGGGCACCGCGCCGAGCCCGAGAGCGGCCGCCGCGTTGTCACCGGCACCCGCGCCGACGCGCCGACCCGCGGCATCCGTCACCGCTTCGTCGGGCGACAGCACTCGCGGGAGGATCGCGTCGTGCCCGAGAGCGGCGACCAGCAGCTCGCGGTCGTACTCGCCCGTCGACGGATTCCAATACCCGGTGCCCGAGGCGTCCGACCGGTCTGTGACCAGTTCGTCGAGACGGGGGTTCTCCGGGCCGAAGCCGCGCAGCCGCCAGGTCAGCCAGTCGTGCGGCAGCGCCACCGCCGCCACGCGAGCGGCGTTCTCGGGTTCGTGATCGCGCAGCCAGCGCAGCTTCGTGATCGTGAAGGAGGCGACGGGCACGAGTCCGGTGCGCGTCGCGAGAGCGGATGCGCCGAACTCGTCGATCAGATCGCGGGCCGCTTTTGCCGAGCGCGTGTCGTTCCACAGCAGGGCGTCGCGGATCACTCGGCCCGACTCGTCGAGCACGACCATGCCGTGCTGCTGCCCGCCGATCGACCACGCAGCGACGTCGTCGAGCGACCCCGCGTCTGCGATGGCCGCGTCGAGAGCGCGCCACCACGCCTCGGGGTCGACCGATGTCCCCTCCGGGTGCGACGCCCGACCGGAGCGGACGACCGCTCCGGTCCGGGTGTCGACCACGACGGCCTTGCACGACTGGGTCGACGAGTCGACCCCGAGAACCAGCGGCATGACGATCAGCGAGCGCCGAGCAGGTGCTCGGTGGCGAGCTGCTGCAGGCGGACGAAGCCGAAGCCCTTGCCGCCGAAGTACGAGTTCGCGTCGAAGTCCTCATAGGCGGAGCGATCCGCGAGGAAGTCGTCGTAGCTCTCGCCGGGGTTGAGCGTCGGGGTGGACAGCTCGTCGACGCGGGCGGCGGCGAGGGCCTCCTGCACCTCGGGGTCGGCACGGAACGCGGCCGCGCGCTCCTTCAGCAGCAGGTAGGTGCGCATGTTCGCGGCGGCCGACTCCCACACGCCGTTCTCGTCTTCCGTGCGGCTCGGCTTGTAGTCGAAGTGGCGGGGGCCGTCATAGGCGGGCACGCCTCCGGGGCCGCCGTTCTCGAGCAGGTCGACGAGCGAGAAGGCGTTGTGCAGGTCGCCGTGACCGAACACGAGGTCCTGGTCGTACTTGATGCCGCGCTGCCCGTTGAGGTCGATGTGGAAGAGCTTGCCGTGGAACAGCGCCTGCGCGATGCCCGCGGTGAAGTTGAGTCCGGCCATCTGCTCGTGACCCACCTCGGGGTTCACCCCGACGAGCTCGGGCCGCTCGAGCGAGTCGATGAAGGCGATCGCGTGTCCGAGTGTCGGCAGCAGGATGTCGCCGCGCGGCTCGTTCGGCTTCGGCTCGATCGCGAAGCGGATGTCGTAGCCCTTGTCGGTCACGTAGTCGCCCAGCAGGTTCACGGCCTCGCGGTAGCGCTCCAGAGCCTGGCGGATGTCCTTCGCGGAGTCGTACTCGGCGCCCTCACGGCCGCCCCACATGACGAAGGTCTTCGCGCCGAGCTCGGCGCCGAGGTCGAGCTGGCGGAACACCTTGCGCAGGGCGTATCGACGCACGTCGCGGTCGTTCGAGGTGAAGCCGCCGTCCTTGAAGATCGGTGCGCTGAAGAGGTTGGTCGTGACCATGGGCACCACGATGCCCGTGTCGGCGAGCGCGCCCTTGAGGCGGTCGATCTGCGTCTGACGTTCGGCGTCGGTGGAGCCGAAGGCGAACAGGTCGTCGTCGTGGAACGTCAGACCGTAGGCGCCGAGCTCGGCGAGCTTCTCCACGGCGTGCACGACGTCGAGCGCCGGTCGGGTCGGACCTCCGAACGGGTCTGCTCCGTTGTAGCCGACGGTCCACAGACCGAAGGAGAACTTGTCGTCACGGGTGGGAGTGGGCATGTCTGCTCCTGTGCAGGTCAGCGGATAAGTTGTGATTGACAACATATCTCATGACAGCGGGAGCGTCCACCCCTTACAGTGAAGGGATGTCGTCCCCGCCGAGCCCCGCGCTGGGCACCCGTCCGCATAACCTGGCGCGTGTGCTCCGCCTCGTGCACGAGAACGGCGGCCAGTCCCGAGCGGCCCTGACCGAGCAGACGGGTCTGAACAGATCGACCATCGCGGATCTTGTCGCGGAGCTGGTCAGGCGGGGGCTCGTGGACGAGCGTGTGCCCGAGGTCCCGGGTCGTGTCGGCCGGCCCTCACCCGTGGTGACGGCATCCGCACGGTGCGTCGCGATCGCGGTGAACCCCGAGGTGGATGCGATCGAGATCGCGGCGGTCGGCCTCGACCGGAGCATCCTCGTGCGAGAACGCCTCGTCAACGAGAGCCTGCCGACGCCCGAGTCCGTCGCCGAGGTGATCGCCGGGCGCATCGACGCATGGCGCGAGGGGCCTCTCGCCGACGCGCGGATCGAAGCGGTCGGCGTCGCGGTTCCGGGCCTCGTCCGCGCCTCGGACGGCGTCGTGCGCAACGCGCCGCACCTGGGATGGATCGACGTGCCGCTCGCCCGACTCGTGCAGACCGCCACCGGCTGCCCGACGGCCGTTGGCAACGACGCCACATTGGGGGCGATCGCGGAGCATCGTTACGGCGCCGGCCGGGGCATCGACGACATCGTCTACCTCAATGGCGGAGCATCCGGCATCGGCGGCGGCCTGATCATCCGCGGCGAACCGGTCGCCGGAGCCGGCGGGTACGCCGGGGAGTTCGGCCAGAATCGCCCGCGCATCTCCGCCGATGACGATCGCCGGACCGCCGACGGCGTGCTCGAATCCGAAGTCAGCCGCGCACTGCTGCTCGATGCCGTGGGCCTCGGGGCCGCCGATGACGAGACACTCGATTCCGAACTGTCCAGGTCCGATACGGCGGCCGTGGCAGACGAGGTCACCCGCCAGGCGCATGTGCTCGCGAGCGCGCTGGCGAACGCGGTGAACGTCGTGAACCCGTCTCTCATCGTGCTGGGAGGTTTCCTGGCCACGATCGCCGAGCTGCGCGGTCAGCAGATCGACGACGACGTGCGCGCGCTCGCGATGGCCGAGAGCGCCGAACTGCTCGAGATACGCCCGGCCGCGCTGGGGGCCGATCGACTCCTGATCGGTGCGGCGGAGCTCGCGTTCGCCGATGTCCTCGCCGACCCCGGGGGAGCGGGACAGGTGGCGGCGTCCGCCTGATCGGCTGCGATCACGCGATACTGTGACTGGCACTGCGTTCGCGCGGCAGCCGTGGTCACGCGCGGAAGGACGGCACATGGCGCTCGATCCGAAGAAGACCCTCGACGCCTACAGGGCGCGGGCAGGAGAGTTCCGGCTCGTCGAGGTGCCCCCGATGCAGTACCTGATGATCGACGGCGCGGGTGATCCGAACGCGGCACCGGAATACGCCGAGGCCGTGTCGGCGCTGTTCCCCGTCGCCTACGCGCTCAAGTTCGCGAGCAGGGATCAGCTCGGCGTCGACACGGTCGTGATGCCCCTCGAGGGACTCTGGCACGCAGCGGACATGCAGGCCTTCACGACGCGGCGTGACAAGTCGGCGTGGCTGTGGACGCTCATGATCATGGTTCCCGACCACGTCACTCCTCACATGTTCCGTGCAGCCGTCGAGTCGGTCGCCGTGAAGCTCGCCAAGAAGCGGCAGCCGACCGCCGCCCTCCACGAGCTGCGCCTCGACACGCTGCAGGAGGGGCTCTGCGTGCAGACGCTGCACGTCGGGTCGTACGACGACGAGGCTCCCGTGCTCGACGACATGCATGACCGGTACATCCCCGAGAACGGGCTGCGCATGACCGGCCGGCATCACGAGATCTACCTCAGCGATGTCAGGCGCGTGGATGCCGTCCGGCTGCGCACGATCCTGCGGCAGCCCGTCGAGCGCATCGCCTGACCCGGTCCGCGCCCGGCGGCACGCTGCGGCGAGTGCGTGAGCTCCGGGGATATTCTGCTCTGATGGGCACCCCGAAAGACGTCGCGCGGTCGGCGCAGCGCTCCGACGGCTTCCGCCGCACGGCCCGCGCCGGATTCGTGGTGGTCGGGCTCGTGCACATCATCATCGGCGCGATCGCGGTCTCCATCGCCACGGGCGGCGGAGGGGACGCCGATCAGGACGGCGCGATGGAGGTGATCCGTGCGACGCCCGTCGGCGGGCTGCTCCTCGGCGTGGTCGCGGCAGCGCTGATAGCCCTCGCCGTCTGGGAGGTCGCCGGCGGACTGCTGTCGGCCAGCGACGACGACGCGCGCCGCTGGGGGACACGCCTCAAGATGATGGGCATCGCCGCCGCGTATCTCGTGATCGCCGGACTGGCGCTCGTGTTCGCGTTCGGCGGCAGCATCGAATCCGAGCAGACGATGCGCACTCTCAGCGCGGTGGTGCTCGCGATCCCCGGGGGCACGGTGCTGCTCATCGTCGTCGGTCTCAGCGTCGCAGGCGTGGGAGTGGGGTTCTTCGTGATCGGCCTCACCCGGGGCTTCCAGAAGACCATGGACATGCCGGACGGCCCCTCGCACTTCTGGATCGTCGCACTCGGCGCGGTCGGGTACCTGGCCAAGGGCATCGCGATCGCGGTGACGGGTGCGTTGTTCGTCGTGGCGGCGTGGACGCAGGATCCCGACAGGGCGTCGGGCCTCGACGGCGCGCTGCGCAGCATCACCGACCTGCCGTTCGGCGAGCCGCTGCTGTGGCTCGTCGGTGTGGGACTCGCGATCTACGGCGTCTTCTCGATCGTGCGCGCGCGCTTCGCGCACATGTGACCCCGGGCCGGGTCAGGCGCTCGCCGGCTTCTCAGATCAGCAGGAAGCGCCGAGCCCGATCATGAGGCCGCCTCCGGTCGCGCTCGCCAACAGCATGTGAGGCACCCCTAGCGCATCGCCTCGAAAAAAATTCTCGACCCGACCGTCATAAAACCCGCACGACATGGTCTGGGTATGTGACGGGCCGCCTCTGCGGCCCAGCACCGGGGACATTCATAGCACTGGGCAGCGCTCGCCGCGCCTCGTCGCGCCGCTCGCGGCGGGCGGAGGGCCTGCCGGGATAGGGACACTCATGAGCCTGCGCTCACACACTCACACGGCGTCACGAGCCGACGGCGCGCCGCGACGGCGCGCTCTCTCGCGTCTGTGCGGCATCCTCGCGGTGGCCGGCGTTCTCATCGCCGGGGGCACCCTCGCACCGGGCGCGGGGTCCACGGCCGCGGCGACGGTACCCGGCACCCCCGGCGTCACGCAGCCGGGCACACCGGTCTACACCGAGGACTTCTCGAACCAGAACGCCTCGCTCGTCGCCCTGCCGATCACCACCTATGTGGGCAGTGCGGCAGCCGCCAACTCCACCTACACGGCGTCGCCGCAGTACACGCCCGCGGGCAACCAGTGCAACGGGTGGATCATGAGCTCCGCGACTCCGACCGCGCCCGTCACCGACCTCGGATGCACCAACAACGTTTCGACGACATGGGTGACGCTGCAGCAGATGGCCGCCGCGCTCGGTACCGCGCAGGGCCAGACCGCCGCGCAGGCCTCGACCAACCAGGTGCTCACGTCGTACACGAACGCTCGCAACGGCGTGATCGCCGCCGGCACGCAGTTCCGCACGGTCAACACGATCCCCGCGATCGCCGGGCACTACTACGCCGTCTCGGCGTACTTCGCCGCGGTCAACTGCCCGGCGGCCGGAGGGGCGAATCAGCCGAAGGAGACGTTCAGCCTTCTCGTCAACAACAGCCCGATCGTGCTCAGCACCGGGCTCAACCCGTGCACGAACAACACGGTGTGGGCGACGCAGACGGCCAAGCTGCAGTCGGCCGCGTACCAGGTCCCGGTCGGCACGACCGCGAACCTCGGCCTCGAGCTCTACAACGCCACCGCGACCGGGTCCGGCAACGACGTCGCCTTCGACCTTCCGCAGATCGTCGATGTCACGCCGCAGCTCGACAAGGCGTTCAGCCCGACGCTGATCCTCAACGGCGCGACGTCGACGATGACGCTGACGGTGACCAACACGAGCGATCTGATGGCCAAGAACGACTGGTTCATCACCGACGCGCTGCCGGCGAACCTCCGGATCGCCGCGGTCCCCAACGTCGGCGGCACCTGCGCGAACTCGGCAGGAGCGCCCTACGTCGTCACGGCGCCCGCAGGCGGCACCACCGTCGCGGTGACCGGGGGAGACCTCGCACTGGGCCAGGCATCCTGCACGATCACGGTCGATGTCACGTCAACGGTCAACGGCACATACGTGAACGGCCCCGCCAACATCACGACCAACCTCAACCCGCCGTCGAACGCCGCCCTCGAGGTCATCCAGCCCTCGATCGACCTGGTCAAGACGTCGGACATCACCGAGTACGACGCGGTCGGCGACATCGCGACATACACCTTCGTCGCGACCAACACGACACCGAAGGCCCCGACCAACACGGTCGTGAACACCGACCTCACGAACGTGACGATCACGGAGGGCTCCTTCTCGGGCGTCGGCGACATGAGCGCGCTGGTGTGCGACAAGCCCGCACCCGTCACTCTCGCGAGCGGTGAGAAGCTGACCTGCACCGCCACGTATGCGGTGCAGCAGGCCGATCTCGATGCGGCTCCGCTCACCAACGTCGCTCGCGCCACGGGCACGCCGGCGACCGGACCGAACGTCACCGACACGGATGACGAGATCATCCCGGCCGTGTGGTCGCCCGAGATCGTGCTCGACAAGACCGCCTCGGTGGTCGACGTCGATCAGGACGGCGTGACCGGCCTCGGCGACCACATCATGTACGCCTTCGAGGTCACGAACACGGGCAACGTCACGGTCGACGACATCGCGGTCGTCGACGATCTCCTGACGCAGTTCGCCATCACCGTCACCTGCACTCCGACCACGATCGCGCCCACTCAGGTCTCGCAGTGCGTCGCGGACGCGCCCTACGTGATCTCGCAGGCCGATGTCGACGCGAAGCTCGTGATCAACACCGCGTTCTCTACGGGAACCGACCCTGACGGCGGCCCCGTGCAGTCGAACGAGGACAGCACGGAGACCCCGATCGAGCCCTTCCGGATCCCGCTGCAGATCGAGAAGATCGGCGAATCGTCCGCCGGCGGGTGGGTGCGCATGGACGGCTCGTCGTTCGAGGTGCTCGAAGACGTCGACGGCGCACCGGGGGATCCGCTCCCGTTCACGATCGCGGACGTCGAGACGGGCCTGTTCCAGATCGACAGCATCCCGGCCGGCACCTACTGGCTGAGCGAGCTGACGGCGCCCGACGGCTTCAGCCTGTTGGCGGAGCCCGTGCAGTTCACCATCAACCCCGACCGCACCGTCAGCATCGGCGCCGGAGGCGGCGAAGCGGTGACCGCAGCCGGGCAGATCATCACGGTGCGCGACGTGCCGGCGATGCTCCTTCCGACCACCGGGGGGACGGGCGCCCTGCCCTACATCCTCGCCGGTTCCCTCACCGTCGTCGCTGCGGGCGGCTGGGCGTTGCTCGCCCGTCGCCGTCAGACCCGTGCCGACGCGCAGGACACGCAGATCTGATCTGCATCCCGAACATCACCACCAGAACCCCCGGGGAGACCCGGTCTACCGAGAGAGAGACACAGTGAACACCATCATCGAGCGACGCGCGCCCCGCGTTGCGGCAGGCCTGCTCGTCGCAGGCGTCGCCGCGCTGACCCTCGCGGCTCCCGCGAGCGCCGCGACCCCGAACCTCGTCGATCCGGATGCGGTGGGCTCGCTCACGATCCACAAGTTCGAAGCGCCCGAGACTCCGACCGGGCTCCCGAACGACGGCACCGAGCAGAACGTCGCGCTCGACCCGCTCGCGGGCGTCGGCTTCACGGTCTACAAGGTCGACACGGTCGACCTCACCACCAACCAGGGATGGGTCGACGCGAGCGACCTCGCCGACCTCGCCCCTGACAGCGTCGCCGACATCACCGCGGCGGGGTACACCGCGAGCGCGATCGGCGGCGAGACGCTCACCGACGCGAACGGTGAGATCGCCCTGAACGGCCTGGACCTCGGTCTGTACTTCGTCGTCGAGACCGCGCCGCTGGCAGGTTCCACCGGTGTCGCGCCGTTCCTGGTCACGGTGCCGCTCACCGATCCGGCCGACGACGACAACTGGCTGTACGACGTGCACGTGTACCCGAAGAACGCCCTGACCGAGGTGACCAAGACGGTCGAGGATTCCGAGGACGTCAAGCTCGGCGACGAGATCGACTTCACCATCACGGGTGACATCCCGAACGTGGCCGTGATCGACGGGTACAAGATCGTCGACACCCTCGACGCCAAGCTCGACTACGTCTCGGCCGCGGTGACGCTCGTCGACGGCACGCCTCTCGCAGCCGCCGACTACACCATCGCGTACGACGCCGCCACGCGTGCCGTCACGGTCGAGTTCACCGCATCCGGCCGCACGCTGCTCGCAGCTCACCCTGCGACCGAGGTGCAGGTCGTCCTCACCGCCACGGTCAACACCGTGGGCGAGATCGCCAACACGGCCGTGCTCTACCCGAACGCCGGTTCGTACACGGTCACCCCCGGCCAGCCCGGCGGACCCACCGTGACGCCCGAGGTCATCACCAAGTGGGGCGACCTCACGGTCGAGAAGACCGACAAGGCCGGCACCCCGCTGACCGGTGCGGTGTTCTCCGTCTACCCGACGCAGCAGGACGCGACCGACGGCACCAACCCGATCACGCTGGGCGGGGCGACCGAGTTCGCGGTCGCCGCCGACGGCACCGTGACCCTGTCGGGTCTGCGCTACTCCGACTGGGCCGACAACGCCACCGTCGCCCCGGGCGACGCGGGATACCAGACCTACTGGCTCGCCGAGGTCGTCGCTCCTGACGGCTACGAGCTGTTGGCCGCCCCGATCGAGTTCACGATCACGGCCGCCACCACCGCGGTGGGCGTCGACCTCGAGGTCGTCAACGTGCCCTCCAACGCCGGGTTCACGCTGCCGATGACCGGTGGCGCGGGAACGACCCTGTTCCTCGCCGGTGGCGTCATGCTCCTCGCCGGAGCAGTCCTGCTCGCCGTCCGCACCCGCCGCAAGGCGACCGCAGAGGCGTAACGAGGACCGGCCGTGCGGGGGAGGTGTCGAGACCCTTCCCCGCACGGTCCATTCGCCCGGGCGCTCCGCCCCGGCGCCTCCGATCCATCGCACGACCCACGCACCGCCCGACCCACCCGGAGACCCCCCATGACCCTCGTCGACACACCGATACCGGATGCCCCCGCCCGGTCGCGAGTCCGCGCGCGGCACGCACGGTGGGGGTGGAGTCAGACGATCATCGTGCTGATCGCGACCATCGGGATCAGCGTTCTCGTCTACCCGATCGCCGCGTCGTGGTTCTCGGCGTGGAGCCACGACACCGCCGTCGACGGCTACGTCTCGTCGGTCGAGCAGATCCCGAGCGCCGAACTCGCGGAGATGCTCGAGGGCGCAGAGACCTACAACCGGAATCTGCCCACGGGCCCGTTGCGCGATCCTTATGCGCTGGGTGCAGACGGCCAGCAGACCGCGATCGGCGAGGGGACGGCGGCCTACTTCGACACGCTCGCGACTGAGGGCACCGAGGCGATGGCGCGCGTGCGCATCCCCGCGATCCACACCGATCTCCCGATCTTCCACGGCACCGGCGAAGATGTGCTCGCGCGGGGGATCGGCCACCTCTACGGGTCCTCGCTGCCGGTGGGGGGACCGGGCACACACTCGGTGCTCACCGGTCATAACGGATTCGTGCAGGCCACTCTCTTCGACGACATCGATGAACTGGTCGAGGGCGACCTCATCATCGTCACGACGCTTGGTGAAGACCTCTACTACGAGGTGGACAGCATCGAGACCGTCCTTCCGGATGACACGGAGGCGCTGCGCCGCGTGCCGGGCAAGGACTATGTCACGCTCGTCACGTGCACGCCGACGGGCGTCAACACGCATCGGCTCCTCGTGCGCGCCGAACGAGTCGACGCCCCGACCGACCAAACGGCTGTCACCACCATCGCCGACACCACCGATCCGGCGGGATTCCCGTGGTGGGCGCTTCTCGTGGTCGGGGTTCCCGCCCTCACCGCGGTCGTCGTGATGCCACGCCGACGTGGCCGGCGCGAGCGCGACGTCGCCGCGTCGAGGACGCCGTGACGACCGGGCTCCTCTCGACGCCGGTCGGGGGCGAGGCGGCGGCGGAGCAGGTCACGCCGCATGCGGTCGCCCCGCACCCGAGCGCGACGCGAAACCGGGGGCGGGGCCGTTCCCGACTGCTGGTGGCCAGCATCGCGCTCGTCACGCTCGGCATGAGCTCCTTGGTGGCCTCGACGGTCGCCCCCGATGCTGTCGACCGCGTCACCGGAGTCGTGAAGGTCGCCGTGCAGGAACAGCTCCGGCAGGTTTTCGCGCCGGATGCGCTCCCCGAGCTCCGGCTCGGGGGAGAGGGCGGACTCGTGCAGCTCGATGAGTGCGATGGGACGTTCACCGAGATGGTCAGCTATCGGCGCGACGGCGTCCCGCCGTTGTTCGCCGCGCACAACAACTGCGGAGGTGACATCATCCTCGGCTGGGAAATCGGCCAGCGGGTCACGGTCGAGGGGTCCGACGTCGTCTACGAAGTGGTCGAGGAACGCCACACTCCCAAGTGGTCCGATCTCGACGCGCTGGTCGGCATGTCCGGCGAGTTCATGGTGCAGACGTGCTTCTACGGAGAGAACCGCATGCGATTCCTGGCGCTGGCGCGAGTCGATCCGCAGCCGGATCAGTGAGCTCGACGATCTCTCGCCGGCGCCCCGGACCTCGGGAGCGGCATGGATGACACGCAGCTCTTCGACGACGCGGCGTACCGGGGCGAGTCGGAGCTGCCGACGGACGGTCAGATCGTGACCGCCGTGCGCGAGGGGGACACCCGGCACTTCGCTCTGCTGTGGATCCGTCATGCGGACGCCGCGCGATGCATCGCGGAGTCGATCGCACCGACGATCGATCCCGACGATCTCGTGAGCGAGGCCTTCGCCGCGATCCTGCGGGTCACGCGCTCCGGGGGAGGTCCGAGCGACGCCTTCCGCCCGTATCTCATCGCCGCCGTGCGCAACACCGCCGCCCGCTGGGCCCGCTGGCACGACGTGCTGCCGCTGGACGGTCTCTCCGAAGATGAACTCGCGCAGGGGGAGCCCGACGCCATCGAACGCGTGTCGGAACGGTCGGTCGTCGTCGCTGCCCTCCGCACGCTGTCGCCGCGTCACAGAACTCTCCTGTGGCACCTCACCGTGGAGGGTATGAAACCACGCGAACTGGCCCCGCTGATGGGCATGACGCCCAACGCCGTCTCGGTCCTGGCCTTCCGCGCTCGCGACGGTTTCCGCAGGGCATGGCTCGACGGTCAGCGCGACGGGGCGGAACCCGGGGCGTGGACGAAGGCGCTCCCATGAGGGAGGGGCCGCTTCCGGGCGGCCCGGTCGCTCACACGGCGCGCCGCGTGGGGGCCGAGAGGCGCAGCCAGAGCCACAGCCGTGTGTCGGGTGAATCCAGATCGATGCCCAGTTCGGTGCGCACGACGTCGAGTCTGTAGCGCACGGTGTTCTGGTGCACGTGCAGCGCCGCTGCCGTCTCGCGCACGTTCCCGAGCAGGTCGAGATACGTCCGCAGAGTGCGCGACAGGTCGGTGCCGTGAGCGGCGTCGTGATGCGCGATGATGCTCGCGGCATCCCCGACCGCGGCATCCATGCCCTCGATGATGTCGGTCACCTGCAGGACGGCCAGTCGATCGCGCATCTCCCCGAACGTCGCCAGGCGCGCGGTACCGGTCCGAGCGGTGCTGCGCTGCGCGTCCATGAGTGCGCCCACCGCCGCGCTGGCCTCTCGGTGCGACCTCGCGATCCCGGCGAAATCGTGCACCTGGCTGCCGATCCCGGCGAGCAGGGCGGTGTCGGTGCGGATGACCGAGTGCGCGAAGCTCTGCACGCGCGACGCGGCCGCACCGGGGATCAGCGTCACCGCCTGGGTGCCGATCACCGCGCTGTGCGAGCCGGGGAAGGCGGCACTCGAGACGCTGATCGCGAGGTGGAGCAGTCGGTGTATTCCCCGCACGGCCTCGACCTCGTCGAACGTGTCGACGCGGAAGCAGACGACCGTGCATCCCGCCTCCGGGCGTATCAGCAACTGCGACGCCGCGCTGCGCGCGTGACGATCGTCTTCGATCAGCGTGCGCAACAGCCCGGAATTGCGCTGATCGCGATCGGCTGCGTCTTCGCGTGCCCGCAGCAGGTGCTGGGCGGCGATCGGTTCCATCTCCTCGAGAAGCGTCTGCGTCCGCGGCGCGAGCTCGGGATCGATCTGGATCACCCAGATCGATCCGAGGAGCTCACCCGAGGCGCGGACCGCGATCCCGACGCGACCGAACTGATCGGTGTCCGAAGGGAAGTGCCGTGACGTCGGCGCCCGCAGCAGGCCCTGATAGTCCGCGTCCCGCGAGATCGGCACCTCTTCCTGGAGCATGAGCGTCGTGCGCCGGCGGATGTCGTCGATGGGCTGGTCGGCGTGCGTGGAGTACCCGACGACCTGACCCGCCGCGTCCACGATGCTCGTGGCGCCCTCCGTGAGTGTGGCCAGCGCGTTCGCCAGGCCGAACAGGTCGCCCAGCCGCACTCCCGTCATGTGACCGACGGAGTGGGCGCTCAGCAGCGAGCGGAGCACCGTGGCGAGCTGCGCCCAGTCCGCATCGTGGTGGCTCAGGATCGGGGTTCGGGCGGCGGGGCGGTCGATCGACGGACGTTCGTCCGTGCTCGAGGTACGGCGGATGACGAGCGCTGCCGCCCCGCCGGAGTCGAGTGCTGCGGCCAGCGTGCCGAGGTCGCCGAACGGAATGCCTGCCGCCAGGACGATGTGATCGCGGTAGTCGTCGACGGGGACGTCCGGGTCGTAGAAGTCGACTCCTGTGTACGTCCTCGCATGTGCCGTCGAGTCGGCCGACAAGGGGGTCACGATCCCGTCCGAGACCGTCAACGCTTCGTGAAGTGTCGGAATACCGCTATGTGGCACTCCCGGTACTGAATGCATGGACAGTCCTCCATCTAGAGTCGTCAACTGCCATAGGAATCTACATATCGGTTATACCGGTGTCCCGCAAGACTGGAAGGACGAAGGCGACGGGCACCGCGTGGCCACCCGACCCGTAGTCCTCGTACACAGCCCAGCTGGATTCCGGGCATCGCCGCCCCGACGGGACCCCACATGAACCTCTCACCGCCTTCCCCACTGCGCAGATCGATGTCGATCATCGCATCGGCTGTCGTCCTGGTCGCTCTCGTCACCGCTTGCTCCGTCCCGACCGCGGCACCGCCGACGACGGTCGACGAACCCACCATGGATGCCGTCCCCGAGGCGGTCGCACTCCTGCCCGAAGACACGCGGCAGCGCGGCACGCTGCGTGTCGCGATCCCCACCAACGAGCCGCCCACGCAGTTCTATCGCGAGGGCACCCAGGAGATGACGGGGATCAATCCCGACATCGCCCGCCTGCTCGCCGGCGCCCTGGGCATGGACCTCGCCATCGAGGTCACCACGTTCGAGACGATCATCCCCGGCATGAGCGCCGGTCGGTACGACCTGACGGTCTCGTCGATGACGCCGACCGAAGAACGCATGGAGCAGCTCGACTTCGTCGACTACGTGCAGATGGGCAGCGCGCTCGCCGTGCCCACCGGCAACCCTCGCGGGATCAGCTTCGACACCCTCTGCGGAAGGCGGGTGGCCGTGCTCAAGGGGTCGTACCAGCTGACCGCCAACATTCCCGATCTCGACGCGGCCTGCACCGGTGCAGGGGAGGAGGCGCTGGAGGTCCTGCAGTTCCAGGACACGCGGCAGGCCGTCTCCGCGCTGCTGAGCGATCGAGCCGATGTCGTCTACGCCGACTCGCCGATCCTCGGCCATGCGGTCTCCCAGGACCCTCGGCTGGAGATCGGGGAGGAGAACGACGTCGCGCCCGTCGCGGTCGGCATCCCGCACGAGGCAGGAACGCTCGATGCGGTCGCCACGGCGCTCGCCGCCGTGATCGCGTCGTCCGAGTATCAGAGCGTGCTCGCGCAGTACGGGCTCGAGTCGATGGCGATCAGCGAAGCCCGCGTCAACGTGCCTCAGGGATGACCGCCATGGACCCCCTCACGTCGAACGCAGGCAGCGGCACGGGACTCCCGCAGACGCTCACGTCGCTCGAGGTCCAGAAGCGGCGGCACATCGGCGTCCTGATCGGAGGCGTGCTGCTCTGCCTGGCCGTCGCCTTCTTCCTCGCGGATGTCGCCACGAACCCGCGTTTCGGCTGGCCGGTCGTGGCCGCGTACCTGTTCGACCCGCTGGTGCTGCAGGGGATGCTCCTCACGCTCGTGCTGACCGTGGTCTCCATGACCGCGGGAATCGTCCTCGGCGTCGGTCTCGCCATCATGCGCGTCTCGGGCAACCCCGTGTTCGCGGGCGTGAGCGGTGCGTACGTGTGGTTCTTCCGCGGGACGCCGCTGCTCGTGCAGCTCATCTTCTGGTACAACATCGCAGCCCTGTATCCGGTCATCGCCCTCGGGCTGCCGTTCGGCGGACCCAGCATCGTGCTCGGCTCGGCGAACGTGCTCATCACGCCCCTGGGCGCCGCTCTGCTCGGACTCTCCCTGAACGAGGCGGCGTACATGGCCGAGATCATCCGCAGCGGCATCTCCTCGGTCGATGAGGGGCAGCTCGATGCGGGACGGGCGCTGGGGATGACTCGGAGCACGCTGCTGCGCAGAGTGATCCTGCCGCAGGCGATGCGCGTCGTGATCCCGCCGACGGGGAACCAGGTCATCTCGATGCTCAAGGGCACATCGCTCGTGAGCGTGCTGGCGATCACCGACCTCCTGTATGCGGTGCAGTCGATCTACTCCCTCAACTACGAGGTGATCCCGCTGCTGCTCGTGGCGTGCATCTGGTACCTCGTGCTCACGACCGTGCTCAGCCTCGTGCAGTCGCGACTCGAGGAGCGATACGGCCGTGGGTTCGGTCCGCGGCGGAGGGCGCGCTCCCACAAGGCGAAGGAGGTCGTCGCATGACCGCGAACATGGTCGAGATCCGAGGGGTGCGCAAGTCCTTCGGGCACACGCCCGTGCTGACCGACGTGTCGCTCGCGGTGCCGGCGGGATCGGTCACGTGCCTGATCGGCCCGAGCGGATCGGGCAAGACGACGCTGCTGCGCTGCGTGAACCGCCTGGAGACCGTCGACGCCGGCATCATCCTCGTCGACGGAGAGCTGGTCGGGGCGACG
Source organism: uncultured Microbacterium sp. (assembly GCF_963521645.1). Taxonomy (GTDB): domain Bacteria; phylum Actinomycetota; class Actinomycetes; order Actinomycetales; family Microbacteriaceae; genus Microbacterium. Next base: position 2,591 of record NZ_CAUQVQ010000051.1, on the reverse strand, counting down.
CGCCACCGCGGTCGACTGATCGAGGCCAGGGAGTCCGCGATCGCCCGCACCCGGCGGCACACCGGCATGGTGTTCCAGCGGTTCAACCTGTTCCCCCATCGCACGGTGCTCGAGAACGTCATCGAAGGACCCACTCAGGTGCTCGGGCGCCCCCGTGCCGAGGCGATCGGGGAGGCCATGGTGCTTCTCGAGCGCGTCGGACTCGCCGACAAGGCCCCGGCCTACCCGCAGGAGCTGTCCGGCGGGCAGCAGCAGCGCATCGCGATCGCGAGGGCGCTGGCGATGACGCCGAAGCTCATGCTGTTCGACGAGCCGACCTCCGCCCTCGATCCGGAGCTGGTGGGAGAGGTCCTCTCGGTCATGCGAGATCTTGCGGTCGACGGGATGACGATGATGGTCGTCACCCACGAGCTCGGCTTCGCCCGAGAGGTCAGCGATCAGGTCGTGTTCATGGCCGGTGGCGTGGTCGTCGAGAGCGGCATGCCGGAGGAAGTCCTCACCAGTCCGCAGCACGACCGCACGCAGTCTTTCCTCGCCAGGATCCTGTCGTGAATCCCCCCACCCACACAGGAGAGTGCGCCATGCGCGACATCCACAGCATCGACGACCTCGCACGCCGCGCCAAGAGGCGGTTGCCGGGCATGGTGTACGACTTCATCGAGGGGGGAGCTCTCGATGAGCTCACCCTGCGCCGAAACCGCGAGGCGCTCGAGGCTCAGCTGCTCCCCCAGCGGGTCCTCGTCGACACCTCGCAGCGCCACGCGACGGCGAGCATCCTCGGAACCCGTCTCGACCTTCCCCTGGTCGTCTCCCCGATGGGTCTTCTGACGGTATGCCACCCCGACGCCGACGTGGCCATCGCGCGGGCAGCCGCGGCCGCAGGCAGTGTCTTCGTGCACAGCCCGTGGTCCGGCTGCTCGCTCGAAGAAGTGGCGGATGCCGCGCCAGGGCGTGTGTGGTCGCAGATCGCCTTCTGGAACGACGCCTCCGAGACCGAGCGTCATATCGATCGCGCCGAGGCGCTGAACATCGAGACCCTCGTCGTGGCGGGAGACGTCGCCGTCTCGAGCAAGCGGGACCGCGATCTGCGGCACGGCTCCGGCATGCCGCCTCGACCGCCGCTGCGCGACATCGTCGACACCGCCCTCCACCCCGGATGGGTGCTGCGGTGGCTGCTCGGGCGCCGCATGACCTGGGGGACGTATCGGATCGACGGTCGCCCCATCCGCATGCGGGAGATGGACGCGTGGATGGAGCGGAACTCGAATCAGTCGGCGAGCTGGGACGACATCGCGCGCTTGCGCGGTCGGTGGAAGGGGAACCTCGTCGTGAAGGGAGTGATGAACCACGTGGACGCGCGGCTGGCGATCGATCATGGGGTCGACGGCGTCTTCGTGTCGAACCACGGGGGTCGGCAGTTCGATGGACAGATCGCGACGATCGAGGCCCTTCCCGCGGTCGTCGACGCGATCGACGGCCGGGCCGCGGTGATCATGGACGGCGGCATCCGTCGGGGCGGAGACATCGCCAAGACGCTGTCTCTGGGGGCGGATGCCGCCGCCGCCGGACGGCCCTTCGCGCTGGGACTGGCCGCGGGAGGCGAACGAGGAGCCCGACGGGCGTTCGAGCTGCTGCACGATGAGCTGCTCACCGTCATGGGCTTCCTCGGCGTGTCTCGGATCGAGGGACTGTCGGAATCCCTGCGGGCGCCTGACGGCCCGCGCGACGACATCGAGGTCGCCTCATGAGCGCCGCGCTCACGCGCTCGTCCTGGCGTGTCGACGCGGACCTCAGTGACGACGATCTGATCGCGGCCACGCGTGCCGGCGACGGCAACGCTTATGGAGTGCTCTGGGACCGGCATTCGCCGGCCGCGATGCGGGTCGCGCGCGCGATCACGAGTTCGATCGACCCCGACGATCTCGTCAGCGAGGCGTTCGCCAAGACCCTCAGCGCGATCAGGAACGGCGGCGGCCCGACCGACGCTTTCCGCCCGTACCTGTTCGCGGCCGTGCGCAGCGCGGCAGCGACCTGGGGCGGCAGACAGAAGGACATCGCGCTCGAGTACATCGACGAGCTGCCGGTCGACGACGCCGAGGACTCGCTCGACGTGATGTCGGACCGGGCGCTCGTGGTCTCGGCGTTCAAGGACCTGCCCGAACGCTGGCGCACCCTGCTGTGGTACCTCGAAGTCGAGGGCATGAAGCCGCGCGAGGTGGCTCCGCTGATGGGGCTCAGCCCGAACGCCGTCTCGGTGCTCGCTGCCCGCGCCCGCGAGGGCTTCAAGACCGCCTGGTTGCAGGCGCACATCGCAGCACCCGAGCGTGATCCCGAGTGCCGCTGGACGTGCGAGCGCATCATCGCCCACAGTCGTCGTCGACGTATCGCCCGCGCCGACCGAGCACGTTTCGACGCGCATCTCGAGAGCTGCCGTCAGTGCACGATCGCGAGCGTCGAGGTCAGCGAGGCGTCGTCGAAGCTCCGTGCCGTGCTGCTCCCGCTGATCATCGGCGGGCCGGCGGCGGCGTTGTACTCGGCGGGCTCGCCCGCCCCGGCGTCGGCGTCGGTCGCGGCCTCGGAGGGGGCGAAGC
>NZ_CAUQVQ010000050.1:0-18686 GCF_963521645.1 uncultured Microbacterium sp. | reverse complement strand
GGCCATGGTGGTGATCGCGTACTCGGCCGTCGCCGCTCCGGTGTCGTCTCCGAAGAGCGTGGCTGCACGGCGACGGGTCAGGGGCGGGATCGCATCCGCCCTGCTGCGCGCACGACGCACACCTCCCGAGTGTGTGGCGGATGCGTCGTGCCTGTCGCGGCTCGTGTTCATGGTGTTCCTCTTTCTCTGTATGGATGCGCGGGCATCCGGGTGGTCGATGATGTTCCCTGCCGGTCATGCCCAGCCGATGACGCTCACAACGGCAGCGGCGTCGACGCCATCACGCTCAACAGAAGCGGGGCCACGCCGAGCAGCAGGAATGCGGGGAGGGTGCAGACGCCCAGCGGCAGAAGCAGTCGGGTCGACAGCTTCGCCGCCCGCAGGCGTCCCTGTATGCGGGATCGATGCCTGTCCTGCGCGGCCGACGCCCGGAGCAGCTCAGCAGCCGGTACACCCGCGGCGCGGGAGAGGTCGAGCACGGAGCGGATGCGCGTCTCATCGCCGTGCCGTGACGCGGAGCTCTCCTCGACCAGGCGCAGCGCCCGATCGACCGAGGCGCCGCCCGACAGCGCCACGGCCATGAGCTCGGCGCGCATGCCGGGAGTGCCGGGCTCCGGTTGCGCGCGACGCAGCAGCCTGTTCGTCCACAGCCTGGCCGCGGCGACCAGCAGCAGCCCCGTCCCCGCGCAGACTGCGCCGATCGGGGTGCCTGTCACGACCGTGACGGTGTCGAATCCGAGCGCGAGACCGAGCAGCAGTCCGGCGAGAGGCATCCACAGCAGCAGGCGCGCCGTCCCGGCGGGCTCGGCGAGCGCGATGCGCACGTCGTCGGCGGCTGAGGCCGAGTCTCGCAGGGTCTCGGCGATCATGCGCAGGACCTCCGCCAGAGGTGCGCCGACCGTCGTCGCGACCTCCCACGCGGCAGCGAGATCCTGCCACGCTCCCCCCTCCGACTCGATCGCCGCGACGAGCGGCACTCCCCGTGCGACCCGCTGCACGACCGCTGCCGCGTGCGGGTCTCCTGTGTCGCTGAGATGTCGCCACGCCGTCAGCGGCACCGCCCCCGCCTGCAGCAGCACGGCGAGCGTCTGCACGGACGTCGCCGCATCGGCACCGTCGTCGACGGGTCCGCGCCGTCGAGCCCTCACCACGGCTGCACCTCGGCGATGGTGAGACGGTCTCCGTCCAGTCCGAACTCCCCTGCCTGCGAGATGCGCCGCCGTCCGTCGGGGGCGCGTTCGAGGTGCAGCACGACGGTGAACGCACTGACGACCTGACGCGCGAGCGCCGCGGAATCCATTCCGGCGAGGGCGCCCAGCGCTTCCATGCGCGCCGGGACGTCGCCCAGACCGCTGGCGTGCAGCGTGCCCGCTCCTCCGTCGTGACCCGTGTTGAGTGCCGTGAGCAGCTCGCGGACCTCCTCGCCGCGGCATTCGCCCACCACCAGACGATCCGGCCGCATGCGCAGCGACTCCCGGACGAGTCGGGCCAGACTGATGCCGCCGGCGCCCTCGAGGTTCGACTGCCGCGCTTCGAGAGCGACATGATGCGGATGCCGGGGCCGGAGCTCCGCGACGTCCTCGATCGAGACGATCCGCTCCGAGGCCGGTGCCGCAGAGAGAAGGGCGGAGAGCAGCGTCGTCTTGCCCGTGCCGGTGCCGCCCGTGATGAGGATGTTCGCGCGATCGCGCACGAGTCCGAGCAGCCAGCTCTGGCGACGCGCGTCGAACGTGCCGAGTGCGGCGAGCGCATCGAGATCGGCGGCGCGCACTCGCGGCACTCTGATCGACAGCGCTGTTCCGGCGGTCGCCACCGGCGCGAGCACGGCGTGCACCCGGATGCCCGAGTCGAGTCGCACGTCGACACAGGGCGCCTGGTCGTCGAGGTGACGCCCGCCGAGAGCAACGAGCGCGACAGCGAGATCGCGCACTTCGCGCTCGGATGCGCTCCAGCCCGGCACCGCCTCGGTGCCGTGACCGCGATCGACGAACAGCCCCCGGGAGCCGTTCACGAAGATGTCTGTGACGTGGGGATCGGCACAGAACTCCCGCAGGGGGCCGAAGGCCTGGTCGATCGCGAACTCCTCGACGGGGGTCTCACGAGCGTCGCCGGCGGCGAGGGGCGTGGCTCGGGGTCGGATGACGAAGGAATCAGGCATGGCCCGACGCTAGGCGCGCGCCGTGCGCGATCGGGGCGTTCGAAGCCTGCGGGCACGCGCCCTGTGGGCAACCTCCTCACGAGGTCGCCGGTGCAGAGACGCGCTCGCGGACATGCCGCCCGGCGGGAGCGCTCTCACAGAGATGGGCGACATCTCACGGGGGGAATGAGATGTCGCCCGCGGCGGGCCCTATCGGGGGATTCGGGCGCGCCAAGGCCGGAATGAGAATTCGGCTGACGTCGAGTGTACGCAAGGCGACCGTCCTGACAAAACCCGCCCGGGTACCGACTTTCGGCGGTAGGCGACGTCCGCGGCCGAGGCTAGATTCACCCTGACCTGATCGCGCCACCCACACGATCAGCCCGCACGACCTGCCATGCCGCAAAGGAGCGCCTGCCGATGAGCAGCCAGATCGATCATCTTCTCGACGAGACCCGCCAGTTCCCGCCGTCCGACGACTTCGTCGCCCAGACGATCTCCTCCCCCGCCCTGTACGAGAGCGCCGCGGCTGATCGCGAGGCGTTCTGGGCCGAGCAGTCTCGCGAGCTGCTCGAGTGGCACAAGCCCTTCACACAGGTGCTCGACTGGTCGACACCCCCGTTCGCGAAGTGGTTCGACGACGGCGAGTTGAACGTCGCGTACAACTGCCTGGACCGCCATGTCGAGGCCGGCAACGGCGACCGCGTCGCCCTGCACTGGGAGGGCGAGCCCGGTGATTCCCGCACGATCACCTACGCGGAGCTCACCGAGGAGGTCAAGCGGGTCGCCAATGTGCTCGAGGGCCTCGGCATCGGCCACGGCGACCGCGTCGCGATCTACCTGCCCATGGTCCCCGAGGCCGTCGCCTCGATGCTCGCCGTCGCGCGCGTCGGCGCGATCCACTCCGTCGTGTTCGGCGGCTTCAGCGCCGACAGCCTGCGCTCGCGCATCGACGACGCAGGGGCGAAGCTCGTGATCACCGCCGACGGCGGGTACCGCAAGGGTCGGGTCTCGGCACTCAAGCCCGCAGTCGATCAGGCTCTCGCCGACCGTGGCGACGGTGAGCAGCAGACCGTCGAGCACGTTCTGGTGGTCCGTCGCGGCGAGAACGAGGTCGAGTGGAACTCCGAGCGCGACATCTGGTGGCACGAGGCGGTGCCGAACGCGTCGGCAGAGCACACCGCTCAGGCGTTCCCTTCCGAGAACCCGCTGTTCATCCTGTACACCTCCGGCACGACCGGGAAGCCCAAGGGCATCCTGCACACGTCGGGCGGTTACCTCACCCAGGCGGCGTACTCGCACAAGTACGTGTTCGACCTTCACCCGGAGACGGACGTCTACTGGTGCACGGCTGACATCGGGTGGATCACGGGACACAGCTACGTCGCCTACGGTCCGCTCGCGAACGGCGCGACCCAGGTCATCTACGAGGGGACGCCAGACGCCCCGCACCCGGGCCGCTGGTGGGAGATCATCGAGAAGTACAAGGTCTCGATCTTCTACACGGCGCCGACCGCGATCCGCTCGTTCATGAAGATCGGCCGCAGCGTCCCCGCGAAGTTCGACCTGTCGTCGCTGCGCCTGCTCGGCTCGGTGGGCGAGCCCATCAACCCCGAGGCGTGGATCTGGTACCGCGACGTCATCGGCGCCGGAAAGACCCCCATCGTCGACACGTGGTGGCAGACCGAGACCGGCGCGATCATGGTCTCCGCCCTGCCGGGAGTGACATCCACCAAGCCCGGCTCGGCGCAGGTTCCACTCCCCGGCATCTCGATCGACGTGGTCGACGAGTCCGGGGTCGAGGTGGGCAACGGCAACGGCGGCCTCTTGGTGGTCACCGAGCCGTGGCCGAGCATGCTCCGCGGCATCTGGGGCGACCCCGAGCGCTACAAGGAGACGTACTGGGAGAAGTTCGAGGAGCAGGGCTACTACTTCGCCGGCGACGGCGCACGCCTCGACGCGGACGGCGACCTGTGGCTGCTCGGACGCGTGGACGACGTGATGAACGTCTCGGGACACCGTCTGTCGACCGCCGAGATCGAGTCGTCCCTCGTCGCACACGAGGCCACCGCCGAGGCCGCGGTCGTCGGCGCTGCGGATGAGACCACCGGCCAGGCCGTCGTGGCGTTCGTCATCATCAAGGAGAGCTATCTGTCGGCACACGCCCCGGCCGGTCTCGCTCAGCAGCTTCGCCAGTGGGTCGGCGAGCAGATCGGCGCGATCGCCCGCCCTCGCGACGTCTACATCGTGGGCGAGCTCCCCAAGACCCGCTCGGGCAAGATCATGCGCCGCCTGCTGCGCGACGTCGCCGAAGGACGCGAGGTCGGAGACACCACGACCCTGGCGGACACGGCGGTCATGAGCATCATCTCGGCGCAGGTGAAGTAGAACGCCCGCACTGCACGACCGGATGCAGAACGCCCCCTCCCGATCACGGGAGGGGGCGTTCTCGTACGACGCCCGCTCAGGCGAGGACGAAGGTGACTTCGACCTCGACCGGGCTGTCCAGCGGCAGCACCGGCACGCCGACCGCAGCGCGGGCGTGACGCCCTGCGTCGCCGAAGATCTCGCCGAGCACCAGGCTCGCGCCGTTGATGACGCCGGGCTGTCCGGTGAACTCCGGCACGGATGCCACGAAGCCGCCGACCCGCAGGACTCCGGCGATGTTGTCGACGCCCCCGGCGGCGTCCGCAGCCGCCGCGAGCGCGTTCAGCGCACAGGTGCGCGCATAGCCGTTGGCGTCTTCGGCTGAGACCTCGGCCCCGACCTTGCCCGTGGCGGGCAGCGATCCGTCGGTGAAAGGCAGCTGTCCCGAGGTGTAGACGAGGCCCGCGTGCACGACGGCGGGGACGTAGGCAGCGACGGGCGCGGCGACCGACGGAAGCTCGATGCCGAGCTCGGCGAGACGGGCGGAGAGGCTCACTCGGCGCCTCCCTCGAACTGGCGGGATGCCTGGGCCGCGGCGGCGAGCCCGGCGTTGCCGGCGGCATCCGCCGTCACGGGGCGCTTGAAGTAGGCGACGAGTCCGCCCTCAGGCCCCTGCACGACCTGGACGAGCTCCCAGCCCTGCTTGCCCCAGTTGTTGAGGATCGCAGCGGTGTTGTGGATGAGCAGCGGCGTGGTGAGGTATTCCCACGTTGTCATGGCACTCCTGTCTGGCGGCATCCGCGACCCGCAGATGCGTCAAAGGCTGTATTCAGGGAACTCCCCTACGATCAAGCGTATGCCCCAAAAGAATCGCACGGTGAGTGGTGCGCTCGGTGGAGTCCTCGGGCTCGTCGGACTGAGCGCTGTCGCCGGACTCCTCGTCGCGGCCAGCGTCACCCCGGTCCTCGCGATGACCGGTATCGCAGGCTCGCAGGCGCTGACGATCTTCCAGGATCTTCCCGCCAATCTCCAGGTCAACCGGCCGATGGAGCAGTCGACCATCGTCGCGACCGATTCGGCCGGCAACGAGGTCGAGCTCGCGTCGTTCTACGAGCAGAACCGCATCCCGGTGACCTACGAGCAGATCAACCCCGTCGTCTTCGACGCGATCCTCTCGAGCGAGGACAAGGACTACTTCAGCCACGGCGGCGTGAACGTGGGCGCGACAGCCAAGGCGCTCGTCGACAACCTGCGCGGAACGGATGACCGCGGGGCATCGACGATCACGCAGCAGTACGTGAAGAACGTGCTGATCCAGGAGTGCGAGCAGGAGGCCGACCCGGCCTCGGGCACCTACGCCGACGACCTGCAGCAGTGCTGGCTCGATGCCACCAACGCCGAGGGCGCCAAGGGCGTGGAGCGCAAGCTGCAGGAGATGCGCTTCGCGCTGCAGGTCGAGAAGGAGTACTCGAAGAACGACATCCTCCTCGGCTACCTGAACATCGCGAACTTCGGCGGCACGGTCTACGGCATCGAGTCGGCCGCCAACTACTACTTCTCCACGACTGCGGCGAACCTCACGCTCGCTCAGGCCGCGACGATCGCCGGCATGGTGCAGAACCCGAACCAGTACCGCATCGACCAGCCCCAGGGCACCTGGACGGATGAAGACGGAGTCGGGCACAACGGCGAGGCCGACGGCTACGCCGAGACGCTCGATCGCCGCACGTATGTGCTCGAGCGCATGCTCGCGAACAGCAAGATCACGCAGGAGCAGTTCGACGAGGCCAACGCCTCCCCCATCGGACCGGCGATCAGCCAGCCCACCCAGGGTTGCGCCTCTGCTGTCAACGTCGCGCGCAGCGCGTACTTCTGCGAGTACGTGAAGTCGGTCGTGCTGACCGACCCGGCCTTCGGCGAGACCGAGGAGGACCGTCGCGACCTGCTGCGTCAGGGCGGTCTCAAGATCTACTCGACCATGAACATCGACATCCAGAACGCGGCCGCGGCGGAGATGCTCGAGACCGTGCCGGCGAACTACGACAACCAGTTCTTCGGAGCGGCCGGTGTCTCGCTCGAGACGCAGACGGGTCGTGTGCTCGCGATCACGCAGAACACCAACTTCAGCGAGACGATCCAGGGCGATCAGGCCTACACCGCCCTCGTGTTCGCGACCGACAAGGCGCACGGCGGCTCGAACGGCTTCTCGGTCGGCTCGACCTACAAGCTCTTCACGCTGATCGACTGGCTCGAGAACGGGCACTCGGTGCGCGAGACCCTGAACGCGAACAACCGCGTGTTCACGAAGTTCCGCTGCGGCGACGAGACGCTGACGAACCGCACCAAGATCCAGAACTTCGGCAACCAGGGCGGCTACACGGGCAACGTCCTGAAGTTCACCGCCGACTCGCTCAACAGCGGCTACCTCGCGATGGCCGAGAAGCTCGACCTCTGCGAGATCAACGCGGTCGCCGACCGGATGGGTGTCACGCTCTCGAACGGTGGCAAGACCACGGACGACCCGCCCGCACCGTACGACATCCTCGGGCCGAAGTACATCTCGCCGCTCGCGATGGCGGGTGCGTACGCGACCGTCGCCAACAAGGGCGTCTACTGCGCGCCGCGCGCGATCGACCGGGTGGTCGACGCCGAGGGCAAGGAGCTGCCCATCCCCGAGCAGGACTGCTCCGAGGTGATCACGCCCGAGGTGGCCGCGACCGCCGCCTTCGCGCTTCAGGGAGTGATGAACGGTGGCGGAACGGGTAACCGCGCCAACACCAACGACGGCACTCCGCTGATCGGCAAGACCGGTACCCACGAGTCGTGGGGAACCATGATGATCGAGTCGAGCACCAACGTCACCACCTCGGTGTGGGTCGGCCGTTCCGAGGGCACCGCCAGCATCCTTCGCCAGAGCTGGGGCGGCACCGACCTGAATGCGATGCGGTACACGCTCGCCAGGACCATGCAGCGCGCAGCCAACGACCTCTACGGCGGCGAACCGTTCCCGGCCCCGGACAACAACCTCAGCCGGCAGATCCTGACCGACGTCCCGAACGTGGTCGGCATGTCCGTGGACGCCGCGACCCAGGCTCTGCGTGAGAAGAGCTTCCAGGTGGTCGTCGGCGCACCCGTCGACGGGCCCGAGGGTGACGTCGTCATGGCGCAGGACCCCGCCGGTCAGGCGGCGAGCGGCGCCACCGTGACGATCTCGCCGAGCAACGGCCAGGCCGTGACCGTGCCCGACATCACGGGCCAGTCGAAGTCGAACGCGCAGAACGCCCTGTTCGGCGCAGGCTTCTCGTCGATCTCGTTCGACAACTCGTGCAACCCGCCGGGGTCGACGGTCGCGAGCACCGACCCCGCGGCGAACACGGCGACGAACAAGAGCACGTCGATCACGGTCACCTGCAAGTGACCGCCCGCACGTCAGCACACCCGGCCCTCATCGCGCTCGGCGCGGTGGGGGCCGCTGGTGCCGCCGCAGCCGTGTGGGGCATCGGCATCGAGCGCTACCTGTTCACGGTGCGCGAGGCCACGGCGGCCGCACTCGCCCCGGGTTCGTCTCCGATCCGGGTGCTGCACATCTCCGACGCCCACATGGCGCCCTGGCAGCACCGCAAGCAGGACTGGCTTGCGTCGCTCGCCCAGCTGGAGCCCGACCTGATCGTCAACACGGGCGACAACCTCGGGCATCGCGACGGCCTCGACGGCATCCGCCGGGCATTCGACCCGCTCGCCGGCATCCCGGGCGTCTTCGTGCACGGGTCGAACGATGTGACCGCCCCCTCCCCGCGCAATCCTTTCCGGTACTTCATGGGGCCGTCTTCGAAGCACCAGAAGGCATCCACTCTCGACACCGCAGCGATGGACGCGTACTTCAGCACCGAGCTGGGCTGGTCGACGCTGAACAACACCGCGGCCCGCCTCACCGTCGCCGGCAACCAGGTCGATCTCTTCGGCGTCAGCGATGCGCACCGCGACTGGGACCGTCTGGAAGACCTCCCCGCCGCGATCGACCGACTCGGACGGCGAGACGCCGGCACCTCGGTGCTCGGCGTGACCCACGCCCCGTACCGGCGGGTGCTCGACGGCTTCATCGATCTGGGCGCGGAGGCGATCTTCGGCGGCCACACCCACGGCGGCCAGGTCTGCCTGCCGGGCTACGGCGCCCTGGTCGCCAACTGCGACATCCCCCTGAAGCAGGCGAAGGGCCTCAGCACGTGGACGCACGGCGGCCGCACGGTGCCGCTCAACGTCAGCGCCGGCTGCGGACACTCGATCTATGCTCCGGTGCGCTTCGCGTGCCGCCCCGAGGCGACGCTGCTCACCCTGACGGCGCGGGACTGACCGCCGATTCGCCGTTTGCCCCTGGTCTCTTGTAGACTCGGAGGGTTGCAAAACGGGGTGTGGCGCAGCTTGGTAGCGCGCTTCGTTCGGGACGAAGAGGTCGCAGGTTCAAATCCTGTCACCCCGACCAGTGACACGAAGGCCGCCCTCACGGGCGGCCTTCTCTGTACCGGCGTCTGCATCGGCGGCCGCCCCGTATCTTGGGAAGATCATGACCACGCCTGCCCTCGTCGCCTTCGACCTCGATGACACGCTCGCTCCCTCGAAGGGCGCCATCAGCCCCCGGATCGCCGCGCAGCTGCTCGCACTGCTGCGCACCGTCGACGTCGCGATCATCTCGGGCGGCAACGAGGCGCAGTTCCGCTCGCAGGTCATCGCCCAGCTGACGGATGCGGATGCCTCGGCCGTCGCCCGCCTGCATCTGCTGCCGACGTGCGGCACGCGCTACCTGCGCCACGACGGCAGCGATTTCACGCCGCTCTACGCGCACGATCTGAGCGCCGAGGAGAAGTCCGCAGCGCTCGGCGCGCTGCGCGAGGAGGCCGAGCGCCTGGGCCTGTGGGAAGCCGAGCCGTGGGGCGAGATCCTCGAGGACCGCGGGTCGCAGATCACGTTCTCGGCTCTGGGCCAGAAGGCTCCCCGTGACGCGAAGCACGAGTGGGACCCGACGGGCTCGAAGCGGGAGGCTCTGCGCGATGCGGTGGCTGCACGTCTGCCCGGCCTCGAGGTCCGCTCGGGCGGCTCGACGTCGATCGACATCACGCGCGCGGGGATCGACAAGGCGTACGGCATGCGGCAGCTCGCAGAGCGCACCGGCATCCCGCTCGGCTCGATGCTCTTCTACGGCGACCGCCTCGACGAGGGCGGCAATGACTACCCCGTCCGCGCGATCGGCGTCCCCTCGGTCGCCGTCGACGGCTGGGAAGACACCGCCGACAAGCTCGACGAGCTGCTCAAGACGCTCTGACCCCCCGACCCCGACGCAGGCCCAGGCCCAGCGACGGGTCCGGGACGGCGTGAGCGCGACTCGGGTGCGTCTCAGCTCGTGACGACGTCGGACGCCCTCCGGGCGACCGGCACGAGACGCGTGAGCTGCGTCACGTGCGACGGCTCGAGCTCGGCGAGCGACGCGACGCCGAGCAGACGCATGGTGCGCTCGATCTCGGTGCGGAGGATCTCGATCGTACGGTCGACGCCCGCGCGCCCTCCCGCCATCAGCCCGTAGAGATACGCGCGCCCGATGAGGGTGAAGTCGGCACCCAGCGCCACGGCGGCGACGATGTCGGCTCCGTTCATGATGCCCGTGTCGATCATGACCGTGAAGTCGTCGCCGACGGCCTTGCGCACCTCGGGCAGCAGGTGGAACGGGATCGGCGCGCGGTCGAGCTGGCGCCCGCCGTGGTTCGACAGCACGATGCCGTCGACGCCGGCGTCGCGCAGCCGCACCGAGTCCTCGACGTTCTGCACGCCCTTGATCACGATCTTGCCGGGCCAGATGTCGCGGATCACTGCGAGGTCGTCGTAGCTGATGGTCGGGTCCATCGCGGCGTCGAGCAGTTCTCCCACCGTGCCGCCGGTGGTGCTCAGCGAGGCGAACTCCAGCTTCGGGGTCGTGAGGAAGTCGTACCACCACCATGGACGGGGGATCGCGTTGACGATCGTTCCGAGCGTGAGCTGCGGCGGGATGCTGAAGCCGTTGCGCTTGTCGCGCAGGCGCGCTCCTGCGACGGGCGTGTCGACCGTGAACTGCAGGGTGTCGAAGCCCGCGGCGGCGGCTCGGCGGGTGAGCTCGTACGAGATCTCGCGGTCGCGCATGACATACAGCTGGAACCAGTTGCGCCCGTGCGGATTCGCGGCCTTGACGCCCTCGATCGACGTCGTGCCCAGGGTCGACAGGGTGAACGGGATGCCGGCGGCGGCCGCGGCCCCCGCTCCCGCGACCTCTCCCTCGGTCTGCATGAGGCGGGTGAAGCCGGTGGGGGCGATGCCGAACGGCAGAGCCGAGGGCCCGTCGAGGATCTCGACCGAGGTGTCGACGTCGGGCGCGGGCCGGAGGATGCCGGGGTGGAACTCGACGTCCTGGAAGGCCTGGCGCGCCCGCGTGAGCGACAGCTCGCCCTCGGCGGCGCCGTCGGTGTAGTCGAATGCCGCCTTGGGGGTGCGGCGCTGGGCGATCCTGCGCAGGTCGCCGATCGTCAATGCCCCGTCGAGGCGTCGCTTCTTGCCGTCGAGCTGCGGCTTCTTGAACTTCATGAGCTCGAGGAGCTCTGCCGGGTTGGGGAGCTGTCGCTGGACCATCTCTGTCCTTTCAGGGGGTCGTTCGTGGGGAATCGGGTCTCGGAGCCACGCTCAGCGACCCGGTGCGCTCGTAGTATCCGGTGATGTGCGCGCGCACGAGATCGCGCGCCGCATCGGCGTCACCCGCGTCGATCGCAGCGACGATCGCGCGGTGCTCGGCGCGCAGGCCGTGCGCCATGTCGTCCCAATCGGCGACGGCCGCGGCCCGCTCCTGCACATATGACTCGATCGCCGTGCGCAGACCCGCCATGATCGCCGCGACCACGGTGTTGCCACTCGAGTCGGCGAGAGCCAGATGCAGCTCGGCGTCGAGGGCGAGGAACTCCGCAGGGGTCAGCCCCTCGACATCCATCGCATCGAGCACACGGTGCGCGGCGGTGAGGTCTCGCTCCGCCCTGTCGGCGAGCGCGGCGACGACCGCATCCTCGAGCAGGAGACGGGTCTGCACGACGTCTTCGAGCGGGAATCCCCGCGCAGCCACCTGGAGCCGCAGCAGGGTGGACATGCCACCGGTCGGCGTCGAGATCACGATCGCTCCCGACTGCGGCCCGGAACCGGTGGATGTGCGGATCAGTCCCATCACCTCGAGCACTCGCAGCGCCTCGCGCACACTGGATCGCCCGACGCCGAGTCCTGCGGCCAGATCGCGTTCGGAGGGGATCCTGTCCCCCGGGCCGATGCGTCCGTCCAGCAGATCGCGTTCGATGTGCTCGAGGACGAGGCGCCAGGCGCGTGTGGGGTGCTCAGGCATCCGCTCTCCTCGTCGTGATGGGAGCCGACGCCGCGTGTCGAGAGGACCGCGGCGCAGGACTCCTCTGTGGTCTGACCACAGTAGCGCGTGTGGTCAGACCACGCAAAGCGCGCACGACGACGCACCCCGCGGGCGACCGGCCGGCGGAGTGCTCAAAAGCCCGGAACGAGACCCGGGTCTAGCCCAGGCGTCCGCCCGACTCCTGCAGATAGCAGGCGCCGCACAGCGATTCGTAGGTCGTGAGTTCGGGAGTCGCGGAGCCGTCGGCGCCCTCGTCGATCGCGACCTGATCGCCGTCGAACACGAAGCGGCCACCGATGACCCGGCCGTTGAACACGGCCTTGCGCCCGCAGCGGCAGATGGTCTTGAGCTCCTCGAGGGAGTGCGCGATCGCGAGCAGCCGTGCGGAACCCGGGAAGGCGTGGGTGAGGAAGTCGTTGCGGATGCCGTAGGCCAGCACCGGGATGCCGTCGTCGATCGCGATCCGGAAAAGATCGTCGACCTGCGCGGCCGTCAGGAACTGGGCCTCGTCGATGAGGAGGCATGCGATGTCCGCGTCACGGCTGTGCGCAGAGAACAGCGCCCGCGCATCGTCATCCGCGCCGATGAGGAAGTCGACGTCTCGGGTCATGCCGAGCCTGCTGTCGATCTGCGATGCACCCTTCGTGTCGATCGCCGGCTTCGCCAGCAGCACCTTCTGGCCGCGCTCCTCGTAGTTGTACGCGGCCTGCAGCAGCGACGTCGATTTGCCGGAGTTCATCGCTCCGTAGCGGAAGTAGAGCTTCGCCACCGGCGCGTTACTCGTCGATGCCCAGCGCGGCGGCCGTGGCGGCGGTGGACTTCTGGGCCAGCGCCGCATCCGTGTTGAGCGTCGTGCCGAAGGTCGGGATCAGCTCACGCAGCTCGGGCTCCCACCCGGGGTACTGCTCGGGGAAGCACTTCTTGAGCAGGTCGAGCATGATGGGCACTGCCGTGGATGCTCCCGGAGAGGCTCCGAGCAGACCGGCGACAGACCCGTCGGACGCTGCCACGACCTCGGTGCCGAACTGCAGGATGCCGCCCTTCTTGGGGTCCTTCTTCATGACCTGGGCGCGCTGACCGGCGTTGATCAGCGTCCAGTCCTCATCCTTCGCGGTGGGCATGAACGTTCGCAGGCTGTCGACCTTCTTGGCGTGGTTCTTCAGCAGCTCGCCGACCAGATAGGTGATGAGGTCGGGGTTCGCGAACGCCACGCGCAGCATCGGCCACAGGTTGTGCGTGCTCACCTGCGACACGATGTCGAGCATCGAGCCGTTCTTGAGGAACTTGGGGCTGAAGGTCGCGAACGGGCCGAACATGAGCGAGGCCTCGCCGTCGACCACACGCGTGTCGAGGTGCGGCACCGACATGGGGGGCGCGCCGACCGACGCCTGCGAATAGACCTTGGCCTTGTGCTGCGCGACGATCTTCGGGTTCGAGGTCTTGAGGAACTGCCCGCCGATCGGGAAGACGCCGTAGCCCTTGATCTCGGGGATGCCGGAGCGCTGCAGCAGCTTGAGAGCCCAGCCGCCCGCGCCGACGAACACGAACCGCGCCTTGATCTCGTTCGGGGTGCGGCCGATCGTGGTGCGGTACTTGACCAGCCAGCCGTCCTTCTGCTTCTTCAGCGAGCGCACCTCGTGGTTCGTGCGCAACGAGACGCCCGACCGGGTGAGGTGGTCGAAGAGCTGGTGCGTCAGTGCGCCGAAGTCGACGTCGGTCCCCGCCGGCACGCGGGTCGCCGCGAAAGGCTCGCCCTTGCGGCGCTGCTGCATCAGGAGCGGCGCCCACTTGTTGATGACGCGGGAGTCCTCGCTGTACTCGATGCCGTCGAACAGAGGCTGCTTCTTGAGCACCTCGTAGCGGTCCTTGAGGTACGCGACGTCCTTCTCACCGCGGACGAACGTCATGTGCGGCGTGGCGTTGATGAACGTGGAGGGCTCGTCCAGCACTCCTCGTTCGACCAGCGAAGACCAGAACTGACGGCTCTGCTGGAACTGCTCGTTGATCGACACGGCCTTGGCGGGGTCGAGAGGTGCGCCCTTCTGCTGCGGCATGTAGTTCAGCTCGCAAAGTGCCGCGTGGCCCGTTCCCGCGTTGTTCCAGGGGTTCGACGACTCCTGCGCCACATCGGAGAGTCGCTCGAACGCGACGATCTTCCAATCCGGCTGCAGCTCGTGCAGCAGAGTACCCAGGGTGGCGCTCATGATGCCACCACCGATCAAGACGACATCGACGTTTTCGGTCACCGGAATAGTCTAGTTCGAGGTCACGGGGCGACCGACCACGCGGACCGGTCCGGTCAGACCGGTTCCGCATGACCGGGATGCGCGCAGGCTATCGCGCGCTACGACGCCAGACGCTCGGCGAGGATCTCCGCGATCTGCACCGCGTTCAGCGCCGCGCCCTTGCGCAGGTTGTCGTTGCTGATGAACAGCACGAGACCCTTGTTGTCGGGCGCGGACTGGTCGGCGCGGATGCGACCCACGAAGCTCGGGTCCTTGCCTGCGGCCTGCAGGGGCGTCGGCACCTCGTCGAGGACCACACCGGGAGCGCTGCTCAGCACCTCGGCGGCACGCTGCGGCGTGATGTCGCGGGCGAACTCGACGTTGATCGAGAGCGAGTGGCCGGTGAAGACCGGCACACGCACGCAGGTGCCGGCGACACGGAGATCGGGGAGCTCGAGGATCTTGCGGCTCTCGTTGCGGAGCTTCTTCTCCTCGTCGGTCTCGTTCTGACCGTCGTCGACGAGGTTGCCCGCGAACGGGATGACATCGAATGCGATGGGCGCGACGTACTTCTCGGGCTCCGGGAAGTCGATCGACGAGCCGTCGTGCACGAGACGCAGCGTGTCGCCCTGCGCGAGCACGCCCTCGACCTGACCGAGCAGCTCCTGCGCGCCGGCCAGACCCGAGCCCGACACGGCCTGGTAGGTCGACACGATGAGGCGTTCGAGGCCGGCCTCGGCGTCGAGCGCCTTCAGCACCGGCATCGCCGCCATGGTCGTGCAGTTCGGGTTCGCGATGATGCCGCGCGGGCGGTCGTCGATCGCGTGCGGGTTGACCTCGCTGACCACGAGCGGAACCTCGGGGTCGTTGCGCCAGGCGCTGGAGTTGTCGACGACGACGGCTCCGGCCTCGGCGAAGCGCGGGGCGTAGGCGCGGCTCGCGGTCGCTCCGGCCGAGAAGAGGGCGATGTCGATGCCGCCGGCATCCGCGGTCTCGACGTCTTCGACGATCACGGTCTCGCCGCCGAACTCGATCGCCGTGCCGGCGGAGCGCGAGGACGAGAACAGGCGCAGCTCGCGGATGGGGAAGGATCGTTCGGCGAGGATCTCGCGCATCACGGTGCCCACCTGGCCGGTGGCGCCCACGATGGCGACGGAGAGTCCTGAGTCGGAGATGCGGGTCATGAGGTTCCTTGGCGTCGTGCGGTGCAGCAAGAGAGGCTTCGGGCGCGGCGTCGGGATGCGGATGCCGCGCCTGGCGCCGATGTCAGGGTTTGGGCGAGTCTATCGCGGCCGCCGGTGATCGCCGCCCGCGCTCGACCGGTGTCAGCGGCCGGTGCCTGCGTGGACCGTCGCCTCGTTCTCGCCGTCGAGCCCGTACGCGGCGTGCACGGTGCGCGCCGCCTCGGCGAGGTCGTTGTCGCGCAGCACGACCGAGATGCGGATCTCCGACGTCGAGATCATCTCGATGTTGATGCCGCCGGCGGACAGCGCCTCGAAGAGGATCGCGGAGACGCCGGAGTGCGTGCGCATGCCGGCACCGACCACCGAGAGCTTGCCGATCTGGTCGTCGTGGACGAGGTTCTCGAACCCGACCTCGGTCTGCTCCCCCGCGAGCGCCTTGAGGGCTGCGGCGGCGTCGGCCTTCGGGACCGTGAACGAGATGTCGGTGCGTCCGGTCGACGCCGCCGACACGTTCTGCACGATCATGTCGACGTTCGCCCCCGACTTGGCGACGATCTTGAAGATCTCCGCGGCCTTGCCCGGGACGTCGGGCACTCCGGCGACCGTGATCTTGGCCTGGCCGAAATCGGTGGCGACACCGGCGACGATCGGTTCTTCCATGGCTTCTGCTCCCTCGGCTTCGCGAGGGTTCTTCATGCCCTCGCCCAGAACGTAAGTGCCCTCGGACGACGAGAACGTCGACCGGGCGTGGATCAGGACGCCGTGGCGTCGTGCGTACTCGACGGCGCGGATGTAGAGCACCTTCGCGCCGTTCGCGGCGAGCTCGAGCATCTCCTCGCTGCCGATGTGGTCGAGCTTCTGCGCCTTCGGGATGACCCGGGGGTCTGCCGTGAAGATGCCGTCGACGTCGCTGTAGATCTCGCACACGTCGGCGCTGAGCGCCGCGGCGAGGGCGACGGCGGTCGTGTCGGAGCCGCCACGGCCGAGTGTGGTGATGTCGCGGGTGTCCCGATTGAAGCCCTGGAAGCCGGCGACGATCACGATCGCCCCCTCGTCGAGCGCCTCGCGCAGACGCACGGGCGTCACATCGACGATGCGCGCCGACCCGTGATGGGAGTCCGTGATCATGCCGGCCTGGCTGCCCGTGAACGACCGGGCCTCGAAGCCCATCGAGTGGATCGCCATCGCGAGCAGCGCCATCGAGATGCGTTCCCCGCTCGAGAGCAGCATGTCGAGCTCGCGTGGCGCGGGGATCGGCGCGACCTCGTTCGCGAGGTCGAGCAGTTCGTCGGTCGTGTCGCCCATGGCGCTGACGGCGACGACGACGTCGTGCCCGGCACGACGTGTGTCGACGATGCGCTTGGCGACGCGCTTGATGCTCTCTGCGTCGGCGACGGACGAGCCGCCGTACTTCTGCACGATGAGGGCCACGTTCACTCCCTGGGATGTCGGGCGGATCCGCCCACGATCATTCTACGATCGCCGCATATGCACCGATTCGCATGTGACGGCGGCGGGCGGCGGGTCAGAGTGCCGGCGGCGCGGGCGAGTCGGCGAGTCCGTCGGGCGCGGTCGCAGGAGCCCGGAAGCGGCCGCCGGTGGCGGCGAACCAGCACCCCGCGATGATCAGCGGGAAGCCGATCAGCAGCCCCGGGGTGAGGGGTTCGGCGAGCACGATCGCCCCGAGGACGATCGCGACGACCGGGTTCACGTAGGTGAACAGGGGCGCGCGCACGGGACCGACCTCGCGGATCAGGGCGAAGAACGCCAGGAACGCCACCGCGGTGCAGATGACGGCGAGTGCGACCAGCGCGGCGATCGACGGCAGCGTGGGGACCCGGTGCTGCGTGAGGAGGCCGAGAGGCAGGTAGAGGAGGCCGATCATCAGCAGCGACAGCGTGATGGTGCCCAGTGACGGCACATCGGCGAGCTTGCGGGCGACGATGAACGGAGCGATCGCGTACAGGACCGCCACGAGCAGCACCTCCCCCGCCGCGAGCAGACCGATCTCTCCACCGAACAGCCCGGGACCCGCGACCACGATCGCGACGCCGAGGAACCCGACGAGCAGGCCGACCGCCCGCGCCGGACGAAGCACTCCCCTGTCTCCGCCGCCGAGAGCGATCAGCGCGGCGAACAGGGGCACGGTCGCGACGAGCAGACCCGTCATCCCCGACGGCAGCGTGATCTCCGCATGACCGAGCAGCACGAACGGGCCCGCCATCTCGACCAGCCCGAATGCGAGCACCCACGGCCAGTGCTTCCACGCCGCCCTGAGCGCACCGCCGCGGATCGCGAACGGGAGGAGCAGAAGGGCCGCGATCAGGGTGCGGCCGGCCACGATGGCGGGTGGCGAGATCGACTCGACCGCGATGCTGATGAAGAGGTACGGCACGCCCCAGAGCAGCGCCATCGCCCCGAAGAGCAGCCATCCGCGTCGCGAGAAGCCGCCCTGCGCGCTCACAGCACGCGCCGGCCCTCGAATGCGCGCCCGAGCGTGACCTCGTCGGCGTACTCGAGGTCGCCGCCGACCGGCAGGCCGGACGCGAGCCGCGACACCGTGATCTGCATGGTCGTGAGCAGGCGGCTGAGGTAGCTCGCGGTCGCCTCGCCCTCGAGATTGGGGTTCGTCGCCAGGATCACCTCCTGCACGGTGCCGTCGGCGAGACGCGTCATGAGCTGGGCGATGCGCAGGTCGTCGGGACCGATGCCCGCGATGGGGCTGATCGCCCCGCCCAGCACGTGGTAGAGACCGCGGAACTCACGGGTGCGCTCGATGGCCGCGACGTCTTTCGCGTCTTCGACCACGCAGATCAGAGTGGCGTTGCGGCGCGGGTCGCGGCAGATCGCGCAGCGCTCCTGCTCCGCCACGTTGCCGCAGACCTCGCAGAAGCGCACCCGCACGCGGATCTCGACCAGGAGCTCGGAGAGGCGCGCGACGTCGAACGTCGGCGTCTGCAGGATGTGGAACGCGATGCGCTGAGCGGACTTCGGCCCGATGCCCGGGAGGCGGCCGAACTCGTCGATCAGTTCTTGGACGATGCCGTCGTACATCAGGAGAACCTCGTGGGTGGCTCATAGGGCTCTTCGCGCACGAATGTGGCGCCGAGCACCTGGCGGATCACGGCCTCACCATAGCGCTGCACACCGCCGGAAGGGGTGCGCTCGGTGACGGTCGGCGCGGCGGGCGCCGCATGCGTGGTCGGGGGCGCCGAGGACGCGGAGCGACCGGGTGCGGGGGCTCGGCCGGGCCCTGTCGGGGCGGACGGCGACGGCGATTGCGACCGGGCCGGGGCCGCCTGAGCGGAGGATCCTCGCACGGGGGTCGGCTCGTACGCGGGATCGTAGGGCGG
>NZ_CAUQVQ010000049.1:0-18838 GCF_963521645.1 uncultured Microbacterium sp. | reverse complement strand
GACCCGGACGAAGGCGACCCGGACGAAGGCGACCCGGACGGAGGCGGGACGGACGAAGGCGGCCGGGCCGGGGCCTACTCGACGGTGACGGACTTCGCGAGATTGCGCGGCTGGTCGACGTCGAGGCCCTTGGCGGTCGCGAGCGCCATCGCGAAGATCTGCAGCGGGACGACCGCGAGCAGCGGCTCGAACATCGCACCCGCGAGCGGAATCCGGATGACCTCGTCGGCGAAGGGCAGCACCGCGGCGTCTCCCTCTTCGGCGACCACGATCACGCGAGCACCACGGGCTCGGATCTCCTGGATGTTCGAGACGACCTTCGAGTGCACGAGCGCCGAGTGACGCGGCGACGGCACCAGCACGAAGACGGGCTGGCCGGGCTCGATCAGCGCGATCGGACCGTGCTTGAGCTCGCCGGCGGCGAACCCCTCGGCGTGGATGTACGAGATCTCCTTGAGCTTGAGCGCTCCCTCGAGGGCGATCGGGAAGCCGACGTGGCGTCCGAGGAAGAGGACCGAACGCGTGTCGGCCATCCAGCCGGCCAGCTGTGACACGTGATCGTTCTCGCTCGCGAGCACCTTCGCGATCTTCTCGGGCAGGGCCGAGAGCTCGGCGACGTCGGCGGATGCGTCCGCGACCGAACCGCGGACGCGGCCCATGTGCAGACCGAGCAGCAGGAGCGCCGTGATCTGAGCGGAGAACGCCTTGGTCGATGCGACGGCGACCTCGGGGCCGGCGTGCGTGTAGACCACGGCATCCGATTCGCGCGGAATCGTGGCTCCCTGCGTGTTGCAGATCGACAGCGTGCGCGCGCCGCGTTCGCGGGCGTACTTCACGGCCATCAGGGTGTCCATCGTCTCGCCCGACTGGCTGATCGACACGACGAGAGTGTCCGCGCCGATCACGGGGTCACGGTAGCGGAACTCGTGCGCCAGCTCGACGTCGACCGGGATGCGCGCCCACTGCTCGATCGCGTACTTGCCGACGAGCGCCGAGTACGCGGCCGTGCCGCATGCGGTGACGATGATGCGGTTGATGCCGAGGAAGAGATCGTCGAGGCCCTCGAGTTCCGGGATGACGACCTGGCCGTCACGGATGCGTCCGCGGAGCGTGTTGGCGACGGCTTCGGGCTGCTCGGCGACCTCCTTGGCCATGAAGCTGGACCATCCGCCCTTCTCGGCGGCAGCGGCGTCCCACGAGACGTCGAACGGCTCGGCCTCCACCGGCGTTCCGGCGAAGTCGGTCACGGTGACGGCGTCGGGGGTGATCGAGACGATCTGGTCCTGACCGATCGCGAGCGCCTTGCGGGTGTGCTCGACGAACGCCGCGACGTCGGAGCCGAGGAAGTTCTCGCCCTCGCCCAGGCCGATCACGAGCGGGGAGTTGCGGCGGGCGCCGACCACGAGTCCCGGGTGGTCCTGGTGCAGCGCGAGGAGCGTGAACGCCCCCTCGAGCCGGTTGACCACACTGCGGAAGGCGAGCTGCAGGTCCCCGCCGTTGCCGCGGTACTCGCGTCCCAGCAGCGCTGCGGCGACCTCGGTGTCGGTCTCGCTGCGGAACTCCACGCCGTCGGCGATCAACTCGTCGCGCAACGTCGAGAAGTTCTCGATGATGCCGTTGTGGATCAGCGCCAGCCGGTCGTCGTCCGCCAGGTGGGGGTGCGCGTTGACATCGGTCGGCCCGCCGTGAGTCGCCCAGCGCGTGTGGCCGATGCCGGTGTGACCGTCTGCGAGAGAGGCGTCGGCGAGGGAATCGCGCAGCGCCGCCAGCTTGCCGGCCTTCTTGCGCATGCCCAGCGTGCCCTCGCCGTCGATGACGGCGACTCCCGCGGAGTCGTAGCCGCGATACTCGAGACGGGCGAGGCCCGCGAGCAGGATGTCCTGGCTGGGCCGAGGGCCCACGTATCCGACGATTCCACACATGTGATCAAGCGTAAGGGCGAGATTTTGCGAAGAGCCCGAACGAACTTGGAGGGCGCCCGCGCTTCAGAGCTTGCGGAGCAGCACGCTCTCGACGCTGTGGTCGATGCCCTTGTTGAGCACCAGTCGTGCACGATGCTTGGTCGGCATCACGTTCTCGATCAGATTCGGCATGTTGATCTCGTTCCAGTACCCGAGCGCCGTGGTGATCGCCTCTTCGTCCGTGAGGTGGGCGAAGACGTTGAAGTACGAGGACGGGTTGGAGAACGCCCCCTCGCGCAGCGCCAGGAACCGGTCGACGTACCACTTCTCGATGTGCGAGGTGTCTGCATCCACGAAGATCGAGAAATCGAAGAGGTCGCTCACGGCGACGTCGTTCGGAGCGGGAGGCGGCTGCAGCACGTTGAGCCCCTCGACGATCACGACATCGGGTCGGCGCACCACGACGTGCGCATCGGGGACGATGTCGTAGCGCATGTGCGAATAGAAGGGGGCACGCACCTCGGCCGCGCCGCTCTTGACCTCGGTGAGGAACTCGATCAGTGCGCGGCGGTCGTAGGACTCGGGGAACCCCTTGCGATCCATGAGCCCCCGCCGCTCGAGTTCGGCGTTGGAGTGCAGAAAACCGTCGGTCGTGACGAGCTCGACGCGCGGCGTGCCCGGCCAGCGGCTCATGAGCTCCCGGAGCAGGCGTGCGATCGTCGACTTGCCGACGGCGACCGAGCCGGCGACCCCCACGACGAACGGCGTCGTCGTGTCGTCCTCCTGAAGGAACGAGCTGGTCGCGACGCCGAGCCGCTTGGTCGCGGTCGCGTACAGACTCAGCAGTCGACTGAGCGGCAGATAGACCTCGCGCACCTCGGTGAGGTCGAGACGGTCTCCGATTCCGCGGAGCTCGACGACTTCGGTCTCGGTGAGCGGCTGATCGAGTCCTGCGGCGAGTCGCGCCCATTCCGCTCGTCCGATCTCCCGGTACGGGGACAGCGGCAGCGTGGAATCGGCGATGGTCACGGATACATCGTAACGGGGCGGCGGTAGTGTCTATCCGTGCGCCTCGGAGTTCTCGACATCGGTTCCAACACCGTCCATATGCTGGCCGCCGACGTGCACCCGGGCGGTCGCCCCCTCGCGACGACGAGCGACCGCAGTGTGCTGCGACTCATGCGGTATCTCACCGAGGACGGGTCGATCTCGGAAGAGGGTGTGCGAGCTCTCGAGGCGGCCGTGGCGCAGGCGCGACGCGTCGCCGAGCAGGAGCGGGTCGACGCACTGCTGGCGACCGCGACCAGCGCCGTGCGCGATGCGACGAACGGGGCCGACGTGATCGCGCGCATCGAGCGCGTGCTCGGCCAGCCGCTCCAGGTGCTCGACGGCGAGACCGAGGCCGAGCTGACGTTCCTGGCGGTGCGCCGCTGGTTCGGGTGGTCGGCGGGCCAGTTGCTGCTCCTCGACATCGGCGGCGGATCGCTGGAGATCGCCGCAGGGGGCGACGAGCTTCCGGATGCCGCCGCATCCGTGCCCCTGGGAGCAGGCCGCATGACCGTGGAGTTCCTTCCCGGAGATCCACCCGGAGAGGACGACGTCGCGCGTCTGCGCGCGCACGCGAGGAGCACTCTCGACGAGGTCCTCCCCCGTTTCGAGGCGCTGCCCCGCCCGGATCATGTCGTCGGCTCGTCGAAGGCCATCCGCTCGCTCGCCCGACTGGCCGGCGATCCGATGCCGGGGTGGTCGGGGATCCAGCGGATGGTGCTGCCGCGCGCAGCTCTGGGATCGTGGATCCCGCGTCTCGCCCGCATCCCCGCCTCCGCGCGCCAGGAGCTGCCGGGGATCACGGCCGACCGGACCTTCCAGATCGTCGCGGCGGCGGTGTCGTTGCACACGGCCATGACGGCGCTCGGAGTCGACGAGCTCGAGGTCTCGCCGTGGGCGCTCCGAGAGGGCGTGCTGCTCCGATACATAGAGCAGCTGGGCCGCTAGGACCGCCGGTCGGCGAGGACCGCACGGTCGACGGCCCCGACACCGCTCCCGCGGCGGCGGCCATCGCACGCACGACCGAGCGCGGCGACGACGGAGCCGACGGGAGCGGCGACGACGGGGTCAGAGCGCGAGGCGTTCTCGCACCACGTCGACCAGGCGGTCGGCGTAGGTCTGTGCGGAATCGGCATCCGCCGCTTCGACCATGACCCGCACGAGCGGTTCGGTGCCCGACTTGCGCAGCAGCACGCGGCCGGTGTCGCCGAGTTCGGCGCCGACCGCACGCACGGCCTCCTGCACGACAGGATCGGCGTCGACCGCATCCTTGTCGACGTCACGCACATTGACCAGCACCTGGGGGTAGACGGTCATCACGGAGGCGAGCTCGGCGATCGTCTTGTTCTGGCGCGCCATCTCCGCCACCAGATGCAGACCCGTGAGCAGGCCGTCACCCGTGGTGGCGTACTCGCTCATGATCACGTGCCCGGACTGCTCTCCGCCGAGCGCATAGCCGCCCTCGTTCATGTCCTCGAGCACGTACCGGTCGCCGACCGCGGTCTGCCGCACGGTGATGCCGTGCTCGCGCATCGCCACATGCAGACCGAGATTGCTCATCACCGTCGCGACCAGCGTGTCGTCGGTGAGGTGGCCGCGCTCCTTCATTGAGACAGCGAGGATCGCCATGATCTGGTCGCCGTCGATGACGTTGCCTCGAGCGTCTACTGCGAGGCAGCGATCGGCGTCGCCGTCATGCGCGATGCCGATGTCAGCGCCGAGCCGGACCACGGCTTCGGCGAGATTGTCGAGGTGGGTCGAGCCGACCCCGTCGTTGATGTTCCAGCCGTCGGGATCCGCCCCGATGACCGTGACATCGGCTCCGGCATCGCGGAACGTCTCGGGAGAGACACCGGATGCCGCGCCGTGCGCGCAGTCCAGAACGACCTTGATGCCGTTCAGACGGTTCGGCAGCGAGCCGAGCAGGTGCACGACGTACCGGTCCTCGGCGTCGGAGAACCGGATGATCCTGCCCACGCCCGCGCCCGTGGGCCGCAGCTTCTCCCCCGCCATCGCGGCTTCGATGCGCTGTTCGACCACGTCGGGGAGCTTGACTCCGCCCCGGGCGAAGATCTTGATCCCGTTGTCGGGCGCTGCGTTGTGCGAGGCCGAGATCATCACGCCGAAGTCGGCGTCGCGGTCGGCGACGAGGAAGGCGAGTGCCGGCGTCGGGATGACTCCGGCCTCGAGCACGTCGACACCCGATGAGGCCAGCCCCGCTGACACCGCGGCGGTGAGGAAGTGACCGGAGACCCGGGGGTCGCGGGCCACGACTGCGGTGAGGCGCTTGCCTTCGGCTTTGCGAGCCTCCGCAGTACGGCCCTGGCCCAGGACGACAGCAGTCGCCTGGGCCAGGGTGAGCGCGAGGTCGGCGGTGAGGATGCCATTGGCGAGTCCTCGCACGCCGTCCGTGCCAAAGATCGGCATCGGAGCAGTGGACCTTAACGCTTGGAGTACTGAGGCGCCTTACGGGCCTTCTTGAGTCCAGCCTTCTTGCGCTCCTTGACGCGAGCGTCACGGGAGAGGAAGCCGGCCTTCTTCAGGGTCGCGCGGTTGTTCTCCTCGTCGATGCCGTTGAGCGAACGAGCGATTCCGAGACGCAGTGCACCGGCCTGGCCCGAGGGGCCACCGCCCGAGATGCGCGCGATGACGTCATAGCCGCCGGCGAGGTTCAGGATCGTGAACGGGTCGTTGATCAGCTGCTGGTGCAGCTTGTTCGGGAAGTAGTCCTCGAGCGTGCGGCCGTTGACCGTGATCGTTCCCGAGCCGGGGACGAGGCGCACGCGGGCGATGGCCTGCTTGCGACGGCCGACAGCGGCACCCGGGACGCTCAGCACGGGGCGGGGAGCCGCCTCGACTGCTTCGGTCTCGGGAGTCGACGTCGAGAAGTTCTGGGGGGTTTCGGTGGTGTCCTGGATGTCAGCCACGAGTATGTCCTTAAGTCTTTACGGCGCTTACTGGGCGACCTGGTCGAGGGTGTACGTCTTGGGCTGCTGAGCGGCGTGCGGGTGCTCTCCACCGACGTAGACCTTGAGCTTCGACAGCTGCTGACGGCCGATGCTGTTCTTGGGGAGCATGCCACGGATGGCCTTCTCGACAGCGCGGACCGGGTTCTTCTCCATGAGCTCGGCGTAGGTGACCGACTTCAGGCCGCCCGGGTAACCCGAGTGGCGGTAGGCCAGCTTCTTCTGGAGCTTCTGACCGGTGAGCGCGACCTTGTCGGCGTTCACGATGATGACGAAGTCACCCGAGTCGATGTGGTTGGCGAAGGTGGGCTTGTGCTTGCCACGCAGGAGCGTAGCGGCGTGCGAGGCCAGGCGGCCGAGAACGACGTCAGTGGCGTCGATGACGACCCAGTCACGCTGGACCTCGCCGGCCTTCGGGGTGTAAGTGCGCGTCACGATAGTGCTGCTTTCTTGTTCGAACGGAGAAGTTCGTGAATCCCACTCCGGGGTGGTTCTTCCCTAGGGGGAGGAACACGCCAGTGGAGGGCTCACGTTCGTAGCACTCGGCAGTCGAGTACCAAAGAGACAGCCTACGTCATCCGCGCGGCAAACCCCAAACCGAGCCGCAGGCGTCAGTCGAGACGCGTCGTCACCAGGATGGGGCGATGATCGCTGAGCCCCTGAGGCAGAGTCGTCACACGCTGGATCTCGAAGCCGACCGAGGTCGCGAAGTCGTAGTGGCCGCGGAACACCCGGTAACGCGTATAGGTGTGGTCGTCGCTCATGGTGAGCGCATAGCCGTGCTCGCGCACCGTCTTGCCGAGGTTCTCCTTGAAGACCGGGTAGTTGTAGTCGCCGACCATCAGCTGCGGCAGCCCCTGCCCGAGCGTCGTGAGCTCGGTCAGGGCCGCGCGGATCTGGTGCCGGCGCAAGGAGTTGAGCGCGGTGAGCGGAGCCGCATGGAACGAGGCGGCGATGAAGTCGCGCCCCGAGTCGATGTCGCGCAGGCGGGCGCCGAGCACTCGCTCGTGCGCCGGCTTCGCGATGCGGTCGTGGAGGGACTTCTTGAGCCCGATCGTGATCACTTCCTGCAGGTGGAACTCGCTCTGCCGGTAGAACAGGGCCAGGCCGAGGCGGTTTCCCTGCGTCGCATCGGCGAGCGCGAGGTCGCCGACGCGGTCGGGCAGATCTGCGACATCGCATTCCTGAAGACAGAGGATGTCGGGATCATGCGCAGCGGTGAGGGCCGCGAGTTCTCCCGCGGCCCGGTGCTTCTGCAGGTTGTATGAGATGACCTTCATCGCATCTCACGCTAGTGCGTTCGCCTTGGATTCCGGTGTCAATGGCCGGTCGGACAGATGAACGGCGCCCCTCGCGGTCAACGGCGCAGAACGCGCTGCGCGAGCCAGTTGCCGAACAGCTGTCCGATCTGGACGATCACGACGATGACCGCCACCGTCACCCACGTCGCCTCCTGATTGAACTGCTGATAGCCGTAGATGATCGCGAAGTTGCCGAGACCGCCGCCGCCGATGTATCCGGCCATGGCAGACATGTCGACCACCGCGATGAACATGAACGTGTAGCCCAGGATCAGCGGAGCCAGCGCCTCGGGGATGACGAGACCGAAAAGGATCGCGAACCGTTTGGCGCCGATCGCGAGAGCCGCCTCCACGATGCCCGGGTCCACCGCGACGAGATTCTGCTCGACGACACGTCCGATGACGACGGCCGCCATGATCGTCATGGGGACGATCGCTGCCTCGGTGCCGAGCGTGGTGCCGGCGATGGCCTTGGTGACGGGGCCCACGGCGGTGAGGAAGATGATGAACGGGATCGGGCGGATCACATTGATCAGCAGGTTCAGCACACCGAACACGGCTCGGTTCGCGAACAGGTTGCCCGGACGCGTGGCGTACAGCACCGCGCCGATCAGCAGACCGGCCGCACCGCCGACGACCAGCGTCACGGCGACCATGTAGACGGTCTCTTGGATCGACTCGAGGAGGACCGGGGTCAGGCTGTCCCAGTCGGTGGCAGAGCGCACGAGACTCACGACTGCACCCCCTCTGCTCCGGAGGGCGCATCCGATGCGCGAAGCAGCTGGGCCCTCGTGTGCGCCGAGAGCTCTGCGACCACCGAGGCCAGCACTGCGTCCTCGGCGTGGATGCGATACGTGAGAGTGCCGAGCTGACTGCCGCGGATGTCTGTGACGCCGCCGAACACGACGGTGTGACGCACGCCGTGAGTCTCGAACACCTCGGCCACGTGCTCGCTGGTGAACTCGTTGACGTCGACGCTGATGAGCGCACCGCCGCCGACCAGAAGCGCCCGCAGAGTCTCCGCCGACGGGACCCCCTGAGTGACGGCAGCGACGAACCGCTCGGTGAGCGCCGCCCGCGGGTGCGCGAACACCCGGTAGGTGTCTCCGCTGTCGACGACCTTTCCGCCGTCCATCACGATCACCTGATCGCACAGCTCGTGCACGACCGAGATCTGGTGCGTGATCACCACGATCGTGATGCCGAGAGTCCGGTTGATTTCCCTCAGGAGTGCGAGCACCTCGCCGGTGGTCTGCGGATCGAGTGCGCTCGTCGCCTCATCTGCGAGCAGCAGCTCCGGGTTGGCCGCGATCGCTCGGGCGATTCCGACACGCTGCTTCTGGCCTCCCGAGAGCGCACGCGGATAGCTGTGCGCCTTGTCGCCGATGCCGACGAAGTCGAGCAGTTCGGCGACGCGCGGACCGATGTCCTGCCTCCTCCATCCCGCCACCTTGAGCGGATACGCCACATTCCCTCGCACCGTGCGTGAATTGAAGAGGTTGAACTGCTGGAAGATCATGCCGATGCGTCCGCGCAGTCCACGCAGCTCGGTCGCGGAGGCAGAGCCCACATCGACTCCGAGCACCTCGACGAGCCCCGCAGTCGGCTTCTCGAGCCCGTTGACCAGGCGGACGAGCGTGGACTTCCCCGCACCCGAATAGCCGATCACGCCCACGATCGAGCCCCGCTCGACCCGAAGGTCCACATCCTCGAGCGCAGCGACGGCGGGCCCCCGTCGGGCGGCGGGGAATCCCTTGGACACCCCGTCGAAACTGATCACCGTCATGGGGCCGCCGCCGTGGTGGGTCACTGCGTCGCGCGCAGCTGGTCTTCGAGGTCGGCCAGTTCGGTCTGGAGGTCTTCCGCACTCCAGTCCGCCTTGAACTGCAGGTTGCCCTGGTTGAGCTCCGTCACCGATGCCTCGACCTCGGCACTGTGGTAGGCCTCGATCAGCTTCTCCCAGCGGGGATCGTCCTTCTGGTCCTCACGCACGACGAACGCGTTGATGTACGGGGCGAGCTCCGGGTCGTCCAGATCCTCCTTGAAGATGATGAGGTCGTCGCCCAGGCCGCCCTTCTGAGCCTGCGTGTTGTTGACGATCGCGGCCTGTGCACTGCCGTCCTTGAGCGCGGTGACGGTCTGGTTCGCGTCGACGGGGAGCACCTCGACGCTGCTCGAGACGATGTCGTCGGGAGTCGAGAGGCTGTTGCCGCCGTCCTCCAGCTCGATGAGCCCCGCTCGCTGCAGGTTCAGGAGAGCGCGCGCGAGGTTCGTCGGGTTGTTCGGAACCGCCACGGTCGCACCCTCAGGGAGCTCCTCGACGTCGGTGAACTCCTCGGAGTAGATCGCCAGCGGGTAGACCGCTGTCGCTCCGACGGGCACCAGGGTGCCCTCGTTGTTGACGTTGAACTGCGAGAGGAAGATCAGGTGCTGGAACAGGTTCACGTCCAGCTCGCCATCCTGCACACCCTGGTTGAGCTGCACGCCGTCGTTGATCGTTCGGACCTCGAGCTCGATGCCCTCGTCCGCGAGCTTGTCCTTGAGGATGGTCCAGTGCGCTTCGGTGCCGTCGTCCGCGCCGATCACGATGGTGCTGGTCTCGGCGTCGTCGGCGCTGCCTGAGGCCGACTCCGCAGATCCCGAGCAGGCCGCCATCGACAGCGTCAGGGCGCTGGCGGCGAGCACACCGAGTACGGACAGGAGCTTCTTCTTGGCACGGGGTTCATTCACAAGACGAGAGTGAAGCACGCTCGACGTACATCGACCGTCGGCTCGGTAACCGCGCGTAATCGAGGACTTTTATCGTAATGCGAGACCGGATCCGTGCTCGCGGATCACTACGGTGAGACGGTGACCGTCAGCCTGCTGGAGCACGAGGCGCTCGAATTCGTCCGCGCCCTGATCCGCATCGAGAGCATCAACACGGGGTCGCCCGACACCATCGGCGACGGCGAGACGCGAGCCGCCCGCCTCGTGCAGGAGAGGCTCGAGGATGCCGGCATAGCGACGACGTTCGTGGAGCCCGTCCCCGGGCGCGGCAGTGTGATCGCGCGACTCTCGGGCACCGATCCCGAGGCAGGCGCGCTCATCGTGCACGCCCACCTCGACGTGGTTCCGGTCGACGAGCGCGAGTGGACGCGTCCCCCCTTCGGTGCGGTGGTCGAGGACGGCATCCTCTACGGCCGCGGCGCGGTGGACATGAAGGACTTCGCCGGGGTCATCCTCGCTGTGGCCCGAGAGTTCGCACGCTCCGGAACCCGACCGCGACGCGACCTGATCTTCGCGTTCCTCGCCGACGAGGAGGCCGGAGGCCGCTGGGGCGCGTCCTGGATCGTCGACAATCGACCGGATCTCCTGACCGGGGCCACCGAGGCGATCAGCGAGGTCGGCGGGTTCTCCGTCCCATTCGCGGGGAGTCGACGGGCCTACCTGCTCGCGACCGCCGAGAAGGGTGTGGGCGGCGCCGTGCTCACCGCCCACGGCGAGGCCGGGCACGCATCGCGTCCGAGGCACGACGACCCAGTGGTGCGGCTGGCGTCCGCTGTCGCGCGGATCGGCGCTCACCGTTTCCCGGTGGTGCGGACTCCGGCGCTCGAGCGCTTCCTGGAGGTCTTCGGAGCTGAACGCGGAGTCACCTTCACCGACGACGATCTCGATGCGCAGCTCGACGACATCGGGTTCCTCGGGCGCGTGATCGCCGCATCCGCCCGCCAGACTGTGGCGCCGACGGTACTGCGCGCCGGAGACAAGAGCAACATCATCCCCGCGACCGCGCAGGCGTCGCTCGACCTCCGTGCACTTCCCGACCGCGAGCACGAACTCCGTGAGCAGATCCTGCGCCTTGCCGGCGACGAGGTCGAGGTGACCTGGTCGGAATCGCTCGCACCGATAGCCTCTCCCCTCGACACCCGGTTCCAGAGCGTGATCGCCCGCTCCGTCGCGGCCGAGGACCCGAGCGGGGTCGTCGTGCCCTATCTGCTCCCGGCTTCGACCGACAACAAGCACTTCGCGCGGCTGGGTGTCTTCGGGTACGGCTTCGTGCCGCTGCGAGTGCCGGACGAATTCGATGTCTACGGGCAGTTCCACGCGGCCGACGAGTGCGTGCCCGTGGAGAGTCTGCACTTCAGCGCTCGAACCACCGCGAGGATCCTCCGCGACGCCTGAACGTCGCTCTCCGGTGCGGCGAGCGCGGAGGTCATCCGCTCGCGTCGCCCCGTCTGGCGCGCGTCTGCTGGGCGCGCATCGAGAGGAGATCGTCGGCCGGGTACCCCACCTCGGTGAGCGTGAGTCCGCGCGCGGCGAGCACCTTGAACTCGCTGGTGCGGGTGAGCGCGTCGCGCAGCACCACGAGATCGGCGACGTCGAGCCGACCTTCGCCGACAGCGACGCACGCTCCGACCAGCGCCCTCACCATGCTGTGGCAGAACGCGTCCGCCTTGACCTCGGCGACCAGCACGCCCTCGTCGTCACGGGTCCATCGATAGTCGAGCAGCGTCCGGATCGTCGTCGCCTCTTCGCGCGGCTTGCAATAGGCCGCGAAGTCGTGCAGGCCGATGAGCGTGCGCGCGGCGACATCCATCGTGTGCTCGTCGAGGGTCCCGCGGTGACTCGTCGTGTCGTGGCGACGGACCGGGTCGTAACCCGAGGCATCGTCCGCCAGGCGGTATCGGTAACGTCGCCACACCGCCGAGAAACGCGCGTCGAACCCCTCCGGCGCGAGTGACGTGCGAGTCACCGTGGCGTCGGGATAGGCGCCGAGCACGCCGCGCATGCGCCGGGCGATCGAGGCCGCCGGGTCCTGCGGGGCGCGTCCGTTCCGCGACTCGACCCGCGACCACTGCTCGTCATCGAGATCGACGTGCGCCACCTGGCCCTGCGCGTGCACCCCGGCATCCGTGCGCCCTGCGACGACGAACTGCACGTCGGAGCCGACGATGCGAGCGAGCGCGGCCTCGAGAGTCCCCTGCACAGTCCGCAGGGTTGGCTGCTTCGCCCACCCACGGAAGTGGGTGCCGTCGTAGGCGATGTCGAGCCGGATGCGCACGGATAAAGCCTAGGGCGTCGCCGCGCGCGATCCGGCTCCGGTCGACTGCTGCCGATCAGATGCCGCCGTCGATCGAGCGGATGCTGACGCTCGGCTCGTCCGGCACCATCACCTGCGTGTCACGGTTGAGACTCTCGCCGCGGAAGAACCGCTTGGAACGCGGGAAGAGGTACCAGAGGAACATCAGCACCAGCCCGGACGCGAGCGACCCGATGCCGATCACGAACGTCCCGCCGATGCCGAACAGCACCGTGTAGCCGTAGTCGACGTCCCACATGTCGATGGCGGACTGCACGAACGCGCCGGTGAGCATGAGGCCGCCGAGCAGCGGGAACAGCCCTTTGAAGAAGAAGTCCCTCGGCGACGCGGTGAGGTCCTTGCGGAAGTACCAGACGCAGGCGAATCCGGTGATCGCGTAGTAGAACGCGATCGCGAGGCCGAGCGAGAGGATCGAGTCCTGCAGGATGTTGTCGCTGATGAGGGTCATGCCGACGTAGTAGAGCGACGCCACGACGCCCATCACGATCGTCGAGAAGGAGGGCGTCTTGTAGGTCGGGTGCACGTCCTTGAACTTCGCGGGGAGCGCACGGTAGACACCCATCGCCAGAGTGCCTCGCGCCGTCGGGAGGATCGTCGTCTGCGTCGAGGAGACGGCCGAGATGATGACCGCGACGACCAGCACCCAGCCGAACGGACCGAGGAGTCCGTCCTTGATCGCGAGGAAGAAGTCGTCGGCGTTGGCCTCATTTCCGAGGCCCGAGCCCGAGTCGCCGAGTCCGGCGTACATCATGGCCGCGATCGTCACGCCGACGTAGGTGAACAGCAGGATGACGGTGGTGAGCAGCGCCGCTCGGCCGGGAATGCGCTTCGGATCCTTGGTCTCCTCGTTGAGCGCGAGGCAGGTGTCCCAGCCCCAGTAGATGAAGAGGGCGAGCAGGATCGACTCGGTGAAGCCCGACCACGAGGTGAAGGCGAACGGGTTCAACCACTCGAGGTCGAACGGCGTGGGGTCGGGAGCGGTGCCGCCGAGGAACTGCCAGAGGGCGGCCACCACGAAGATCGCGAGCGCGAGGTACTGGATGCCGAGCAGGATGTTCTGGATGCGCTCGCCGATCTCGACCCCGCGCCAGCTCACCCACGTCATCGCGGCGATGAAGAGCACCGCCACCAGGATGATGCGCCAGTCGTTGTTCTCGAGGTCGAAGCCGATCAGCGACCAGAAGTACACCGAGGCGATCTGCGCGAGGTTGGCGAGCACGACCATGCCGGCGACCGCGACGCCCCAGCCGCCCATCCACCCGACCCACGGTCCGAACGCCTTCGTGCCCCAGGTGAAGGTCGTGCCGCAGTCGGGAACCGCGTTGTTCAGCTCGCGGTAGGCGAACGCGATCAGCAGCATCGGGACGAACGCGATGATGAAGGCGATCGGGGCCTGCGCCCCGACCGCGAGCACCACGAAGCCGAGCGTGGCGACGAGCGAGTACACCGGCGCCGTCGATGCCAGACCGATCACGGTCGACCCCCACAGGCCCAGCGAACCGCTTGCGAGCCCCTTGCCGTCGGGGCGTTCGAGATGGATCGGCGTCGTAGCTGACATGCTCAGAACATACGACTACTGCGTATATCGCGTCAATCGTTTTCTTGTCACAACGGAATCCGCGAGGAAATGGGGCTATTCACAACCGATTCCGTCGACCTAG
Source organism: uncultured Microbacterium sp. (assembly GCF_963521645.1). Lineage (GTDB taxonomy): Bacteria > Actinomycetota > Actinomycetes > Actinomycetales > Microbacteriaceae > Microbacterium. The sequence goes on along the minus strand of NZ_CAUQVQ010000049.1, from coordinate 4,879 downwards.
TCGCGACCGATCATTCCGTCCGCGTGGTCTGCGACCCACTCCACGAGAGGGAGCATCCGCTGCATCAGATCGCGCCCGAGCGGCGTCAGGCTGTACTCGACGTGCGGGGGCACCGAGGGGAAGGATTCACGCCGCACGAGACCGTCGTCGGCCAAGGTCCGCAGTGTCGACGCCAGCATCTTCTCGCTGATGCCGCCGACTTCCCGTCGCAGTTCGCCCCAGCGGTGGGTGCCATCGGACAGCGACGAGAGCACGAGCACTCCCCATTTGCTCATGACGTGGTCGAGCACGACCCGGGTGCTGCAGCCGGGCTCGAAGATCTGCGGTGTGGACTCCCGGATCTGCGCATAACTAACCGTCATGTGGGTACCTTACGTCAAAGTGGGTACCGGCGCATCGGAATGTTCACGGGGCGGCCCGGGGTTGTGGGTCATGTCACCTACGAAAGGACACCCCATGACCATCCTCGTCACCGGTTCGACCGGCAGCCTCGGACGCCTCGTCATCGCCAGCCTTCTCGAGCGCGGGGCGGACCCGCAGTCGATCGTCGCCGGCGCACGCGACACGGCCAAGGCGAGCGATCTCGGGGTGCGGGTCGCCCACCTGGACTACACCGACCCCTCCTCCATCGCCGCGGCCCTCGACGGAGTCGAGTCGGTGCTCCTGATCTCGGGATCCGAGGTCGGCCAGCGCGTGCCTCAGCACCAGGCCGTGATCGATGCGGCGAAGGCCGCCGGCGTGACCAAGTTCGTCTACACCAGCGCCCCCAAGGCCACGACCAGCGACCTCGTCCTCGCTCCCGAGCACAAGGCCACCGAAGAGGCGATCGTCGCCGCCGACCTCCCCGCCGTGATCCTCCGCAACAACTGGTACACCGAGAACTACGCCGCCGACCTGGCCCGCGCCGCCGAGACCGGCGTCGTGGCATCCGGCGCGGCATCCGGTCGTGTCGCCTCGGCGAGCCGCAAGGACTTCGCGGAGGCCGCCGCGGTGGTCCTGCTCGAAGACGGCCACATCGGCCGGGTGTACGAACTCGGCGGCGACGTCGCGTGGGACTACACCGAGCTCGCGGCAGCGATCTCCGAGGTGACGGGTCGCGATGTGACGTACCGCCCGCTGTCCGCCGACGAGCAGCTCGCGGGGCTGCAGGCGGCCGGTCTCGACGAGGGCACGGCGGGCTTCGTCGTCGCTCTGGACGCCGGCATCGCTGCGGGCGCTCTCGCCGACAGCGACGGCACGATGTCGCGCCTCATCGGCCGGCCGACCACACCCCTCGTGGACGGCCTGCGCGCGATCGCCTGATCAGCGCCGTCACGCCGCCGCCGATCCGCAGCGGTGAGGCGCCGACCGTCCCCACGGTCGGCGCCTCGGCCCGTTCGCGCGGACTCAGTCCGACGATGCCTCCCGAGGATGGACGTACGCGATCGTGAGCACGATCCCGACGACCCCCAGCCCGTCATCCGCGAGGACCTGCGCGACGGCGCTGCGCACATCACGCAGCAGGTCGACGGCGCTCGCCGAGTACTCGATGCCGAGCGACGCCTCCACCTGGACCCCGTCGTCGGCGACGCGAACGGCCACGAGAGGTTCATCGATTCGGCTGATGCCGACCGCCACAGCGCTCTCTCCGACCAGATTCGACATCAGCGAGCCCGCGCGATACACACTGCGCACGCCCGGCGTCGCCAGCACGACGGCCTCGAGCCGCTCTGCGAGTCCGGGTAGAGCTGTCGCGGTCATGATGCCTCCTCCTGCGCGCTGCTGATCCTCTGGATGTCCCGCACGGTGATGTCGATCGCGGTCACCGTGAGCGACGTCTGCCGCCGCAGACGCTCGGCGACCTCTTCGCGGAGCCGGTCGACCACCCGAGGGATCGACTCCCCATAGACCGCGTTGACCTCGATGGCTATCCGGATCGGCTCGCCCACCACGGTCACATCACCGTCGAGGATCGCCCGGCCCACCACGATGCCCGCCACGGCGTTCTCCGCCGAGCGGATGAGTCCCCGGACCGCGCCCTCGGTGATTCCGAAGTCGTCCGCCGGCTCGGACTCGGCGAACGGAATGCGACGACCCGCGCGGGCGTCCAGGGCGATGCCCGACAGGATGCGATCCACCCAGCCGTCGTCGACCTCGGGCATCGCCGCGGCATCCGCCTCGATCAGCTGGCCACCCAGCCCCCGGAGCCGTTCGAGCGCGTCGAGTGCGAGTTGACACCCGGGAGAGCCTTCGATCGACGGGTCGACAGGACTCCTCTCGGCCTCGAGGTAGTCGCTCAATTCTTCGAGCGTGTGTCCGTCGAGATCGCCCGGCTCGAGTCCGAGCTGACGGACATCGGACGCCGCCTGGTCATCGCTCATCGCCACGCCTCCATTCGCACGATCATGAATTTGCGGGCCCTCGCGAGAAGACCCCGCGCCGTGGACACCGAGATGTCGAGCTCGGCGGCGATCTCGTCGTATGAATACCCGCCCATCTCCCGGAGCACCCAGCACTCGCGCTGCGCCGCCGGCAGCTCTTGCGGGGCGGCGCCCAGAGCCTCGATGCCCGCACGCGCCTCCACGACGCGGGCAGGCGCCGTGCGCGACGGCGCCGCCTGCTCCACATCGTCGACATCGAGCATCGGCCTCAGGGCTCGGATGCGATCGACCGCTTTGCGGCTCACGATGCGCATCAGCCAGCTCTTGACCTTCGCGGGGTCGTCGAGTTCGGAGAACCGCTGCCACGCGGTCACGAAGGTCTCCTGAACGATGTCGTCGACATCGGCTGAGGCGTTCAGCATCCGCTGCGTGTATGCGCGCATCATCGGCGTGTACCTGCGCACGAGCACCGCGAATGCGGCCACGTCGCCGTCCATGGCCCGACCGGCGACGATCCGGTCGTCGGCCTGCTCGAGAGAAGTGCGAAAGCGCTCCCCACCCATGCGTCTACTCCCTCTTCCATTCCCCCGAAGGAATTCGGAACCAACCGCTGAACGGATCGGATCGCCGATCCGATCCCGATGTCACGAGCGGCTGATCCGATCACTCGGTCGCGTCTCGATGGGTCACAGGACACGCGTCTCAGCCGACTCGGCGGGAGCGACGTCGTCGTCAGACGCGTCATCGGAGGGAATGTGGACGTCGTCGATGGTGATGTTGACCTCGACGGCCTGCTTGCCGACGAATTCGCTCATCGCGACGGAGATCGCCGCGCGCACGTCATCCGCGACCTTCTGCAGCGATGCCGGATACTCGGCGACGATGGTCACATCGACAGCCACCTGGGTCTCGCCGACCTCGACGCTCACGCCCTGAGTGAGGTCGGTCGAGTTGAGGGCGTCGCGGATCGCTCCGACCGCGCGCGCGGCTCCGCCGCCGAGAGCATGCACGCCCGGCACCTCGCGAGCGGCGATGCCGGCGATCTTCGCGACCACGCCGTTCTCGATGATGGTCCGCCCCGTCGACGCGACGGCCGACTGTGCCTATGCGACCTGTGCGGTGGACTGCTGTGCGTTCGAGGCGTTCGCCATCATGTGCTCCTTCGTGAGGGTGATCCGGTCCCCGTGCGGGGAGGGCCGCAGTGCAGCGACATCCCTAAGACGGATGCTACGAACGATTCGTCACAGATTGGTCCTGATCCGTGACGAAGGCCGCTCCCGAGCGGGGAGCGGCCTTCGTCGGAGATCGGGTGTCAGCGCGCCGTGCGAGCGAACGCGACCGACGCCAGCGCGGCGGCCTGATCGCCGAGGACGGCATCGTCGAACACCACCCGCGGCGAGTGGTTCCACTCGATCGTGCGCGGGTCGAGGTCGGGCGGGGAGGTCATCAGTGCGATGAACGTGCCCGGCACCTCGTCCAGCACGAAGGCGAAGTCCTCCGACCCCATCATCGGCGTCGGCATGACCACGACGCGCTGCTCACCGAAGGTCCTCTGCAGTGCGTCGACGGTCTCGCTCGTCTCCGCCGGGTCGTTGACGGTCACGGGGTACATCGTCTCGAACCGGACCTCGGCCGCCAGCCCGTGCGCGGACGCCACGCCCTCGATCACGCGAGGCAGCCCTTCCTGAAGAACCGCAAGCGAGGCCGGCGACATGTTGCGGACCGTGGCCGCCAGCTCGACCTGTTCGGGGATGACGTTGACCGCACCGTCTCCCGTCGAGAGCCGCGTCACCGACAGCACGACGGGGTCGAACGCATCGAATCGCCGAGTCACGAAGCTCTGCAGTGCCAGCACGATCTCGGCGGCGGCGGGCACCGGGTCGAGAGTCTGGTGCGGCTGCGATCCGTGACCTCCGCGTCCCTTCACCGTGACGAAGAGCTGGTTCGAGCCCGCGGCCACCGCACCGCTCCTGGTCGCGAAGAGTCCGCGCGGACCGGGCGCGACGTGAATCGCGTAGGCCGCGACCGGGCGTTCGCCGGCCGCGTCGAGCAGCCCCTCCTCGATCATGACCTTCGCGCCGCCGTGCCCCTCCTCCCCCGGCTGGAACATGAAGATGACCGATCCGTGCAACTCGTCCTTCCGAGCGGACAGCAGCTTGGCCGCGCCGACGAGTCCCGCGGTGTGCAGATCATGTCCGCACGCATGCATCGCTCCGTTCGTCGAGGCGAAGTCCAGCCCCGTCGTCTCGTCGATGGGCAGTGCGTCCATGTCGCCGCGCACCAGCACCGCGGGGCCGGGCCGGTCCCCGCGCAGGACCGCCACGACCGAGGTGGTCCTGGTGCCGGTGCTGATCTCGAGGGGCAGTCCGGCGAGGGCGTCGAGGACCTTCTGCTGAGTGCGCGGCAGATCGAGCCCCAGCTCGGGGTCGGCGTGCAGTGCTCGGCGCAGGGCGATCAGGTCGGGCAGGATCGCTGTGGCGTCCGCCACGAAATCGGGGGTGGTCACGAGTCAGCCTTTC
>NZ_CAUQVQ010000048.1:0-18950 GCF_963521645.1 uncultured Microbacterium sp. | reverse complement strand
GGAGCGGGCTCGACGCCGGACATCGCCGCATCCACGCCTTCGCCCGGCGTGAGCCACGAGGCGTGCAGTTGCAGCTCGCCGACGATCGCACCCTCGGCGGAGTGCGCCCAGAACGCCTGCTCGATGGGGGTGGGCGCGATACGGGCGGCCTCCGCGAGCACGCGGGCGTACTCGCGGAGGTACAGCGCGTCCTGCGCGAGGTAGAACAGGAACGGCGCACGAGCGAGGCTGCCGTCGGCCAGTCCACGGATGAACGCCGTCTCGTCGATCTCCGTCCGCACGCCCGCCGTGCGCTCCCACCAGTCGGCGCGGATGTCGGCGGGGGTGCGGCGCGTCTCGAGACCCCCGCGCTCCCACAATCCTGCGAAGTGACTGACCGGTCCGTGACCGCGTCCCACGCGCAGCGCGTCGCTCTCGCGCAGCGCCTCGCGCAGCCATGCACGCGCCGAGGCGATCGCATCGACGGGCGCCTCTCCGCGGGCGAGCCGCGCGGCCAGTGCGGAGGAGAGCGAGCACCCGGTGCCGTGCGTGTTCGCGGTGGGTATCCGCGTGCCCGGGAACTCCCGGCGCACTCCCGTCGCGACGTCGACCAGAGCATCGGGGACGTCTTCTCCGTCGAGGTGACCGCCCTTCACGAGGACGGCCACGCCGGTCGTCGTCGACAGCTCATGCGCGGCGGCGAGCGCATCGCCCCAGCCCGAGATCGCCCGTCCTGCCAGCACGGCGAGCTCAGCGAGGTTGGGGGTCACGACGTGTGCACGCCGGATGAGTTCGCGCAGCGCCGCCTCGGCATCCGGGTCGAGCAGCCTGTCGCCGCTGGTCGCGACCATGACCGGATCGAGGACGACGATCGGTGGCCGGATGCCATCCAGCCAGTCGGCGACGACCCGGATGACGTCGGCGTTCGCCAGCATCCCGATCTTCACCGCGTCGACGACGATGTCGTCGGAGATCGCCTCGAGCTGCTCGCGCACGAAGTCCACGGGCGGCACGTGCACCCCTCGCACCCCCGTCGTGTTCTGGGCGGTGAGGGCGGTGACGGCCGCCATCCCGTAGCCGCCGTTCGCGGCGATCGACTTGAGATCGGCCTGGATCCCCGCTCCTCCCGACGGGTCGCTGCCGGCGATGCTCAGCACCCGCGGCGTGCCCGCTGCACGCCACCGACGCACGAACGCCCGCGCGGTCTCGGCGGGGTCCGAGGCTCGGCACAGTGCGGAGACCACGGCGAGCCCGGCCGCACCCGCGGTGCGCAGCCGCTCGGTGTCATCGACGCCGACTCCCCCGATCGCCACGCACGGGAGCGTGGTCGTCTCGACGAGGGCGCGGAACCCCGCGACACCCAGGGCAGGCGGATGATCGGGCTTGGTGCCGGTGGGGCGGATCACGCCGACCCCCAGGTAGTCGACTGTGCCGGGCGGCAGCGCGTGCACGGCCTCGACGTGCTCGCGAGTGTTCGCCGTGAGTCCGATGAGCGCCTCGGCACCGAGGGCTTCACGAGCACGCAGGACCGACGTGTCCCCCTGCCCGAGGTGCACGCCGTCGACCCTCGCCCCCTGCTCGCGAGCGGCGAGGGCCGCACCGAGACGGTCGTTCACGACGAGCAGGGCGCGCCCGTCGATCGCGTGCGACAGTTCGATGAGCTGCGCCGTCGTCTCGGCATCCGTCGCAGTCTTGTCTCGCAGCTGCACGATGCGCACGCCCCCGTCGACCGCGCGGCGCACGGTCTCGACGACGCCGCGTTCACCGCAGAGTTGCGGATCCGTGACGAGATACAGCGAGAGGTCCGCGATCACAGCGCGTACTCCTCGAGGCGTGCGGCAGCGGTGATCTCGTACGGCTGCAGCGACGCGAGCGCGTCGAGCAGTTCGACGGCGAAGCTGCCGGGACCCGAGGCCCGTGCCGCCGCACGCTCCGCGGCGATCGTGTACACCAGGCTCGCCGAGGCGACAGCGGTCAGCGGATCGGTACCCGTCGACCGGGCGGCGCCCAGGAAGGCGGCCATCACGGCGCCCAGTGCGCACCCGCCGCCGGTGACTCTCGTGAGCAGTTCGTGACCGTTCGCGATCCGCACGACGCGGCGCCCGTCGGTGATGAGGTCGACGGGGCCCGAGACGGCGACGACGGAACCGTGTCGCGCGGCGAGCGCGAAGGCGGCCTCGGACGCGGCGTCCGTGGTGTCGGTCGCGTCGACGCCCCGGCCGCCCGCCGCGAGCCCTGCGAGAGCGAGGATCTCTGACGCGTTTCCACGGATCGCCGTGGGGCGGGAGGCGACGAGATCGTGCGCGAGGGCGGTGCGCACGGGCAGCGAACCGATCGCGACGGGGTCGAGCACCCAGGGCGTGCCTGCGGCGACGGCACCGTCGGCGGCTTCGACGCTCGCGGCCCGCTGCTCGGGAGTCGGAGTGCCGAGGTTGATCAGCACGCCTGAGGCGACGGCCGCGAAGAGCCCCGCTTCGTCGACGATGTCGACCATCGCCGGCGCGGCGCCGATCGCCAGCAGGATGTTGGCCGTGAACCCGGTCACCACGGTGTTGGTGATGCAGTGGGTCAGCGGTGGTGCCGCCCGCAGGGCGGACAGGAGGTCCGCGGCGGACACCGCGGTGGTCGATTCGGATTCCGGACGCAGACGATCGCTCATTGCGACATCCCTTCGCTAGTACGAACTAGATCAGGTTCGACGGGTGTGATCTCAGCCGCGGATGCGGCACCCCGTGTCACTCGTTCGCAGTCTATCGACGACCGCGCTCAGGCGAGTCGCCGCAGGAGCCTCAGTTCGTCCTCGCGGGTGAGACCCGCGCGTCTCGGCCGATCGATGCCGCGCTCGCGTTCGTCCTCGATCACGGTCGCGATCGTGTCGTCGAGCGGACGCAGCGCGCCTCCCGCGGCGGTGTAACGGGCGTGTGACCGCGCCATGAAGCCGGCGAGCTCCGTCGGCAGCCACAGCGGCAGCGAACGCTCCCCCGCCCAGTGGGCGACGCCGTTGTCCGCGAGGAAGGCATCGTCGGCCTCGACCGTGTCACCTCGATGCCCGACTTGTCGGCGCACCGCACCGAGCACGTCGTCGAGCGGATACCGGTCGCCGACCGCGTTGACCGTGCCGGTCGCCGACGTCGTGGCGATGAACTCCGCGAGGTCGTCGACGTCGATCACCTGTGCGGTGCGCCCCGCGACGCGAGGGAGCAGCACGGGAGCACCCTCGGACCGCAGGAAGGCCGCCGCCCAGTAGCCGAAACGATCGCTCGGATCGCCGTCGCCCACGATCAGCCCCGGACGCACGATCAGGGCACGATCGCCGAGTGTGCGCACGGCGTTCTCGGCCGCCACCTTCTGCGCGCCGTAGCCGTCGTCGCCTCCCGGCTCGGCCGGCGCGTGCAGCGCGGCCGACTCGTCCGCGCCGATCGTCACGTCATCCGAGTAGACCGAGATCGAGGAGACGAAGGTCCATCGGCGGGCTCGCTCACCCAGCGCCGTCAGCGCCGCGCCGACGTGCGCGGCGTCGGAGGAGACGTCGATCACGTGATCCCAGTCGCGGCCCGACACGGTGTCGTACGCTGTGGGATCGGATCGGTCGGCCAGGACGAGACTCGTCCCGTCCGGTGACGGGCGTCCGCCCCGCGCGAGGCACATGACCGTCGCTCCGCTCGCCAGCATTCGTCGGGCGATGCGGCTCGACAGCCAGCCCGTCCCACCCAGGATCAGCACATCGGTCATGCACTCAGGGGATCAGGTTCCGTCCGTCAGCGGAAGGGGCTTCCGCTGACGGCGGATCGGGCGAACGCGCGCGGCAGGTGTCAGTCGCGCAGCGTCGCGCCGAAGCGCTCGGCCGCGAGGGCGACACCTGCGAGCTTGGCCTCGCTGGCCTCGGCCGCAGTGAGCGTGCGGTCGTCGGCACGGAAGCGCAGCGCGAACGTGAGGCTCTTCTGCCCCTCGCCCACGCCGTCGCCGCGGTAGTCGTCCACGAGACGGATCGACTCGAGGAGCGCTCCGGCACCGTCGACCAGCGCCGCGCGCACCTCGCCCGCGGAGACCTCCGCCCCGAGCACGAGCGAGACGTCCTGGGTCGCGGCGGGGAACGTCGAGAGCGACGCGGCGACGGCGCGTCCGCCGCTCATCGAGAGGACACCGTCGAGATCGAGCTCGAGCACGGTCGCACGACCAGGCAGATCGGCAGCGTCAGACACATCCGGGTGGAGTTCGCCGACGTATCCGACCTCGACGTCTCCCACGAAGAGCAGGCCCGTACGGCCCGGGTGCAGCGCGGCGCGCTGGCCCTGGACCACGTCGAGTTCCACGCCCGCGGCGGCCGCGATGACCCCGGCAGCATCGAGCGCCTCCGACAGACCGTAGGGCTCCGCGGGGCGACCGGGCTGTCGTGCGGCGACGTTGCCCGTGAACAGCGCCGCCACGTGGCGGTGCTGCGGCGGGATCGAGGCGTTCAGCGCAGCGAGCGTCTCGTCCGACGGGCGCACACCCAGCGGTGGCACCTCGTCGGTGCCGTACTCGACGCCGGGCTCGGGCAGGAACACCACTCCGGTCTCGAACAGCGCGAGGTCCGTGAGCCCGCGCGAGATGTTGCGATGCGCGGTGTGGAGCAGCCCGGGGATGAGCGAGCGACGCAGGAACGGCGCCGATCCGTCGAGCGGGTTCGCGAGCCGGATGCTGGGCAGGTGCTCACCAGATGCGGATCCGTGCAGGTCGTTCTCGGCCTCCGTCGTGAAGGGGAAGGACGGCGTCTCGACGAGACCCGCCGCGGCCAGCGCGTCGGCGACGCGTCGGCGTCCCTGCTGATGCGCAGTCAGGCCGCGGCCCGACGGCGGCGTCGGCAGCACCGACGGGATGCGGTCGAGACCGTGGATGCGGGCGACCTCTTCGGCGAGCGACCACTTGTCGGTGAGATCGGGTCGCCAGGTCGGCGGGATGACCGTCCAGCCGGCATCCGACTCGGAGACCTCGCCGCCGATGGTCGTGAGCGCTCCGACGATCTCGTCGTCGGAGTAGTCGACGCCGATGAGCCCCTGCACGAATCCTCGCGGAAGCTCGATGTCGGCCACGAAGACCTCGGCGAACAGCGCTCCGCCCTCTTCGGTGAGCGTGCCCCCGGCCAGTTCGACCATCAGATCGGCCGCGCGACGCGCCGCGACGAACGGCACGAGCGGGTCGACGCCGCGCTCGAAGCGCTTGGACGCCTCGCTGGGCAGCTTGTGACGACGAGCGGTGCGGGCGATCGTCACGGGGTCGAACGTCGCTGCCTCGATGAGCACGTTGCGGGTCGTGTCGCTCATCTCGGTCGTGCCGCCGCCCATGACGCCGGCCAGGCCGATCGGTCCGGAGTCGTCGGTGATGAGCAGGTCCTCGACGTGGAGCGTGCGCTCCTGGCCGTCGAGCGTCGTCATCTTCTCGCCGGGAGTCGCGCGACGCACCGTGATGCCGCCGGCGAGCTTGTCGAGGTCGTAGCCGTGGAGCGGCTGTCCCAGCTCGAGCATCACGTAGTTCGTGATGTCGATCAGGATGCCGAGCGAGCGCATGCCGGCGAGGGAGAGCCGGGCGATCATCCACGGCGGCGTCGGGCGTGCCGGATCGACGTCGCGCACGACGCGGGTGACGAACTCGCTCGCGCCGACGCGTCCGCGCACCGGAGCCGCATCGTCGACGATCGCCGTGTGCCCGGCACCGGGCTGCAGCTCGGCGAAGTCGCGTTCGGCCGGGTCCCGGAACGTCGCGCCGGTGGCATGCGAGTATTCGCGCGCCACACCGCGAAGGGAGAAGGCGTAGCCGCGATCGGGCGTGACGTTGATCTCGACCGCCACGTCGTCGAGACCGAGCAGACTGATCGCGTCGGTGCCGACAGGGGCGTCGATTCCGAGGTCGGCGAGAACGAGGATACCGTTGTGCTCGTCGCCGAGGCCCAGCTCACGCGCCGAGGCGATCATGCCGTCGGACACATGACCGTAGGTCTTGCGTGCCGCGATCGGGAACGGGCCGGGGAGCACGGCACCGGGAAGCGTCACGATGACCTTGTCGCCCGCGACGAAGTTGTGCGCACCGCACACGATCCCGCGGACGCCGCCGTTCTCCTCCCCCACGTCGACCTGGCACCAGTTGATGGTCTTGCCGTTGGACTGCGGCTCGGCCTCGAGCGAGACGACCTGTCCGACCACGACGGGACCCGAGATGTCGAAGCTGTGCACGTCCTCTTCTTCGAAGCCGACGGTGACCATCGCCGCCAAGACGTCTTCGGGCGTCGCATCCCCTGCCAGATCGACGTACTCACGCAGCCACGAAAGCGGGACGCGCATCACACCACCATCCCGTACTGCTCGCTGAATCGGACATCGCCCTCGGCCATGTCGCGCATGTCCTGCACATCACTGCGGAACATGAGTGCCCGTTCGACGCCCATGCCGAACGCGAAGCCGCTGTAGACATCGGGGTCGATCCCGGCCGCGCGGAGCACGTTCGGGTTGACCATCCCGCACCCGCCCCACTCGATCCATCGCGCGCCGCCCTTGAAGGTCGGGTGCCACAGGTCGAGCTCGGCCGACGGCTCGGTGAACGGGAAGAAGTTGGTGCGGAAGCGCGTCTTGGCCTCCGGGCCGAAGAGCTGGCGCGCGACGTGGTCGAGCGTGCCCTTGAGGTGCGCCATCGAGATGCCCTTGTCGACGACGAGTCCCTCGAACTGCGTGAACACGGGCAGATGCGTCGCGTCGAACTCGTCGGTGCGGTACACCCGTCCCGGGCACAGCACGTAGATCGGCACCTCGCGGTCGAGCATCGAGCGCACCTGCACCGGGCTCGTGTGCGTGCGCATGACCAGATGGCGCGACGGCGGGTCGACGTAGAACGTGTCCTGCTCCTGGCGGGCGGGGTGGTCGACATCGAAGTTCAGGGCGTCGAAGTTGAACCACTCGTGCTCGAGCTCGGGCCCCTCAGCGATCTCCCACCCCATGCCGACGAAGATGTCGGAGATCTGCTCGCTGAGCAGGGTGAGCGGATGCCGCGCACCCACGCGAGTGCGAGCGGGGACGGCCGTGATGTCGACCCGCTCGGACTCGAGACGGGCGGCGACCTCGGCCGCGGCGAGCTCCGCCTCCTTGGCGGCGAGGGCCTTCGTGACCTGGCCGCGGCCTTGACCGACGAGCTTGCCGAACGCGGCCTTGTTCTCGGGAGCGACCTGACGCATCGAGGCGTTCAGCACCGCGAGCGGCGAGCCCTCGGCGACGTGCGCGGCGCGAGCTGCTTTCAGTTCGGTCGTATCGGCGGATGCGGCGATCGCTTCGAGCGCAGCCGCGACGGCCGCTTCGACCGCTTCCGGGGTGATTTCGGGAGACTCAGACACGAGTAAGGAGTCTACCGGCGCGAGGCGGTCGCCCCGCGCCGGTGAGAGTCACTTCGGCTCGGGGCCGTCGAGCCCGCCCGTCCCGCCGAACCCGCTGCCCCCGCGCTGCAGGGTGATGAGCTCGGTGTCGGTGCCGTCGCCGTGCTGACGCGGATCCTCGGCGGCGTGGATCGCCTTGACCTTGGGCGAACGGCGGGTCTGGATCTCCACCCACTTCGCGATCCCCGAGAGGATCAGGCACATGATGATGTAGATGCCGCCGATCACGAAGGCCGACTGCAGGATCGGACGACCCTGCTGCGACGTCAGCTGCTTCGCGTAGTACAGCAGCTCGGGGTACGTGATGATGAACCCGAGCGCGGTGTCCTTCATGGTGACCACCAGCTGGGCCACGATCACGGGGAGCATCGCCCGGATCGCCTGCGGCAGCAGGATGAGACGCATCACGCCGCTCTTACGGAGCCCGATCGCGTAGCCCGCCTCTTTCTGCCCCCGGGGAAGCGACTCGATGCCGGCCCGGAGAACCTCTGCCAGCACCGAACCGTTGTACGCCATCAGGGCGATCACGACGGCCCAGTAGGGATCCATCTTGATCCCGACCACGGGGAGTCCGTAGTAGAGCAGCATCATGAACACCAGCACCGGCACGGCGCGGAAGAGCTCGGTGATCGCTGTCACAGGGATCCGCACCCACGCGTGCTCCGAGAGTCGCCCGATGGCGAGCACGAAACCGAGGACCACGCTGAGGACGGCGGCGAGTGCGAACGCGGCGAGAGTGTTGCCCAGCGCCTTGAAGATGCCCATCCACACGTTGGAGAACGTGAACACGAACCACTTCTCGGCCGAGAACTGCCCCGTCTCCACCATGCGGTAGACGATGAAGCCGACGGCGGCGAGAACGACGACGACGGTGGCGACGGCGATGATCCGATTGCGGGCGATCGCCCGGGGTCCGGGGACGTCGTACAGTACAGAGCTCATCGCGCGATCCTCCAACGGTTCTCGAGATATCGCTGCAGCCAGCTCAACAGCAGCACCAGGGCGACGAACACGACGGCGACCCAGAGGAGGACCTCCATCGGGTTGCCGGGGCGGTCGGCCGAATCGTTGATCGTCGATCGGAGGGCCGCGAGCTCGGCGACCGAGAACCCGGCCGCGACGGTCGTGTTCTTCAAGAGCGCGATGAAGACGCTCATCATCGGCGGGACGACGGAGCGGAACGCCTGCGGGAGGATCACGAGACCCATGACCTGTCCGAAGGGGAGTCCGATCGCCCGTGCCGCCTCGGCCTGACCGACCGGGACGGTGTTGATCCCCGCCCTCAGCACCTCGGCCACGTAGGTCGCCGTGTAGATGCCGATGGCCAGGATGCCGAGCACGAGGTTCGACAGATCAGGGAGCCCGAGTTGCGGGTATCCGAAGACGAAGAAGAAGAATACGAGGGTCAGCGGGGTGTTGCGCACGGTGTTCACGTACACCGTGCCGACGCCGCGGGCGATGGGCACCGGCGAGACACGCATCGCGCCCACGATCAGACCCAGGATCAGCGCGATGATCCCGCCCGCGAAGAACACGATCAGCGTGTTGCTGACCGCCTGTCCCCACAGGTCGAGGTTGCCGAAGATGACGTCCACGCCACCCTCCCTTCGTGAGAGTGAATGGGCGGCCTCCCCGAGGAGGCCGCCCATGTCGATCAGTACGCGTCGACCTCGGGCTGTTCGACCTCGATGCCACTCGAACCGAGGTTCGCGTCGAAGATCGCCTGCCAGATGTCGCCACCGTCGGTGAAGAGCTCGTTGATGTGGGTGCGCAGCGCGTCATCGCCCTTCGTGAGGCCGACACCGTAGCGCTCCTCCGTGAAGAGGCCGCCGGTGACCTTGACGTCGTCCGGGTACTGCGCCGCGTAGCCGATCAGGATGGCCTGGTCGGTGGTGACCGCGTCGACCTTGCCGTCGATCAGGTCCTGGACGCAGGCGGAGTACAGGTCGTACTCCTGCGTCTTGATGTCAGGGAAGTTCGCCTTGATGTTCTGGATCGGCGTCGAGCCGGTCGCCGAGCAGACGGTCTTCCCGTTGAAGTCCTCGAGCGCCTCGGCGTCGTCCGCATCGGCGGCGACCAGGAGTCCCTGCCCCGTGATGAAGTACGGGCCGGCGAAGTCGATGAGCTCCTTGCGCTTGTCGTTGATGGAGTAGGTGCCGACGTAGTAGTCGATGTCACCGTTGGTGATCGCCTGCTCGCGGTTGGCGGACGCGATCGGCTTGAACTCGATCTTGTCCTCGTCGTATCCGAGCGAGGCGGCGATCCAGCGTGCGATGTCGACGTCGAAACCGGTGCGCTCACCCGTCGTCACGTCGAGGTAGCCGAGACCGGGCTGGTCCTCCTTGACACCGACGACGACCTTGTCGCGCTCCTGGATGGCGTCGAACGTCGGGCTGCCCTCGAGCTGCACGTCTTCCGCGACCTCGAACCAGGTCGAGTCCTCGCCCTCTTCGCCACCGGTGCCTCCGCCGGGGTTGGACGGGCTGCCGCTGTTGCAGGCGGTCAGGGCGAGCATCGCTGCTGCAGCGATCCCGATCCCTGCCAGTGTCCGTGTGCGTCGCATGTGCGTCTCCTTCTTGTGCTGTGTGTGCAAAGGTCTGTGTGGCTCGTCAGTGCGTGAGGAGCTTGGAGAGGAAGTCCTTGGCGCGATCGCTCTGGGGATTCGTGAAGAACTCCTCGGGAGTCGCCTCCTCCACGATCTTCCCGTCGGCCATGAACACCACGCGGTTGGCGGCCTTCCGCGCGAAGCCCATCTCGTGGGTCACGACGATCATCGTCATGCCGTCGCGCGCGAGCTCGACCATGACGTCGAGAACCTCGTTGATCATCTCGGGGTCGAGCGCACTGGTCGGCTCGTCGAAGAGCATGACCTTGGGCTGCATCGCGAGAGCGCGGGCGATGGCCACACGCTGCTGCTGTCCGCCCGAGAGCTGTGCGGGGAGCTTGGAGGCCTGCTGCGCGACGCCGACGCGCTCGAGCAGCATCATCGCCTCCTTCTCGGCATCCGCCTTCTTCATGCCGCGCACCTTGATCGGGCCGAGCGTGACGTTCTCGAGGATCGTCAGATGAGCGAACAGATTGAACGACTGGAACACCATCCCGACGTCGGCGCGCAGGTTCGCCAGGCCCTTGCCCTCGGCCGGCAGTGCTTTGCCGTCGATGCTGATCGTGCCGCTCGTGATCGTCTCGAGTCGGTTGATCGTGCGGCACAGGGTCGACTTGCCCGAACCGGACGGGCCGATCACGACGACCACTTCCCCGCGGTTGACGGTCAGGTCGATGTCCGTCAGCGCCTGGAAGTCGCCATAGTGCTTCTGCACGTTGTCCACTACGACGAGGGGTTCACCAGAGGTCATCATTGCTCCAAACTACCCAGGCGATCTGGTCGCCTCCAGGCAGACTCTTCGAGATTTACACGTTCGTAATGGCGGATTCAAGGCGTCGGGCTCCCGGAGGGAGTGCCCCACGGCCCACCCCCGCGGACCGTGGGGGCGTTCCTGCCGCTCCGCTCCTCCCCCGAGGGATACGGAACAGCAAGCCTCCGATCGGATGCGACCGCCGTCGGATGCGGGCGGAGAGCCGGGCATCCGCCTGCATGAAGGGCGAATGCGGCATCTGAATTCTCCGTCGAATCGTCTGCGATCGATCACCACCCTGGCAGAGCACTGCGGCATCGCGAGAGTCTCTTGAGGATTTCTTGAGGGCTCAGTCGCGCTGCGCGCGGTAGTACTCGACGGCTCCGGGATGCAGAGGAACGGGCCCCGTGAAGATCGCCTGAGTCCGATCGAGCAGCGCCGCCGTCGGCACGCTCTGAGCGATGTGCGTCCGCGCGTCGAACAGCCCCGCCACCACGTCGCGGACGACCCCTCGTGGAGTGTCCGCCGAGGTCACGAGGTAATTGGGGACCGCCAGCGTCGTGACCGACTCCCCCAGGCCGTAGAGCCCCGTGGGAAGGTCGGACGACCGGTACGCGTCGGAGTGGCGCCGGTTCACCTCATCGACCCAGTCCTGCTCGACGGCCAGCAGACGCAGCGGCATCTCCTCTGCGAGTGCCCCGATGCCGGGCGTCGGGATCCCACCCACCCAGAAGAACGCGTCGATCTCGGACCGTTCGAGCGCGTCGATGGACTCCGCGAGATCCAGACGTCGATCGTCGATCGAGGTGACGTCGACGGCCGCCGCATCCAGAACCCGGCTGGCGATGACGTTGACGCCCGAGTTCTCCGCGCCCAACGACACCGCGCGGCCCGCGAGATCGGCCATCTCCCGGATGTCCGAGTCCCGGCGCACGACGACGTGCAGGTACTCGTCGTACAGCCGGGCGACGGCCTCGATCTCGAGCGGCGCGTCGAACGCCCCGGCCCCGGCGACGGCGTCTGCGGCGGCGTCGCCCTGTGCGAATCCGACCAGCGCGTCGCCCGCGTCGACCCGGAGCAGATTGTCGACGGATCCCGCCGTCTCCGCGGCCACGATCGGCACACCGAGCGCGGCCGACAGCTCGTCGGCGAGAGCCGTCCCGTACGCGAAGTACACACCGTCCGCACCGCCTCCGGCGATCGTGTGATCGCCGCCGGGCCACTCCGACGAGCGGCCCACGCACGCGCTGAGCGACATGACCGCGCCGGCGGCGAGCACGAGAGCGGTCAGGCGTGCGGCGAGCGTCGCTCGCGTCCTCCCCCTCACGCCGCGGCCTCGTCGGGCAGCACGAGCGAGACGGCCAGGCCGCCGCCCTCCGGGGACTCGACGCTCACGGATCCGCCGATGACCTCGAGCAGGTCGGTGGCGATCGCGAGCCCCAATCCCGACCCCGGCTTGTCTGCGACCTCGTCGCTCCGCCAGAAACGCCCCGTCGCGGACGCCAGTTCGTCCTGAGCGAGCCCAGGTCCCTGGTCGCGCACCACGAGCAGGCACACGGCGCCGTCACGTGTCGCCTCCACCTCGATGAGCGAATCCGCCGGGGAGTACTTCACGGCGTTGTCGATCACCGCATCCAGCGCGCTCTCCACGATCGTCCTGTCCGTGACACCGGTCACCGCGGAGCTCCTCCCCCGGAGCGTGACGCTGATGCCGCGCTGCGCCGCGACATCACGCCACGCCTCCACGCGCCGAGCGGCGAGCGCGGTGAGGTCGACGGTCCCGACGGTGGTGTCGGGGCGACCTCCCCGCGCGAGTCCGAGCAGCGTCTCGAGGATGCGCGTCATGCGACGGCCCTCTTCTCGGGTCTCCTCGACATCGTGCTGCCATTCCCGTCCGAGTCCGGTCGCGAGGTTCTCCACGCGCAGGAGCAGAGCGTTCAGCGGATTGCGCAGCTCGTGCGAGGCGTTCACCGCGAACTCCTGCTGGCGCGTCATGACCCGTTCGATCTCGTCGGCCATCCCGTTGAAGACCCGTGTCATGCGACGAAGCTCCGGCGGGCCGGTGTCCTCCGCCACGCGCGTGTCCATCTCACCCCGCTCGATCGCGACCATCGCCTCGTCGAGGCGCCGCACCGGCGCGAGCACCCAGCCGGCCAGCCGGAACACCAGCAGGACGCCACCGACGATCGACAGCACGGCCACGGCGGAGAGCAGGAGGATCTGCTGCAGGATCTGCGTCCTCGGGGCCTCGACGTCCGCCGAGACCATGACGGCCCCGATGACGTCGCCGTCGTCGAAGACGGGTTCGACGACCGTGGAGTGCGTCACGCTCCACGGGAGCACGGGCACCGGAGGCTCGGCGCGACGCCCGGAGAGCGCGAGACCGACACGCGACGCCTGATCGTCGAGAAGACTCCCCGCCTCGTCGCGGCCCGCTGCCCACACCGCTCCCGAGAGGTCGAAGACGACCACGTCGATGCCGTACACCTCGCCGAAGCGCCGCACCTCGGCCTCGATCACCGACGCACTGTCCGCGCGCAGCGCCTGCCTCGCACTGGTCACGAAGTAACCGAGATCGCCGAGCTGCTGCGTGTAGAAGGCCTGTTGGGTGCTCCGCGTCGCGCTCCAGGCCGCCGCTCCGCCGAGCAGGACGAGGATCGCGACGAGCGGCACGAGGAAGACGGCGATCAGGCGCCTGCGCACGATCGCCTCATCCCAGCCGGTAGCCGACGCCGCGCACGGTCTCGATGACCCCGCGCTGCCCGGTCTTCCTGCGGATCGCACCGACGTGGACTTCGAGCGAGTGGCCGAAGCCTCGCCAGTCCGTGTTCCAGACCTCGCGGATGAGACGCTCTTTCGGCACCGCGACACCGGGGTGCCGCGCGAGCACCGCCACGATGTCGAACTCCTTGCGGGTGAGCTCGATCGGCGACCGGTCCACGAGCACCTGTCGGCCCGCGAGGTCGATCTCCACGGTCCCGTCGTGCAGCAGAACGCTCGCTTCCGACTCCGGGCGAACGGGCCGGGACCGACGGGTCACCGCCTCGATGCGCGCGAGCAGCTCGTGCACGTCGTAGGGCTTGACCACGAAGTCGTCGGCGCCGGCGCGGAGCCCCTTGATCCGCTCGGTCACCTGGTTGCGCGCCGTCACGATCACGATCGGCACATCGCTGCGACCCCGGATACGGCGACACAGATCGATCCCGTCGACATCGGGAAGGCCGAGGTCGAGGAGCACCACCTCGGTGTCGGCGCCGATCATCTGCAGAGCGGCGGCACCGTCGGCCGCACGAGCGGTCGCATATCCGGAGCGGGCCAGGAACGCGTCGAGTGCGGCGGCGACACGTGCGTCGTCCTCCACGATCAGAATCCGCATCGACTCCGGTCCCCTTCTCCTGCTGGTGCAGGGGACAAACCTACCAGCGCGCGGACCGCTCGCCGACCCGACGAGGGGTCTCCGCTCACGCCTGCGCGTCGGCCCTCTGCGCGAACGCGCTCTCGTACAGACAGACGCTGGCTGCGGTGGCGAGATTGAGCGATTCCGCGCGTCCGAAGATGGGGAGCTTCAGCACGCGATCGGCGAGCAGCAGCGCGTCGTCCTCGAGGCCCCGCGCCTCATTGCCGAACAGCCAGGCGGTCGGCTCCGCGAGCACGCCCTCGGCGCGGGCGCGCAGCAGATCATCGCCCTTGACATCGGCGGCGAGGATCCGCAGCCCCGCGGCGTGCGCGCTGTCGATGACGTCGGGCAGCTCGGCCCCCACCGAGACCGGCAGGTGGAACAGCGAACCGGTCGTGGCCCGCACGACCTTGGGGTTGTAGGGGTCGACGGTACGGCCGGTGAGGATCACGGCGTCCGCGCCCGCAGCGTCGGCTGCCCGGATGATGGTGCCGAGGTTGCCCGGGTCCCTGATCTCCTCGCAGATCGCGATGAGGCGCGGGCCCGCGGCGAAGATGTCTCGGACCGACATGGGGGTCTGCCGCACGACCGCCACGATGCCCTGCGGCGTGACGGTGTCGGCCATCGCGTTGAGCACGTACTCCGTGACGTATTCGACATCGATGTCGGCGTCCGTCGCCTTGGCACGGATGTCGGGGTGCTTCTCCCACCCCGCGTGGGTGGCGAACAGCTCGACGATCGCCTCAGGACTGTAGGTGAGGGCCTCGCGAACCGCTTGCGGGCCTTCGAGGAGGTACAGGCCTGTCTCGGCACGCGCGCTGCGCTTGGTCAGCTTCGCGACGGAACGGACTCGGGGGGAGCGGGGGTTCTCCAGCACGCTCTCAGTCTAGAGTTCCCGGCGGTGCCGCGCCGCGCACCCCACGGCGGAACGACAGAGGACGCCCTCCCGAAGGAGGACGTCCTCTGACTGAAGAGCTGCTTACGCGGCCGACTTCGGTGCGTTGACGTCGGAAGGCAGAGCCTTCTTCGCCGTCTCGACCAGAGTCGTGAACGTGGCGGCGTCGTTGACCGCGAGGTCGGCGAGCATGCGACGGTCGACCGTGACACCCGCGAGGCCGAGGCCCTGGATGAAGCGGTTGTACGTGATGCCGTTCTGGCGTGCAGCGGCGTTGATGCGCTGGATCCACAGACGACGGAAGTCGCCCTTGCGCTTGCGACGGTCCCGGTACGAGTAGACCAGGGAGTGGATGACCTGCTCCTTGGCCTTCCGGTAGAGGCGCGAACGCTGACCGCGGTAACCGGAGGCGCGCTCGAGGATGACGCGACGCTTCTTGTGGGCGTTTACCGCCCGCTTGACTCTTGCCATTTTCCTGTGTTCCTATTCTGCGTTCGGGCGCTCAGCGACCGAGAAGCTTCTTGGCGACCTTGAAGTCGGCCTTCGCCAGCACCTGGTCCTGGTTCAGACGACGGGTGCGACGGCTCGACTTGTGCTCGAGGTTGTGGCGCATGCCAGCCTGCTGCTTCTTCAGCTTGCCGCTGCCGGTGATCTTGAAGCGCTTCTTAGCACCCGAGTGGGTCTTCTGCTTCGGCATCTTCTCTTCCTTCGTATGGCGCCTTCTCAGGCGACGGTGTCAACCCGCGGTGCGGGAGTCTGTGGGGCGGGTGTCACTCCGCCGTGGCCTCTGCGGGAGCATCCGCGTCGGTCTTCGCGCTGCGCGCCGCCTGCTTGTTCGCCGCACGCGCCGCGTTCTGCTCCTGCTTGGCCTCGGACTTGCTCTTCAGCGGAGCCACGATCATGACCATGTTGCGACCGTCGATGGTCGGGTTCGACTCGACGGTGCCGAGCTCCGCGACATCCTCCGCGAACTTGCGCAGCAGACGGACACCCTGCTCGGGACGCGACTGCTCGCGACCGCGGAACAGGATCATGGCCTTCACCTTGTCGCCGGCCTTGAGGAAGCCCTCGGCGCGCTTGAGCTTCGTCGTGTAGTCGTGCGCCTCGATCTTCAGTCGGAAGCGGACCTCTTTCAGGATGGTGTTCGCCTGGTTGCGGCGAGCCTCCTTCTCCTTCTGAGCTGCTTCGTACTTGAACTTGCCGTAGTCCATGATCTTGACCACGGGCGGCTTCGAGTTGGGTGCGACCTCGACGAGGTCGAGGTCGGCTTCCTGCGCAAGGCGCAGCGCCGCCTCGATGCGGACGACGCCGATCTGCTCACCCGCGGGTCCGACGAGGCGGACCTCGGGGACGCGGATGCGCTCATTGGTGCGGGGATCGCTGATGCGTAGCTCCTTAGACGATGGGATTCGGCCACCAGGATGCTGTCTGCATCCCGGGCGAAATCAGAATCGTCCCACCCACCGGCATTCAGACGCCGGCTCCGCACCCTACCTGCCGGATGCATCTGGTGATGCGATCCGGTGGAGTGCAAGACCCGGTAGCCTGGAACGGCAAGCGCGGGTGGGAAGTGAATCCTCTTTCGTGCCGGAGCATGACGCTCCGGAGCCCGACACAGTCTAACAGAAGGCAAGGCGAAGTGACGAACCAGGTATCGGACGAGGCAGCACGCGAGCGCGAAGAGCGCTGGGCGCGACAGGAGGAGGCGGCATCGTCCGCAACCCGGGACATCGCGGACGTGCCTGCGGTCGAGGTCATCACGACCGCAGCCGTGCACCTCATGAGCGCTGCCGCCGTCAAGCTCGGCCTCGCGGACGACCCCCGTGCCGCAGAGCAGCTCGATCTCGACGAGGCGCGCAAGCTCATCAACGCCCTCGCCGGACTCATCACCGCTGGCGCACCCGAGATCAGCGACATGCACGCACGTTCCCTGCGCGACGGTCTCCGCTCGCTGCAGCTCGCGTTCCGTGAGGCGTCCACGATCCCCGACCCGATCGGCAAGGGCCCGGGCGAGAAGTGGACGGGACCGGTCACCTAGGCCGCGATCGGCGCGGCGCGGGCGCGGTCAGACCGAACGGCGGAGCTTCACGGTCAACGAGTCCGCGAGCACCGCGATGCGGTCGTCCGCAGCCCAGCGCTGCGCGAGCCGTGCCAGCACGGCGTCGAGCACCTCTCGTTCCAGGCCGTCGACGAGTTCGAGCACCACGATCAGCTCCGGACCGCGGAGCCGCGCATCGGGATCGCCGGCGGCGACGGACACATCGATTACCGCGAGCTCATGCGCGACGCTCTCCTGCAGCGCCGCGAACACCTCGGGCGACAGGTTGCTCGGCTCCCAGGCGTGCCCCTGCGCGATCGCCCACACGGCGGGGCGACGGATGACGAACTCCGTGTCGGACGTCGGGTCGAGCACGATGAGGTCGGTGTCCTCGGCGGAGGCGGCCAGGGCGACGCGCGTCGCCTCGACAGGGATCGGGCGAGCCGTCGCATCCCATCGCCGCATGGCGTCGACAGACGAGAACACCGGCTGCACGCGGCGTCCGTCGGGAGCGGCCACCGTCACGATCGACAGCTCCTGCGTCTTGTCGACCGCGAGTCCGCCGGGTGCGATGCCCTCCTCCCCCATCTCGGCGACGAGGGGGATCAGCACGCGGGCGTCACGGAAGGCGTCGACGACCTCGCTCTGAGAGCCGTCGCCCGAGCGGAAGCGGAGGAGCGCGGCGAGGAGCGCAGGATCCGCGGAGCCGTCGTCGGCGGCGTGCGGATTCGACTCGAAGCTCCGCCCCTCCCAGGGCACACCCGCGGAGTCGCCGCGAGGACCCGGGAGCGAGTGGTGCGCTCCGCCGCCGTCGGGATCCTCGGGATCGTGCCCGGGCCCCTGGGTGTCGTCAGTGCCCCGCGACATCCAACGCCTCAGCAAGCGTGAAGGCGCCGGCATAGAGCGCCTTGCCGACGATCGCTCCCTCGACGCCGAGCGGAACGAGTGCGCGCAGCGCCGCGATGTCGTCGAGGCTCGAGATTCCGCCGGAGGCGACCACCGGCTTCGGCGTACGCGAGGTCATCTCGCGGAGCAGGTCGAGGTTCGGGCCCTTGAGGGTGCCGTCCTTCGTCACGTCGGTGACCACGTAGCGGCTGCACCCTGCCTCCTCCAGACGGTCCAGGACCTCCCAGAGGTCACCGCCGTCCTTGGTCCAGCCGCGAGCCGCGAGGGTCGTGCCGCGGACGTCGAGGCCCACCGCGATCGCCTCGCCGAAGCGGCCGATCACATCCGCCGCCCATTCCGGATTCTCCAGAGCAGCCGTGCCGAGGTTGATGCGCGTCGCCCCGCTCTCGAGTGCGGCTTCAAGAGTCGCGTCGTCACGGATGCCGCCCGAGAGCTCGATGTTCACGCCACGGAACTGCTTGATGACCTTGCGGAGGATGGGTGCGTTGCTGCCGCGACCGAATGCCGCGTCGAGGTCGACGAGGTGGATCCACTCCGCGCCCTGCGCGACCCATTCGCCCGCCGCGTCCAGCGGGTCGCCGTAGCTCGTCTCGGTACCCGCCTCTCCCTGGGTGAGCCGAACCGCCTTGCCGCCGGCGACATCGACGGCGGGGAGAAGGGTGAGCGAGGGAGACTGCGCGAAGTCGTTCATGACGTCCTCAGGTGAGATGGGAGGGCCGATTCGTCGGCACGAGAGTCGACATTAGCCGCCGCATCCGCCCGCTCCAAACCGATGACCGCAGGGAGCACCGGGCCCCAGGCGGTACCCTCGAAGACACACCTGTCCCGTCGGTGAGGAGATTGCCCCTATGGTGCGCGATGCGGAACCCCGAGGCAGCGGCCCCCTCCGGCGAGGGAACCCGATGCCTCCTGAGCCCCCCGAGAGCCGCGAGCCCGTGCCGCCCGCTCCGGGTGCGAGCGCACGCCCCTCCGCGCCCGCGACC
>NZ_CAUQVQ010000047.1:0-19975 GCF_963521645.1 uncultured Microbacterium sp. | reverse complement strand
GCCACGACGGCCGGGCGACGGCGCACGTCAGACGGCGGCGATCCTCCAGGATGCCGCATGCGTCGCACCGGGTTCGAGCACGACCAGGTCGGTTCCCGAGTTGAACGCGTCGGGCGGGCAGGTCATCGGCTCGACCGCGAGGCCGATGCGGTGGATCGCGTCGATCCCCGGGTTGTCCGCTGTGTGCACCTGCACCCACGGGCAGCGCTCATCGAATGTCATCGCGACGCCGGTTCCGGCATCCGTCACCAGCCGCACCTCAGCGACTCCGCCCTCACGAGCGAGCCCGGTGAACGCGTGGTCGATGAAGACGTCTCCGATCGGGCGCGCAGCGCGGAAGTCCCACTCCGGATGCTCCGACACGGCCTCGAGCGCCACCGGGCTCAACCGGTCGGTCGTCACGGTCAACACCTCGGATGCCGGCAGGGTCAGCGTCCAGCCGTCCACCCTCCCCTCGGGGCCGGCGACGAGATAGGGATGCGGTCCCGTGCCCCAGGGCGCGGCATCCGCCCCGAGGTTGCGCGCGGTCACGGTCTGCCGCAGCCCGTCGACGTCGATGCGATACTCGGTCTCGACCTCGACGCGGAACGGATACCCCGTCTGCGGCTCGATCACGGCAGCCAGCACGACACGATCGTCGAGCACGAGGCGGTCCTCGAACTCCGCCCACGCGAGCAGGCCGTGCAGCGCCTGCCCTCGGGTGGGCTCGGTGAGGGCGAGCCGATGATCCACACCGCCGAACGTGTAGCGCCCGTCGACGATGCGGTTGGGCCACGGCGCGAGGGTGGTGCCGCGGTATCCCGGCCTGACCTCGTCGGCGTCGAACGGCACGACCAGATCGCGACCCTCGAACCTGAGCACGCGCAGCGACGCCCCGACGCTCGCGATCACGGCCTCATATCCGTGACCGGCGATGTGCAGTTGCCGACCGGAGCGCGGTCGCGCGGCCGTCGCGAGATCGGCGGCGGCCGAAGAGACGTCGGTCATCACAGCCCCTGTGCGAGTCGGTAGTAGGCCTGGTTCCAGCGCACCTGCTTCTGGAACTCGGGCAGCGTGGTGGCGCCGTCGATCACGAGGAGCTCGACCTCGGCCATCTCGGCGAAGTCGCGGAAGGCCTCGAGCCCCACAGCCGTCGACATCACGGTGTGGTGGGCGGCACCCGCGGTCAGCCACGCGGCGGCGCTCGTGGTGAAGTCGGGCGCGGGCTTCCAGACGGCGCGTCCCACGGGGAGCTTGGGCAGCGCGGCGCGCGGCTCGACGTTCTCGACGACATTGGCCGTGAGACGGAATCTGTCGCGCATGTCGCTGAGCGCCACGACGATCGCGGGGCCGGGGTCGGCGGTGAACACCAGGCGCACCGGGTCGTCCTTGCCGCCGATGCCCAGCGGGTGGATCTCGAGCGTCGGCTTCGCGGTCGTGAGCGAGGGCGAGACCTCGAGCATGTGCGCCCCGAGGATCAGCTCGTCACCGGGGGTCATGTCGTAGGTGTAGTCCTCCATGAGGCTCGCCCCACCGGGCAGCCCCGCGCCCATGACGTTGGCGATGCGCACGAGGATCGCGGTCTTCCAGTCGCCCTCGGCACCGAAGCCGTATCCCTCGGCCATGAGGCGCTGCACCGCGAGACCGGGCAGCTGCGTCAGTGCGCCGAGGTCTTCGAAAGAGGTCGTGAAGGCGCCGAAGCCGCCCTCCTCCAGGAACGACCGCAGACCGATCTCGATCGCGGCCCCGTCACGCAGGGACTGATGCCGGTCACCCCCGCGGCGCAGTTCGGGCACGACCTCGTAGAGCTCTTCGTACTCGGCGACGAGCGCGTCGATCTCGGAGTCGGATGCCGCGGCGACGGCATCCGCCAGATCGTTGACGCCCCAGGTGTTGACCTGCACGCCGAAGCGCAGCTCGGCCTCGGTCTTGTCGCCCTCGGTGACGGCGACGAAGCGCATGTTGTCGCCGAACCGGGCGAGCTTGAGAGAACGGGATGCCGCAAGGCCCGCGGCCGCACGCTGCCAGGTCGCGATCTCCTGGCGCACCCGCGGGTCGCTCGCGTGCCCGACCACCGTCTTGCGCGGCACGCCGAGGCGGGTCTGGATGTAGCCGAACTCGCGGTCGCCGTGCGCCGCCTGGTTGAGGTTCATGAAGTCGAAGTCGATGTCGGCCCACGGCAGCTCGACGTTCGCCTGCGTGTGCAGGTGCGCGAGCGGCTTCTGCAGCGCGTCGAGACCGGCGATCCACATCTTGGCGGGGCTGAACGTGTGCATCCACGCGATGAGTCCGATGACCTTCTCATCGGCGTTGGCCTCGAGCACGGCGCGCTTGATGGCGGCGCTGTCGGTGAGCACCGGCTTCCACACGATCTTCACGGGCACTTCGCCCGCCTCGTCGAGGATGCGCGCGATCTGCTGCGACTGCTCGGCGACCTGCGCGAGCGTCTCGGGGCCGTAGAGGTGCTGACTGCCGGTGAGGAACCAGACCTCGTAGCCGTCGAGCGAGGTGGTGAGCGGGGTGCGGGTCATGAGAGGCCTTTCATATTCGGTCGTTGAGCGAGGAGCGAAGCACCGAGACGAAACGCGAAGAGGTGTGCGCTTCGCCTCGCTCCTCGCGCTCAGCGACCGGGACGGAGAGCGGTGGTCGCGGCGGCTTCGATGGCGAGGCCGGCGCGGTAGCGGTCGAGATAGGCGGTGAAGCCGGCGACGTCGTCGGGGTCGGGGTCGGCGATCGAGAGGGATGCCGCGGCGAACACCTTCTCGTCGAGGTACTCCCCCAGGGTCTGTGTCTCGGCGTGCGCGAGGTACGACGCGAGCACCGCGATGCCCCACGCGCCGCCCTCGGAGGCCAGCTCGCCGACCGCGACCGGAGCGCCGAGCGTCCCGGCGAGGAAGCGCTGGGCCACGCCTGCCGTGCGGAACATGCCTCCGTGCGCGAACATGCGGTCGAGCTCGACCCCCTCGGCGGTGAGCACCTGCATCCCGAGTGCGAGCGTGCCGAAGACCCCGTAGAGCTGCGAACGCACGAAGTTCGCGAGTGTGAACGCGCTGTCCGGAGTGCGCACGAACAGCGGGCGCCCCTCGGTGAGACCCGCGATCGGCTCGCCGGCCAGGTGGTTGTAGGCCAGCAGCCCACCGGCGTCCGCTTCTCCGTCGAGGGCCTCGCGGAAGAGCACGTCGAAGACGGCGTCGTCGCTCAGCGGCTGACCCGCTGCTGCGGAGAAGCGCGTGAAGAGCCCTGCCCACGCCGCGAGTTCACTGGCGCCGTTGTTGCAGTGCACCATCGCGACCGCGTCGCCCGCGGGAGTCGTCACGAGATCGAGCTCGTGGTGCACCTCGGTGAGCGGTCGTTCGAGCACGACCATCGCGAAGATGCTGGTGCCCGCCGACACGTTGCCCGTGCGCGGGGACACCGAGTTGGTCGCCACCATGCCGGTTCCCGCGTCGCCCTCGGGCGGACACAGCGGGATGCCGGGGGTCAACCCACCGCTGGGGTCGAGAAGCGCTGCGCCCTCGGCGGTGAGCGACCCCGCGGCAGCTCCGGCCGGGAGCACGGTCGGGAGGAGGTCTCGTGCACTCGCCGGAAGGCGGTCGGCGGCACGGAAGTCGTATGCCTGCAGCATCCGCTCGTCGTAGTCGCCGGTACTCGAGTCGATCGGGAACATGCCGGAGGCGTCGCCGACGCCCAGCACCCGCTCGCCCGTGAGCCGCCGGTGCACATACCCGGCGAGCGTGGTGACGAAGTCGAGCCTGGGCACATGCTCCTCACGGTCGAGCACGGCCTGGTGCAGGTGGGCGATCGACCAGCGGAGCGGGATGTTGAGG
Source organism: uncultured Microbacterium sp. (assembly GCF_963521645.1). Classification (GTDB taxonomy): domain Bacteria; phylum Actinomycetota; class Actinomycetes; order Actinomycetales; family Microbacteriaceae; genus Microbacterium. The sequence goes on along the minus strand of NZ_CAUQVQ010000047.1, from coordinate 16,169 downwards.
CCGAACAGATCGGTCAACTCGGCCGCCGCGGCACCCGTGTTGGTGTTGCGCCAGGTGCGGAACGGCACGAGCAGCTCGCCCTGCGCATCGAAGGCGAGGTAGCCGTGCATCATCGCCGAGACGCCGATCGCGCCGAACGTGTCGGGGCGCACGCCATGGCGGTTCTCCGCGTCGGCGACGAGCTCGGCGTAGGCCGCCTGGAGTCCGGCCCAGACCTCGTCGATCGCGTACGTCCAGAGACCGTCTTCGAGCCGGTTCTCCCATGCGAACGAGCCGGTGGCGAGCACCTCGGTCGCGTCGGATCCGATGAGGCAGGCCTTGATGCGGGTCGAGCCGAACTCGATGCCCAGGCTCGTGCGGGCGGCGAGGATGTCCTCCCGGGCGGGCGTCGTCGCGGTATCGCTCATCGCCGCGCGTCCGAGTTCTGTCCGTAGACGTTCTGGTACCGGTCGAAGAGACTGTCGATCGCCTCCTGCGGAATCGGGATCAGCGGACCGGCCTCTCGTGCATAGTGCACGGTGCGGGCGACGTCTTCGACCATGACGGCGGCCTTCACGGCATCCTTCGCGTCGACTCCGATCGTGAACGGCCCGTGGTTCTGCATCAGCACGGCCCGACTGCGGTGGCCCGAGAGGGTCTCGACGATGCCGCGACCGATCGAGTCGTCGCCGATGATCGCGAAGGGCCCGACCGGAATGGGACCGCCGAACTCATCGGCCATGGCCGTGATGACGCACGGGATCTCCTCGCCACGCGCGGCCCAGGCCACGGCGAACGTCGAGTGGGTGTGCACGACTCCGCCGACATCGGGCATGTGACGGTAGACGTAGGCGTGGGCGGCGGTGTCGCTCGAGGGCGAGCGGTCGCTGCCGGGGGTGCCGCGGACCACGGCGCCGTCGAGGTCGCACAGGATCATGTTCTCGGGGGCGAGATCGTCGTAGCTCACGCCAGAGGGCTTGATGACGAAGAGATCGGCGCCCGGGACGCGGCCCGAGACGTTGCCGCCGGTCCAGACGACGAGGCCGTAGCGGACCAGCTCGGCGTGCAGACGGGCGACGTCTTCACGGACGCTCTGGATCGCAGCGGCGATCTCGGGCGAGAAGGCGTTCTCCGCGGAGAAGGCAGGGGCGTCGTTGCTCACGGGTACCTCAGGGTTCGTCGGCGGTCACTGTGACCGGTCACAGCAGTGTGTCACGGGGTCGCGGCGGCGGTCAAGACACAGGGCGCGCAGGTGACCTCCGCGCCGCAGCACCGGCACGCCACGCGGGGTCACTTTCGCACAGCGCACGCCACGCGGGGTCACTTTCGCACCGCATCAGGCCGGATGCGGTGCGAAAGCGACCCCGCACCAACGGCACAGGCGGCGCCGCACACGTCAGCGGGGAGGCGCGACCGATGCCCTCGTCACCAGCACGGGAGCCACGGGCGGGAGGTCGGATGCCGTCTCTCCGGCGGCCCCCGCGAGCACCGCAGCCACCGCACGACGAGCGAGCTCGGAGAAGTCCTGACGCACGGTCGTGAGCTTCGGCCAGTAGTACGCGGCATCGGGGATGTCGTCGAACCCGACGACGCTGATGTCACCCGGCACGGAGAGGCCCGCCTCGTGCAGTCCGCCGAGAAGTCCGAGCGCCATCTGATCATTGGCGGCGAACACCGCGGTGGCACCCGATTCGCGCACGGCGGCAGCCGCGGCGTAGCCCGAGCCCGCGGTCCAGTCGCCCTCGATCACGGCACTGGCGACGAGTCTCCGGGCGACGAGCTCCGCCGCGAACCCCTCAGCGCGGGATTCGGCCTCGAGCCAGTCGGGCGGTCCGGCGAGGTGCGCGATGCGCGTGTGCCCGGCATCCGCGAGCGCCGCCACCGCCAGCCGCGCTCCCGCCGCCTGGTCGACGGAGAGGCCCCGCGCTCCCCTGTCGGCCGAGTGCAGCGTTACGACCGGCACTCCGATGCGCAGGGCGTCGAGCGCTTCGAGCGTGCGGGCATGCGGCGCGACGACCACGATCCCCTCGACGCCCTGCATGACGAGGTGATCGACGGCGGCGACCACCGCGGCGGCATCCCCCGCATCCGCGAAGGCCGCACTCAGCCAGTACCCCGCCTCGCGCGCCGAGGCCTCGAGCGCGGCGATGCTGCGGGAGGGTCCGTACTGCAGCGCGTCGGAGGCGAGCACCCCCAGCGTCCGGGATCGTCTCGTGCCCAGCGCCCTGGCGGCGTTGTTCATGCGGTATCCCAGCTCGGCCATGGCCGCGAGCACGCGTTCGCGCGTCTCGACGGCGACCTCGGGATGATCGTTGAGCACCCGAGACACCGTCTGCCGAGACACCCCCGCGCGCACCGCGACATCGCGCACGCCGACGGTGCGTCGGGGCTCGCTGCTCGTGTCACTCACGCCGACGAGTGTATGCCGAGCGGCCCTCAGCACCTCGCCGTCGTGCCACTCTGGTCACATGCGCATCGCACTCACCGGATCATCGGGCAAGCTCGGCAGCGTCGTCGCGAGGGAACTCCGCACCCACGGCTACGAGGTCATCGGCATGGACGTCACCGGCACTCGCGGCCCCGACTTCGTGCAGGTCGACCTCACGGATTACGGCCAGGTCGTGGATGCTTTCACGGCAGTCGGCGACCGGCATGACGGCATCGACGCCGTGGTGCATCTGGGCGCGATCCCCGCCCCCGGCATCCGCAGCGACGTCGCCACGTTCCACAACAACATGCCCGCGACGTTCAACGTCTTCTGGGCGGCTGTGCGCCTCGGCATCCGGCGCGTCGTCTACGCCTCGAGCGAGACCGTGCTCGGGCTGCCGTTCGATGTGCCGCCGCCCTACGTCCCGGTCGACGAGGACTACCCCGCCCGCCCCGAATCGGTCTACTCGCTGGTCAAGACGCTCGAGGAGCAGCTGGCGAGAGAGCTCGTGCGCTGGCGTCCCGACCTCTCGATCACGGCGCTGCGCTTCTCGAACGTGATGAACCCGGAGGACTACGCCGAGTTCCCCGACTTCGACGCCGACGCGCTGCGCCGCAAGTGGAACCTCTGGGGCTACATCGACGCCCGCGACGGCGCACAGGCCGTGCAACGCGCGCTCGAGGTCGCGGCACCCGGGTTCGACAACTTCATCATCGCGGCGGCCGACACGGTCATGTCGCGTCCGAACGCCGAACTGCTCGGCGAGGTCTTCCCCGACGTCCCCGTCGCGCGCGAGTTCGGCCCGAACGAGACGCTGCTGTCGATCGACAAGGCCCGCCGCATCCTCGGCTTCGATCCGCAGCACTCCTGGCGCGACGAGGTCTGACGCGTCACATCACTGGGCTCGCCGTAGTCCCTCGACCATCGTGGTCGTGGATGCGCGCCGCGTGACGCGCGTCAGCGCTCTGAGTGGCGACCGCGGCGTGCCTTCGATCGGCTCGATCGACGCGGACAACCCCACGACGTTTACGGAAGCGGCCCCGAGGAGTTTTGAATCGCGCACTTTGCAGATTTCGGGGTCCGAGATCTGCAAAGTGCGCGATTCGAAGGCAGCAGGCGATGCAACGATCCCGCTACAGCCCGAGGCGCTCCAGGTACGGGTTCACCAGCCGGCGCTCGGGGTCGAACCGGGCAGCGAGCGCCGCGAAGTCGTCCCAGCGCTCGTACCGTGAGCGCAGCTCGGCGGCATCCAGCGTGAACACCTTGCCCCAGTGCGGACGGGCGGTCTCGGGCAGGGCGGCCTCGAGCGTCGGCAGGAACTCGCGCACCGCGGCCTCGTCCGGCTTCCAGGTGAAGTGGACGGCGACGGCATCCGTGCCGTACGACGAGCTGAGCCACAGATCGTCGGCTGCCACTGTGCGGATCTCGTTCACGAGCAGCAGCGGGGCGATCTGCCCGGCGAGCGTGCGCACGGCCTGGATCGCGGCGACCGCGTCGGCGCGCGGCACGAGGTACTCGGTCTGGATCTCCGCTCCGGCCGACGGCGTGAACTCGAGCTTGAAGTGCGGGAGGCGCTCGAACCAGGGGCCGGGAACCCCGAGCTGCTCCGTGCAGGCGACCGGGTCGACGCCGATGATCGGATGCCTCTTGGCCGTGGCCGCCTCGCCGTCGATGCGCGAGAACAGGTCGGCGCGCGTGATCTCGCGCGCTTCGGGCTGTCGCTGCTTGACCCAGATCTGGTCGGCGACGTCGGTGTGCTCCCAGCGGGAGAAGATGCTGACGCTCGTGCCGATGCCCGTGACGTCATCGAAGTCGGCGAGGAGCGCATCCCACGACGGATGCTCGAACACATGCTGCGCGACCTCGTATGCCGGTTCGACATCGAGCGTCACGTCGACGATCGCTCCGAGCGCGCCGAGACTCACGACGGCGCCGTCGAAATCGGCATCGCCGCGCTGCAACGAGCGCACCTCGCCCGAGGGTGTGACGATCGTGAGCGCCCGGACGGCGCTGGCCAACGAGCCGATCGCGTCGCCCGAGCCGTGCGTGCCGGTCGTGATGGCTCCGGCGATCGAGATGTGCGGCAAAGACGCCAGGTTCGCGAGAGCGAGCCCTTCGGCATCGAGCAGCGGTGCGATGTCGCCGTATCGCATGCCTCCCGAGACGCGCACCGCGTCACGGGACTCGTCGACCTCGAAGACCGTCGGCATCCGGTCGAGCGCGATCAGCAGTCCGTCGGTGTCGGCGATGTCGTTGAAGCAGTGCCGCGATCCGAGCATCCGCACCCGCCCACCACGGGCGAACACCTCCTGCAACTCGTCGATCGAGGCAGGGTGCTCCACGGCGGATGCTCGGTAGGTGAGGTTGCCTGCCCAGTTGCGTTCGGTCGTCATCGGGCCATGATAGCCACGCACGCTGCGGTGACCTCGATGCACCGAGCGGTCGCGAGGGGCCGCACTAGGCTGACCGCATGACTGCGACGCCACCCCCTCGATCGACCATGAAGGACGTCGCCGCACTCGCCGGCGTCTCGCCCAAGACCGTGTCGAACGTGGTCACGGGCACCGTCGCCGTGCGTGAAGAGACCCGCGTCAAGGTCGAGGCCGCGATGGAGGAGCTCGACTTCGTGCCGAACCTCAACGCCCGCGGACTCCGCAAAGGCCGGTCGGGCATCATCGCCGTCGCCCTGCCCGACCTCGCGACCGCTTTCTCGGCAGAGCTGCTGCACCGCATCGTCGAGACCGCGCACGAGCGAGGCCTCGCAGTGCAGATCGAAGAGACCGCGACAGACCCCGACCGCGAGAAGGAACTCGTCTCTCGCGCTCGCGCTCATCTGGTCGACGGGCTGATCCTGAACCCGATCCGCCTGGAGGACAGCGTGCTCGACTTCGCGGATCGGCTGCCGCCCCTCGTGGTGATCGGCGAGGTCGAGCAGAACAGAGCCGATCAGGTGCGCATCGACAGTCGGCGGGCCGCGGCCGACGCAGCTCAGCATGTGCTGTCGCGCGGGGCGACGCGCATTGCGGTGATCGGGGCGGATGGCGATGCCTCGACGGCGACCGCCACCAGTCGGCTGCGTCTCGAGGGCGTGCACGATGCGCTGCGCGAGGCAGGGATCGACGCGGATCCCGCGCTCGAGGTCAATCCGATGCCGTGGTCGATGACCGGTGGCGCAGCGGGTGTCGAGACCCTGTTCCGACGGGGAGTGGCATTCGATGCGATCATCGCCCTGACCGACACGCTCGCGCTCGGAGCCCTGCACGCGCTGCACGACCACGGGGTCGGCGTGCCCGACGATGTGATCGTCACGGGCTTCGACGACGTGGAGTTCTCGCGCTACACCGCACCCTCGCTCACGACGATCGCGTTCGACCGCCGCGCGTTCGCGGATGCTGCGCTCGGGCTCCTCGAGTCGCGCATGGACGACCGCGCCGCCCCGCCGCGCGCGCTCACGCTGTCGCACCGCCTGCTGGAGCGCGACAGCACGAACGGTACCCCGCGCGGCTACCACCCCTGACAGCGCTTCGCCGCCGCCCGCCGGCCCCTCCCCGGCCCCGTCCCGGCCCCGTCCCGGCCCCTTCCCCACCTTTAGAAAGGCGCACAAAGGCGTTTTCGGGGGCTGGAAACTGCAAGGTGCGCGATTCGAAAGCCCGGGGAGACCTTGCCGATGCGATTACATCGATGTAATGATGTACCCCGACCCCGCCCGCTGTCACGAAGGAGTGACGATGACGCCCCCGCTCGATTTGTCCAGGCGGCAGTTCCTGACTGCCGCCTCCGTCACGGCCGCCGCAGCCCTGCTCGCCGGCTGCGCTCCCGGCACAGTGCCGGGCTCGAACGCCACGACGCTCCAGTTCTGGCACCTGCTCTCGGGCGGTGACGGCGTGACGATGTCGCAGCTGCTCGACACGGCCAACTCCGCGCAGAGCGACTACCGCATCCGTCCGACCGTGCTCGCCTGGGGCACCCCGTACTACACGAAGCTCGCCATGGCGGGCGCGGGCGGCCGGGCCCCCGACGTCGCGATCATGCATGCGACGCGTACCGTCGGCTGGGCCCCCGGCGGCCTGCTCGACACCTGGGACCTCGACCGGCTCGCAGAGCTCGGCGTCGACGCCTCGACGTTCCCGAAGCCCATCTGGGAGAAGGGATTCGTCGGCGAGAACATGTACAGCATCGCGCTCGACGCGCACCCCTTCGTGGCGATGTTCAACACCGACATCTGCGACGCGGCGGGTGTGCTCGACAGCGACGGCCGCCTGCAGCAGACGTCGTCGCCCGAGGAGTTCCTCGACCAGCTGCGCAGCATCGGCGGCCAGGCCGAGGGCCACGCGCTCTCGTTCGGCTACCTCGGCGACGGCGCTCAGATGTGGCGCCTCTTCTACACGTTCTACTCGCAGCACGGCGGAGCGATGGAGCTCCCCGAGGGCGGCAGAGCCGTGATCGACAAGGATGCCGCGATCGCGTCGCTCACGCTCATGAGCACGCTCCTCGACGGCGAGATCGCCCTGGCGCAGGCCGATTACGGAAGCGCGATCGCCGAGTTCGCGACCGGCAAGAGCGGAATGCTGTTCACGGGCGTGTGGGAGCTGCGCACCATGCAGGCGGCCGAGCTGCCCTTCGACGCGACCATGATCCCGACCCTGTTCGGCACACCGGCCGTGTACGCCGACTCGCACTCGTTCGTACTGCCGCACCAGACAGCCGCTGACCCGGCGAAGCGCGACCTGACCTATCGGTTCGTCGCCGACATGCTGAAGGGGTCGTTCGGCTGGGCCGAGGCCGGACACATCCCCGCGTTCCTCCCCGTCACCGAATCCCCCGAGTACGCAGACCTGATCCCCCAGGCCCACTACGCCGAGGCCGCCCAGCACGTGGTCTACGACCCGACCGCGTGGTTCACGGGATCGGGATCGAACTTCCAGGCCGAGTTCGGTGCCGCGGTGCAGGGCGTGCTGCTCTCGGGCGACGATCCCGCGGCCGCGATCGACCGCTTCGAAGCCCGCGTGAACACGCTGCTGCGACAGCCCAACCCCGCCGACCCCGAGGGGACGTTCGCTTCATGAGCACCGCGACCGACTCCACACGCACCATCGTCACCGGGTCTAAGTCGGCCCTTCCGGCCCGCCGCGCGGGTTCGCGCAACCGCGAGCAGCTGATCAGCTGGGCCTTCCTCGCCCCGTTCCTCGTGGCCTTCGCGCTGTTCCTGGTGTGGCCGATCATCCACGGGATCATCCTCAGCTTCACCGATCAGTCGCTCACGGGAGCCGGCGGCACATTCGTCGGCTTCGCGAACTACGCCGAGGCACTCAGCGACCCGAAGATGTGGCAGTCGATGGGCAACACGGTGTGGTTCACCCTCATCTCCACGGTGCCGCTCGTCGCCATCGCGCTGCTCATGGCGGCCCTGGTCGACCGCGGCATCCCCGGCCAGTGGCTGTGGCGCCTGTCGTTCTTCATGCCGTTCCTGCTCGCCTCGACCGTGATCTCGCAGATCTGGGTCTGGATCTTCAACCCGCAGGTCGGCGCAGCCAACAACATCCTGGAGTTCTTCGGCCTCGAGCCGATCGCCTGGCTGCAGAACCCCGACACGAACATGCTGTCGATCGTCATCGCGACCGTGTGGTGGACGGTCGGATTCAACTTCCTGCTCTATCTCGCCGCCATGCAGAACATCCCGCCGCAGCAGTATGAGGCCGCGTCCCTCGACGGCGCGGGCGCGTGGCGCCAGTTCTGGTCGATCACGCTCCCGCAGCTCGGACCGGCGACCGTGCTGATCCTGATCCTGCAGGTCCTCGCCTCCCTCAAGCTGTTCGACCAGGCGTACCAGATGCTCGGCGGCGTGGCGAGCGACACCACCCGCTCGATCGTCCAGTACATCTACGAGGCGGGCTTCGTCAGCTACCGATTCGGCTATTCGGCCGCGATCTCCTATGTGTTCTTCGCTCTCATCGTCATCATCGGGGTCGCGCAGGCCCTGATCATGCGTCGCCGGAAGGAGCAGCAGTGATGTCCACCGCCACTCGCACGGAAGCGATCACCACCGCTCAACCCCGCGCGCCCCGCCGCTCGCACCTGCCCGGTCAGAAGCCGTTCGGCCCCCTCCGCATCGCGGCCTTCGTCGTGCTGCTCCTGCTCGCCGTCGGCTGGCTGCTGCCGTTCCTCTGGGCGGTCGCGACGGCCTTCAAGACCGAGACGGATGCCGCCTCCGGCGACCCGAACTGGATCGGGTCGAGCGGCCCGACGATCGACGCGTTCACCGCGATCCTCTCGCAGGGCAACGTCTACACGTGGGCGTTCAACAGCCTGTGGACGGCGGCCGCGGTCACCCTGATCACCCTCGCGATCTCGACCATGGCCGCGTACGCGCTGTCCCGCCTCGACTTCACCGGCCGCAAGTGGCTGTTCGGCGTGATCATCGCGTCGATCGTCGTGCCGCCGCAGGCGCTGATCATCCCGCTGTTCTACGAGATGCTGGCGTTCAACCTGATCGACACGTACTGGGGCCTCATCCTGCCGCAGGTGGTGGCGCCCGCCATGGTGTTCATCCTCAAGCGCTTCTTCGACGCCGTCCCCATCGAGCTCGAAGACGCGGCGAGGGTCGACGGCGCCGGCCGGTTCCGCATCTTCTGGTCGATCGTGCTGCCGCTGTCTCGGCCGATCCTGGCATCCGTCGCGATCTTCGTGTTCATCGCCGCGTGGAACAACTTCCTCTGGCCGTTCCTCGTCATCAACGACACCACGCTGATGACGCTGCCGGTCGGTCTCCAGACGGTGATCAGCGCCTACGGCGTGCAGTACGCCCAGGTCATGGCGCAGGCCGTGCTCGCGGCGCTGCCCCTCATCATCGTCTTCATCATCTTCCAGAAGCAGATCGTCAAGGGAGTCGCGACGAGCGGCTTCGGCGGTCAGTAGTCCCCCACCCGGCTCGAGAGCCAGAACCAAGGAGAGCAATGTCTCAGGCCCGCATCACCATCGATCGCGACTTCACCATCGCCGACGTCCCCCGGAGGCTCTTCGGGTCCTTCGTCGAGCACATGGGGCGCTGCGTGTACACCGGCATCTACGAGCCGGGGCACCCGCAGGCCGACGAGCGCGGCTTCCGCAAGGACGTTCTCGCCCTGGTGAAGGAGATGGGTCCGACCGTCGTCCGCTACCCCGGAGGCAACTTCGTCTCGGGCTACCGCTGGGAAGACGGGGTGGGTCCGGTCGAAGACCGCCCGGTGCGCATCGACGGCGCCTGGCACACGATCGAGACCAACGCCTTCGGTCTGCACGAGTTCATGGACTGGGCGAAGGAGGCCGACGTCGAGGTCATGGAGGCCATCAACCTCGGCACCCGCGGCGTCGAAGAGGCTCGCTCGCTCGTCGAGTACGCGAACCACCCGAGCGGCACCTACTGGTCGGACCTGCGCCGCAAGAACGGCGCCGAGCAGCCCTTCGACATCAAGCTGTGGTGCCTGGGCAACGAGCTCGACGGCCCGTGGCAGATCGGCGGCAAGACCGCGACCGAGTACGGTCGCCTCGCGCAGGAGTCGGCCAAGGCGATGAAGCTGGTCGATCCCACGATCGAGCTCGTCGCGGTCGGCTCCTCGGGCCGCTCGATGCCGACGTTCGGCACATGGGAGCACACCGTGCTCACGCACGCCTACGACGAGGTCGACTTCATCTCGATGCACGCCTATTACCAGGAGCACGACGGCGATGCCGAGTCGTTCCTCGCGGAGTCGGTCGACATGGATGCGTTCATCGACGGCGTCATCGCCACGATCGACGCGGTCAAGGCCGCAGGCAAGCACTCGAAGCAGGTCGACATCTCGTTCGACGAGTGGAACGTGTGGGACCAGGTGAAGTTCAACGACGTGGAGTCGGTGGAGATCGCGAAGGCCGGATGGAAGAAGCATCCGCGTCTGATCGAGGACACCTACAACGTCACGGATGCCGTCGTGGTGGGCACACTGCTCAACAGCCTGCTGCGTCACGGCGACCGCGTGAAGATCGCCAACCAGGCGCAGCTGGTGAACGTGATCGCCCCGATCCGCTCGGAGGAGAACGGCCCGGCCTGGCGCCAGACGAGCTTCTGGCCGTTCGAGCGCATGGCACGCCTCGCGAAGGGCCGCATCCTGCGCCTCGCGGTGTCTGCCCCGCAGATCGAGACGAAGCGCTACGGCGGGGTCGACGCGGTCGACGCGGCAGCGACATGGGACGAGGAGACCGGCCGCGTGGTCGTGTTCGTCGCCAACCGCTCGCTCGACGAGGAGAGCGACCTGACCGTCGAGCTGCGCGGACTCACCGGGCTGCGCGTCGTGAACGCCGAGACGCTGACGATCCCCGAGGGCGGCGACCGTCACACCGCCAACCTCGAGACCACGCAGGATGCCGTGCACATGGTGCCGCTCGCCGGCGCCGAGGTCGTCGACGGATCGGTGCGGGCCACGCTGCCCCCGCTGTCCTGGTCGGTGATCGAACTCGCCTGAGCGTCGCCCCCTGCACGCGAAGAAGCCCGGCACCTCAGGGATGCCGGGCTTCTTCGTATCTGGATCGCAGTCAGCCGATCAGCTCTCGATCGTCTGACGACGGCGAGCGAGGAGCAGGAATCCACCCGACAGCAGCGCGAGTGCGATCGCCGCTGCGGAGAGCGGCACGATCACGTCGCCACCGGTCACGGCGAGGCCGCCGTCACCGGGAGCTGCTGCGCCACCCTCACCGGGAGCCGGAGCTGCGCCGCCGCCGCCCGGAGCCGGAGCCGGAGCCGCGAGAACCGCGAACGCCACGTCGGTCGGAGCCGAGGCGACCTCCGCCAGCGACTGCGTCACCGAGACGGTGTACGTGCCGGGCTGCAGTGCAGCACCGAAGTCGACAGCCCACGATCCGTTCTCGACCGTGGCCGTGAACGTGCCGCTGGCCGCGGCGAACGAACCCGCGAGGGCCGCCGTCGTGGCTGCAGGAGCCGGCTCGGCGCCCGTGAGCGTCACCGTGATGGTCGCGCCGGAGATGCCGGTGCCCGAGAGCACCGAAGGACCGCCGTCGTGCGGGAACTCAGCGCCGTTGGCGACCGAGGTCACGACCGGCGACACCGGGATGACCGCGAAGGTCGAGGTGGCCTCGGGCGAGGTCTCCTCCACACCCTCGACGGTGCGGGTCTGCGTGACGACGATCTGGTGCTGGGCCTTGTAACCGAGCTTCAGTCCGTCGACGGTCCATGAACCGTCAGCGGCGACCATGGTGGTGCCGAGGGTCTCGCCGTCGGCGTCGGTGACCGTGATCTCTGCGCCCGGGAGTCCGGTGCCCGAGGCCGCGGTGACGGGCTCGTTGACCGTGGAGCCGTCGGCCGGCGACTCGATGACCGGAGCCACGAGCGGGGCCGGGACGACCGTCAGCTCGAGCGTCGTGGTCGGCGAGGTGCTGAAGCCGTTCACACCGGTAATGGTGATCGTCGCGTCGCCGAGCGCGGTGGGTCCGGCGAACGAGAAGGCTCCGTCTACGACGTCGACGGTCTGCTCTGCGCCGAGTCCGGTGACGGTGACGGTGTCGGATCCGGGAGCGGTTCCGGTGATGGTGGCTCCGGGGTTGACCTCAGCGCCGGCAGCCGGGCTGCTGACGACCGGGGCGTCGAGGTCGAGCGCGACCGTGTAGCCGTTGGTCTTGGGGAGTGCGGTCACGAGCGAGGCCGACCAGGTGAACTGCTCTTCGGTCGGGGTCGCGGGCGAGCCGCCGGAGATGAGGCCGACCGCGGCGTTGCCCTGGATGACGGCTCCACCGGAGTCTCCGGGGCCCGCCTCGGTGTTGCTCGAGAAGCCCTGGACCCAGTGCCCGTCGATGTTCGCCCAGCCGTCGAGCACATCGTCGCCATCGATCGCGCCGGTGGTGAAGCCGGTCGTGCGACCGCTCTTCGAGACCGCCCCGACGGTGGGAGCGGCGACGGACTTGATCTCGACGACGCCGTCTGCGGGCGAGCTGAGCGATTCTCCGGCCGTCGTCCAGTCGGTGACCGCGGGGACCGGGTTCCATCCGGAGGCCGGATCGATGTCGATGACCGAGATGTCGGTCGCGGTCGCATCGCCGTTCGAGCCGAGGCTGCCGTTGGCGCCACCGAACTGGGCGAAGCCGAACGTGCCGAGCAGTTCGACCGAAGCCGGGAGCGAGGGCGTTCCGCCGACGGCGGGCTCGTCGCCCGGAACCGTCAGCGTGGTGTCGGTGAGCGGGTCGCCGTTGTCGTCGAAGGCGCAGTGTCCCGCGCTCAGGAGCGCAGGGTCGCCGGCGGGCGAGAAGGCCGCGAAGCCCACAGAGCACGACCATGCCGCGCTGCCGGGCTCGTTCGCGAGGAAGCCGGGAAGGTCGGGAGCGACAGACACGTAACCCTGACCACCGACGACATCACCCTCGGCGAAGGCTTCGAGCACGCGGTCGACCTTGACAACGGAGGCGTCGTGCAGGCCTTCCTCGGCGGCGAGTGCCTTTACCTCGGCATCGCTGGCAGTGCTGTCGGCCGTCACGACGACGACGTTCTGGCCGTCAGCGTTCTGGCCGAGTGCAACGAGCTCGCTGCCCGCAGCCTCGAACTTCTTCGACGTCGCCTTCGCCTGGTCTTCGGTGACCCCGGTCGAGGGTGCTTCCGCGGAGTTGGTGGGCTCGGGACTCGGCGCGGCACCGTCCTGGGCGAACGCCGCAGGCGCTCCCAGGAAGAGGCCCGAAAGGGCGAGCGTTGTCGCGGCAGTCAACGCCAACGGGCGCCGACCTGTCACTCTCTGCTTCATGTGATGTATGTCCTTGCTGGTCACGGATCGTCAGTCAGATTTACTTCCCGGCAGAGTGCATAGAGCACGGAACCGGCCGCCTCCCGGTGGAGGCGTGAACTGTGACGCTGGCCCCCCGACAAGCAGGATCCTGTCCGTCGGGACGAACAGGGATCTCCAGCAGAGTACCCAGTAAATCCACAGAATGGGGAAATTGTTTACCAGTATTTTGTTTCTTGACCTGGCACTCGTTGTGAGCTATGGGCGTGGATCAGGTCACTTCAGGGCCCCGTTCTCGCAGCCGATCCGGTTAGCATGACCCCCATGAGCACCCACCGCAGAGCACGCAATCTCGTCGGCCTCGCGATGCTGGGGGCGTTCGCCCTGGTGGCGACGGCCTGTGCGACCGCCTCCCCCGGCGACGCTCCGACCTCGACTCCCGAGCCGAACAGCGAGGAGGCCGCCGTCGTCGAGAAGCTCGTCGGCCTCTGGGGTGACAACGCGCCCGGACAGCCCCACCTCGAGTTCGCCGCCGACGGCACGGTCAGCGGGAGCGACGGATGCAACGGCGTCACCACGACCTACACGGTGAACGGCGATCGCGTCGATCTCGCCCGATTCGCCTCGACTCTGAAGGCGTGCCCCGGTGTCGACGACTGGATGCGCGGCGTGCGCGCGGTCGAGCTCGACGGCGACGTGCTGGTCATCATGGACGCCTCCGGCGCCGAGCTCGGCAACCTCCCCCGCGCCAGCTGACCCCTCCCCCGCTCGTTCGAATCGCGCACTTGGCAGTTCTCCGACGGGATTTTCTGCAAAGTGCGCGATTCGAAACGCTGTGACGGCGACGGCGTCTCCCGGGCCGGTCGTTGAGCGAGGAGCGAAGCACCGAGACGAAACGGAGTCAGCCTTCGACGTGCCGCTCGTCGACCCCGTCGTAATGCGACAGCGGGCGGATCAGCGCGTTGGCGCCGGCCTGCTCGATCACGTGCGCAGTCCATCCGGTCACGCGCGCTGCGACGAACAGCGGCGTGAAGGTCAGGGTGTCGAAGCCGATCAGGTTGTACGCCGGGCCCGACGGGTAGTCGAGGTTGGGGTAGATGCCCTTGCGCGCGACGAACTCCGACTCGAGCGCGTCGTACAGCGCGGCGACCTCGGGCCGATCGTAGTGCGCCACGAGAGTGTCGAGCGCGGCCTTCATGGTCGGCACACGCGAGTCGCCGCTCTTGTAGACGCGGTGCCCGAAGCCCATGATCTTGCGCTTCTCGGCCAGGGCCTCATCGAGCCACTGCACGACGTTCGAGGCGTCGCCGATCTCGTCGAAGATGTGCAGCACGGCCTCGTTGGCACCGCCGTGCAGAGGCCCCTTGAGGGCACCGATCGCACCGACGACAGCCGAGTACAGGTCGCTGAGGGTCGAGGTGATCACCCTCGCGGTGAACGTGGAGGCGTTGAACGAGTGCTCCGCGTACAGGATCATCGAGCGGTTGAACGCGTCGACCACCACCGGGTCCGGCTCCTCGCCGAACGTCATCCAGAGGAAGTTCGCCGAGTAGTCGAGGTCGTCGCGGGGCGCGATCGGCTCCTGGCCACGGCGGCGACGCTGCCCGTAGGCGACGATCGCCGGCAGAGCGGCGAACAGACGGATGCTGCGCTCGAGGTTCTGCTCAGGGCTGCCGCCCGCGTGCAGCACCGATCCGCCGGCGTTCGGGTCGGAAGCGCCGATCAGGCTGACCGCCGTGCGCACCTCGTCCATCGGATGCGCCTCGACGGGTACCAGGTCGATCGCCGTCTTGACGTTGTCTGCGAGCGCGCGGTGCTCACGCTCCTGCGCGCGGAACGCCGCCAGCTGTGCGGCATCCGGCAGCTCTCCGTGCCAGAGCAGGTACGCGACCGCCTCGAACGGCTGCGTGTCGGCCAGCTCCTGCACGGGATACCCGCGATAGAGCAGGCTGTTCGTCTCGGGGTTCACCTTCGAGATCGCGGTGGTGTCGACGACGACGCCGGCGAGCCCCTTCTTGATGTCCTGCTCGGTCATGCTCACTCCTTCGTGATGGTGAAGTTGTAGACCCCGGAGTCGAAGTGGTTGTACGACTCGTAGTCGATCAGGTCGTAGAGATCGGCACGGTGCTGCATCTCCCCCAGCTTCGAGGTGAGGTGCCCCTCCTCGTTCAGCGTATCGAGAGCGCGACCCGCCGCCCCCATCGCGATGCGCAGCAGCGACACCGGCCAGATGACCATGCTCACACCGGCATCCCGCAGCTGGTCGACCGTGAACAGGTCGCTCTTGCCGAACTCGGTCATGTTGGCGAGGATCGGCACGTCGAGAGCATCCGCCATCGCCGCGAACTCCGACAGGTCGCGCATCGCCTCGGGGAAGACCGCGTCGGCACCTGCGTCGACCAGCGCCTTCGCGCGGTCGATCGCGGCATCGAGCCCCTCGATCGCCCGGATGTCGGTGCGCGCCATGATGAGGAAGTTCTCGTCGCGTCGGGCATCGGCGGCGGCGCGGATGCGCTTGATCGCCGTGTTCTCGTCGACGACGCTCTTGCCGTCGAGGTGACCGCACCGCTTCGGGTTGATCTGGTCTTCGATGTGGGTGCCGGCGAGTCCGGCGTCCTCGAGCTCCTGGATCGTGCGGGCGACGTTCATCGGCTCCCCGAACCCGGTGTCGGCGTCGACGATCGCGGGGATGTCGGTCATCCGCGCGATCTGCTTCGCGCGCCCCGCGACCTCGGTCAGCGTCGTGAGCCCGATGTCGGGAAGCCCCAGGTCTGCCGAGAGCACGGCGCCCGAGATGTAGACGCCGTCGAAGCCCTTCTGCTCGATGAGGCGGGCGCTCAGCGGGTTGAAGGCACCGGGGAAGCGCAGCAGCTCACCGCTGGCCAGGCGCTCGCGGAACAGTCGGCGCTTCTCGGCCGGGGTCGTCGTGGAGTACAGCATCAGTTCTCCTCAAGTGTGTCGCGCATCGATACCGCGTTTCGTCTCGCTCGGCTCCGCCGTGCTCGCTCAACGACCGGGGAAGCTGC
>NZ_CAUQVQ010000046.1:0-20127 GCF_963521645.1 uncultured Microbacterium sp. | reverse complement strand
GCGACGAAGAGCGCCGCGGCCAAGAGCGCAGCCGCGAAGAAGACGACGGCGGCGAAGACTGCGGCGGCGAAGGCCGCGACCGAGCGCAACGCCGCGGCGAAGTCGGCCGCCGCGAAGAGCACTGCGCGCACCGCCGCGGCCAGAACAGCCGCAGCCAGGACCGCCGCGGCCAAGGCCGCCGCCGCGAAGGCCGAAACGCTGAAGACCGAAGAGGCTGCCCACGCCGCCGCACCGCTCAGTGCCGAAGGCGAGTCGCCCGACTCCGTCGACTCCGCGGCCACCCTCGTCGCTCACGATGCGTCTGCCGTCGACACCGACGAGGCTCCCGTGATCGCGGAGGGGACCGACGATTCCCCGTCGATCGTCGAGACCTCTGCCGATGACGACGCCTCCGCGACCCCCGTGCTCGGCGACGAGGAGCCGATGACCGAGGCGCCGTCGGCCGAGGACTCCGGGAGCGACATCTCCGAGACGGCCGTCGATGGGTCCTCCCAGCCCCAGGCCCAGGCCGAGGCCGAGGCCGAGGCGGAGGCGGGAACCGCAGAACCCGAGCTCGACGTGCAGTCACCCGCCGACGAGACGGTCGAGGAGATCGTGTCTCGGGCGGACGAGGCCGATGCCGTCACATCCGCCGTCGACGAACCGGATGCGACTGACGCTGCTGCGTCGGCATCCGACACCGAGGCGATCCG
Source organism: uncultured Microbacterium sp. (assembly GCF_963521645.1). Taxonomy (GTDB): domain Bacteria; phylum Actinomycetota; class Actinomycetes; order Actinomycetales; family Microbacteriaceae; genus Microbacterium. Next base: position 19,435 of record NZ_CAUQVQ010000046.1, on the reverse strand, counting down.
CATCCGGGGCCTCGTGAAGAGCTTCGGCGATCACACGGCTGTCGACGGGATCGACCTCACCGTTCCGGCCGGGTCGTTCTACGGCATCGTCGGACCGAACGGAGCGGGAAAGACCACGACTCTCTCGATCGTCGCGGGTCTTCTGCGCGCTGACCGCGGTGAGATCGTGATCTGCGGCATCGACCAGCGAGCGAAGCCGCTGGCGGCCAAGCGCATGATGGGGGTCCTTCCCGACCGCCTGCGCACCTTCGATCGGCTGACCGGCCGGCAACTGCTCCACTACTACGGGCTTCTGCGCGGGCTGGCGTCGGGAGTCATCGAGAAGCGCGTGGGCGATCTCGCGCGCGCGTTCGACCTGGGTGACGCGCTCAACCGTGTGGTCTCGGACTACTCCGCCGGAATGACGAAGAAGATCATGCTCGCCGGGGCGATGATCCATTCGCCGCGCGTGCTGGTGCTCGACGAGCCCTTCGAGGCGGTCGATCCGGTGTCGTCGGCGGTGATCCTCGACATCCTGCGCGCCTACGTCGCGCACGGTGGAACCGTCATCCTGTCGAGTCACGGCATGGATCTGGTCGAACGGGTGTGCTCGCGGGTCGCGATCATCGTCGGTGGCGAAGTGCTCGCCGAGGGGACGATCGACGAGGTGCGCGCGGGGCAGACCCTCGAGGCGCGATTCGTCGAACTCTCCGGTGGAGCGGGAGAGGTGGAGGGGCTCGAGTGGCTGCACACGTTCTCCGACTGAGAGCAGCGCTTCTGATCGGTGCGCTCCGCGGGGAGCGTCGAGTGCGCACGCTGATCGAGCTCGCCCTCGTCGTGGCGATCACCGCTGTCGTGTGCGCGGCGGTCCTCAGCCTCGACGATGCGCCGGTGGCCGTCGCGCGCACCGTCATCGTCCTGGGAAGCTCGGCTCTGCTGCTCGGTTTCCTCCTCGGACCCGTGCTCGTGGGCGCCGCCGACCAGCTCGATCCACGACGCTTCGCCGTGTTCGGGGTGGACGAGCGCCAGATGCCGTGGATCCTCGTGGTCGCGTCGTTCGTGAGCGTTCCGAGCCTGGCAGTGATCGCGGTGTATGTGAGCGTCGGCATCGTCGCCACGCGCCTCGGCGCTCCCTGGCCGATCGCGGTCCTGATGTCCGTGCTGGGTGTGCTCTCGACAGTGCTCGCCGCGCGGATCGGCATGGCGGTCAATGCGTCGATCCTGCCGGAGCGGCGTTCGCGCGAGCTCACGGCCATCTTCGCGCTCGCCGTCATCGTCATCGCCTTCCCGGTCGCGGTGTTCCTCGCCTCCTTGAAGTGGGACGGCGAGGTCCCCGCCGCGGTCGCCTCGCTGACGACGACCATCGGACTCACGCCGCTCGCCGCGCCGTCGTGGTTCCTCTTCGCCGTGGCCACCGAGGAGAGCGATGCCTGGATCGGCGGCGTGATCGCCGTCGCGACGGCGGTGCTGCTGTGGGCCGTCTGGACGTGGTTCGTGCGGCGACTGCTCACGACCACCGAGCGGCCCCTCACATCTCGCGAGCGCACCGGACTCGGGTGGTTCGGTCTGCTGCCGTCCAACGCCTTCGGTGCGATCGCCGCGCGCAGCCTCGTGTACTGGCTGCGCGACCGCCGCTACATCATGAACCTCATCGTGGTTCCGGTGGCCGGTGCGCTCACCGTGCTTCCGCTGCTGGTCGCGGGTGTTCCGCTCGAGATCGCGGCGCTCGTGCCGGTGCCGGTGATGGCGCTGTTCTTCGGCTGGCTCCCGCACAACGATGTCGCCTACGACTCGACCGCGCTGTGGACGCATGTCGCCAGCGGGGTGCGAGGGGTCTCCGATCGGCTGGGGCGCCTGGTTCCCGTCATCCTGGTCTCGGTGCCGGTGCTCGCGATCGCGGTTCCGCTCACCCTGCTCTGGATCGATGACTGGCGGCTGCTGCTGCCGCTGACCGGCCTCGCCGCAAGCCTGCTGCTCTCGGCTCTGGGGATCTCGAGCGTCGTGTCGGCGCTCGCGCCCTACGCCGTGTCCAGGCCCGGAGACAGCCCGTTCCAGCAGCCGCAGCGTCCGACGTCCCGCGGAGTCTACGGCCCTGCCGCCGCCTTCCTGGGCGCCATCGTCGTCAGCATCCCCACGGGATGGCTGCTGGTGCTGACGATGCTGGACGGGCCGCAGTATGCGCCCGCCACCTTCTGGGTGGGACTCGCCACCGGAGTCGGCGTCGCCGCGATCGGGATCGCCGTCGGAGGACGCGTCTTCGAGCGTGGGGGAGAGCGCCTCATGGAGTTCGTGGAGACCGCCTGATGACCGCCCGAGCCCGCGTGAGCACGGCTAGACTCACGGCATGAGTACTCCGCTGGACAGCCCCGATCAGGGCGGCGTGGCAACGCTTGATCGCGAACTGGAAGAGCTTCTCCGGGAGGAGAACCTCGAGCCGGGTGATCACGAGCGCTTCTCTCACTACGTCAAGAAAGACAAGATCCTCGAGTCGGCGATCACGGGCAAGCCGGTCCGTGCGCTGTGCGGCAAGAAGTGGACGCCGGGTCGCGACCCGGAGAAGTTCCCGATCTGCCCGACCTGCAAGGAGATCTACGAGTCGATGGTGGGCTGACGCCACCACGACCCGGCGGCCCCGTCTCGCGGCCGCTCCGCCATGTCAGCGCGCGTCCACGAAGACGGTGGGGATCGCCGGATCGGACTTGCTGAGGGCGAGCGCCCGAACGGGAAGCTCTTCCCGAACCGTCAGGTGATGACGTCGGGACGCAGCGGTGCCCTCCGGGCCCTCGAAGGCGGTGTCGATATCGCCGGCTTCGACGAAAGTCGTCTGGAGTGCTCGGCTGTCGGGATGCTCGGCGGGCGTGTCGAGCTCTTCGAAGCCGTCGGAGACGACCACCGTCTCGGTGTCTGCGACGCCGTCGACGAGCGTCCGGAAGGCTGCCTTGCGTCCGCCGTGCGAGGCCTTGTCGCTCGACGCCTTCGCCACGCCGACCCAGGCTCCCGTGGGATCCTGGCGGGCGACCAGCTTGTAGACCATGCTCGCCGTCGGGTATCCCGAGCCGGTCACGACGGAGGTTCCCACTCCGTACGCGTCGACCGGTGATGCGGCGAGCGCGGCGATCGCGTACTCGTCCAGATCGCTCGTCACCGTGATGCGTGTCGCTGTCGCGCCGAGTTCGTCGAGCTGTGCACGCACCTCTGCCGCGACGATCGGCAGGTCGCCGGAATCGATCCTGACGCCGCCGAGTCCGGTGCCCGCGATCCGGATCGCGGTCTCGACACCGGTGCGGATGTCGTACGTGTCGACCAGGAGCGTCGTGTCGGTGCCGAGGCTCTCGACCTGGGAGCGGAACGCCTCCTCCTCCGTCTCGTGGAGAAGCGTCCACGAGTGTGCGGCCGTACCCATGGTGGGGATGCCCCAGCGGCGGCCTGCTTCGAGGTTGCTGGTCGCTCCGAAGCCTGCGATGTATGCCGCGCGGGCCGCGGCCACCGCGGACTGCTCGGCGGCTCGGCGCGACCCCATCTCGGCGAGAGGTCGCTCGCCGGCGGCGATGCTCATCCGAGACGCCGCCGTGGCGACGGCGGAGTCGTGGTTGAGCACACTGAGGGCCAGCGTCTCGAGCACCACCGCATCGGCGAAGCTGCCCTCGACGGTGAGGATGGGGGAGCCGGGGAAGTACAGCTCACCCTCCCGATAGCCACGGATGGAGCCGGTGAAGCGGTAATTCTCGAGATACGTCAGCGAGTCGGCGTCGACGATGCGATTGTCGCGCAGGAACCGCAGCTCATCGTCTCCGAAGCGGAATTCTCGCAGCAGCGTCAGCAGACGGCCGGTTCCGGCGACCACACCGAAACGGCGTCCACCCGACAGCCGCCGGGAGAAGAGCTCGAACACGCTCGGACGAGAGGCGGTGCCGTCGCGCAGAGCGGCTGCGAGCATCGTGAGTTCGTAGCGGTCGGTGAGCAGCGCCGTGGACGTCGTCATGCGCTCAGCTTAGTGACGACATCGGTGCGGGTCGCTGAGCACGACCCCCGGTGCGCGGGTAGGCTGGGGAGTCATGAACGACGCCCCGATCGGAATCTTCGACTCCGGTGTCGGCGGACTCACGGTGGCGCGAGCCATCAGAGCCCAGCTGCCCCGGGAATCGTTCGTCTACATCGGCGACACCGCGCACTCGCCGTACGGTCCGAAGCCGATCGCTGATGTCCGGCGGTACAGCCTCGAGGTGCTGGACACTCTCGTCGACCAGGGCGTCAAGATGCTCGTGATCGCCTGCAACACCGCATCCGCCGCGATGCTGCGCGACGCGCGTGAGCGCTACGACGTTCCGGTCGTCGAGGTGATCGGCCCCGCGGTGCGCCGCGCGGTCTCGACCACGCGCAACGGTCGTGTGGGGGTGATCGGCACCGTCGGCACCATAGGCTCCCGCGCCTATCAGGACATGCTCGAAGTGAACGAGCGCCTCGAGGTCTTCACTGCGGCCTGCCCGCGGTTCGTCGAGTTCGTCGAGGGCGGGATCACGGGAACGCCCGAGGTGCTCGCCACCGCCGAGGAGTACCTCGCACCGCTGCGCGAGGCGGATGTCGACACGCTCGTGCTCGGCTGCACGCACTACCCGTTCCTGCGAGGAGCGATCAGCTATGTCATGGGCGAGGGGGTGACCCTCGTGTCGAGCGACGACGAGACCGCGGGCGACGTCTATCGGCAGCTCGTGCGCGGCGACCTGCTCGCGTCTCCCGATGCCACGGCGTCATACGTGTACGAGGCGACGGGCGCATCCACGTCAGAGTTCACCGCTCTCGCGAACCGACTCATGGGGCGCGAGGTGCGCGACGTGCAGCTCGTGCAGACCGGCGTCATCACACTTCCCACACCACCCATCGGCGTCGTACGCCCCGCGGCATCAGCGCTCCAGCCCTCACACGAAGGAACTCCATGACCAGCATCGTCCGCGCCGACGGCCGCAGCACCGACCAGCTCCGCGAGATCACGATCGAACGCGGCTGGAGCAGCCACGCCGAAGGATCCGCGCTGATCAGCTTCGGAGGGACGAAGGTGCTCTGCACGGCGTCGTTCACGAACGGCGTGCCCCGCTGGCTCACCGGCAAGGGCAAGGGCTGGGTCACGGCGGAGTACTCGATGCTGCCGCGCGCGACCAACAGCCGCAACGACCGCGAGAGCGTCAAGGGGCGCATCGGCGGCCGCACCCACGAGATCTCGCGACTGATCGGACGCGCTCTGCGCGCCGTGGTCGACACCAAGGCTCTCGGTGAGAACACGATCGTGATCGACTGCGACGTGCTGCAGGCCGACGGAGGCACTCGCACGGCCGCCATCACCGGCGCGTACGTGGCACTCGCAGACGCCATCGAATGGGGTCGCGAGAAGAAGTTCATCGGCAAGAACGCGACCCCGCTGCTCGACTCGGTGGCCGCGGTCTCGGTGGGGATCATCGACGGCGCACCCATGCTCGATCTCGCATACGTCGAGGATGTGCGGGCCGAGACCGACATGAATGTGGTCGTCACCGGCCGCGGTCTCTTCGTCGAGGTGCAGGGCACCGCGGAGGGTGCTCCGTTCGACAAGCGCGAGCTCGACGCACTGCTCGAGCTGGGCGTCAACGGCTGCGCCGACCTCAAGAGCGAACAGCTGAAGGCTCTCGCGGGCTGATGAGAGTCGTCCTCGCCACTCACAATCCGCACAAGGTCGCGGAGTTCCAGCAGATCGTCGGCGCGACCCGTCCCGACCTCGAGGTCGTGGGGTATGACGGGCCCGAGCCTGTCGAAGACGGCATCACCTTCGCGGACAACGCGCTCATCAAGGCCCGCGCGGCCGCCGCGCACACGGGTCTCCCGGCGCTCGCCGACGACTCCGGAATCTGCGTCGACGTGCTCGGCGGATCTCCGGGAGTCTTCTCCGCCTACTGGGCGGGGCAGAAGAAGGATGCCGTGGCGAATCTCGAGCTCCTGCTCGATCAGCTCCATGACATCGCCGAACCACACCGGACCGCGCACTTCACCTCGACCATCGCGCTCGTGATGCCGACGGGCGAGGAGCACGTCGTCGAGGGGATCTGGCCGGGACGCCTGGCCCGTGCGGCGTCGGGAGGCGGCGGATTCGGCTACGACCCGATCTTCATCCCCGACGGCCAGTCCGCCGGCGCGGAGCGCACGGTCGGAGACCTCACGGCCGCCGAGAAGCAGTCGCAGTCCCACCGCGCCCGCGCTTTCGCCGAACTGGTGCCGCTGCTCGCCCGCCTCTGACGGTCCTGAGAATCATCACCATTCCCGACTTCGCGGAATCGCCCTGAGGGGCACTGCAGCCGGTCTAGCCTGGTGGCATGCACGATCACGCACCGGCTGCCGGCGGCATCCGCTCGGCCAGTCACCGTCGTCTGTTGGCGATCTCGCTGACTCTGACGGCGACCGTGATGATCGTGCAGATCGTGGGGGCCATCCTCACCGGCTCGCTCGCGCTTCTCGCCGATGCCGCCCACATGTTCACCGACGCGTCCGCCCTGGTGATCGCGCTCATCGCCGCGGCCGTCGCCGCGCGACCCGCAGACGAGCGTCGCACGTTCGGGTATCAGCGAGCCGAGGTGTTCGGCGCGCTGATCAATGCGGTCATCCTCATCCTTCTCGCGGGCTGGGTCGCCGTGGAGGCTGTCGGGCGCCTGCTGAACCCCGGCGACACCGAGGTCGTGGGGGGACTGATGCTCGCGGTCGCGGTGGTCGGCCTTCTCGCCAATGCGCTCTCGATGTGGCTGCTGAGCCGCGCGCAGCGCACGAGCATCAACGTCCGCGGGGCCTATCTCGAGGTGATGGGCGACCTGATCGGTTCGGCGATGGTGATCATCGCCGCGATCGTGATCGTGGCGACAGGGTGGATGCCGGCGGATGCCATCGCGTCGCTCATGATCGCGGCGCTGATCATCCCGCGCGCCATCGCCCTTCTCCGCGAGGTGTTCTCGGTGCTCTCGGAGTCAGCGCCCGTGGGGACCGCAGTCGGAGACATCCGCCGGCATCTGCTCGACTACGACGGCGTGGTCGGCGTTCACGACGTGCATGTCTGGCAGCTGACGCGTGGCGCGCCCGTGTTCAGCGCACATGTCAGCGTCGACCCCGTTCTGCTGTCCGACGGGCGTTCGGCGAAGCTCCTGAGCGACCTCCAGTCGTGCCTCGCGCAGCACTTCGACGTCGAGCATTCGACGTTCCAGATCGAACCCGCCGAGCAGTCCGACTGCGAACCGCATCACGCGTGAGGGATCAGGGCTCGACCACGACCTCGTCGGGGGACTTGTCGGGGCGCAACCCGCGCCACCGTGAGTGACGGAGCACGCCGTCGGGAGTCCAGTTCGCGAACTCGACCTCTCCGACGAGCTCGGGCGACACCCACAGCGCGCCTGAGGCGTCGAGTGCGGGCACGCCGTCGAGCGGTGCCGACTCGACCCGCAACGGCGCGAGACGCGCGAGAAGATCGCGGAGCACCCGGTCGGTGAAACCGGTGCCGACGCGTCCGACGTATCTGAGGTCACCCGACTCAGGGACCGCGAGCAGCAGCGAGCCGAAGGTCCCTTCGCGATCTCCCTTGCCGGGGCGGATGCCGACGATCACGACCTCCTGCATCCGGGTGTGCTTGAGCTTGAGCCACGCGGGGGAGCGTTGCCCCGCCCGATAGCGGGACGCCGGATCCTTCACGACCACGCCCTCGAGGCCGAACTCCTCGCTCGCGTCCAACGCGGCATCGACGTCATCGAACACGGGCGGAACCCGCACGGGCGCGTCGAGGTCGGAGACCACCTCTTCGAGCAGAGTGCGACGCTGCGACAGGGGCATCGCGCTGAGGTCGTGCCCGTCCAGTCGCAGCAGGTCGAAGACCATGTAGACGATCGGGGTCCGCACGACCTCCCGTTCGATCTCCCTCGGCCGGGTGAGGTGCATGCGATTCTGCAGCAGGGAGAAGCTCGGCCTGCCCTGCGGATCGAAGGCGACGATCTCGCCGTCGACGATCGCGTCGTCCACGGGCAGGAAGGGGGCTCCGTCGGCGGTCAGCTCGGGATACCGCGCGGTGATGTCGGTGCCGCTGCGGGCATGCAGCCGCATCCGTCCGTCGGCCCAGGTGCCGATCGCGCGGATGCCGTCCCACTTGACCTCGACCCAGGAGGGTGAGCTGAGGCCGCGCGCGATCGCAGGGGTGCCGTTCTCGGCGAGCATGGGGGAGACGGATGCGGGGGAGGCGGGAGCGGATGCGCTCGGGGCAGCGGCCAGGCGCGCGCGGTGTCGCGGGGCAGCCGTACGCGTGACCGTCGTCGCAGACCGCGTCTGTTCCGACGTCGCCTCGCGCGACGGGGCGGGCGCGGGGGGATGTTCTCCGCGCAGCGGCGCGATCGGATCCAGCCCCGATTCCGCGCGTTCGAGCACGGTGGCGAAGTCGAGCTGTGCCAGCCCGGGGTCGTCGAGCTCCTCCCAGGTGCGCGGCGCCGCCACCCACGGCTGGGCGCGGCCCCTCATCGAGTACGGCGAGATCGTGGTCTTCTTCCCGTTGTTCTGGCTCCAGTCGAGGAAGACCTTGCCACCGCGGGCGGACTTCGCCATCGTGCTGGTGGCGAGATCCGGGTGCTCGGTCTCGATGAGCCGGGCGATCTCCTTGACCACGGCGGAGATCTCGTCGCTGGTCTGCGTGCCGGGCAGAGCCGCGTAGAGGTGGATGCCCTTGCTGCCGCTGGTCACCGGTACCGGATCGAGCCCGATTCCGGTGAGCAGACCTCTCGCGATGCGCGCGACGTCGGCGCACTGCGCGAGCCCGACGCCGGGGCCGGGGTCGAGATCGAGCACCAGGCGGTCGGGGGTGCCAGGCAGTCCGTCGGGTGCGAAACGCCACTGCGGCACGTGGAGTTCGATCGCCGCGACCTGCGCGAGCCACACCAGTGTCGGCACGTCCTCGACGAGCGGGTACTCCTTCGTGCCGTCCGAATGAGCGATGCCGTGTCGGGGGATCCAGCTCGGAGCGCCGGGCTCGAGCTGCTTCGTGAAGAACGCGTCGGCGGGAGCATCCGCTGCTCCCACGCCCTCGACCCAGCGCTTGCGGGTCACGGGGCGTCCCGCGAGCAGCGGGAGGAGATGCGGCGCGATCGCGGTGTAATAGGCGATGATCTCGCCCTTCGTGGTTCCGGTCTCGGGATACACGACCTTGTCGAGGTTCGTGATGCGCAGCCGACGACCGTCGATCTGCACGTTCTGAGCCTCTGCGACCATGACGCCAGCGTAGTCAAGGTACTGGCCACCATCATCGCGGCTGGTGTTCACTGGGGTCATGAGAACGATCTGGAAGGGCGCGCTGACCTTCGGCCTCGTGAACGTGCCGGTCAAGGTGTATTCCGCGACGGAAGACCACGATGTGCCGCTGCATCAGGTGCACGAGAAGGACGGTGGGCGCATCCGCTATCAGCGCACGTGCGAGGTGTGCGGCGAGACCGTGGCGTATGCCGACATCGATCGCGCCTACGTCGACGAGGGGCAGACCGTCGTGCTGACCAAGGACGATCTGGCGGCACTGCCGGCCGAGAAGAGCCGCGAGATCGACGTCGTCGAGTTCGTCCCCTCTGACCAGGTCGACCTGCTGACCCTGGACAAGCCGTACTACCTCGAGCCCGACTCGAAGTCTCCGAAGGCGTACGTGCTGCTGCGCAAGACCCTCGAGCAGACCGATCGCACGGCGATCGTGCGCTTCACGCTGCGTCAGAAGACGAGGCTCGCGGCGCTCCGGGTGCGCGGCAAGGTGCTGGTGCTGCAGACGCTGCTGTGGGCCGACGAGGTGCGCGAGGCGGAGTTCCCGGCGCTCGACGAGGACGTGCGGATCTCGAAGAAGGAGCTGGAGCTGTCGGCATCGCTCGTCGACAGCTACTCGGCCGACTTCGAGCCCGAGTCGTTCGTCGACGAGTACCAGAAGGAGCTGCGCACTCTGATCGACGCGAAGATCGAGGCGGGCGACACCTTCGACGTCGCCGAGACGTTCGGCGAGGACGAGGGAGACGCCAAGAGCGGCGAGGTCATCGATCTCATGGAGGCGCTGCGTGCCAGCGTCGCTCGCACCAAGGCCGCCCGCGCCGAGCCGTCAGAGGAGAAGGCGAGCACCAAGAAGAGCCCGAGCAAGAAGAAGGCGGGCTGAGTTCTCAGCCCGCCTCTGCGTCGTTCGGGATCAGTGCTTGCCGTCGCCGTCGAAGTCGGGGGCGCGGTCGAAGACGTCGGGGTCGAGCGCGAGCTCGGCCGCCTCGGCCGCATCCGTCTCGCCCTCGCCGAGCGCGGCTTCCTTCTTGGCCTTGCGGCGCTCCGAGAGGTAGTGCCAGAGCGTGACGAGAGCCGTGCCGCCGACCGCTGCGAGCAGGATGAGATCGATGTAGCTCTCGACGAAGTGCGCGACCGGCGGGATGAACCCGATCGCGTAGCCGAACATGGTGAGGCCGAAGCCCCAGAGGATCGCGCCGATCAGGTTGTACAGCGTGTACCGACGCCACGGCATGTGTCCCACGCCGGCCGCGACCGGGGCGAACGTGCGCACGATCGGCACGAAGCGGGCGAGGATCACGGTGATGCCGCCGAAGCGCTCGAAGAACGCGTTCGTCCGCTCGACGTTCTTCTTGCTGAACAGGCCTGATTCCTTGCGCTCGAAGACCGCAGGACCGCCCTTGTGACCGATCAGATAGCCGACTTCACCGCCGACGAAGGCGGCGAGGCCGATGAGCAGCGCGACGATCCAGACGTTGATGCCGAACACCCCGTGCTCCGACCCCGCGAGCGGGTGGGACAGCAGGCCCGAGATCACGAGCAGCGTGTCACCCGGCAGGAGGAACCCGACGAGCAGGCCGGTCTCGGCGAAGACGATGAAGCACACCACGAGAAGCGCCCACGGGCCCGCCGAGCCGATGATCGTGGCGGGGTCGAGCCAGGGGATGAGAGCGGCGTGATGCATGGGTTTCCCGTCGTCGTGCGCTGTGCGGCGGTCAGGTCGTCGGTCGCGGGGACGCGACAGATCGGTGCGGAAGGTGGGACTTGAACCCACACGCCCTGGGGCACAGGAACCTAAATCCTGCGTGTCTGCCAATTCCACCACTCCCGCGCGGTGAAATCAGTCTACTGATCGGGGGATCGTGCGTAGCTGGGGATCCGCCCGCAGGGGTGCCCGCGCTGTTGTGGATAACTCGGACGGCATGACGCCGATTGTTGCGAGGATGCACGGGTGATCCTTCCGGCCGTCCTCGTCTCCGAGCGTGTGCGGCAGCGGCTGCGCAGCGACGGAACCGACCCGGCCCACGACGCGGAGGCGGCGCGGACCCTCGCCGTCGCGGAGGTCAGACGGTTCAACGACGTGGCGCTCGCGCGCGGTGAGGCCATGATCGACGACGAGGCCGCCTGCGTGCGCGATGTGCTGGCCGCGGTCAGCGGCTTCGGCGTGCTGCAGCCGTTGCTGGACGACCCCGAGATCGAGGAGATCTGGGTGAACGGGCCGGAGAGCGTGCACATCGCGCGCGACGGCATCGCCCATCGCGTCGAGATGCATCTCACCCACGCCATGCTCCGCGACCTCGTCGAGCGGATGCTGCAGGCGACCGGGAGGCGGGTCGACATCAGTCAGCCGTTCGTCGATGCGTCCCTCCCCGACGGGTCGCGCCTGCACGTCGCGATCGCCGACGTGGTGCGCGGCGGATGGTCCGTCAACATCCGCAAGTTCGTGGCCAGGCACCGCTCCCTCCCGTCGCTCGTCGCGAAGGGGATGCTGCCGCGCCACGTCGCCGAGATGCTGCGAGCGGCGATGCGCGACGGAGACAGCGTCGTCGTGTCGGGAGCGACCCACGCCGGCAAGACCACGTTCCTCGGTGCGCTGCTGGCGGAGTGCGCCGACACGCAGCGCATCGTCACGGTCGAGGAGACGTTCGAGCTGGCGGTCGACGGGCCCGATGTCGTCTCGTTGCAGGGGCGGCAGGCGGGGCTGGAAGGCACCGGAGAGATCACCCTCCGCAGGCTCGTGAAGGAAGCGCTGCGCATGAGGCCGGACCGACTGGTCGTGGGCGAGGTGCGGGACGCCGAGGCGCTGGACCTCGTGCTGGCTCTCAACACGGGGGTTCCCGGGGCGGCCACCGTGCACGCGAACTCCGCGCAGGAGGCGCTCGACAAGCTGGCTCTGCTGCCACTGCTGGCCGGGCGCAACATCGATCGGTCGTTCATCGCTCCGGCGATCGCCGGATCGGTCGACCTCGTCGTGCACTGCATGCGGGATGCCGCGGGGGTGCGGAGGGTGGGAGAAGTGATCGCGCCGACCGGGGCGGTGGTCGACGGGCGCATCGTGGCGCGTTCCGTGTACGCGTGCGAGGACCCGGCGCCGGGGCCACCCGTGCACTGGCGACGCGGCGGTGTCGGCGCATGACCCTGCTGGTCGGCGCGATGCTCGCCGCAGGGGTGCTCCTGTCCGTTTCGCCCTGGCTCTGGCCGACCCGTCGGTCGACGTCGCAGGAGTCTCGACGCGGGCCGCTGTCGCGCGCTCTCGCGGAGGCGGGTCTCGGTGCGACGCGCCCGCGCACGCTTCTGGCGGTCATGCTCGCAGCGGCGTTCGGCGCCGGGGCGGCGGCATGGCTGCTGACCTCGATCCCCGTGCTCGCCGCGCTCGCGTTCGGCGCCGGGGGGATCGCTCCGGTCGTCGCACTGAGGGCTCGTCGACTGCGGCTGCGCCGGGCGCGACGCCAGGTGTGGCCCGATGTGTGTGATCTCCTGATCGCGTCGATCCGTGTGGGGCTGTCGCTGCCCGACGCCGTGGCGAGCCTCGCCGAATCGGCTCCGGAGATGATGCGTCCCGCGTTCACGGCGTTCGCGAGAGACCTCCGGGCGACCGGACGGTTCGAGTCGAGCCTGAATCGCCTGAAGAACGCACTCGCCGACCCGATCGCCGACCGGATCATCGAAACCCTGCGGATGGCCCGACAGGTCGGGGGCACCGAGCTCGGAGGCGTGCTGCGCGCGCTCTCGGCCTCGGTGCGTGCAGACGCCGCTCTGCGCGGCGAGGTGGAGGCGCGTCAGTCGTGGATCCGCGGCGCCGCAGTGCTCGGGGCGATCGCCCCGTGGGTGATCCTGGGCCTGCTGGTCATGAGGCCCGAGGGTGCAGAGGCATACGGCACCCCGGAGGGCATGGCCGTCATCTGCGGCGGCGCGCTCATCTCGGTCGTCGCCTACCGCATCATGATCCGGATAGGGCGTCTGCCCGAACCGGGACGGTGGTTCGGATGAGCCCGGTGTCCGCCGTCTCGCTCTCGGTGTTGATCGGGGGCGGACTGGGAGGGGGACTGCTGTGCATCCTCGCCGCCCTTCCTCGATGGTCCGCGATCCCGCTGGTGACCAGGATCGCTCCGTACGTGCGCGACGTCGTCTCCGATGCGCTGCTTCCGCAGAGCGCACTCCCGGCCGTCCAGGTGCTTCCTGCCGGACGTGTCACCCCTTGGGCTTGGCTGCAGTCTGCCTTCGAACGCCTTCTGGGAGGCGGAGAGCTGCTGCAGCGGCGGCTGGCGCAGGCGGGCAGCGATGTCAGCGCCGTCGCGTTCCGGGGGCGTCAACTCGGCTGGACCGTCGCCGGCATCGGGGCCGGAGCCGCGGCGGTGATCGCCCTCGTGCTGACCGGGCGGATGAGCGTACCGGGATCGCTGTTGCCTCTCTTCAGCGGTGCGGCGGCCGCTGTCGCCTATGAGATGCAGCTCTCGGCGCGTGTGAGGGTCCGCAGAACGCGGCTCACCGAAGAACTCCCCACCACTCTGGAGTTCCTCGCACTCTGCCTCTCGGCGGGAGAGGGGTTCCTCGACTCTCTGCGGCGTGTCGCCGAGGTGGGCTCCGGTGCCCTGACGGTCGAGTTCCGTGGCGTCGTGGTGGCAGTGAGCACGGGGTCCTCGCTCGCGGAGGCGCTCGCCGAGCTGGCGGCCCGGCTGCAGATGCCCGGGTTGACCAGAGCGGTCGATCAGGTGATCGCGGCGCTCGAGCACGGCGCACCGCTCGCTGCGGTCCTGCACGCGCAGGCGGGCGACGCCCGCGAGGACGCGAAGCGCGTGCTGATCGAGCAGGCCGGTCGGAAGGAGATCCTGATGCTCCTTCCGCTCGTCTTCCTCATCCTGCCTCTCTCCGTGCTCTTCGCGATCTACCCCGGACTGTTCATCCTGCGACTCGGCATCGGCTGAGCACTCAACGAAAGGACGCGTTATGAACTCTCTCCGCCGCCGATGGAACGCCGTGACCACGTGGGTGGGCGCACTCGCCGACGATGACACGGGCGACGTGCCGGGCTGGGTGCTGGTCACACTCATGACGGCAGGACTCGTCGTGTTGATCTGGGCGGTCGCCGGGCCGGCTCTCAGCGAGCTGTTCGAGCAGGCCATCGCACGCGTGTCGGGGATCTGACCCGTGCTCGGCCTGGGACGCGTCGCGGGGACGCGCGTCGCACCGGGGGCCGTCTCCGGCGACCGGGGCTCCAGTCCCGTCGAGTTCGTCCTGGTCGGCACTCTCCTCACGGTGCTCACCCTCGGGGCGATGCAGCTGGCGCTCGCCGTCTACGTGCGGAACGTCGTGCACGACGCCGCCGTGGAGGGCGCGTATGTCGGGGCGCTCGCTGACACGACTCTCGCCGACGGAGCGGATCGCGCGAGAGCCGTGATCACCCGCGCCGTCGGAGCGTCGTACGCAGAGGACATCAGCGTCGTGCAGGAGTCGGCCCTGGGTGCGCCGACGGTGAGGGTCACCATCACGTCCCCTCTCCCGGTGATCGGCCTGCTGGGCCCGCCGCATGCGCTCACGGTCGAGGCCGACGCGCCGAAGGAGTCGTTCGGTGAGGGATGAGGAGGGGTCCGCCGCCCTCGAGTTCATCGCGGTGGGAGTCCTCCTGCTCGTGCCCCTGGTGTATCTGATCGTCGCGCTCGGAGCGATTCAGGAGCAGACCCTCGGCGTGGAGGCGGCGGCTCGGCACACCGCGCGGGCCATCGCCCGTGCACCGGACTCCGAGACGGCCGCGGCGCGCGGCGAGCAGGTCCTCGACGGCGTGATCGAGCAGTACGGCCTGGACGGTACGACGTTGGAGGTGACGATGGAGTGCCCGGGGGAGGACGGCGAATGCCCGCAGCCCGGTGCGACGATCGTGCTCACGGTCACTGCGCACGTGTCGCTTCCGCTGATCCCGGCGGTCTTCGGAGTGGACGAGGCGGCGGCCGTGACCGTTCAGGGCTCGGCTGTGCAGAAGGTCTCTCGCACGTGGGGAACGGGGTGAGAGGTGTGGCCCGCGGCAGTGAGGAGGGGAGCGTGCTGCTGCTCACGCTGGGCTACGCCGTGCTCGCGCTCGCGCTGACGTTCGTCTGCGTGTGCGCGACCGACCTGTACATCGCGCAGAAGCGACTCGATTCGCTGGCCGATTCCGCTGCGCTCGCGGGCGCCGACGGCTTCATCCTCGCGGTGGAGGGAGGTGAGCCGCTGGCACGTCTCACAGACGACGGTGTTCGCGAGCAGGCGACGGCCGTGATCGCGGTCTCCTCGTCGACCGCGTCGCTCGTGTCGGCGACCGCGCCGGACGGGACGTCGGCGCGGGTGACGCTCGCGGCACCGTGGCACCCGCCGCTGCTCTCTCTGTTCGTCGCCGACGGCGTCCAGCTGCGGTCGACGGGGACCAGCCGCACAGCCGTGAGGTGAGCGGGTGCGGGAGAGCGGAGTCGCTCAGAGCGACAGGCGTGCGATCATCTCGCGGACCCGTGTCGGGAACCCTGCAGGCACTTCCGCGGGCAGCGCGTCGACGGGCCACCACCGCACATCTCCCGACTCGCTGCTCACGGTGAGCGGCGTGTCTGCGGGTACGGTCAGCGCGACGCCGACATCGAGGTGCGAGGAGCACCGCCCGAACGCCGAGGAGAGCGCATGATGATCGAGGTCGTACACGGGGGACGCGCCGGGATTCTCCGCCGCGATCCCCGTCTCCTCCTCGAGCTCACGCAGCGCCGCGTCGACGATCGAGGCGTCATCCTCGAGATGGCCGCCCGGCTGCACCCAGAACAGGCCCTTGCCGTGGAAGACGAGAGCGATCATCGACAGCGTCGGGTCGAAGACGAACGCGGACGCCGTGGCGTGAGTGGGGCCATCGGCGCGTGCGACAGGACCGAGGTCGTCGGCGAAGTGTCGAGAGAAGTCGGGCAGCGTCGCGTGGTCCCGTGGCGACAGAGGGCGGAACCCCGTCACGATGCGGTGGATGTCCGCGCCCAGGGCCGTCATCGCTGATTCTTCGCGCGCGGCACGAAACGGGGGATCCACCGCAGGAACCCGCATGCTCCGAGGAGTCCGATGACGCCCATCGCGGCCGCTGCGAACGGCAGCGAGGCGACGGCGATGATGCCCGACACCACGAGGGGAGCGATCGCGCCCCCGGCATCCGTGAGAGTCCGCCAGGAACCGAGGAAGGGTGCGGGGTCTCGCTTCGGCGCGACATCCGCGCCCAGGGTCAGCAGGATGCCGCTCGAGAGGCCGTTGCCGACTCCGAGCATCGCGGCGAACATGCCGTACCACAGCACCGCGGCATCCAGATCATGCGTGAAGGAGAGAGCGAGGAACCCCGCTCCCATCAACACCATCGCCGGCATCGCCGCCCAGAGGCGCCCGAACCGATCCATCACCTGGCCGCTCGCGTAGAACAGCGCGAAGTCGATCGCCCCCGAGATGCCGACGACCAGCGCGATCGTCGACGCGTCGAGACCGAGCGAGAGTCCCCACAGCGGTAGCACGACCTGACGGGCGGAGCGCACCGCCGACAACGATGCCGCAGCGAGTCCCAGCCGCCCCAGCACGCCGCGCTGCTGCCACATGGTGCGGAAGATGCCCGCGCGCGCGGCGATGGGAATCGAACCCGTCACCGGCTCGCCGGAATCGTCCGCACGCGCGGCGGTGCGCACGGGGGTGGTCGGCGCGATCGTCGTCTCCGGATCGGGACCGAGCAGCACGAGCAGCACCATCACGACGAGGCAGCCGAGGAAGAACCAGATCGCGGCCGACTCGGAACCGAACAGCTGCAGCAGACCCGCCGCGACGAAGGGGCCGATGAAGATCCCGAGGCGGAAGCTTCCCCCGAGCAGAGAGAGGGCTCGGGCGCGGAAGGCGATCGGCACCCGCGTCGTCATGAACGCATGGCGTGCGAGGCCGAAAGCGGCAGCGCAGAAGCCGAGCAGGAAGACGGATGCCGCGAGCACGCCGAGCGTGGGGGCGAAGACCATCCCCACGCCCGCGCCGATCGCGATCGTGCCGGCGATCACCATCGTGAAGCGCTCGCCGATGCGGCCCACAGCCCAGCCGGCGGGGAGGTTGCCGCAGAGCTGGCCGACCACGAGTGCGGAGGCCACGAGCGCGGCGAACGCGATGTCGGCGCCCATCCGCGCCGCGATCACCGGGATGAGCGGGATCACCGCGCCTTCGCCGAGCGAGAAGAGCACGGTCGGGAGGTACACCATCGGCCCGAATCGCCTCAGGACCGTGGATGCGTTGCTCACTCGTTTCACGCTACTCCGGTTCGAACGCCGTCCCCGCCCGCGCAGGCGGCACGTTAGGCTGGACGCGACATGCTCGAACTCGATCTCTCCGCCGACATCCAGGCCCTGCGACTCACCTACGGTGACATCCGCGAGGTCATCGATGTCGAGACCCTCCGCTCCGACATCGCGCGTCTCAACGAGGAAGCCGGTGCGCCGGACCTCTGGGACGATCCCGAACGCGCCCAGAAGGTGACCAGCGCGCTGAGCCACCGCCAGTCGGCGCTCGCTCGGGTCGAGGGCATCGGGCGTCGACTCGACGACCTCGAAGTCCTCGTGGACCTGGCGAACGAGATGGGCGACGAGGACTCGGCCGTCGAAGCACGCGCCGAGCTCACTGCGCTGACCGAGATCATCAACCAGCTCGAGGTCCAGACGCTGATGGACGGCGAGTACGACGAGCGATCCGCCATCGTCACGATCCGCTCGGGGGCGGGCGGCGACGACGCCACCGACTTCGCCGAGATGCTCATGCGCATGTATCTGCGCTGGGCCGAGCGCCACAAGTACCCGGTGAAGGTGCTCGACACCTCCTATGCCGAAGGCGCCGGCATCAAGTCGGCGACGTTCGAGATCGATGCGCCCTATGCCTTCGGCACGGTGTCCGTCGAGGCGGGCACGCACCGTCTCGCCCGCATCAGCCCGTTCGGTTCCGCCGACAAGCGGCAGACGTCGTTCGCGGCGGTCGAGGTCATCCCGCTCATGGAGGAGGCGACCGAGGTCGACATCCCCGAGAGCGACATCCGCGTCGATGTGTTCCGTTCCTCCGGCCCCGGTGGACAGTCGGTCAACACCACGGATTCCGCCGTGCGCCTCACGCACCTCCCGACCGGCATCGTCGTCTCGATGCAGAACGAGAAGTCGCAGATCCAGAACCGTGCGGCCGCCATGCGCGTGCTGCAGACCCGCCTGCTGCTGCTGCAGAAGGAAGAGGAAGCGGCGAAGAAGAAGGAACTCGCCGGCAACATCACCGCGAGCTGGGGCGACCAGATGCGGTCGTACTTCCTCTACGGTCAGCAGCTGGTGAAGGACCTCCGCACGGGCCACGAGTCGGGCAACCCGGCTGCCGTGTTCGACGGCGACCTCGACGGCTTCATCTCGGCCGGCATCCGCTGGCGCAAGCGCAAGGACGAGGACTGATCCTCACCGCTCAGCG
Organism: uncultured Microbacterium sp.; assembly: GCF_963521645.1. GTDB lineage: Bacteria > Actinomycetota > Actinomycetes > Actinomycetales > Microbacteriaceae > Microbacterium. The sequence continues at coordinate 721 of NZ_CAUQVQ010000046.1, read as the reverse complement.
GGTCGTGCCCTGGAACGACCCGGTCACTTCGTCGTTGCTGTAGGCGATGCACTGGAGGGTGCGATCCTTCAGGCGGTTCCACGACGCCTCGGTGGGTACGAACCAGTAGTTGGCGAGCTCTGAGTCCGCGTAGGGGATGCCGATGTACTCCGCGAAGGCTGCGTCACACCTCTCGGTCGCGAGGGTCTGCAGAGCCTCGTCACCCGGGAACTCTCCGTCGGCGGCGTCGAAGATGTAGTAGACCTCGTCGGTGTGCGGCTGGTCGCACGGCACGATCGGCAGCTCGGACACCTGCTCGCCCCACTCCATGAACGGGATGCACTGACCGACCGCCAGTTCGTCGAAGGTGACGGTCTGCGCGCCCGGAGGCGCGGTGCTCTCCGCGGGCGGGGAAGCGGCGGGGGTGGGCTCTTCCGAGGGCGTGGGGGAAGGCTCCTCGGTCGCGACGGGCGAGGGCTCGTCGCGCGGCTCGGACGCCGTCGTGCTGAAGGCCAGGAGTGACACCGCGACTGCGAGAACCGCGCCGAGCACTCCGAGCGCGATGCCCGCTATCCCGGGCCACTTCGCGCCCGGGAGGAAGACGGAGACGAGTGACACGACGACGCCCACGCCGAGCAGGATCCACCCCACGACGGCGACGACGGGGATGCACGAGACGACCACGCCGACGGCCGTCACCGCCAGTCCGATGATCCCGATCACGGAGATGCCGGTCTTGGGC
>NZ_CAUQVQ010000045.1:0-20875 GCF_963521645.1 uncultured Microbacterium sp. | reverse complement strand
CGGTGAATGCGCCGGATGCCGCGACGTAGCCGAGCGCGGGCTGACCGATCAGGGTCATGACGGCGATCGGCACCGCGATGCCCAACGCCGCCTGGGTGGCGAGGTGCCAACGCGGACCGCGCTTGGGTGCCAGGGCGAACAGGCTCATCCTTCTATTGTCTCGCGGTGCCCGGCAGCCGCGGGACGCGGCTGAGCCGTTCCGAGGCCGTGTCCACGCCGGTCTCCGGCCGGTGCCGCCGACATCATCCGAGGCGATCGACGGAGGCACGTGTCGTCGATGTCAGTCGCGCTCGAGCCCGAGCGAGCGCTTGACCACGGCCTGCATGTCGCGGTCGAGTCCGTCGATGCGCGTGTTCACGGTGTCGAAGCGGGCGTTCATCTCGCCGCGGAGACCGCCGATCTGAGCATTCATCTCGTTGCGGAGGCCACCGATCTCGGTGCGGACGACCCGGATGAACAGCGTGGAGACGACGGTCAGCATGCCGAACATGAGCGCGGTGAAACACCCGATCATGGTCCAGATCTGAGCGTCGGTCATGAGGTGCACCATGTCATCCTCGCAGCGTTCCACGCCGAGCAGCGGAATCGTGGTCGCTGTATACCGTCATCCCGAGCAGCGGGAGGAACTGCGAGTCGCGAGGTGGTCGTGCAGGAGGCGAGGCACGCGCTGCACTAGTGGGGCGCGTGGTACTCGGATTCGCCGCGCTTCCAGTAGCCCTTGACCACGGCTTTCGCGGAGTCGATGCCCCAACGGTCCAGCAACGCACGCCCCGGTCTGACGATCGACTGTTCGGCCGCGATGAACACGAACGGGTCGGTGCCGATCGCATCCTCCGCCGCGAGGTCGTCGAGGAAAGCGATGAGCGCGGAGCCCGCGGGAGCATCGCCGCGATGCAGCCACTCGACGTCGACAGGGGCTTCGATGTCGACCTCGCGCCCCGCCGAGACCGTCTCGACCACGATTCGAGCGGCGACGCCCGCGGGGATGAGCGCCGCGAAGCGTCGGATCGCGGGTATCGCCGTCTCGTCCCCGACGAGCAGCCACGAACCGGGCGTCCCGCTCAGCACAGCCGATCCGCGCGGTCCTCCCACTCCGATCGACGACCCGAGCGGAGCCGTGGCCGCCCATGGGGCGCCGACCCCTGCGTCGCCGTGCACCGCGAACTCCACGTCCAGCCAGTCGGGCCCCCACGCCAGAGGCGTGTACTCACGGCTCGGTGCCTCGCGCATCTCCTCGAGAGAGCCGACGGGGCCCGAGGGGAAGAACAGGCGCATGTGGTCGTCGCACCCGGGGGAGTCGAAGCCGCGGAGGTCGCCGCCACTGAGACGGACTCGCACGTACTCGGGTGCCAGCCATTCTCGGGCGGTCAGGGTGGCCATGCGGAAGCGCAGATCGAGGCCTCGGCGCTCGATCGAGAACCCGGATTTCGTGTCGCTCATAAAGTAAGGCTAACCTATCTTCGAGGCGGAGTTAGGTCACCCTTAGTCCGCTCGTCCGGCGCCGTTTCCCGCGCACCTCCACCGCAGAACAGGAGTCTCTCCATGTCCATGCCCAGAATCCTCACCGCCACGAGTGTCGGTCTCGTCGGCCTCCTCGCGCTCGCAGGGTGCTCGACCTCCGCCGAAGCCGAACCCGAGCAGGCCGATGCCGAGACGGCATCCGTCACGATCGAAGACAACACCGGTGAGCACGAGATCGCGACTCCTCCCGCATCCGTCGTCGCGCTGGACAACCGCACCTTCCAGACTCTCTCCGACTGGGGGATCGACCTCGCCGCGGGCGCGGTCGCGCTGATGCCTGACACCGTGTCGTACATCGACGACGACGCGATCGTCGATGTGGGACTCCACAGCGAGCCCGACCTCGAGGCGATCGTCGCGGTCGAACCCGACCTCATCATCAGCGGACAGCGTTTCACTCAGCACAACGCGGCCATCGCGGAGCTCGTCCCCGACGCGACGATCATCGATCTGGAGCCGCGCGAGGGTGAGCCGTTCGACGAGGAGCTCAAGCGGCAGACCGTGACGCTCGGCGAGATCTTCGGCATGCAGGACGAGGCGCAGGCGCTGGTCGACGACTTCGACGAGGCCGTCGAGCGGGCGAAGGCCGCATACGACGATGCGGACACCGTCATGGCCGTCAACACCTCAGGCGGCGAGATCGGTTATCTCGCGCCGACCGTGGGTCGCTCGCTCGGCCCGATCTACGACATCCTGGGTCTGACCCCGGCGCTCGAGATCGCCGACGCCTCGGACGATCATCAGGGCGACGACATCTCGGTCGAGGCGATCGCCGCCTCCGACCCCGACTGGCTGCTCGTGCTCGACCGTGACGCCGTGTTCGCGCCAGAGACGCCCGATTACGTGCAGGCCTCCGAGATCCTCGAGAACTCCGAGGCGCTCGCCGGAGTGACCGCTGTTGCTGACGAGCAGATCGTGTACATGCCCACCGACACGTACCTGAACGAGGGCATCCAGACCTACACGACATTCCTCGACGACCTCGCGGATGCGCTCGAGGCCGCACAGAAGTAAGGCCGACCGGCGGCACCCGCCTCTCTGGGGGTGCCGCCCTCGGACGTTCGATCCATGACTCGCACCGCTCTCGCCGAGCCGCGCCGCACTGCCGGTCGGCTCTTCGACGTCAGGCTGATCTTCGGCATCCTCATCGTCGTCGCACTGCTCGTCGTCTCGCTGTTCACCGGCGTCTACGACATCGCAGGGTCCGACGACGGCGCGCAGATGTTCCAGATCACCCGCATCCCGCGCACGATCGCCCTCGTCCTCGCCGGGGCCGCGATGGCGATGGCCGGGCTCGTCATGCAGCTGCTCACCCAGAACCGCTTCGTCGAGCCGACCACCACCGGCACCACGGAATGGGCGGGGCTCGGGCTGCTGGCCGTGATGGTGCTGGTGCCGAACCCCTCCATTCCGTTGCGCATGACCGGAGCGGTCGTCGCCGCATTCATCGGCACGATGGTCTTCTTCGCGTTCCTCCGCCGCGTCTCGCTCACCTCTTCGCTGATCGTGCCGATCGTCGGCATCATGCTCGGAGCGGTCGTGGGCGCCGTGTCGACGTATCTCGCGCTCGCCACCGACTCCTTGCAGGCGATCGGAGTGTGGTTCGCGGGCAGCTTCACGTCGGTGCTCAGGGGGCAGTACGAGATGCTCTGGATCGTGGCCGTCGTCGGCGTCATCGTGTTCCTGGTCGCGGACCGCCTCACGATCGCGGGTCTGGGGGAGGAGATCGCGACCAACGTCGGGGTGGACTACAACCGCGTGATCCTGCTCGGCACCGCTCTCATCGCGATCACGACCGGTGTGGTGACCGTGGTGGTCGGCAATCTCCCGTTCCTCGGACTCATCGTGCCGAACGTCGTGTCGATGGTGCGGGGCGACGACCTGCGCAGCAATCTGCCGTGGGTGTGCCTGCTCGGCATCGCGATCGTCACGGTGTGCGACATCATCGGGCGGACGATCATCATGCCGTTCGAGGTGCCCGTATCGCTGATCCTGGGCGTGGTGGGCGCGGTCGTGTTCATCGTCCTGCTCCTGAGGCAGCGCCGCCGTGGCTGAGGCGCACGCGGTCGCCGCCGGTGCGCGCACATCCGGATCGTTCCCGACGCCACGTTCCCGACGCCGCTACGCGATCGTGCTCGGCATCCTCATCGCGCTCTCATCGATCTTCGCCCTCGGGCTGCTCGCGTGGGACAATCCCATGCCCTTCGGATCTGCGGGCTTCTGGCGCATCGCGAGGCTCCGCGTGACGAACGTGACGGTCATGGCCGTGGTCGCGATCGCGCAGGCCGTCGCGACCGTGAGCTTTCAGACCGTCACCAACAATCGCATCATCACGCCGTCGATCATGGGGTTCGAGTCGCTGTATCGCGTCGTGCAGACGGGCACGGTGTACCTCTTCGGCGTCGCCGGTCTCGTCGCGATCCAGGGCGTGTGGCAGTTCGGCCTCCAGGTGCTCATCATGGTGGGCCTCGCGATGGCGCTCTACGGATGGCTGCTGTCGGGACGCTACGCGAACCTGCACATCATGCTCCTGGTGGGCATCATCATCGGCGGAGGTCTCGGCGCGATCTCGACGTTCATGCAGCGACTCCTCACCCCCAGCGAGTTCGACGTGCTCGCGGCGAGGCTGTTCGGCAACATCTCCCACGCCGATGCGTCGTACCTGCCTCTGGCGATCCCCCTGTGCCTCTCGGCAGCCGTGCTCCTGTGGCTGAGGGCACGCAGGTTGAACCTCCTGGCGCTGGGTCCCGATGCATCGCGGTCCCTCGGTCTCGACCACCGGCGGGAGCTGCACGTCGTGCTCTTCCTCGTGGCCGTGCTGATGGCGACCTCGACCGCGCTGGTCGGACCGATGACCTTCCTCGGCTTCCTCGTCGCCACCCTCGCCTACCAGCTCGCCGACACGTACGACCACGGACTGATCTTCCCCGTGACCGTGCTCACCGCCTTCACGATCCTCACGGCGGCGTATTTCGTCATGAAGAACATCTTCTACGCGCAGGGAATGGTGTCGATCCTGATCGAACTCGTCGGCGGAACCGTGTTCCTCATCGTCATCCTCAGAAAGGGCAGGTTGTGATCACACTCGCCGGCGTTCGCCGCGACTACAGCGACGAGGTGGCGATCGGTCCCGTCGACCTCGAGATCCCCGCGGGAGGCATCACCGCGCTGATCGGTCCGAACGGCGCGGGCAAGTCGACGCTGCTCACCATGATCGGCCGGCTCGGCGGCATGGATGCCGGGGCGATCGAGATCGCCGGATACGACGTGGCCTCGACGAAGTCGAAGGACCTGGCCAGGATCGTCTCGGTGCTCCGTCAGGAGAACCACTTCGTCACACGCCTGACGGTCCGTCAGCTCGTCGGCTTCGGACGCTTCCCCCACTCTCGCGGCAGGCTGAACAGGGCCGACGAGGAGATCATCAGCAGGGCGATCGACTTCCTCGATCTCGGGGAGCTCGAAGGCCGTTATCTCGATGAGCTCTCGGGCGGGCAACGTCAGCGGGCCTACGTCGCGATGGTGCTCGCACAGGACACGGAGTTCGTGCTGCTCGACGAGCCGCTCAACAACCTCGACATGAAGCACTCCGTGCAGATGATGCAGCACCTGCGCCGCGCCTCGGACGAGCTGGGTCGCACGATCGTGATCGTGCTGCACGACATCAACTTCGCCGGGCACTATGCCGATCGCATCTGCGCGATGAAGGACGGAGCGGTCGTGGAATACGGGCCCTCTCGGGAGATCATGACCGATGACGTCCTCACCCGGGTGTTCGACACCCCTGTGCGGGTCGTCGACGGCCCGACAGGCCCCCTGGCCGTCTACTACTGACGAGGCGGACTCAGAGTTCGACGCCGTGGTCCTCATCGTTCACGCCGGCGTTGCGCCCGCGGCGGGATTCGTACCCGATGAACCAGCCGAGCCAGACGAGGGCGGCCAGCAGGATGCCGAGCCAGACGTTCTGGAAGATCAGGCCGATCACGACACCGACGATGAGCAGCCCTGCGGTGACGGAAAAGCGGAGCGCGTTGCGGGACATGCGTTCAGCCTAGAGGTCGGGGCCGGCGGCAGGGTCAGCGATTCCTGTGGTCTTCGGGGGACAGCCGTGGTCCTCGCCGCGCCTCGCTGATCCCGCTCGCGACGATGAGCCGGATCACCCGCTGCCTGTGACCCGCCCACGGGGCGAGCAGCTCGAGCATCCCGGCGTCGTCGGTCCGGTGGCCTGTGAGCACGTGTCCGACCTCATGAGCCAGGTGGTAGTCCCCGACGCTCACGGCATCGGGGTCGCCCAAGGCGCGTATGCGGGTCTCCGCAGACGTCCAGACACCGATGCCCGGAAGGCTCGTGAGCACGCGATCGCGATCCTCGCCAGTCTCGGCCGCGAGCAGGGCTCTGGCGATGCTCGCACCCCGTGCCGCCGCGCGGACGATCGTCTTCGACTGCGGTGGCTGCACTCCGGCGCGGTGCCACTCCCACGAGGGGATCGACCGCCATCGGGTGCTGTCCGGCGCGGTGTACATCGGGCGGGGTGTCGGACCGGGTGCGCGGTCTCCGTGGGCGGTCACGAGCAGCCGCCAGGCGCGGAAGGCCTCGAGCCCGGTGACCTTCTGCTCGAGGATCGCGCATGCGAGCGCGTCGAACACCTCGCCGGTTCGGGCGAGGCGGATGCCGGGGGAGCGTCGTGCGACCTCGGCGATGAGCGGATGCAGCCCGGGGTCGAAGCCCGTCGGGTCGTCGTCGGCGCCGCACAGAGCAGGCAGGCGTTCGAGCGCCTCGTCGGCACCCGGACCCCACGCCGTCGCACGGATCTCGTCGCCGACCGCGCGGAGGGCGAGGGTCGCCGGACCGACTCCCGTACGCAGGGCACGCCAGATCACCGCGCCGTCGAACACCATCGTCGGGTCTCCGGGCCCACGGCGGAGCATGCCCACCGTGCGACGCAGGTCGAGCGGGTGAGGGGGACGGTAGACGGCCTCGCGCACGAGCGTGGATGCCGGCGCTCCGGCAGCCGAGGCATCTGCGGTCAGGGTCATACCCCCACGGTACGTCGTGGGTCTGACACCCGCCTCAGAAGCGGTCGGGAGACGGCGTGCCGTGGCCGTAGCGGATGACGACGTCGGCGTGCCGGTCGAACCGGTAGCCGATCCCGCGCACCGTGCGGACGATGTCCTCATAACGACCGAGCTTGGCGCGCAGGCGACGCACGTGGACGTCGATGGTGCGTTCGCCCGGGGTCTCGTCGTCCTGTGCCTGCCAGAGCGCGGAGACCAGTTCGCTGCGCTCGATCGTGCGTCCTTCACGGAGCACGAGGTACTGCAGCAGCTCGAACTCCTTGTAGGTGAAGGCGGCGGAGTCGCCGTCGATCAGCACGCGTTTGCGGGAGATGTCCACGACGACGCCGCCCTCTTCGGCGACCGTCTCCTCCTCGGCCGCGGCCTTGGTCCGGGCGATGGCTCCGGGCTCCTGCAGGGCGAGGCGCACGACGTCGAGGTCGCGACCTCCCGAGCCGTGGGGGGCGAGTGCGACGGTGGCGTGCGTCTCGGCACCGGGTGCGAGCTCGGCGAGAGTGCGACGCAGCGCGTCGACCAGCAGAGGCAGGCTCACTCCGGCCTCGGCGGCCTTGATCTCGTCGAGACCGACGTAGAGGGCGAATCCGCGCGGGGACCGGACGGCGGGAAGGTCGGCGGCGAGAGGCGCATCCTCGGTCCGGGCGGACGCGGGGCGGACGGTGGCGGCGACGGAGGGACGCTCGAGAAGAGTGGTGTTCGACATGATGATGAAGTCCTCAGGACATGAGCCGGGAAGAGAGGCTCGGATGCGTTGCATGAATGACCGGCGGGCCGGGAGAGCGAGCGGGGGTGGGTGCTCGGAGACCGATCTCGCAGATCGCGGGATCAGATCAGACGGAGTGGCTGTTCGTTCAGCGACACATTCGGCAACACATGCCAACGCGACCGGGCATCATCATCCCGGCAGTCCTGTTCGCCTCCTGGGCGGACAAAGGGCTTGCGTTGGTAGTCATGGGGGGATTATGTCGCAAGAAGTCCGGGCGTGTCAAAACGGCCCGACCCGCGTGGCGGGCGCGTAACGTGGGGTCCGTGAGTACTTCGTCATTGACTTCCGGGTTCATCCTGACCGATGAGAAGGACGCATCGCGGTACACGCTGATGCGCGACGGGCAGCTCGTGAGCGTGCTCGACTACCGTGACGACGGACGGACCATCGCCCTGACCAGGGCCTTCACGGTGCCGACTTTCCGCGGCCACGGCTATGCCGGAGCGGTGGTCGAGGGGGCCGTCGCCGACATCGAGGCACGCGGCGATCGCAAGGTCGACGCGGTCTGCTGGTACGTCGCCGACTGGTTCGCCGCCCACCCCGAGCACGCTCCGCTGCTGCGGTCTCGCTGACATCGTCCGTGTGACGCACTGTTACGCGCTGTCGGTCCGCGGGGTCGACCGCGCGGAGTCCTCCGAGGCCTCGCTCAACCGTCTGGATCTCGACGCCGAGCCGCACGCCTCGAACCGAATGTCGGTGGTGGTTCGTAGCGTGTGAGTATGCGAATCCTGCACACCTCCGACTGGCACATCGGTCGCACGTTCCATGGCAACTCGACCATGGACGCGCTCGCCGAGGTCCTCGGAGCGCTGACGGCGCAGGTCCGCGAGAACGCGGTCGACGTCGTCGTCGTGGCCGGCGACGTGTTCGACTCCGCGACACCGGCGGGCCCCGCCTACACGCTTCTCGGCGACGCGCTGGTGGCGCTGCACGAGACGGGAGCCCGCGTCATCGTGACGAGCGGCAACCACGACTCGGCGGCTCGGCTCGGCTTCCAGGCCCGCCTGCTGCGCGACGGCATCAACGTGCTCACCGACCCGCGTGCGATCGGCACCCCGGTCACGGTGGACGACGCCGACGGGCCGGTGCACTTCTACGGCATTCCCTATCTCGAACCCGCGATCGTCCGGCAGCACTGGCCCGACGCCGCACTCCGTTCCCAGGCTCAGACGCTCGCGCACGCCATGGACCTCGTTCGTCTGGGCATGCGCGACAACCCCGGGCGTTCGGTCGCGATCGCCCACTGCTTCGCGGCGGGGGTCGACGCGACCGTCGGCCTCGAACGAGAGGTCCGGCAGGGCGGACTCGACGTCGTGCCGCTGTCGGTCTTCGACGGCCCCGACTACGTCGCGCTCGGCCACATCCACGGCCGGCAGCGGATCAGCGAGCGTGTGCGCTATTCGGGGGCGCCGCTGCACTACAGCTTCGGCGAGCAGAGCAAGCCCCGCGGGTCGTGGCTGATAGATCTCGATGAGGCAGGCCTCGCCTCTGTCGAGTGGATCGAACTGCCTGTCCCTCGTCGCCTGGTCACCCTCACGGGAACGCTGGAGCAGATACTCTCCGACGACAACATCGCAGCGCACTCCCTCGACTGGGTGTGCGCGATCTACACCGATCCGCTGGCTCAGGCCGAGCCCATGCGCCGGCTCCGAGAGCACTACCCGTACTGCGCCATGGTGCAGCATCAGCCGACCGAGACGAGCGAGAAGGTCGAGCGCTCCTATTCCGACCGGCTCCGCGGTGCCGTCACCGACCCGGAGCGCATCGAGGCATTCCTCGAACACGTGCGGTCCGGGCACGGCGCGAGCGAGCGCGAGGGGGAGCTCATCCGAGAGGTCCTCGATGATCGCGTCCGCGCAGAAGCGCTGATCTAGTCCGGTGGCGACTGGATCGAGTCCGGCGGCGACGCTCCGCACTGTTGCCCTGACCACGAAGGAGGTGCGCTGATGCAGCTGCACCGTCTCGAAGTCGAAGGCTTCGGCCCGTTCCGACAGCGCCAGGTCGTGGATTTCGACGCGTTCGCCGACGACGGCATCTTCCTGATCGCCGGGCGCACGGGGGCAGGCAAATCGAGCATCCTGGACGCGGTGTGCTTCGGGCTCTACGGGGGTGTGCCGCGCTACGAGGGCGGTGAGAAGCGGCTCCGCAGCGATCACTGCGAGCCCGACGACGTGACCGAGGTCATGGTCGAGTTCAGCACGTCGTCCGGGCGATACCGCGTGACGCGATCACCCGACTACGAGCGGCCCAAGAAGCGCGGCGGCGGCATGACCGTGCAGCCCGCGGCGGTGCAGCTCGACACGCTCGTCGGCGGCGAGTGGGTGGGACTCGCGGCGAAAGAGCGTGAGGCCGCCTACGAGCTCGATGAGATCCTGCAGCTGAGCCGAGAGCAGTTCCTCCAGGTGATCCTGCTCGCGCAGAACCGGTTCTCGGAGTTCCTGCTGGCAGGAAGCAAAGACCGGCAGATCCTGCTCCGCCGCCTGTTCGGAACGGAGCGATTCGAAGACGTGCAGGCGCGTTTCGACGAGCGTCGGAAGGCCGCCGAGCGCACCTTGGGAGCGCGATTCGCGACGGTCTCCGCTCGTCTCGACGAGGGCGAGCGCCTCATCGCGGCCGCCGGGCTCGGCCCCACCTCGGCAGATGCCCCCGGCCGAGACCTTCCCGCGTCCGAGACGCCGCCGACAACCAGGACGACCGAGGAGCGTCTGGACGAGCTCCGACAGGCGAAGGCGCGGGCCGACTACCGCGCGGAACGTCGTGCGGCCGAGCGTCTCGAGGCCGAGCAGCTCTCGGCGCGCGCCGACGCCGCTCTCACGGCGATTCGCGAAGAGCAGCGGGCGCAGACCGAGAGAGATCGCGCGAGAGCGTCCCTGGCACTCCTCGATGCCGACGAACCGTCGATCCAGCGGGCGCGCACCGAATGGGAGAACGCGAGGGCCGCGGAAGCGCTGCGTGCCCCGATCGCCGCTGCAGCGAGGGCCGCAGCCGCCCTCGGCGCCGCGCACGACGCCGAGACGCGAGCGCGTCGACACTGGGAAGCTCACGGGGTCTCCACGGATGACCTCGCGGCCTGGGTCGCGGCGCGTACGAAGGACCTCGGAGCGTGGGAGCGTGCGGCGGACCTGGAGCGCTCGTTGCCCGCCCTCGACGCGCAGCTCGCGACGGCGGCGGAGGACGTGGCGGCAGCAGTCGCCCGTGCGGCCCAGGGCGAGACCGAGCGTGCGGCGCTGCCGGCCCATCTCGACGAACTGACGCGCGAGCGCGATGAGGCGAGGCGGATCGCCGATCGCGCGGACGACCTGGCCGCGGCACGGGAAGCCGCGGTCGCCAGGCACGCGGCCGCGCTCGACGTCGTCCGCATCGAGACCGCGCGGATCGAGGCCGATCGGGCGCTCGCCGACCTGAGTGGGGCTCTCGCCGCCGCGCAGACCGCCCTCGCCCGACTGCGCCAGAGGCGGCTCGACGGTTTCGCCGGAGAGCTCGCGACGTCCCTGCACGAGGGGGAGGCCTGCCCGGTCTGCGGCTCCCGCGAGCACCCGGCACCGGCGCCCCACACGGACCCCGTCTCCGCCGAGGACATCGAGGAGGCGGAGGCCGAGCGCGACCGCCTCTCCGGGCGCGAGCGCGAGGCGGCGGAGAGGTCGGCTGCACTGCGGGAAGAGCTCGCAGCCGTCACCACCCGAGCCGACGGACGAGATGTCGAGGCTGCCGCCGCCGAACTCGCATCGATCGCCCAGGAGCTCGAGCGCAGCATCGCTGCGACCGAACGGCAGCGGGTGCTCGACGCCGAACGCGACGCACTGCTCGAGCGCGCCCGTCGCCTCGACTCAGAGCGTGACGCCGATGCCGCCGCGCTCGCGTCGGCGAGGGAGGCGCATGCGCTGCTCACCCAGCAGACCGCGCAGATCCGGACGACCGTCGACGAGGCGCGGGGCGACTTCGCGTCGGTGGTCGACAGGCTGGCGACGGCGACCGCCGAGATCGCGTCGGCCCACGCCCTGATCGAGGCCGTCGCCGAGCTCGGTCGCAGGGCCGAGGCGGCCGGAGCAGCCGACGTGGAGCGCGACGCGGCGCTCGACGCATCGGTGTTCGACGACGCCACCGCGGCGGAACTCGCCTTGCGCTCCGACGCGGCGCAGACCGCGCTCGAGAATCGCATCACCGGTCACGCCGTGCAGCGGGAGAAAGAGCGAGCCATCCTGCTCGAGCTCGAGCTGCGCACCCTCCCGGAGGAGCCGATCGACCTCGAGCCCGCCGAGCACGCGTCCCGTGCCGCGCGTGAGGCATGGATGGCCGCCGTCGACGAGGCCGGTCGCGCAGCAGGGGTGGCCGACCAGCTCGCCGCGGCCATCGACGCGGCGGCAGCCGAGCACGCCCGCACGGCGGCCGACGCCGACGACTACGAGGTCCTCCGTGGCCTGGCCGACACGATCGCCGGACGCGGAGCGAACACCCGCAAGATGACACTCGAGACGTTCGTCCTCGCAGCAGAGCTCGAAGAGATCGTCGACGCGGCGAATCGTCGGCTCCACGACATGTCGACCGGGAGATACCAGCTCCGTCACTCCGATGCGCTCGCCGCCCGCGGAGCAGCATCAGGACTCGGAATCGTCGTCTTCGATGCCTTCACCGGACAGACGCGTCCCGCCCAGTCGCTCTCCGGAGGCGAGACCTTCCTCAGTTCGCTCGCGCTGGCACTCGGCCTCGCCGAAGTCGTCACGGCACGCGCGGGAGGAATCCGCCTCGACACTCTGTTCATCGACGAGGGGTTCGGTTCTCTCGACGGCGACACGCTCGACGTCGCGATGAGAACGCTCGACGAGCTGCGAGAGGGAGGCCGCACCGTCGGTGTGATCAGTCACGTCGAGGCCATGCAGGAGCAGATCCCGGCACAGCTCCGGGTGCGTGCGACGTCGGAGGGGCCGAGCCTCATCGAATCGCGCTGAGGCGGCGCGGACGCGGCGCCCGGCCGGCGGGCCGTCAGACCCCGTACTCCCGGCGGATGACCTCACGCAGCTGCACGCTGCACCGCGCGATCGCCTCGCGGAAGTCGAGGAGCGCGCCGTCCTCGGCCCTGTCCGAGATCGCACGGAATGCACGGATCGGCACCCCGAACTGCTGGGCGACCCAGATGTACGCGTAGGTCTCCATGTCGACCAATCCCGCGCCGGACGGACGGATGACGGCGGTGATGCCGGCGTCGCCGACGAAACTGTCGCCGGTCGCGATCAGCACTCCTTCTCGGCCCGTCGACACGCGCGCAGGAAGTGAGACGTGCTGCCCTGCCACGCCGTCCAGATCGAACACGTCGTGCTGCAGCGCGCTGCCGATCTCGTGCACGGTCGCGTCGAGTGCAGGGTCGATGCCCCCTGCGGTGCCGACCACGACCACCTCGGAGTACTCCTTGGCGTCGAGCGCCCGGGTGAGCGCGAACACGGCCTGCATCTTGCCTTCGCCGGTCACGAGCTGATCGAATCCCGTCAGCTCCTCCGGGAATGCGGCGAGTTCGGAGGCCATGGCAGCGACGAGGAGTTTCACCCCTTCATTCTCTCAGGCGCAGAGAGCACCGCGGGGTCACGCGCATGCGGCGGCGTCATCTCGATGTAACACTGGTGGAGGATACTGACGTCGGGCAGACCGGAGGAAGCACATGACCCTGCAGCAGGAGATCGCTGAAGCGCTCGGAGTGAAGGCCGAGATCGACCCCGCGGTCGAGGTGGAACGTCGCGTGCAGTTCCTCGTCGACTACCTGCGCACGACCGGGGCCAAGGGATTCGTGCTGGGCATCTCCGGCGGGCAGGACTCGACGCTCGCCGGTCGCCTCGCGCAGCTCTCGGTCGAGCGCGTCCGCGCCGAGGGCGGCGAGGCGCGGTTCCTCGCTGTGCGGCTCCCATACCGGGTGCAGAAGGACGCGGCGGATGCTCAGGCCGCACTCGAGTTCATAGGGCCCGACTCCTCGGTCGAGGTCAACATCCAGAACGGGGTGGACGGAGTCGAGGAGGACATCGAGTTCGCGGTCACGAGCGACATCAGCGACTTCAATCGCGGCAACATCAAGGCGCGAGTGCGCATGGTGACGCAGTACGCTCTCGCCGGGCATGACGGACTCCTCGTGATCGGCACCGACCATGCGGCCGAGGCGGTGACCGGCTTCTACACGAAGTTCGGCGACGGCGCGGCAGACATCCTCCCGCTCTCGGGCCTCACCAAGCGTCAAGGTCGATCGTTGCTGCTCCTGCTCGGTGCGCCCGATCAGCTCGCCTTCAAGGTTCCGACCGCCGATCTGCTCGACGGGCAGCCGGGACGAGCCGACGAGGACGAGCTCGGTCTCACGTACGAAGAGATCGACGACTTCCTCGAAGGGCGTCCGGTCGACGCCGATGTCGCGGGTCGCATCGAGTCGCGCTATCTCGCCACGCAGCACAAGCGGAACCTGCCGGTCACGCCCGACGACACCTGGTGGCGGTGACGCTCGTCTGAGCGCCCGTGTCGGAGGCCGCGGCTAGTGTCGAAGCATCCGACAGAACGGGAGCATCGTGCGGATCGACACCCAGGCGCAGCGCGTCATCTGGAGCGCCAGCGACCTCAAGGCGGCCGCCGAATGCGAGTTCGCATGGTGCCGCGCGATCGACGCGAAGCTGGGCCGCGTGCCCGCGGTGGAGGAGCCCGAAGACGCGACTCTCGCGCGGGCAGCCCTCCTGGGGGATGTGCACGAACAGAATGTGCTCGCGCGCTACATCGACGAGCTCGGTCCCGATGGGGTGCGGCTGATCGACAAGGTGTCCTCGGTCGACGCCGAGGCACTCGCGGGGGTGGTCGATGAGACGCTCGCCGCGCTCGATTCCGAGGCCGTCGTCGTCTTCCAGGCGGCCTTCGCGACACCGGAGTTCGTCGGATTCGCCGATTTCCTGAAGCGCGACGACGACGGCCGCTGGCGCGTGCAGGACTCGAAGCTCGCCCGCAAGGCTCGGGTGACGGCCCTCATGCAGCTCGCGGCATATGTCGACCAGCTCGACCGGCTGGGCATTCCCCGGTCCGACGAAGTCGACCTCATCCTCGGCGACGGCACCCTGAGCACGCATTCGGTCGACGACCTGCTCCCGCTGTTCCACGTGCGACGTGCGCGCTTGCGTGCGCTCATCGCGGATCGTCGGATCGACGAGGGGGCGGCCGGCGCGCCTCTCGCGTGGGGCGACGATCGGGGCGACCTCGAGGTGGTGGCATGCGGACGCTGCGCGACGTGCGAGGAGCAGGTGATCGCGCACCGTGATCTGCTGATGGTCGCGCGTATGCGCCCGGTGCAGCGCGCGCGGCTCAGGGCAGCGGGCATCGAGACGATCGACGCCTTGGCAGTCGCTCCCGGGCCTCCTGCAGGCATGAACACCGACACGTTCGAGACGCTGCGGGCCCAGGCGAGGCTGCAGATCCAGGCGGATGCCGAGGGGGCGCCGACCTACGACGTGCATTACGCCGCGGCGATCCACACTCTCCCCGTGCCGAGCCATGGAGACATCTTCTTCGACTTCGAGGGCGACCCGCTCTACACCGAGCCCGCGCCTGACGGACAGGCTCACTGGGGGATCGACTATCTGTTCGGATGGGTAGACAACGCCGATCAGTACTCGGCGCTCTGGGCGCATGACTTCGCGGCCGAGCGCGAGGCCTTCGAGCGGTTCCTCGATTTCGTGCAGGTGCGGCGCGCCGCTCATCCGGGCATGCACATCTATCACTACGCCCCGTATGAGACCTCGCATCTCGTCGCCATGGCCGCGCGGCACGGCGTCCGGGAGGGCGAGGTCGACCGATTGCTCCGGGAGGGCGTGTTCGTCGACCTGTACCCCCTGGTCCTTCGCACCGTGCGAGTCGGCACCCGTTCTTACTCGATCAAAAAGCTCGAGCCTCTGTACATGGGCGAAGACGTGCGTACGAGCGACGTGCAGAAGGGGGACGATTCGATCGTCCAGTACGTCGCCGCCCGCGAACTCGCCGCAGCGGGGGAGCAGGCGGAGGCCGACGCCGTGTTCGCCGACCTCGCCGACTACAACCGCTACGACTGCGTCTCGACCAGGCGTCTTCGCAATTGGCTCATCGAGATCGCGAAGAAGGAGGGGGTGAATCCGGCGCCGCCGGATGAAGCAGACGAGGTGATCTACGAGCCGTCGCCTCGATCGGTCGCTCTGCTCGCCGATGCGGCGCAGGCGGTCGACGCCGGTGGCGACGGTCAGGTGCACCGCATCGCTGCAGCCGCGATCGACTACTTCCCCCGAGAGGCGAAGAGCTTCTGGGTCTCGCACTTCCAGCGTCTGCGCGAACCCGTCACGATGTGGGAGGGCACTCGCGACGTCGTGCGCATCGACCGTGCGTCGTCGACCGTGCAGCGCGACTGGAGCGTCATCGAAGGCCGACGGGTGATGTCACGAGACATCGAGATCCGCGGTGAGGTGTCCCCGGGCACGACGCTGGGCGCCGGATCCCAGCCGTTCGCACTGTATGCGGTGCCGGCTCCGTTCGACACCGAAGCGCCGTCGCGAGCCGTGCACATCCCGCACACGGTCACCGTCACCGAGCTGCTCGACGACGGGTACCTCGTCACTGAGACCGCTGTCCAGGGGCAGACCTGGGACGAGCTCCCGCTCGCCCTGACGCCGGCTGCTCCGCCGCGAGTCGCCTCGCTGCAGGGGGCGATCGACGAATGGGCGGACTCCGTGCACGCGGCAGCCCCTGGGTTCCCGCGCGATGCCGCCACCGACGTGCTTCGACGGATCCCACCGCACACGTCGTCGGGAGGCCCGCTTCCGGCGCAGGGCGACGACGCCATCGAGGCGATCGTGCGCGGCGTGCTCGATCTCGACCGCAGTTACCTCGCGGTGCAGGGGCCACCCGGCACCGGCAAGACCTACACCGGCTCGCAGGTGATCGCCCGGCTCGTGAAGGAGCACGGATTCCGGATCGGCGTCGTGGCGCAGTCTCACGCGATCATCGAGACGCTGCTCGAACGGGTGGTCGCCGACGGTGTGCCGGCGAGCCAGGTGGGCAAGGCCCCGAAAGACCCTTCGGCCGAGCCCGGCTACACGGCGATCCCCAAGAACGGCATGGCGGCGTTCCTCGCCGAGCATGCGGCGCACGGTGCGGTCGTCGGCGGCACCGCGTGGGACTTCAGCAACACCGCGCGCGTCGAGCGCGACGGTCTCGATCTGCTCGTCGTCGACGAGGCGGGACAGTTCTCGCTCGCGTCGACGATCGCGGTGGCAGCCGGAGCGAAGAGTCTGCTGCTCCTCGGCGACCCGCAGCAGCTTCCTCAGGTGAGTCAGGGCGCGCACCCCGAGCCGGTCGACACCTCTGCGCTCGGCTGGGTCATGGACGGCGACGCCGTGATCAGACCCGAATACGGCTACTTCCTCGCGCAGTCGTGGCGCATGCACCCGTCCGTCGCCGCACCAGTGTCGAAGCTCGCGTACGCCGGCCAGCTCGCCTCCGCTCCCGGAACCGAACGGCGATCGATCGACGGCGTCGATGCGGGGCTCCACGTGGTACCGCTGCGGCACCGTGGCAACGCCACGGAGTCACCCGAAGAGGCGGCCGAGGTGGTGGCGCTGGTGCGCCGTCTCGTCGGGCGCGAGTTCACCGACAATGACCCTGATTCCACGTCACGCGCGCTCGCGCAGAGCGACATCATCGTCGTCGCACCGTACAACGCCCAGCGGCAGACCGTTCACGATGCGCTCGCGGCGGCAGGGTTCCCCGACGTACCGGTCGGCACGGTCGACAACTTCCAGGGCAAGGAGGCCGTGGTGTCGATCACGACACTCGCGGCATCGAGCGGCCGTGACGCCCCCCGTGGGCCGGAGTTCCTGCTCCTGCAGAATCGACTCAACGTGGCGATCTCACGCGCGAAGGTCGCGGCGTACCTGATTTACTCGCCCGCGCTGCTCGATGACCTCCCTCGCACCCCCGAGGGAGTGGCACGGCTCAGCGCCTTCGCCCGACTCGTCGGTGCGGGGGGCTGACTCCGCCCACAGCCGTGCTCATCCGCTCGGGAACCGCCGCAGAGATCTGCGACGACGGCGAACTCAGACCGTGCCGTACAGCCGGTCTCCGGCGTCACCGAGACCCGGCACGATGTAGCCCTTCTCGTTCAGGCGCTCATCGAGGGCGCCGAGCACGATGGTCACATCGCGGTCGCCCACCAGGGCTTCGATCGCGGAGAGGCCCTCCGGCGTGCCCAGCAGGCAGATGGCCGTGACATCCTTCGCGCCTCGATCGAAGAGGAACTGGATCGCCGCGGCGAGCGAGCCGCCCGTCGCGAGCATCGGATCGATCGCGAAGCACTGGCGGTCGCTGAGGTCGTCGGGGAGACGCTCGGCATAGGTGGTCGGCTCGAAGGTCTCCTCGTCACGGACCATCCCGAGGAACCCCACCTCGGCGGTGGGCAGCAGCTTGACGAGCCCTTCGAGCATGCCGAGACCGGCGCGCAGAATCGGCACCACGATGGGCCGGGGCTCCGAGATCTTCACGCCTGTCGTCGTCGTCACGGGCGTCGTGATCTCGACCGGGCTGACCTTGACGTTGCGGGTCGCCTCGTACGCGAGCAGGGTGACCAGCTCCTCGGTGAGCTGGCGGAACACGGGAGAGGGAGTGCGGTGGTCGCGCAGGACCGAGAGCTTGTGGGTGACGAGAGGGTGGTCGGCGACGTGGACACGCATGGATACAGGCTAATGCGCCGGAAGCCCTCACACGACATCGGATGCCCGGAGCGTACCGACGAGACGCGGAGACCCTGCCCTAGGCTCGATGCATGACCGCCGCCGACCTCATCGCCATGCGACGCGCTCTCGAGTTGGCCTCCGTCGCGGCGGCGGCAGCGGAGATCCCGGTCGGAGCGGTCGTGCTCGACGCGGACGGCCGGATCCTCGCCGAAGGTCGCAACAACCGCGAGGTGACCCACGACCCGACGGCACACGCAGAGATCGAGGCACTGCGCGCGGCGGCGGCATCGGTGGGGTCCTGGAACCTCGAGGGCCACACACTGGTGGTCACGCTCGAACCCTGCGTCATGTGTGCGGGGGCCATCCTCCAGGCCCGGATCGGACGAGTGGTCTTCGGTGCGTGGGACGACAAGGCGGGCGCGGCGGGCTCGAAGTACGACGTGCTGCGAGACCGTCGACTGCCCTACCGCGCAGAGGTGATCGGCGGCATCGAGGCGGATGCGGCGACCGCCCTGCTGCGCGAGTTCTTCGAGCAGCGTCGCTGAGCGCGCGCGGCGCCCTCCGTTCTCAGTCCGACGACTTGAGCACGAAGACGTCGGTCGAGGGCTCGGGATCGAGCGACGGCCGATACACGTCGGGTTCGATGTAGATGACCCGCGCGATCGGCAGCGCCTCGCGGATGCGCGCCTCGATCGCATCGATGTCGTCGGCCGCCTCCCGCAGCGGCTTGTCGGCGGTCAGCGCGATCTTCGCCGCGACCATGAGCTCGTCCGGGCCGAGGTACAGGGTCTTCATGTGGATGATCTTCTCGATCTCGTCGCCCGCGTTGATGGCGTCGACGATGCGATCGTGATCGGCGACGGTCGCTCCCTCACCCACCAGGAGGCTCTTCGTCTCGATCCCGAGGACGATCGCGATCAGCACCAGCAGGATGCCGATCATCAGAGTGCCGAGCGCGTCGAAGACGGGGTTCCCTGTGATCACGGTGAGCCCGACGCCCAACAGGGCGAAAGTCAGCCCCGTGAGAGCACCCGTGTCCTCGAGCAGGACGACGGGCAGTTCCGGTGCTTTCGCGCGACGCACGAACGAGACCCAGGACTGGCCCTTCGTGCGCACCAGGTTGCTCTCCTTCACCGCGGTGCGCAGCGAGAACGATTCGAGGCCGATCGCGACGAGGAGGACGACGATCGGCAGCCACCACCAGTTCTCGTCGATCTCATGAGGGTGTGTGAGCTTGTCGATGGCCTCGACGATCGCGAACAGGCCGCCGACGGAGAAAAGGATGATCGAGACGACGAATGCGTAGACGTAACGCTCGCGACCATAACCGAAGGGATGAGCGCGGTCGGCTTCGCGCTTCGCCTTCCGTCCGCCGCGCATGAGCAGCAGCTGATTGCCGGAGTCGGCGACCGAGTGGATCGCCTCGGCGAGCATCGACGCCGACCCGGAGAGAGCCCATGCGACGAACTTCGCCAACGCGATGCCGAGGTTCGCCAGGAATGCCGCGATGATCGCCTTGCTGCCGCCCGATGCACTCATGCGACGAGTCTAGATCCGCTCTCACGATGACACAGGGTGCGCCGCCGTAGGATGACGACATGGCTGATTATCTTCCCCCGCTGGCCTTCCTCGGCGCAGGTTCCATGGGAGGTGCGATCCTCCGAGGTGTGGTCGCGTCCGGCATTCCGGTCGAAGGTGGGATCACGGCCACGAACCGCACGCCCGAGAAGGCCGCCGAGCTCGACGGTCTCGACGGTGTCACGAGCGTGGCCCTGTCGGCGAATTTGGACGGCAACGTCGAGGCGGTCGCCGACGCCCGAATCGTCCTGGTCGGCGTCAAGCCCGCCATGGTTCCCGACCTGCTCCGCGAGATCGCGCCGCATCTCGCGGACGACGCGATCGTCGTGAGCCTCGCCGCCGGAGTCACGCTGCAGACGTTCGCCGACAACCTCGGCCCCGACACGCGCGTGATCCGTTCCATGCCGAACACTCCTGCCACCGTCGGCGAGGGCGTGACCGGTCTCGCTGCCGGCGACGCGGCGAGCGCCGACGATGTGGCTCTCGTGCGTCGCCTGTTCGAGACGGTGGGAGCGGTGATCGAGGTTCCCGAGTCGAAGATCGACGCGCTGTCGACCATCTCGGGCTCAGGTCCCGCCTACGTCTATCTGCTGATCGAGGAGTTCACCAGGGCCGCCATCGGCATGGGGTTCGACGAGCACGACGCTCGGCTCATGGTCGAGCAGACCTTCATCGGTGCGACGGCGCTGCTCGACGCCTCGGGGGAAGAGCCCGCAGAGCTGCGCCGCCGCGTGACGAGTCCGAAGGGCACGACCGAGCGCGCCGTCGCCGTTCTGCAGGGCGCACACCTCGATCGCACCTTCGCGGAGGCGGCTGACGCCGCTCTCGCCCGAGCCCGAGAGCTCGCCGCCGGAGCGTGACATGCGGCTGCGGTTCTCGGGTGAGATCTGGTTCTGGCGGGGTCCCTCGCCGTTCCACTTCGTCACGGTTCCGCCGACCGAGAGCGAGCTGATCGGCGAGGTCGCCAGCGTCGTCACCTACGGATGGGGCATGATCCCGTCATCCGTGACGATCGGTGGCACCACCGTCACGACGGCGCTGTGGCCGAAGAACGGTGGCTACATCGTGCCGATCAAGAAGGCGCTGCAGCAACGAGAAGGCGTCGGAGTCGACGACGTCGTCGAGATCACCCTCGAGATCGACGCCTGAGCTCCCGTCGTCCGCATAGGCGGAGCGGACCGCGCCAGATCCGGTCGACCGCGCGAGTTGCGGAGAAGTGCCGACGAAACGACCGC
>NZ_CAUQVQ010000044.1:0-21425 GCF_963521645.1 uncultured Microbacterium sp. | reverse complement strand
TTCGTGAGGAACGACGCGGCCAGGCAGTTGAGAGCCGGTCGCAGCCGCAGCATCGGCCTCGTCGTGCCCGACATCGGCAACCCGTTCTTCGCCGAGGTGGTCCGCGGCGCAGAGGACCGAGCGGCGGATGCAGGAATGACCGTTCTGCTCGGCAACAGCGACGAGCGGGACGAACGGCAGCTCGCTCACCTCGAACTGTTCCAGGAACAGCGGGTCAACGGGGTGCTGCTCACGCCGGCCACGGACGATCTCACCGCCGTGTACCGCTTCGCCACCGGGGGGATGCCGGTGGTCCTCGTCGACCGCGAGGTGGAGGAGGGCGTGCTGCCCTCGGTCTCGGTCGATGACGTCGAGGGCGGGCGTCTGGCCGCAGACCATCTGCTGTCTTCGGGGCGCCGTCGCCTGGCCTTCGTCGGGGGTCCGCAGTCGGTGCAGCAGGTCGCCGATCGTCTTCGCGGAGTGCGGCTCGCCGTCGCGGCGCACCCCGATGCGACGCTCGAGGTGTTCGAGCAATCGGCGCTCACGGTTCTGCAGGGCAGGGCAGCAGGCGAGGCGATCGCGGCGCGGCCTGCGGATTCGCGCCCGGATGCCGTCTTCGCCGCCAACGACCTGCTCGCCGTCGGACTGCTGCAGGCGTTCAGCTTCGGCTCCGGCATCCGCGTGCCCGAGGACATCGCGATGGTCGGATACGACGACATCGACTTCGCCTCCGCCACCGTCGTGCCGCTGAGCTCGGTGCGCCAGCCGGCCAGACTGCTCGGCTGGACCGGCGTCGACCTGCTGCTGAAGGACCTCGACGGCGTCGAACACGACCGTCGGGTGCGGTTCCAGCCCGAACTCATCGTGCGGGACTCGAGCTCAGTGAGCATCCCCGGCCGTTGAGCCGGACGACGGAGTCGCGCCCCGGTCGTTGAGCGAAGACGACGAAGTCGACTGAGACGAAACGTCGCGACCCCTTCAGCGGAGCCTGCCCCGTTTCGTCTCGGGCCGCTTCGCGGGCCTCGCTCAACGATCGGTACGGCGATTCGTGACTACCCGCTGAACCCGTTATGCTTGCAAGGTGCATCCGATCTTCACGGAGCGGATGCCTGGAGACGTCGCATAGTCCGGCCGAGTGCACCACCCTGCTAAGGTGGAGTCCCCTCACGGGGACCAGGGGTTCAAATCCCCTCGTCTCCGCAGTATCAACACCCGATGAGAATCGGTTTCTCGGGTCTCTGTCTATCCGCCGTACGAGCCGTCGAGAACTTCGACAGTGCTCTGCGAATCGGGATACTTCACGCGGGACGAGACCTCGTTCTGACCGAGATCGACGCAGATCGACGAGATGCTGTCGAGATGCTCATTGAACGAGTTCAGGTCTTCGGGGAGGATGACGGTCGGCGTCTCACGTTCGGGCGCGGCATCTCCGGCGGCTGCGATGGCGCTCTTCAGGTCGCCGTCGGGCAGAGAGATGCCCTCGCGGAGGTGGTCGCCGGCTTTTACCAGAGCCGTCGGATCTGCGGAGATCATGCTCGCGTTGGCCTGCTCCGCCACGCCGTCGACCCACATGCACGCCGAGTCGTTGAGAGTCGTCGTCGTCTCATCGTCCATCTGTGGCGTGCACGCCGAGAGTGCGATGGTCAGGAGGGCGAGAGGAACAAGCGAGGTGAGCCGACGCATGGCGACGAGGCTGGCAAACGTGGTGTCGGTTCTGACTTGTGCAGGCGGTAGCCGATGTGATCGACGACGATGA
This sequence comes from uncultured Microbacterium sp., assembly GCF_963521645.1. Taxonomy (GTDB): domain Bacteria; phylum Actinomycetota; class Actinomycetes; order Actinomycetales; family Microbacteriaceae; genus Microbacterium. The sequence continues at coordinate 19,690 of NZ_CAUQVQ010000044.1, read as the reverse complement.
CCGCGGTGCCCGATGCCTCAGCGGCGCTGACGGTCTCACATCGGCGTTATCCGGATGTGAGCAGAACGTTCGCTCGGCGTAACAGTGACTCGTCTCTCCGCGAAACACCGGTTCCCTACGTTCGGACTACGGACAGAGGAGGGCTCGTGATCGCTCGAAGCAGCACATCGGCAGATGTCGTGGTGGTCGGTGCAGGCATGGTCGCGCATCGTTTCGTCGAGAGTCTGCTCCGGTCCGAGGGCGATACGCGCTCCGTCACCCTGATCGGCGAAGAAGCACGAGCGCCCTACGACCGCGTCGGGCTGTCCTCATACTTCGCGGGTGCCAGCGCCGAAGACCTCGAGCTCGACGCCGGCGTCCTCGCCGACGACCGAGTGCGCTTCATCCGAGACGACCGGGTCATGAGCATCGATCGCAGCACGCGGTCGGTGCGCACGCGGTCAGGCGCGATCCATGCGTACGGCACGCTCGTGCTCGCGACGGGTTCGTATGCACTGCGGCCGGCGATCGACGGGGCGAAACTCCCCGGATGCTTCGTGTATCGGACGATCGACGACCTCGCGGCGATCCGTGATTTCGTCGAACGCCGAGGGGCGCAGCTCGGGCGCCCGCTTCGGGGCACGGTCATCGGCGGTGGTCTGCTCGGGCTCGAGGCAGCCGGGGCGCTGCAGGGACTCGACGTCGGGTGCACCGTCGTGCAGTCCTCCGACCGGCTCATGTCCGCGCAACTCGACCTGGCGGGCGGAACGGTGCTCCGGCGCCTCATCGAATCGAAGGGGATCGCGGTCCGAACCGGCACGCGGACGACACGCCTGGACCCGGATGCGTCCGGGGCGGTCGCGACGCTGCAGTTCCAGGACGGCACCATGCACGACACCGACATCGTGATCTTCACGGTCGGCGTTCGTCCGCAGGATTCGCTCGCGAGGCTCGCTCAGCTCGATGTGCATCCGTCCGGTGGTGTGCTGATCGATTCCCGGTGCCGCACCGCCGATGAGCACATCCTCGCGATCGGTGAGGTCGCCAACTACGACGGGCGCTCGGTCGGGCTCGTCGCCCCGGGGTACGCGATGGCGGAGGTGGCGGCGACCCGACTGCTCGGGGGCGACGCGACATTCCCCGGGTATGACGAATCGGCCAAGCTCAAGCTCTCGGGTGTCGACGTCGCGAGTTTCGGCGACGCGATGGCCGTCACCCCGAATGCCCTCGACGTGGTGTACACCGACCCGGTGAGCGGCGTCTACAAGAAGCTCGTCCTCTCCGATGACGCGAAGACGCTGCTCGGTGGCATCCTCGTCGGCGATGCCTCGGCCTACGGCTCCCTGCGTCCGCTGGTGGGCGCGCCACTGGGTGCTGACCCCGCCGCCTATCTGTTGCCCGAGGCCGGTGCTGCCCTCCCCGACAACGAGCTCCCCGACGACGCGGTCGTCTGTTCCTGCTCGAATGTGACCGCCGGGCGTATCCGCGACGCCGTCCACGCGGAGGGCTGCACGGATGCCGCAGCCGTGAAGGCGTGTACCAAGGCGGGCGCCACGTGCGGATCATGCGTCTTCGCCGTGAAGAAGATCGTCGGGCAGGAGATGACCAAGCTCGGGCAGACGACGTCCGATGCGTTGTGCGAGCACTTCGCGATGTCACGCCGGCAGCTCTTCGACGCTGTGCGAGTGTCCGAGCTCTCGACGTTCAGCGCGATCATCGGGCGCTTCGGCACCGGGCGTGGCTGCGACATCTGCAAGCCGGCGCTCGCCAGCATCCTGGCCGTGCTGGTCGGAGCGCATGTCCTCGACGGTGAGAACGCTTCGCTGCAGGACACCAACGATCACGTGATGGCCAACATGCAGAAGGACGGCACCTATTCGGTGGTGCCGAGGATGCCGGGTGGCGAGGTCACGCCGGCGGGGCTCATCGCGATCGGCAATATCGCCGAGTCGTACGGCCTCTACACGAAGATCACGGGCGGACAGCGCATCGACATGTTCGGTGCCCGTCTCGAGCAGTTGCCGCAGATCTGGCAGCGACTGGTCGACGCCGGCTTCGAGTCGGGACAGGCGTACGGCAAGGCGCTGCGAACGGTGAAGTCATGCGTCGGCTCGACGTGGTGTCGATACGGTGTGCTAGACGCGGTGGGGATGGCGGTGCGGCTGGAGCTGCGCTACCGCGGGCTGCGAGCGCCGCACAAGCTCAAAGTGGGCGTCTCCGGGTGCGCACGAGAATGCGCGGAGGCTCGTTCGAAGGACGTCGGGGTGATCGCGACCGAGACGGGCTGGAACATGTACGTCGGCGGCAACGGCGGGTTCTCGCCGAGGCACGCTGAGCTGCTCGCGTCTGGTCTCGATGACGAAGGATTGATCCGCGCGATCGACCGCTTCTTCATGTACTACATCCGCACGGCGGATCGTCTGCAGCGCACCGCCGGGTGGTGCACAGAGCTCGACGGCGGGCTGGACGGACTGCGGTCGGTGATCTTCGACGACGAGCTCGGCATCTGCGATGACCTCGACACGGCGATGTCCGTGCACGTCGATCGGTACGAGGACGAATGGGCGGCGACCCTGCGGGACCCGGTGAAGCTCCGGCGGTTCGAGTCGTTCGTGAACGCCACGGACACCCCCGACCCCTCGCTCGCCTATGTGCCGGAACGAGGCCAGGTGCGCCCGGCCACGGCGGAGGAGCGCAGCGACGGTTCGGTGTTGATCGCGGGCACGACGCTGGAGGTGCGGCGGTGACCACCACCGGAAGTCGGGTTCGAGTGTGCGCCGTCGGCGATCTGGAGATCGAGCGCGGCAGGGCAGCGCTCTTCGGGACGGTCCAGGTCGCACTCTTCCTGCTGGCGGACGCCTCAGTGCACGCCGTGTCGAATCTCGACCCGTACAGCGGTGCGCAGGTCATGTCACGCGGCATCGTCGGCAGCCGGGGCGAGGCTGCGACCCTTGCGTCGCCGATGCACAAGCAGGTGTTCGATCTGCGCACGGGCGAATGCCTCGAGACGCAGGGCAGGGAACCCGCTTCGCTGCGGGTGTGGAGCGTGACCGTCGTCGACGGTCACGTCGAGCTCGACATCGAGGAGATCCGATGACCGTGATGCTGGGTGTCAATCTGACGGGACGTGACGTGCTGCTCGTGGGCGGAGGTGCGGTGGCCGCGAAGCGGCTCCGTCGCTTCCTCGCCGAGGGCGCGAGTGTGCGGATCGTCGCACCGGCGCTGCACGAGGACACTGTGCGGCTCGTCGAGAGTCACGGAGTCGCCTGGCAGGGTAGGGAGTTCTGCGCGGCGGACCTCGCGGGCGCGTGGCTGGTGCACACCGCGACCGGCGACGCCCATGTGGATCGCGCGGTCGGCGAGCAGTGCGAGCTGCAGAGGGTCCTCTGCATCAACGCCTCGGACGGCGCACACGGATCGGCCAGGCTGACTGCCCAGGCGGAAGTCGGCGACGTGACGGTCGCGGTCACCGGTACCGTCGGCGCGGATCCTCGCCGCTCCATGGCCGTGCGCGATGCGATCATCGCTCTGGTCGGTGATGGCCGACTGCCGCTCCGGCGCCGGCGGGGCGCGCGCAGCGGCCGGGTCGACCTGGTCGGCGGCGGCCCTGGTCCCGCAGATCTGATGACCGTGCGCGCGCGGAGACTGATCGCGGAGGCCGATGTGCTCGTCACCGATCGCCTCGGACCGGCATCCGAGATCGTGCAGGGGCTCGACCCCGATGTCGAGGTGATCGACGTGGGCAAGCAGCCGGGGCGACACCCGGTCCCGCAGGAGGAGATCAACCGGATCATCGTCGAGCGCGCCGCTGCCGGTCTGCGGGTGGTGCGTCTCAAGGGCGGCGACCCGTTCGTCTTCGGGCGCGGGGGCGAAGAGATGCTCGCGTGCCTCGCTGCAGGTATCCCGGTCGACGTCACCCCGGGGATCACGAGCGCGATCGCGGTGCCGCAGTCAGCCGGCATCCCGGTCACGCATCGTGGCACGGCAGCCGCCTTCCACGTCGTGAACGGGCAGGGCGGGCTCGGGCCGGGTACCTTAGAGGCCATGGCTGATGCGACGGTGACGACGGTCGTCCTGATGGGCGTCGCAGCTCTCGGACGTCTGGTGGAATCCGCGATCGCGCACGGCATTCCGAAGGACCGCCCGGTCGCATTCGTGGAGAGCGGGCACACACCGCAGCAGCGCACGACGCGCACGACCCTCGGACGTGCCGTCGACGACGCCCATGCCGTCGGGCTCCGCAATCCCGCCGTGATCGTGATCGGCGAGGTCGCGAGCGAGTGCCTGCTGCTGCCCTCGCCGTCGACCATCGGGGCTGCTCTGGCGTGACGACCCGTGCCCCCCTCTCGCCGGCTCTGGCCGGATGCACGATCGTCGTGGCCGCAGACAGGCGCGCGGGCGACCTCGTCACGGCGCTCGAACGCCGAGGGGGGCAGGTATACCGCGCGCCGGCGCTGAGCATCATCCCGAACGAAGACGATGAGGATCTGCTCGCCTGCACCCGTGATCTGATCGCGGATCCGCCGGACATCGTGATCGTGACGACGGGTGTCGGGTTCCGCGGCTGGATCGACGCAGCGCACGAGAACGATCTGGCAGAAGAGCTGTCGACCGCGCTCACAGATGCCCAGTTCGTCGCTCGGGGGCCGAAGGCGCACGGCGCGATCCAGCAGGCGGGGTTCACAGCCGACTGGGTTGCGGAGTCCGAGACCTCGGCGGAGGTGGGGGAGTACCTCACGGCTGAAGGCGTCGCCGGGCGTCGCATCGCGATCCAGCACCACGGGGCGGGTGCCGACGGACTCGACGCGTTGCTCGCAGACCTCGGCGCCGATGTCGTCAGCATCGCGGTCTACCGCTGGGGGCCGCCGCCCGACCCGCAGATCGTGCACCGCTCCGTGGTGCAGGCGGGCTCCGGCGAGGTCGACGCCGTGCTCTTCACTTCCGCGCCGGGCGCAGCCGAGTGGGTCCGGGCCGCGATCCGCGCTGACACGCTCGACGCGATCCGCCGACGCGCGGAGGTTGGACGTCTGCTGCTCGCAGCCGTCGGCCCCATCACGGCGGCACCGCTGCACAGCGCTGGGCTGCACACCACGCTCGCCGCGCGCGGAAGGCTCGGTTCGCTGGTTCGCTGCGTCGTCGACCACTTCGCCTCCGGAGCAGCCCCGCAGCGGCGAACGGCTGCAGGCACCATGGAGATGCGCAGCCGCGGCGTGCTGCTCGATGGGCGCTTCGTGCCGCTCTCGCGTGCGGGCGCCAGCATCCTCAGCGAACTCTTCGATGCTGCGGGCAGGGTGGTCTCGAGGGAACAGCTCGGGCTCGTGTTGCCGCGGGGCGGCGAGAACGCGCATGCCGTCGAGATGGCGGTCGCGCGGCTCCGCGAGGCGCTCGGTGGAGCGACCGCCATCCAGACAGTCGTGAAGCGCGGGTATCGGCTCACCATGGAGGACACCGAATGACCACGCTCGTCGCCTGCTCTCACGGAACGGACTCACCGGCGGGCCGGCGCACGGTCGAGGCGCTCGTCGATCTCGTGCGACAGCGGATACCGGACTCGCGGGTCGTGCAGGCGTTCGTCGACGTGCAGGAGCCCACTGTGCTCGATGTGATCGATCAGGAGCGGGTGCTCGACGATGTCGTGGTGGTGCCGCTGCTGTTGTCGGTCGGCTTCCACACGGCCGTCGACATCGCTGACGCCGTGCGGCCGCACGACAACGTCCGGCAGGGGGAGCCGTTGGGCACCCACCCGCTGATCGCCCAGGTGCTGGCCACCCGTCTGCGTGCGGCCGTCGAGGGCATGTGGCTCCCTGGCGACCACGTCGTGCTCGCTGCCGCCGGTTCGAGCAATCCGGCAGCCGTCGCCGATGTCACTGCGGCGTCGGAGCACCTCGCTCGCCTCATCCCCGCCCCGATCACGATCGGTTACGCCTCGGCGATCGATCCGAAGATCGGGGAGGCCGTCGCAGCAGCGCGGCGAGACGGGGCGACACGGGTGATCGCGGCGAGCCACGTCCTGGCTCCCGGATACTTCGCCGGACTCGTGGAGAAGTCCGGCGCGGACCGGGTATCCGCGCCCCTCGGTGCCGACGCGCGGATAGCGGACGTCATCATCGATCGATTCCGCTCCGCGTGACGCGTATTCGAAGCGCCCGGCACGTCGCGCGCAGCAGGAGAGGGCGGATGCCGCAGCATCCGCCCTCTTTCCGTCGGTGTCAGACGCGCGAGGGCTCGAGCTCCGAGCCGGCCTCCTGTCGGGTCACCGAGGTGGTGTCGGCGGGTGCTTCGGCCACGACGGAGCGTGCCCGGCGCAGAGCAGCGCGTGCTTCGCGGGCCTTCCGAGCCTTCGGGCGTCCGTGCGTGAAGTAGATCGGGAGCCCGACGAACACGAGCCCCCCGACGAGGTTGCCGACGACGGTGGGCAGCTCGTTCCAGACGATGTAGTCCCACACCGTGAAGTCGGCGCCCATCAGCAGGCCGGACGGGAACAGGAACATATTGACGATGGAGTGCTCGAAGCCCATGTAGAAGAACAGCATGATCGGCAGCCACATCGCGACGATCTTGCCGATCGTGCTGTCCGAGACCATGGCCAGCACGACGCCCGTCGACACCATCCAGTTGCAGAGCACGCCACGGATGAACAGAGTCAGCATCCCGGCTGCGCCATGGTCGGCGTACCCGACCGTGCGACCGTGTCCGATCTCGCTGATCGCCTCGCCGACGGCGCTCGGCGCGGTCGAGAATCCGTAGGTGAAGTAGATCGCCATCAGGATGGCCACCAGGAAGGCGCCGCCGAAGTTGCCGAGGAAGACGAGGCCCCAGTTGCGCATGAGCGACCCGAACGTCGCTCCGGGGCGGCGGTCGAGCACCGCGAGCGGCCCGAGGGTGAAGACTCCGGTGAGCAGGTCGTACCCGAGCAGATAGAGCATCACGAACCCGACCGGGAAGAGCACTGCGCCCAGGAGCGGCTGACCGGTCTGCGTCGAGACCGTGACGGCGAAGGCCGCGGCGATCGTCAGCAGGGCGGCGCCCATGAAGGCGCGGATGAGGGTGTCGCGAGTGGACAGCTGCAGTTTGTATGCGCCGGCGTCGACCATGCGGGTGGCGAGCTCGGCGGGCTTGATGTATGACACATGACCTCCACGGGACGGGAGCACGGATGCTCAGCTGAATCGAGCATGGACGAGCGGCGTTTCCGGCGACCACACGCGACGTTACGTCTGTGGAGCGAACGCCTCACTTCACCCATCCGGCGGTGTGAGATGTGCAGTCTCAGCCAGTCCGGCCCGCAGTAGATGTCCTGGTCAGAGGTTCATTCTGAGTTCTGCGCATCGAGGGCCTTCGCAAGGTACGACGCCGTCGTGCTCCCGCTCGCCGAGGCGACGGAGCGCGGGGTCCCCTGCGCCACGACCGTCCCCCCGAGGTCTCCGGCGCCGGGACCCATGTCGATCACCCAGTCGGCCTGCGCGACCACGCGCATGTCGTGCTCGACCATCACGACCGTGTTGCCGGCGTCGACCAGATGCTGAAGATGGACGAGCAGCCGATCGGTGTCGGACGGATGCAGCCCGGATGTGGGCTCGTCGAGCAGGTAGAGGGTGTCGCCGTGCTGGGCGCGCCGAAGCTCGGAGGCCAGCTTCACGCGCTGCGCCTCGCCGCCGGAGAGCTCCGTCGCCGACTGGCCCAGCGGCAGATACCCGAGTCCCACGTCGAGGAGGGCATCGAGGTGCCGGGTGACCTCGGCGTCGTCGGCGAAGACCGCTCGTGCGTCGTGCACGCTCAGGGCGAGCACATCGGCGATCGAGTGCCCGTCGAACTCGATCTCGAGGGTCTCGGGGTTGTAGCGGGTGCCGCCGCAGGTGCCGCACGGGGCGTGGACGGTGGGGAGGAAGAGCAGCTCCACCTCGACCGTCCCTTCGCCCTTGCAGGTGGGGCAGCGTCCGCTGGGCAGGTTGAAGGAGAACCGGCTGGCGGCGTATCGCCGACGGCGCGCCTCGGGAGTCGCCGCGAAGAGCGCGCGCACCCGATCGAAGAGTCCGGTGTACGTGGCCACGTTCGACCGGGAGGTGCGTCCGATCGGCTTCTGGCTGACCTGCACCACGCGGCGCACCCGGTCGGCGGGACCCGACGCGCGCCCCGAAGTCTCGGAGGCCACGGTGGAGAGCAGCAGCGGATCCGCCGCCGCACGGCTCTGCTCGTCCGCGGAGGCGTCGACCGACGCGCCGTCGAGCTCGCTCGACAGGGTTCTCTGCAGCAGATCGGGCAGCGCCTGCGTGACCAGGGACGACTTGCCCGACCCCGAGACGCCGGTGACAGCCGTGAGGCAGCCGAGGGGGATCGTCACCGAGACGCCGCGGAGGTTGTTGCGCGCGACGTCGACCAGCTCGAGCGCGGCATCCCCTTCGCGCGGAGCACGCACCGACGCCGTCGGCGATTCCCCCCGCAGCTCATCTGCGAACAGATAGCGCCGGGTCTGGGAGTCCTCCGCCTGTCGGAGCCCGTCGATCGGACCCGAGTAGACGATCTCGCCCCCGGTGGCACCGGCGCCGGGGCCGATGTCGACGATCCAGTCCGCGTGCCGGATCACGTCGAGGGAGTGCTCGACGAAGAAGACCGTGTTGCCCGAGTCCCTGAGCGAGCGCAGGATGCGCACGAGCGCCTCGCCGTCTGCGGGGTGGAGCCCGGCGGAGGGTTCGTCGAGCACGAACATGACGCCGAACAGCTGCGACAGCACCTGGGTCGCCAGCCGCATGCGCTGCAGTTCGCCCGATGAGAGGGTGGGCGTCGAGCGGTCCAGCGAGAGGTATCCCAGGCCCAGCGCGATGATGGGAGACACCCGGTCGCGCAGCTCGTTCACCAGCCGTCGCGCCGCGAGCTGCTTCTCGGGTGCGAGTGTCTCCCCGACGGACTCCTCGCCGCCGGAGCCGCCGTCGAGCCGCTCGAGTTCGCGACCCAGGAGATCGGTGAGATCGGCCAGCGGCATCGCTGCCATCTCCGTGATGTCGAGACCGGCGAACGTCACGGCGAGCGCTTCGGGCTTCAGCCGGCGTCCGTCGCACAGCGGGCAGCGGACGCTGACCATGAAGCTCGCCGCCTTCTCGCGCATCTTCGCACTCTTCGAGTTCGCGAAGGTGTTCAGCACGTACTGCTTCACGCCGACGAACGTGCTCATGTACGACGGTTCGATGCCGGCGGCGACGGCCTTGCGCACCTGGGCCGGACCGCGGTCGGTGAACACCGGGACCTGCGGGGACTCCTCGGTGTACAGCACCCACTGGCGCTGCTCCTCGGGCAGGTCACGCCACGGGATGTCGATGTCGTAGCCGAGCGAGATCAGGCTGTCGATCAGCTGCTTGCCGTGCCACGCCCGGGGCCAGGCGTCGAGAGCGCGGTCGCGGATCGTCAACGACTCGTCGGGCACCATGAGGTGCAGGGGCACGTCGTACACCTGCCCGATCCCGTGGCACCGGGGGCACGCGCCCTGCACGGTGTTGGCGGAGAAGTCCTCCGCATACAGGAGGTCGGCGCCCGGCGGGTACGTTCCGACGCGCGAGAACAGCATGCGCACGACGTTGCCGATCGACGTGGCGCTGCCGACCGTGGAGCGGGCACTGCCTGCCGTGCGCTGCTGGGGGAGGGCGACCGCGGGAGGCAGGCCCTCGATGGAGTCGACGTCGGGGATGTCGACCTGGCTCATCAGTCGTCGGGCGTACGGCGCCACCGACTCGAAGTATCGGCGCTGGGCTTCGGCATACAGGGTGCCGAATGCGAGGGAGCTCTTGCCCGAACCCGAGACGCCGGTGAAGGCGACGAGGGAGTCCCGGGGTATCGCGACGTCGACATCGCGCAGGTTGTGCACGCGCGCGCCTGTCACGGTGATGGAGTTCGACGTGTCGGGGTGCACCGACCGTGGGGTTCCGCCCATCCTGGACCTCTTCTCGTATCCCGCCGGCAGCGGGGCGCGGATGCGACGATCGTCGACCCTGCGCCACGCTACCCGGCCCGTCGGACTTCGAAGGCCACCTTGACAGCGGCCTCGCCGCGTGCCGATACACCCTTGATCGAGTCGAGGCAAGGGTCGTGGCCGCCGCCGTCGAGCGTTCTACAACGGGAGGCGCCGGTCGGTCCGACCGCACCGCGAGAGGAGCGCAGATGTCACACCATAGAGAAACCGACCCCTCCGCCCCGAGCCACGCGCCGGATCCGGAGGCGGCGGACAAGCCCGACTCGCCGGACGATCTGCACAGGAGGTCGTGGAAGTACGTGCTGCGGAAGACGATCAGAGAGTTCTCGTCTGACCAGTGCACGGACATCGCCGCCTCGCTGACGTACTACGCGGTGCTGTCGCTGTTCCCCGCGCTCATCGCGATCTTCTCCCTGCTGGGAGTCGTCGGTCAGGGGAGGGCCGCGAGCGATGCGGTGCTGGAGATCATCGAGCAGGTCGCGCCCGGCGAGACGGTCGACACGATCCGTGGGCCGATCGAGCAGATGGCGAGTTCACCTGCGGCCGGATTCGCGCTCGTCTCCGGCGTCCTGTTGGCGATCTGGTCTGCGTCGGGATACGTGGGAGCGTTCAGCCGTGCGATGAACCGGATCTACGAGATCGAGGAGGGGCGGCCGTTCTGGAAGCTCAAGCCGACTCAGCTGCTCGTCACCGTCGTCACGATCGTGCTGCTCGTGCTCGCGTCGATCCTCCTGGTGGTCTCCGGGTCGGTCACGAAGGCCATCGGTGACGCGCTCGGCCTCGGCGATGTGCCGCAGACGATCTGGTCGATCGCCAAGTGGCCCCTGCTCGTGTTCATCGTCGTGCTCGTCGTCGCGATCCTCTACTACGCCACCCCGAACGCGAAGCAGCCGAAGTTCCGGTGGATCAGCATGGGGGCGCTGCTGGCGATCATCGTGCTGGCCCTCGCGACCGCCGCATTCGGGTTCTACATCGGCAACTTCTCGAACTACGACCGCACCTACGGCTCGCTCGCCGGCATCATCATCTTCCTGCTCTGGCTGTGGATCGCCAATCTCGCGCTGCTGTTCGGCGCAGAGTTCGACGTCGAGCTCGAGCGCGGTCGCCAGCTGCAGGCGGGCATCGCGGCGGAGAAGGACATCCAGCTGCCGCCGCGCGACACGCGCAAGAGCGACAAGGCGGCGGCGAAGGAGCAGGAGGACGTCGAACGCGGTCGCGAGATCAGACGGAACGCAGACCGCGATGGCGAGGCCGTCGCGACCGAGACGACGGGGAACGACCGCGCCGCGAGCTGAGCGGTCGGGGGAAGCCTCCACGACCGCGCCTCCCGGCAAGCGCTATCCTGAAGGCCCACCCCCCTCGCACAGGAGCGTCCCTCATGCCCATCGCCGCTGATGATCCCCGCCTGACGAGCCCCTACGAGGCCGCGCCCACCCGCTACACCGATGTGCCGTTCCAGCGTGCAGGCGCCAGCGGCGTGCAGCTCCCCAAGGTCTCGCTGGGGCTGTGGCAGAACTTCGGCCGCGATCGCACGTTCGACACCCAGCGCGAGATCGTGCTGCACGCGTTCGACCGGGGTGTCGTGCACATCGACCTCGCGAACAACTACGGCCCGCCCTACGGATCCGCGGAGTCGACGTTCGGCGCGGTGCTCGACAGCGGACTGGCCCGCTACCGCGATGAGCTGTTCGTGACGACGAAGGCCGGCTACGACATGTGGCCGGGGCCGTTCGGCGACGGAGGATCGCGCAAGTACCTCACGCGCTCGCTCGAACAGAGCCTGCGGCGCATGAACACCGACTACGTCGACGTGTTCTACTCCCACCGTCCCGATCCCGAGACGCCGCTGGAGGAGACCACGACGGCGCTCGCCGACATCGTCCGCAGCGGCAAGGCGCTGTATGTCGGGATCTCGAACTACCCCGCCGACCTCGCGCGTCAGGCCTACGAGCTGCTGGCAGACCAGGGAGTGAAGCTGCTGCTCCACCAGCCCCGCTACTCGCTGTTCGACCGGACGCCCGAGGCCGAGCTGTTCCCGGCCCTGCGAGAACTCGAGGTGGGCAGTGCCGTGTTCTCCCCGCTCGCGCAGGGCCTTCTGACGGCCAAGTACATCGACGGTGACGTGCCCGCCGACTCGCGCGCGGCCAACAGCCACTTCCTCAACGGGTCCGCGCTCACCGACAGCTACCTCGAGCGCATCCGCGGCATCGACCGTGTGGCGAAAGACGCCGGACTCTCGATCCCGCAGCTCGCGATCGCCTGGGTGCTGCGCGATCCCGTGGTGACCACGGCGATCATCGGCGCTTCCCGCACCGCACAGATCGACGATGCGGTCGCCGCGAGCCAGGTCATGCTCCCCGCCGACGTCATCGCGGCCCTGGACGAGTTCGCGGCGAGCACCGGGGCGGCAGTCGTCTGACATTTCCTCCGGTATCGCGTCATAGTTCGGGCGGCGGCGCGTCTGTTCAGTGGGGGCCTCGATGAACGGGGCCTCCGGAACTGAACCGAGGAGTATCGATGACCATCGCCCCTGCGGGCCCCCGCGCGCACCAGCGGATTCATCGCGGCTCGCTCCCGCTTCCCGAGCTGGCATTCGAACACATCCTGGCCGGCATACTCAGCGGTGAGTACGGGCCGGGCGAGAGACTGAACACCGGCCGCTTCGCCGACGAGCTGCACATGTCGCTGAACCCGATCCGCGAAGCGATCATCCGGCTTCGCGACATCGGCCTCGTCGAGGTGACCCCGGCCCGGTATACCAAGGTCGCCGACTTCGCGGGCGCCAAGGCCCGTGCGGCCATCGGCTATGCGGGGATGCTCGTCGGCATAGCGCTCAGGGCGGTGCTGCCGTCGGCCGCGCAGAGCGTGCTCGACCGTCTCGTGGCGACCGTCGAGGAGATCGACGCGGCGGCCACCACCGCAGACCGCGACCGCGCGGTCGTCGCGTTCCTCTCCGCCGTGTCCGACCTCATCGACCACCCCCGGCAGGCGATGCACCTCGTGGAGACCACGATCCTCGTGCAGTGCGCGCTGCGATCGTCGGAGATCGTCGCCGACGGCTCGAGCCGCACGCGGCCGTGGGGCGCCCGGGAGGTCGCCCTGTCGATGCGTGCAGGCGACGCGGACGCGACCGAACGGGCCGTGCGTTCGCTCTTCGGCAACCTCGCCTAGCCGGCCGAGCCGCGGAGGAAGGGGCGCGCGGAGACGAGGACGCGGGGCCCGTCGTGCGACGGATCGATAGAGTCGATCACATGACTGCGACGACGGTGTTGTTCATCGGTGGAACGGGGATCATCTCCTCTGCGGCGAGTGCGCTCGCCGCCTCTCGGGGCATGGAGGTCACACTCCTGAATCGAGGGCAGTCGCGGCGCGCGCCGGCGGAGGGCGTCGAGGTTCTCACGGCTGACGTGTCGGATGCTGCGGCCGTCGACGCGGCGCTCGCCGGCCGCGAGTTCGACGTGGTCGCCGACATGATCGCGTTCACGCCCGAGCAGGTGCAGCGTGACATCGACCGCTTCGACGGGCGCACGGGCCAGTACGTCTTCATCAGCTCCGCATCCGCGTATCAGAAGCCCGTCGCGCGCCTGCCGATCACCGAGTCCACGCCGCTGCGCAACCCGTACTGGCAGTACTCGCGCGACAAGATCGCCTGCGAAGACCTGCTCACGGCCGCGTATCGCGATCGCGGTTTCCCCGTGACCGTGCTGCGCCCCTCGCACACCTACGACAAGTGGACGATTCCCGCGTTCGGCGGATGGACGGCGATCGACCGCATCCGCCGCGGTGAGGAGATCATCGTGCACGGTGACGGCACGTCGCTGTGGACGCTCACGCACTCCACCGACTTCGCCGTCGGTTTCGTCGGCCTGCTGGGCCACCCGCTCGCCTACGGAGACACCTTCCAGATCACGAGCGACTTCGTCTACACCTGGAACGAGATCTACTCGATCCTCGGACGAGCCGCAGGGGCGGAGCCCCGGATCCGGTACGCCACGAGCGCGGCCATCGAGGCTGCCGCCCCCGAGCGCGGGGGCCAGTTGAGAGGCGACATGGCGCACTCGGTGGTCTTCGACAACACCAAGATCCGCCGGATCGTGCCCGACTTCGGCCCCGTGATGCCGCTGCACACGGCCGCGCGGGAGATCATCGACTGGCACGATGCGCACCCCGAGCTGCAGCGCGTCGATCCGGCCATGAACGCGATGTTCGACAGCCTGCTCGCCTGACGCGGTCTCCCACGGGACCGATGTCTCCGCACGAGCCCCACGTCGTGTACGAGGGTGTCGTGCAGGGACATCCGTTCCGCGGGCCGTCCGCCCCGTTCAGCCGGCCATGACCGCGAGCACGTTGCCCGCGGGGTCGCGGAACCACGCGATGTCGGGGCCCCGGTCCGGTCCGCCGCGCAGGATGCCCTTCTCATCGGTGGGGAACTCGGCGTCGTCGTAGATCTTGGTCACGACGCCGCGCCCGTTGAGGTCGTCGACGGCGGCGTCGATGTCGTCCACCGGGAAGTTGAGGATCGTGAAGCTCGCGGGCTCGTGAGTCGGTTTCGCGTACACCAGGATCGAGCCGCCGTCGTGCAGGCTGATGTCGAGGAAGCCCATGGCGTTGGTCGTGACGTCCATGCCGAGAGTGTCGCCGTAGAAGGAGCGGGCGGCATCGATGTCGTCGACGCTGAACCCGGTGAACGCATGCGTGGTCTGGAAGGCGGTCATGCGCTCAGCATGCGCCGGTCGCGCGCAGGTGTCCAGACCCTAGGGGCGTACCTGATTCACGAGGTCGTCGCCGGCGGCCAGCCGTGCGACGTTGGCATCGATCAGGCGCGCGGCCCCCGCCGGTCGATTGCCGGCGACGTGCGGTGTGATCAGCAGGTTCGGCGCCTCCCACAGCGGATCGGATGCCGGCAGCGGCTCGGTCCGGGTGACGTCGATCGCCGCCGCGCGCAGCCGGCCCGACTCGAGTGCCGCGATCAGCGCGCCCTCGTCGACGGTGGTCCCTCGGCCGACGTTCACGAAGACGCTCCCGGCTCTCATCGCGTCGAAGACGGTCGAGTCGAACAGACCGGCCGTCGCATCGGTCGCGGGGAGGATCGAGACGAGCACGTCGGTCTCGGAGAGGACCGTCGCCGCATCGGCGTCCGCGTGCACGGGGTAGCCCGATCGGGTCCCCGTCGAGCGCGCGATGCCCTGCACCTCGGCGCCGAGCGCGGTGAGGAGGGGAGCGAGGGTCGACGCGATCGACCCGAACCCCCAGATCGTGACGCGCGCTGCGTCGAGCGTGTAGGAGCCCCGCGACTCGGGGGCGCTCTGCACCTCGTTGAAGTCGTCGTCCCACCGATGCTCGAGCTGCGCGTCGCGCAGACGGTCGAGGCGGCGCACCGCGCCGAGGATCAGCGCGAGGGCGTGCTCGGCGACGGGCCCGTCGTGCAGCGATCGACCGGAGCAGATGCGCACCTCTTCGGGGAAGCCCGCGTTCAGCACGGCGTCGGCGCCTGAGGCGAGAGCCTGCACGAGTCGAAGCTCGGGCAGGGTGCGCGCGGCCTCCTGCAGCCACGACGAGGAGTTGTGCCAGACGACGAGCACCTCGGCGTCGCGGTGCTCGTCGGGTATCTCGGCGTCGATGTCGTAGACGACCGCCTCGACGTCGGCGGTGACCGGCAGGTCGATGGTGTTCGGGATCAGGATCTTCATTCGTGCCTCCGCGGTCATGGTGTCACTGCTGTCATGGTGTCTCTGCTGTCCTGGTGTCGACGGGAGACATGGTCGACTCGCGCCACACGACGGTGAGCAGGTCGTCGGGGCGCACGGGCTGCTCTCCGCCTCGCACCGCCGCGATGAGCCGGTGCATCGAGTAGGCGCCGAGGCGCTCCCGATCCTGCGCCACACTCGTCAGCGACGGCACGAGGAAGGCGCTCTGATGATGATCGTCCCATCCGGTGACGGCCACCTGGTCGGGCAGTTTCCATCCTCGTCGTGTCGCCGCCCGGATCGCGCCGGTGGCGATCAGGTCGTTCGCGGCGATCACCGCGAGCGGGGGCGCATCCTGGGGCAGGGCGTCGATCGCGGCTTCGCCGGCCGTTCCGCTCCAATCGCCCTCGGTCACTCCGAGCGACTCGAGTCCGAGTCGTTCGACCGTGGCGAGGTAGGCCTCGCGGCGCGCTCGCGCGGAGGGGAAGTCCTCCGCGCCGGCCAGATGGATGAAGCGACGATGCCCCTGCGCTGCGAGCCGCTCGATCATCTGGGCGAGGGGGCGCGAGTCGGTGAAAGCACCCGTCATGTGCATGGCGTCGTCGAACTCGCCGACGGAGAGGACCACCGGACCCCCGGTGCTGTCGATGGCGGGGAGCGGTGTGAAGGCGAGGACGCCTTCGTACTGGCCCGACCCCACGACCTCGCTGAGGCGCTCGTCGAGGCCTGCGGGATCCTCGGGCAGGCTCACGACCTCGACCACGTAGCCCTCTTCGCGAGCGGCGGCGATCGCGCCCGACAGCAGGGTCAGGGGGTTCATCGTCGCGATCGGCACCACGACCGCGAGGCGGCCGGTGCGCTGCGTCCGCATGGATCGGGCGGCGAGATTCGGGCGATAGCTGAGCTCGGCCGCCGCCCGCAGCACTTTCTCGCGGGTGGCCTCGGAGATGCCCGGCCGCCCGGTGAAGACGAACGACACGGTCGATTGCGACACCCCGGCGCGATGCGCGACGTCATGACTCGTCGGGCGTCTGTCCATCGCATCCGTCCTTTCGGGGTTGACGTCACGGGTGTGTGTCTCGATAGTATCTACTACGTCTTAGTAATACGTAGTAAATCTCAGTGAGGAGACACAGGATGCTCAGGATCGGCATCATCGGGACCGGGGGGATCGCCGATGCGCACATCGGCGGGTACCTCGCATTCGAGGAGGAGTGCGAGATCACGGCACTGGCCGACGTGGTCCCGGGCAAGGCGGAGGACAAGGCGCGGGCGTTCGATCTCGTCCGCGTCACGGCGTTCGACGATCCGCTCGCGATGATCGCGTCGGGTCTCGTCGACCTCGTGAGCATCGCGACGCCGCCGTCGACGCACGCTGCGCTGGCGATCGCCGCCCTCGACGCGGGTGTCCACGTGCTGGTCGAGAAGCCGATGGCACCGTCGCTCGAGGAGTGCGACGCGATGCTGGCCGCTCAGCAGCGCTCGGGCAGGATGCTGTCGGTCGTCGCGCAGAACCGCTTCCGCGATGACATGGCGACGCTGAAGGACATCGTCGACTCGGGTCTGCTCGGCGCGATCTCGCACGTGCGCGTCGATTCGGCGTGGTGGCGAGGCCTGCCCTACTACGACCTCTGGTGGCGGGGGACGTGGGAGAAGGAGGGCGGCGGCTGCACGCTCAATCACGCCATCCACCACATCGACCTGCTGCTGTGGCTGCTCGGCAGCCCGAGCGAGGTCACGGCCATGCTCGCGAACGCCCAGCACGACAACGCCGAGGTCGAGGACCTCTCGGTCGCGATCCTGCGTTACGACCGCGGGCTCGCGCAGCTCACCAGCTCCGTCGTGCACCACGGGCAGGAGCATGCGATCGTGATCCAGGGGGCGAACGCGCGAGTGTCGCAGCCGTTCTCGGTGATCGCCGAGCGATCGCGCGTCGACGGATTCCCCGAGGAGGGCGGCGACGCAGAGACGGTGTCGCGGATCGAGGAGCTCGTCGCCGCACGCACACCTCTCCCGCACCTGGGTCACGAGGGTCAGATCGGCGACGTGCTCGGAGCGATCCGCGACGGCAGACAGCCCGTCGCCGACGGCGACGACGGCCGCGCTGCGGTCGAGGTCGTGACCGCGATCTACGAAGCGGGCTTCGAGCGGCGGTTCGTGCCGCTGCCGATCACCGCATCGGACCCGTACTACCGAGCAGGGCAGCTCGTCGCGAACGCTCCCCACTTCTTCGAGAAGACCGCCTCGGTGCTCGAGGCGGCATCATGAGCGCGTCGTCCTTCCCCGGCGGCACCTCGCTGTCGTCGCTCCACGTGTATGGGGATCCTGCGCCCGACGGGATCTGCGGCGGCAGCCCCCACATGCATCTCGTGTCCACCGAGGCGTATGTCGTCGTCTCGGGAACCGGCGCGCTCCAGACGATCGACGCCGACGGCTTTCGTGAGACTCCGCTCGCCGCGGGCTCGGTCGTGTGGTTCACTCCCGGAACCGTCCATCGCGCGGTGAACCACGGCGATCTGCGGGTCGTGGTGCTGATGAGCAACGCGGGACTGCCCGAAGCCGGTGATGCGGTGATGACCTTCCCCCCGGAGGTCGTGGGCGATCCCGCAGCCTATGCCGCAGCTGCGTCGCTGGGAGACGACGACCGCCGTGCCGACCGCGCCTCCGCGCGTCGCGATCTCGCCGTGTCGGGGTTCGAGCGGCTGCGCGACGCCGTCGCGGTCGGCGATCCCTCCGCTCTCGACGCCTTCCGTGCGGCGGCCGGGGCGCTCGTGCGCGAACGTGCGGTCGCCTGGGGAGAGCTCATCGCCGAAGGACCGCTCGCGCAGGCTCGGCAGTCGCTCGCGCTCGCCGAGGCGGTCGCATCCGGGTCGCTGGGGCATCTGGCCGACGCCCGCGTGCATCAGGCCGTGCCGTCGCCGGGCGAGCGCCGGTTCGGCATGTGCGGGCGCCTCCGCCCCTACGACGTGAGCGACGAGGAGAACGACCGATGACCCGCACCTACACCTTCGATCCGCTCCCCGAGCCGGTGGTCGGCCCGGGAGAGTTCGTGTTCGCCGCCGTCGGGCTCGATCACGGACACATCTTCGGGATGGTCGAGCAGCTGATCGAGGCCGGAGCCACGCTCGCGCTCGTGCACGACCCGGACCCCGCGAAGGTCGCGGCGTTCATCGAGCGGTTCCCGCAGGCGCGCGCGGCCGGCAGTGAACGGGCCGTGCTCGACGACCCCGATGTGCGGCTCGTGGCGAGCGCGTCGATCGCCAACCAGCGGGCGCCTCTCGGGGTGCGTGTGCTCGACGCGGGCAAGGACTTCTTCGCCGACAAGCCCGCGATCACCACGATGGACGATCTCGCCGCTGCGCGCGCCGCCGTGGCTCGCACCGGCCGCACGTTCGCGGTGTACTACGGTGAGCGCGTCCACTCGGAGGCGGCGATCCTGGCAGGGCAGCTGATCGATCAGGGCGCGATCGGGCGCGTGCTCCAGGTCGCCTCGTTCGGGCCGCATCGCATCGGCGAAGGGCGGCCCGACTGGTTCTACGATCCCGCGCAGTACGGCGGCATCATCTGCGACATCGGCAGCCACAACTTCGAGCAGATGCTCCACTACACGCGCGCGACGGCCGGAGAGATCGTCAGCTCGACGGTCGCCAACTACGCGCATCCCGACACTCCGGGCCTGCAGGACTTCGGAGACGCGCACGTGGTGCTCGACAACGGCGCGACCGGGTACGTGCGGGTGGACTGGTTCACCCCTGCGGGGCTCGACGTCTTCGGAGACGGTCGCACGCTGCTGCTCGGCACGGACGGCTACATCGAGCTGCGCAAGTACACCGACATCACGACCGACAACGGCGGCAACCAGGTGCTGCTCGTGAACCAGGACGGGCAGTTCCGGTTCGATGCCACAGGCGCGACGGGCTACCCGTTCTTCGGTCAGCTCATCCGCGACTGCATCGACCGCACGAATCATGCGATGTCTCAGGAGCACGCCTTCGCGGCGGCGGAGCTGAGCATCATCGCGCAGCGCGACGCGCGGGTGCTGGCCGGCTGACGGCATCCGACC
>NZ_CAUQVQ010000043.1:0-22039 GCF_963521645.1 uncultured Microbacterium sp. | reverse complement strand
CCCGGTCGTTGAGCGAGGACGACGAAGTCGACCGAGACGAAACGCGCTCCGCTGCTCGCTCACCGACCGGAGACGACACAACCTCCCGGTCGTCGAGCGAGGACGACGAAGTCGACCGAGACGAAACGCGCTCCGCTGCGGACAGCGCCGCGACCGTACCCGCCGGAGGCCACGGCTCACCGCCGACGACCCGCGGGAGACCGCGTCGAACGGACACCGCCCCCGCATCGTGGCGCGTTTCGTCTCGCTGCTCCGCTGCTCGCTCAACGACCGGAGACGACGCAACCTCCCGGTCGTTGAGCGAGGACGACGAAGTCGACCGAGACGAAACGCGCTCCCCTGCCTGCTCGACGTCCGGAGACGACGCGGGAGGCCACGGTTCACCGCCGGGTACGCGCGGCAGCCCGCGCCGGAGCATCCGGGTCGCCATGACTACTTCTTCCGCGCCTCGAGGCCCGCGATCACCTGCGGGACGATCGTGAAGAGGTCGCCGACGATGCCGAAGTCCGCGACGTCGAAGATCGGCGCCTCGCCGTCCTTGTTGATCGCGACGATGTTCTTGGCCGTCTGCATGCCGGCGCGGTGCTGGATCGCTCCCGAGATGCCCAGGGCGACGTACAGCTGCGGCGAAACCGAGACGCCGGTCTGACCGACCTGGTGCGATTGCGGGATGTACCCGGCATCCACCGCGGCGCGCGACGCACCGACGGCTGCGCCCAGGGCGTCGGCCAGCTCTTCGACGAGCACGAACTTCTCCTTCGACGCGAGGCCGCGACCGCCCGAGACGACCCGCGTGGCACCGCGCAGCTCGGGTCGGGACGACGTGGTCTCCACGGCTTCCACGGCTCCGACAGTGGCCGCCGCCGCACCGGATGCGGTCACGTTCAGCGCCTCGACGGCGGGCGAGGCGACCGCCTCTGCGCGCGCCTCGACCGCGCCCTGACGCACCGTGATGATCGGGGGCCCGTACGTGGGGGCCGCGTCGACGAGATACGCCCCGCCGTAGACGGAGTGGTGGGCGACAACGCCCTCGTCGTCGCGTGAGACGCCGACCGCGTCGACCGCCAGCGCCAGGCGGGCGCGCACGGCGAGACGACCGGCGACATCGCGCCCGGAGATCGAGTTCGAGATCAGCACGGCATCCGGCCGCACCTGTTCGACGGCTGCATGCAGTGCATCGACGATCGGCACCGTGAGGATCGTGTCGTCGGCGTCGGCCGTCAGCACGACGGCGGCTCCTGCGGCGGCGACCTGCTGCGCGGCCTCGGCGGATCCGCCGACGACCACGGCGACCGGGGTGCCCACGGTCGCCGCGGCGCCGATCAGGGCCGCGGTGCTGCTCGCGGGGTTGCCGGCCGGGTCGAGGTCGACCAGCACGAGGATGGGGTTCTCGGGAGAGGTCATGTCACACCAGCCTGTTCTGCACGAGGTACTCGACGAGCTTGTCGGCGGCATCGCCGTCGTCGACGATCTTCACGCCGGCTGCGCGCGGCGGCTTCTCCGCGACCGAGGTCATGATGGTGCGCGGGGCCGCCGCCGGGTCGGCCGAGACGCCGAGGTCGTCGAGGGTGAGCACATCGAGCGGCTTCTTCTTCGCCGCCATGATGCCCTTGAAGTTCGGGAAGCGGGCGTCAGGCAGCGCTTCCGTGATCGAGATGACCGCGGGCAGGGACGCCGAGATCGACTGCGCTCCGGCATCCGCGCCCCTGGTTCCCGTGATGCCGTCCGCCGTGATCTCGACGGTCGTCAACGCCGTGGCGTGCGCCCAGCCCAGATGCTCCGCGAGCATGGCTGCCATCACTCCGCCCGAGCCGTCGGTCGACAGGTTGCCGGTGATCACGAGGTCGGGCTCGCCGCGACGGATCGCCGCGGCCAGAGTCTCGGCCGTGAGGCCCAGGTCGGCGCCAGCGAGCTGCTCGTCGGCGATGTGCACGGCCGATCCGGCACCGATCGCGAGCGCGCGGCGCACCGAGGCCGTGGAGCCCGCGGGGGCCATCGTGACGGCGACCACTTCGGTGCCCTCGTTCTTGTCGGCATGACTCAGAGCCACCTCGAGTGCACGCTCGGTGATCTCGTCGAGCACCACGTCACCGGCACCGCGCTCGGCCAGGCCGGTCTCGAGGTTCAGT
The DNA here is from genome assembly GCF_963521645.1 of uncultured Microbacterium sp. Lineage (GTDB taxonomy): Bacteria > Actinomycetota > Actinomycetes > Actinomycetales > Microbacteriaceae > Microbacterium. The sequence goes on along the minus strand of NZ_CAUQVQ010000043.1, from coordinate 19,910 downwards.
TTGCGATCGCCATAGGTGTCGGGCACCTCTTTGACCAGGACGAAGATCTTCATCGATTGCTCCTCACGACTGCGTCGATTCTAGTCCCTTGATACTGAGTCTCACGTGATGCGCGACTGGGAATCACCGTGCCTCTCGGAACGCACATCACGGCGGTCTCGATCCGATGGCCTACCGTAGAACCGTGAACCGACCGCGTCCGCTGCCCGTCGATCCGCTCGCCGAGGCGAAGCGGCAATGGCTCGCGCACGGGTGGACGGACGCCGCCGACGGCATGACCGTCGTGACCTCGGTGATGCGTGCGCAGCAACTGCTGCTCGCCAGGGTGGATGCCGCGCTCAAGCCGTTCGCCCTGAGCTTCGCCCGCTACGAGATGCTGCGCCTGCTGGCGTTCAGCCGCTCCGGACGCCTGCCGCTGTCGAGCGTCGTCGCCCGGCTCCAGGTGCACGCCACGACCGTCACGAGCACGGCTGAGCGCCTCGTGCGCGACGGACTGATCGTGCGCGAGCCGCACCCGCACGACGGCCGCGCCGCGCTGCTCGCCCTGACCGACACCGGCCGCGAACTCGTCGAGCGCGCCACCTCCGCCCTCAACGCCGATGTCTTCGCCGAGCCGGGAGTCAGCAAGGAGGACGCGACCGAGCTCGTCGCGATCGTCGCCCGCATGCGCAAGGCGGCCGGCGACTTCAGCGATCCGAAGCCGCAGCCGGACGCGCTCTGACGTGTCCGAGTTCGTGCTCGAGCGCGTGATCGCCGCCCCGCGGAGCACGGTCTTCTCCGTGGCGCTCGACCCCGGGCTGCATCTGAGGTCGATGGCGCGGTACGGCGAGACGATGGTCGAGGCCCCGGCTGGCGGCGTCTTCAGCGAAGGGTCGACCGTAACCTGGCGGGCGCGGCACTTCGGCATCCCGTTCCGACTGCGTTCCGTCGTGTTCGACGTCGATCCGCCGCGCGGATTCCGTGACCGGCAGATCTCGGGGCCCTTCGGCACGTTCTGGCACGAGCACGTGTTCGAGGACCACCCGCGGGGCACGCTGATGCGCGACACTATCCGTTTCCGCTCGCCGTTCGGCCCGATAGGGAGGCTGGTCGACCGGCTCGTGCTTCGCGAGTACATGCGTCGTCTGATCGAGCAGCGCAACGACCAGCTGGCCGCAGAGGCAGAGGCAGCGGCGCACGGGCATACACGGCCCACGTGAGCGGACGGGGCCTGCAGGCCGTGCTCGAACGCCGCGGTCAGGCCGCCTGTCGTTGACCCCCGCTGCGCCCGGCCGCGCCGGTCAACGGTGCTGGAAGTCGGGCGCACGCTTCTCCCGGAAGGCCGACATGCCTTCCTTCTGATCTTCCGTGTCGAACAGCTCGGCGAACGCCTTCTTCTCATGCGCGAGACCCTCGGCGAGCGTGGTCTCCATCGCCGCGTCGAGCGCGGCCTTCGCCGCGACCACCGAGGGCAGCGACTTCGACGCGATCGTCTCGGCCATGGTCGTGGCCTCGGCGAGGAGGTCGGATGCCGGAACCACGCGCGAGACCAGGCCCGCGCGCTCCGCCTCGTCGGCGCCCATGAACCGGCCCGTGAGCACGAGCTCCGCCGCCTTGTAGTAGCCCACCGCGCGGATCAGACGCTGCGTGCCGCCCATGCCCGGGATGACACCGAGATTGATCTCGGGCTGGCCGAACTTGGCCGTGTCGGCCGCCAGGATGATGTCGCACATCATGGCGAGCTCGCATCCTCCCCCGAGTGCGAACCCCGAGACGGCGGCGATGACGGGGGTCCGCACGGCGGCGAACTCGTGCCAGACGCCGAAGTGATCGGTCTCGATCATCTCCGCGGCCGACATGCCCTCCATCTCCTTGATGTCGGCACCCGCGGCGAACGCCTTCTCCGACCCGGTGACGACGATCGCGCCCACACCGTCATCGAGGTCGAACGCCACGGCTGCGGCGGTGACCTCCTCGGCGAGACGGCTGTTCAGAGCGTTCAGAGCCTCGGGGCGGTTCAGGGTGATCCATCCGACGCGTCCGCGCTGCTCGACCAGGATCGTCTCGTATTCGGTCATCGTGAAGGCCTTTCCGTCGTGGTCATCTCAGTATGTCGCGCCGGGCTCGGCATCATCCGGCCGCGCGCGTGTTCTCAGGCTCGTCATATGCATGCTCAGATCACACGCGCATGCCCGATCGGGCCGAGCCGGCCTGCATCCGTGATCTCACCATGCATCTGTGCGGGGTCCCGGGAACAGGACCGGAGCGTGATCGCCACTTGTCGTCTCGTTCGGCTCCGCCGTGGTCGCTCGACGCCCGGGGCTCATACCCGGCCGTCGCGGATGTCGGTGATGATGCCGGAGAAGTCCCGGCCGGCGCCGTCGCCCGCGGCGAACGCGGCGTAGAGCTGCTGTGCGAGCCGGCCCATGCGGGCATCGGTGTCGGTCTGCTCGATCGCCTGCAGCGCGAGGCCGAGGTCCTTGGCCATCAGGGCACCGGCGAATCCGGGCCGGTAGTCGCGGTTCGCGGGGCTCGTGGGAACCGGACCGGGCACGGGGCAGTTCGTCGTGATCGCCCAGCACTGGCCGGATGCCTGCGACACGACGTCGAACAGCGCCTGGTGTTCGAGCCCGAGACGCTCGCCGAGCACGAACGCCTCGGCCACGGCGATCTGCGACACCGCGAGCACCATGTTGTTGCAGACCTTCGCAGCCTGCCCGAGCCCCGGGCCGCCGCAGTGCACGATGCGCTTCCCCATGACCTCGAGCAGCGGCAGCGCGGCGGCGTAGTCCTCGTCCGATCCGCCGACCATGAAGGCGAGCGTGCCGTTCTCCGCTCCGACGACACCGCCCGAGACGGGGGCGTCGATGTTGCGATGCCCCGCCGCGAGCGCCAGAGCGTGAGCCGCCCTGGCCTCGTCGACCGCGATCGTCGACGACTCGATGAACAGGGTGCCCGGTCGCGCGGCCTCGAGCAGCTCGGTGCGGTAGGCCTCGATGACGTGGCGCCCGGCCGGGAACATGGTGATGACCACGTCGGCCTCGCGAACGGCATCCGCCCCACTGGTCGCGACCGGGATGCCGGCCTCCCGCGCCGCGTCGACCGCCGCCGGCACGAGGTCGAAGCCGTGCACCTCGTGCCCCTCGGCGACGAGGTTCTTCGCCATCGGCAGACCCATGTGTCCGAGTCCGAGGAAGGCGATCCGCATCGCCGTCGCCGCGGTCATGACGCGCTCCGCATCGACGCCGAGCCCGCAGGTCGGAGCATCTCTCGCCCGACGATCAGGCGCATGATCTCGTTGGTGCCCTCGAGGATCTGATGCACGCGCAGATCCCGCACGACCCGCTCGATGCCGTAGTCCTGCAGGTAGCCGTATCCGCCGTGCAGCTGCAGCGCCCGGTTGGCGACGTCGAATCCGGCATCCGTCGCGAACCTCTTGGCCATCGCGCACCGCATCGTCGCATCCGGAGCCTGGTCGTCGACCGCGAGCGCGCCGTCGCGCACCATGAGCCGCGCGGCCTGAAGATCGGTGCGCATGTCGGCGATCGCGAACAGGATCGACTGCTTCTCGGCCAGCGGCTCACCGAACGCCACCCGCTCGTGCACGTACTGCACGGCACGGTCGAGCGCCCACTGCGCACCTCCGAGCGAGCACGCCGCGATGTTGAGGCGGCCGCCGTTGAGCGCCGACATCGCGATCGCGAAGCCCCGGCCCTCATCGCCGAGCATGTCGGATGCCGGGATGCGCACGCCGTCGAGGATCACCTGACGCGTGGGCTGCGCGTGCCAGCCCATCTTCTTCTCCGGCGCGCCGAAGCTCAGGCCCTCGGCGTCGCCGGGCACCAGGAACGCACTGATGCCTCGGGCCCCCGGCTCGCCCGTCCGCGCCATCACGACGTAGACCGCAGCCTCACCCGCTCCCGAGATGAACTGCTTGACGCCCGTGAGCAGGTAGTCGTCGCCGTCGCGCACCGCGCTCGTGGCGATGTTCGCAGCGTCCGATCCGGCTCCCGGTTCGGTGAGGCAGTAGCCGCCGAACTCCTGCATCGCGGTGAGCGCGGGCAGCCACCGGCCGCGCTGCGCATCGTCGCCGTAGGTGTCGATCATCCAGACCACCATGTTGTGGATCGAGATGTACGCGGCGACCGCCGGGTCGCCCTTGGCGAGCTCTTCGAAGATCGCGACGGTGTCGGAGCGGCTCAGCCCGGTGCCGCCGAACTCCTCTCGCGCATAGATGCCGCCCAGGCCGAGCTCCCCCGCCTTGCCGAGGGACTCGCGGGGGAAGATGTGCTTCTCGTCGCGCTCGGCGGCGAACGGGGCGAGCTCGGAGTCGGAGAACTCGCGGACGGCGTCGAGGATGGCCTCGCGTTCTTCGGCGGTGGTGGTGACGGTCGTCATGGTCATGTCATCTCCTGGGGTCGTGCGTCTCGTCTCGGGGGCCTCGCCGGCCGCGCTCGACGAACAAGAATCGTCAGTGCATGGTGGGGATCACGAAGCTCGCGCCGTCGCGGATGCCGGCAGAGGGCCAGCGGCTCGTGACGGTCTTGGTCTTCGTGTAGAAGCGGAAGGCATCGGCGCCGTGCTGGTTGAGGTCGCCGAACCCGCTGCGCTTCCAGCCGCCGAACGTGTAGTACGCGATCGGCACCGGGATCGGCACGTTCACGCCGACCATGCCGACCTCGACCCGGGCGGCGAAGTCTCGTGCGGCGTCGCCGTCGCGGGTGAAGATCGCCACACCGTTGCCGTACTCGTGCTCGGAGGCCATGCGCAGAGCCTCTTCGTAGTCGGCGGCGCGGGCGATCACGAGCACGGGTCCGAAGATCTCCTCGCGGTAGATCGCCATGTCGGTCGTGACGTGATCGAACAGCGTCGGCCCGAGGTAGAAGCCCTGCTCGTGCCCCGGCACCGTGAACCCGCGACCGTCGGCGAGGAGGGTCGCACCCTCGTCGACCCCCTGCTGGATATAGCCCTCGACGCGGTCGACCGCGGCTCGGGTCACGAGCGGCCCGTAGTCGACCTCGGCCGCGAGCGAAGGGCCGACCCGGAGCTGCGCGACGCGCTCGGTGAGCTTGGCGGCCAGAGCATCCGCCGTCTCCTGGCCGACCGGAACCGCGACCGAGATCGCCATGCAGCGCTCGCCCGCCGAGCCGTAGCCCGAGCCGATCAGCGCATCGACGGCCTGGTCGAGGTCGGCGTCGGGCATCACGATCATGTGGTTCTTGGCGCCGCCGAAGCACTGCGCGCGTTTGCCGTGCGCCGCCGCCGTCGAGTAGATGTACTCGGCGATCGGCGTCGATCCGACGAAGCCGACCGCCCGGATGCGGTCGTCGGTCAGCAGGGCGTCGACCGCCTCCTTGTCGCCGTGCACGACGTTGAGCACGCCCGCGGGCAGCCCCGCCTCGAGGAACAGCTCGGCGATGCGCACAGGCACCGAGGGGTCGCGCTCGCTGGGCTTGAGCACGACAGCGTTGCCCGCCGCGAGCGCGGGGCCCGCCTTCCACAGCGGGATCATGGCGGGGAAGTTGAACGGGGTGATCGCGGCGACGACACCGAGAGGCTGCCGCATCGAGTACACGTCGATGCCCGCGCCGGCGCCGGTCGAGTACTCGCCCTTGAGCAGGTGCGGGGCACCCGCGGAGAACTCGATGACCTCGAGGCCGCGCTGGATGTCGCCCTTCGCATCGTCGACCGTCTTGCCATGCTCGCTCGCCAGCAGCTCGGCGAGTTCCGTCATCTCGCGCTGCACGAGGTCGAGGAACCGCAACAGCACCCGCGCGCGTTTCTGCGGATTGGTCGCCGCCCACTCGACCTGCGCGGCCTCGGCGGTCGCGATCGCCTCGGCGACCTCTGCGGTGGAGGCGAGCGGCACCCGCGCCTGCACGGAACCCGTGCTCGGATCGAACACGTCGGCGAAGCGTCCGTCCTCGGGGGTGACGTGCTTTCCGCCTATGAAGTGGGGAATGGTACGAGTCATTGTGCGATGTCCCTTCGCGCCGTCGTTGGCACTATGACGATGGTACTTCGGCATCCGGGGATTTACTAGGACGTCCTTTTACTTTCGAATCGCGCACTTTGCAGTTTCGGCGGTGCCGATTCTGCAAGGTGCGCGATTCGAAGGCGGGGGGGGGCGGGGCGGCCCACCAGGGAAAACGCTTCCCGATAGGGTGGGTGGCATGCACTACGGCGCCGACTACAACCCCGAGCAGTGGCCACGAGAGGTGTGGCCCGACGACGTGCGGCTCATGCGCGAGGCCGGCGTGACGATGGTGAGCCTCGGCATCTTCTCGTGGTCGCGCATCCAACCCGCCGAGGGCGAGTTCGACTGGGAGTGGCTCGACGAGATCATCGAGCTGCTGCACGAGGGCGGCATCCGCGTCGACCTCGCGACCGCGACCGCCTCCCCTCCGCCGTGGGCGACGACCGCGTATCCCGAGATGCTCCCTCAGGATGCCGACGGCACCACCTTCTGGCCGGGCAGTCGACAGGCGTTCGCGCCCTCGTCACCGGTCTACAGACGCCTGGCATCCGAGCTCGTCACCGCTCTCGCGGAACGCTACGCACAGCATCCCGCTGTGGCGCTCTGGCACGTCAACAACGAATACGGATGCCATCTGCACTACGACTACTCCGATGCGGCGCGCGACCACTTCCGCGCGTGGCTGGAGCGGAAGTACTCCACGATCGATGCGCTGAATCACGCGTGGGGCACCGACTTCTGGTCGCAGCGCTACACGGCGTTCGAGCAGATCGTGCCGCCGCGCAAGGCCCCGTACAGCATCAATCCGACGAGCGTGCTCGACTTCAAGCGGTTCACCTCCGACACGCTTCTCGAGCTCTACGTCATGGAGCGCGACATCATCCGCGCCGCCGGAGCGACCCAGCCGATCACGACGAACTTCATGGGTGCGTTCCCCCCGGCCGACTACTGGAAGTGGGCGGCCGAGGTCGATGTGATCAGCGACGACAACTACCCCGACCCCAACGACCCCGAGTCGTTCCGCGGGGCGGCGTTCGCCCGTGAGCTGATGCGCGGCCTCAAGCCCGGTGTGCCGTGGCTGCTCACCGAGCAGTCGACCAACGCCCTGAACTGGCGGCCGACGAACGCCCCCAAGGCTCCGGGCCAGATGGCCGCGATCACCGCGCAGGCGGTCGGCCGCGGCGCAGACGCCATCATGTTCTTCCAGTGGCGCCAGTCGCGCCGCGGCAGCGAGAAGTTCCACTCCGCGATGGTGCCGCAGGCAGGTCTCGACACCCGCACGTGGCGGGAGGTCGTCGACCTCGGCGACCGACTCCGGCAGCTGCCCGACCTCCCCGACGTCTCGTCCGGGGCGCGGATCGCCCTGGTGTTCGACTGGGAGAACTGGTGGGCGCTCGACGGACGCGACCACCCGATCGTGCTCGACTATCTCACGCTGTCGCACCGCTGGCACGCGGCTCTGCACCGGCAGAACCTCGTGGTCGACATCGTGAACACGACGAGCGACCTGAGCGCCTACTCGCTCGTGATCGCGCCGCAGCAGTATCTGCTCGGCGACGAGGGCGCCGCGAACCTCGCGGCCTACGTCGAGCAGGGCGGCCGCCTCTTCGTCTCGGCCTTCAGTGACGTCGTCGATCAGGACGACGCGTTCCGCGATGGCGGTTTCCTCGTCGCGCTGCGCGACGTGCTCGGAGTCGCCCTGGAGGACTTCGGCGCACTCGTGCCGCCCGAGTCCGTGCGGTCGGCCGACTCGGCGGGCGAGGTCGCGAGCCATGCCGTGCCCGACGGACCCGGCCAGTCGGAGGCGCCACTCGACGGGCCGGCCGGCCGCATCGTCGGGCAGTACTTCGCCGAGGAGCTCCTCGTGCAGGATGCCGAGGTGCTCGGTTCCTTCACCGACGGCCGCACCCAGGGGCGGGCGGCGTTCACGCGCAAGAGCTTCGGCGAAGGCCACGGCTACTATCTCGCGACCATCCCCGATGACGACGGGATGCGCGCGGTCCTGCGCTGGCTCGCCGCCGAGGCCGGTGTGGCGCCCGAGATCGAGGGGCTGCCCGAACACGTCGAGATCGCGCGCCGCGGCGGCATCCTCACGGTGATCAACCACAGCGCGGATCCGTTCGCGGTCGACGTGCCGGGCACCGACCTGCTCACCGGCTCGACTGCCGCCCGTCGCGAGCTGGGCGCCTACGGATGGGCGTTCATCGACACGCGCGCCGGCTGATCGGGCCGTCGGACGCACTGCCGGCCTCCCCGGGGGCACGGACACGCGGATGCCGGGGCGCGCACCCCGGCATCCGCGCGTCATCGCGTCAGTGCACGATCACGGGCAAAGGCAGCCGCATCCGCGAGTCCTGCCAGGGCTCGGTCCCCTCGAAGCTCACCGTGAGCAGGTGCAGCCCGCGGCCGAGCTTCGGCACGGAGACCGTGACGCGACCGTCGTGCTCGGGCGTGATCGGCACAGTGGCGACGACCACACCGCGGTCCCGCACCACCACCTCGCCCACGGGATCGCTGCCGTCGGCCGCCGAGACCTGCACCTTCACGGTGGCCGACCTTCCTGCCTTGACGAGCACGTCGGTAGACGCCCGCAGCGTCGTGTCGATCGGCTGCACCTGGTCGTCGACGAGCACGGCCACCGAGCGGGCGGGGATCGTCACGGTGCCGGTCGCCGCGTCCCACGTCGTGGTCCTGACCACCGCATCGGCTCCGTTCGCCTGGGCCGGAGTCAGCGCGAACGAGCGCCCGGCCAGACCCGCCACCGTCTGCGTGACCGGCGACGGCGAGGAGTTGAACGCGACGAGCGCTCCGTCGAGATCCGCGTCGGCATCCGCGCCCACCAGGTCGTCGATCTGCATCAGGATCACTCCCGGTGCCGCCGCCGCACCCCCGTTCGGGAAGCTGACCTTCTGCTGGATCAGCTCGGCAGAGCCCAGACGCAGCAGGTCGACCTCCTCGCGCACCCGCAGCAGATCGAGCGCGGATGCCTCGGCCGCCGCCATGTCGGCCGCGGCCGGCTTGAGTGCGGGGTCGGCGAGCAGCGGTGCCATGATCGGCCACTTCTCCTCGTTGTCGGCCGCGGTCGGGAGCCCGGAGCCGAACGTGGACTCCTGTCCCGTCCAGTCGATGCGGTTGAACCAGTCGCCCGCGTTGTAGCTGTTGCGGTCGAGTGACTTCGAGCGCAGCAGCTCGGTGCCCGCATGCCAGAACGAAGGCGACTGCGAGAGCGTCACGGTCGCGAGCGACAGCGTGTTCATGCGCACGCGATCGGCCATCGGCGTGTCCACCGGCAGCTTGAGCACCGAGAGGTCGTAGAGCGTCTCGTTGTCGTGCGCGTCGACGTAGTTGATCACCTCGTCCGGCTGGTCGGCATACCCTGCCGCCGAACCGCGATAGTCGATGCCCTCTCCTGGCGTCACCGCGCCGTCGCTCGTCGTGAACGAGAAGTCGCGCAGGTTGCCCGCGAGCCCGAGCTTGACGAGGTCGGTCTCGTGCCCGAGGTCGGCGAGCGCCTGCTCCGTCGTGCCGTTGATCGGGTCGCCGTTCGGATCGGTCCCGAGACCGGTGCCGAAGCCCTGGCGGAAGGTGGTCGAGGAGTCGACGGGGCTGCCGCCGTGCACGGCATCGCGCAGCCGGTCGTTGAAGGTGCCGATGCCGGTGCCGCCGAGCTGCCCCTGCGTGGCCTGCTCGAACAGGGCGTTGTCGGCCACCTCTCCGAAGTTCCAGCCCTCGCCGTACAGGAGGATCGCCGAGCCGTCGACGCCGTCCTTCTCGAGCGTCAACGCGTCGAGCGCGTCACGGACCGCCGTCATGTTCGCCGTCGAGTGGTGACCCATGAGGTCGAAACGGAAGCCGTCGACCTTGTAGTCCCGGGCCCACGTCACGATCGAGTCGACCATGAGCTTCTGCGCGGCGAGGTGCTCGGTCGCGACGTTCTGGCAGCACGTCGAGGTCTCGACGCCTCCCGCCGCGTTGAGCCGGTGGTAGTAGCCGGGAACCACCTGGTCGAGCACCGACTTGTCGGCCTGACCGGATGCCGCGGTGTGGTTGAACACCTGATCGAGCACGACCTGCAGGTCCATGTCGTGGAGCGCGCCCACCATCGATCGGAACTCGCTCACCCGCGCGCCGCCGTCGGCATCGACCGCGTACGAGCCCTCGGGAGTCGAGAAGTGGTACGGGTCGTACCCCCAGTTGAATGCGTCGGCATCCGCGACGGCCTGGATGCACGCCTGCTGCGCGGCGTCGGCCGGACCGAACGACGCGAGGTCGCAGTCGGGCACCGCCTGTGCCGCCCTGTCCTCTTCGATCGACGCGATGTCGAAAGACGGCAGCAGGTGCACGGTGTTGATGCCGGCATCCGCGAGCTGCCGCAGCTGTTGCGTGCCCGCACTGTCGCGAGTGAACGCGAGGTAGGTGCCGCGCTCGGCCTCGGGGACGCTCTCATCGGTGATCGAGAAGTCCCGGATGTGCAGCTCGTAGATCGCACGGTCGACCGCGCGCTCGACGACGGGCGCCTCGGCCTTCTGCCACTGCTTCGGCTGCCAGGCCTTGTCGTCGAGGTCGATCGCGACCGAGCGCTGCGAGTTCGGCGTGAGGGCCGTCGAGTACGGGTCGGTGACCCGGTTCGTCTCGATCGCCTGGGTGGTGGGAGCGTAGACGACGACCTCCCAGAGGTACTCGTCGCCCTTGAGGTCTTTCTTGCCCTGCACCGACCAGACGCCGGATGCCGCGTCCCACGCAGCCTCATGGCGCGTGGGGTCGCCCTCGGCGCCCTCGTCCCACGTGAGCAGCGTCGCGCTCTGCGCGGTCGGCGCCCACAGCCGGAACGTCGGCTTCTTGCCCGAGAAGGTCACACCGAGCTCGACGTCGTCGAGCGCTGCGGCATAGAGGTCGTCGAGCACTCCCGCGATCTGCACGCCCGTGAACGCCGTGAGCGCACCGGTCTCATCGCGCTGAGCCACCGCGAGCTGCGTGCGCACCAGCGCCGCCGCGTCCGCGTCGGTCACACGCAGGGCGAGGTAGCCCTCGAGCGCCGGGAACCGGGCGAGCTGCTCATCGCTCAGGCCGCCCTCGACCACGTCGAGCGCGATCGGCTCCGCTCCCGTGACCTCGCCGTCGGCCACGGCGAGCGACGCATCGGCGGAGGAGTACAGCTGATAGGCCGCCCTGTCGACGGACCCGAGGGTCGCCGGCCATGCGATCGTCTCGGCATCGACCCACTGCGCGCGCTGCTCTCCGGTGCCGGGGAGCTGCGGGTCGGCGCTCGTGACCTCGAGCACGTGCGTCGCGAGCGTGTAGCGGAACGAGGTGACCGTGCCCTCGGTGGCGGTGAACGAGATGTTCGCGCCGCCCGGCACGCCGTCGGCGCCGTAGTTCTCGTCCCAGCTCAGACCGTGCGCGACCTTGAGCTCGTACGCGCCGGTCGGCAGATCAGCGGTCGAGAACTCGTAGACGCCGTCTCGATCGCCGTCGGCCATGAGCGTGCCGAGGCAGTCGGGCGACCAGTCGGCTGCACACCCGAGCTCGTCCTGCAGCGAACCCGGCAGAGTGACGATGGGGCCATCGGCCGTGGACTGCACGATGTTCGTGCGCGGGTCGAAGTAGAAGGTGATCGGCCCACCCGAGTGCGTGAGCGTGACGTTCGCGCCGTCGGGCACGCCGTTCGTCCCGTAGTTGATGGCCCAGCTGCCGTTGATCGCCGCCTTGTACTCGTAGTCGCCGGCCGGCAGATCGAAGGTCCCCGCCCACACGCCGTCGGCGCGCAGCGTCAGCTTCGCCTTCTCGCAGGCCGGGTCCCAGTCGCCCGCGCACCCCAGCTCGGAGTTGAGGCTGCCGGGCACCGTCACCATGTCGATGGGCGACTCGGGCTCCTCGCCGAGTTCGAGCGTCACGGCGTTGCCGACCGAAGCGTAGGTCGAGGCCGCCGCGTGGTTGCCCGCGGCATCCGTCGTGACGGCGCGGTACTCGATCAGCGTGCCGTTGGCGAGATCGCGGATGTCGTGGAAGACGCGCGGATCGGTGTCCTCCGCGGTGCCCAGGGCCTGCCACTCGTCGGAGCCGACGACGCGCCAGGCGAAGCTGGTCTGCGCCCACTGATCGGCGATGTCGGCCTGCACGGCGGACTGTCCGGTCACGCCAGCTCCGGCCGCGGGGACGGTCACGTCGACGGATGCCGCCTCGGACGGCGCCGTGACGGTCGTGTCGGCCTTCCAGACCACGGCCGACAGCGCCGGCACGGTGATCGAGGCGGCGCTGCCGGCATCCGTCGTGAGCGGCGCCGCGTCGCCGTAGAGCACCTCGTACGAGGCGGCGGCGGTCAGCGTGGCGAGGTCGACCGTCTGCGCGGTCGCGGCGTTGTTGACCGCGACGAGGTACTCGACCTTGTCGTCGGCGTCCACCCTGGAGAACGCGTACACGCCTGCGCCGGATGCCGCATAGCGCTCGATCTGGGCACCCTCGCCGAGTGCGGGGTGGGCCTCACGCAGAGCCGACAGCGCGGCGATGTGCTGGTACAGCTCGACGTCGGTCGCGTAGCGGTCGACCGAGCCGGCCCGCTCTCCCGTGATGAGGTTCTGGTCGGCGTACTCGCCCACCTGAGTGGCGAACAGCGACTGGCGAGCATCCTTGTCGCCACCCGGGCCGGTGAAGCCCTGCTCGTCGCCGTAGTAGACGACGGGCTGGCCGCGCGTGAGGAACATGAGCTCGTGCGCCAGCTCGTCCCGCTGCAGCGGAGCATCCGTCGATTGCAGGAACGACCCGACCCTTCCCATGTCGTGGTTGCCGAGGAAGGTGGGAAGCGCCGTGGCCGAGGAATCCGGGGTCGTGTAGCGGTCGTCGCCGGCGAACAGCGACTGCAGCCCCTTGGCGGAGTTGCCCGACGCGTAGCTGACCGCGGAGGACTGGAAGGTGAAGTCGAGGATCGAGTTCATGTCGGTGTCGCGTACGTAGGGCGCGAGCTTCACCGGATCGGCATCGTAGACCTCGCCGAACATGAAGAAGTCGTCGTTGCCCTGCTCGTGGGCGTAGTCGAGGACGTCGGCGGTCCACTTCTCCCAGAACTCGAAGTTCACATGCTTGACCGTGTCGATGCGGAAGCCGTCGATCCCGAGATCGACCCACTGCTCGTAGACGTCGACGAAGCCGTTGACGACCGTCGGGTGCTCGGTCATGAGGTCGTCGAGACCGCTGAAGTCGCCGTAGGTGACCGACTCCCCCGACCAGGTCGAGTCCCCGCGGTTGTGGTACAGTGTCGGGTCGTTGAGCCAGGCGGGCACCTTCACGTCGGCCTCGCTGTCGGCGACCACGGGGGTGTAGGGGAAGCTCGTCGCGGGGTCGAGCTCGGGGAAGCCGTCGGTGCCCGCGTGGTCGGCCGGATCGAACGCCGTGCCCGCGGCATCCGTGTAGGGGCTGGTGGCCTGATCGATGTACGAGTACTGGCCCTCCGCGTAGTCGATCACGTCGGCGGTGTGGTTCGTGATGATGTCGAAGTACACCTTGATGCCGCGGTCGTGGGCGTCGGCGATCAGCGCCTGCAGCTCTTCATTGGTGCCGAGGTGCGGATCGATGCGCGTGAAGTCGGTGATCCAGTAGCCGTGATACCCGGCCGAGGCGTTCGCGCCCTCTCCCTGCACCGGCTTGTTGGCGAAGCTCGGCGTCAGCCAGATCGCCGATGTGCCCAGGCCCTCGATGTAGTCGAGGTTGTTCCGGATGCCGGCGATGTCGCCGCCCTGGTAGAAGCCCTTGTCGGTGGGGTCGAAGCCCGTGGTGAGCCTGTCTCCCTCGAGGCCGCCCGCGTCGTTGGCGGTGTCGCCGTTCGCGAACCGATCCGTCATCACGAAGTAGAACTGCTCACCGGCTCCTGCCTGACGAGCCGGGCTCTCGACCAGCGCGTCGTCGTCGGCCGTGTAGCCGCCGCGAAGATCGGTCGCTTCGAGACCCACCCGCTTGAGGGCGTCGTCGAACGTGAAGCGCAGGGTCGTGGGGCCGGCGACCGTGAGGGGGATGTCGTCGGCTCCCCCGTCGAGCCCGTACGCCTCGTCCCAGCCGTCGTTCACCGCGACCTTGTACTGCCAGGTGCCCGCGGGGACCTCGAACTCGGCGGAGTAGATGCCCTCGGCGCCCGTGGGCTGGAGCTCGGTCTCGGCGCAGTCGGGCGCCCAGTCGGCCGCACAGCCGAGCTCGGACTGCAGCGAGCCGACCAGGGCCACGGTGCGATCGGCGGCGGATGCCGGTGCGGCGCTGAGCGTGCCCGCTGCGGCGAAGCCCGAGACGATGAGCCCCGCAGCGGCGAGGAAGGCGAGCGGACGTGAGGCGGTCGTCTTCGACCGGGCCGACTTGAACAAGTGGTGCTCCCTGGGTGCGGGCGGACACGACGACGTGTCCGAAGGCTTGCGAGTGAAGCTAGCAGGGTGCTGCGCCATACTGCAAGCGCTTGCAGGAGTGTCCTGGCGAAAAGTCGGGGGTCCAGGCTGCGTCACTGGACGAAAGTCGCAAGCGCTTCCACGTGACGGTGGTCGAGCGTGAGGAGTTCTCGCCGCGTTCACCGCGTGGTCATGTTCGCCGACTACAACTGCAGGTGCACGGACACAGACTCAGACCGGATCGGGTAGTCACGTCATCCGTGCACACGGTGAGCCTCTGCTCCCGAACAGACCCCCGCCGAATCGGGTCGGCGGGGGTCTTCTCTGTCGGCCCCGGCCTTCGAATCGCTTACTTTGCAGTTTCCAGCCCTCCATTTCTGCAAGGTGCGCGATTCGAAGCCGTGGGAGCTGTGGACAACGGCATCCGGCGAGGGCCGCTGCATGCCACCGTGTCGGCCATGACGTCACGAGAGAACCTCCCTGAGCACCTCCGCGATACCGGCTTCTCGGTGCATATCGCCCGTCTGCACGGAGTCAGCCGCAATCGCCTGCGCGGCACGGACCTCGACGCACCGTTCTTCGGCGTGCGGACTCCGGCCGGGACGGTGCCGACGTTCGACCACGTCGAGGATCCGTATGAACGGCAGCGCCGAGCGCGGGTTCATCGTGCGCGGGTATACGCCCCACGACTGCACACCGGCCACTTCTTCAGTCATCAGACGGCCGCGTCCGTCTGGGGCGCTCCGCTGCCGCTCGAGTTCACCGATGATGACGAGATCGCGACGTACGGCGACCTCGATCTGCATGTCAGCGCATCCGGTCACACGCCCTTCCCCCGCGCCCGCGGCATGGTCGGCCACCGGACGCTGTCGAGCATGACGGAGGTCACGGTGCACGACGGCCTGCGCGTCACCTCTCCCGCCGCGACCTGGGCGTCGCTCGGCGGACTTCCCCTGTTCGACATCGTCGCTCTCGGTGATCACATGTGCCGGGTGTGGCGCGAAGGACGGGGCCGGCCGACACCCGGCCGCGCACCACTGGCGACCCGGAAGGATCTGCAGACCATGCTCGACGCGGGACGGCGTCGCGGAGCAGCACGGCTCAGGGATGCGCTCGAACTCGTCCGCGAGGACTCATGGTCGCCACGTGAGACGCGCGTACGCTGCATCCTCGTCGCCGGCGGGCTGCCGGAACCGGAGCTCAACGTCGATCTCTACGGCGAGGACGGGCGATTCCTCGGATGCGTCGACATGGTCTACCGCGAGGCCCGTGTGGTCATCGAGTATCTCGGCATGCTGCATGGGGAGCGGTGGGCGGCGGATGTGGAGCGGCTGGCACGCCTCCGCGCGGCGGGCTGGACCGTCATCGAGGTCGCAGCGCCGCTGCTGCGTCGACCAGAGGACCTGGTGCGCCGTGTGGCCTCGGCTCTCGGAGTCTGACCCGGGGCGCTTCGAATCGCGCACTTTGCAGTTCTGGGGCCGGGATTTCTGCAAAGTACGCGATTCGAAGCGGGAGGGGAAGGAACCGGCTAGAGGCGCTCGATGATCGTGGCGTTCGCCATGCCGCCGCCCTCGCACATGGTCTGCAGACCGAATCGGCCGCCGACGGCCTCGAGGTGGTCGATGAGGGTTCCGAGCAGGCGCGTGCCCGATGAGCCGAGAGCGTGCCCGAGAGCGATCGCTCCTCCGCGGGGGTTGAGCTTGGCGGCATCCGCTCCGAGCTCGGCGGCCCACGCGAGCGGCACGGAAGCGAACGCCTCGTTGACCTCGTAGGCGTCGAGGTCATCGATCGTGAGCCCGGTACGCTCGAGGATGCGCCGCGTGGCGGGGATCGGCCCGGTGAGCATCATCAGGGGGTCGTCTCCGACCACCGTGAAGGCGTGGAACCTCGCGCGAGCGGTGAGGCCCAGCTGTTCGGCCCGCTCGGCGCTCATCAGCAGGGCGGCGGATGCCCCGTCGGTGAGTGGCGACGAGTTGCCCGGGGTGATCCTCCACTCGACCTCGGGGAACCGCGCGGCGAGCGCGTCGGTGCGGAACGCCGGGTTCAGCCCCGCG
Organism: uncultured Microbacterium sp.; assembly: GCF_963521645.1. GTDB lineage: Bacteria > Actinomycetota > Actinomycetes > Actinomycetales > Microbacteriaceae > Microbacterium. The sequence continues at coordinate 3,537 of NZ_CAUQVQ010000043.1, read as the reverse complement.
AGCCCCTCGGCCGTCGTGCCGGCGCGGACGGTCTCATCACGCACGGCATCCGGTGCCTCCGCGATCGGGATGATCGTCCGGTCGAAGAAACCGCCGGCCCAGGCATCCGTCGCGCGGCGATGCGACTCGGCGGCGTATGCGTCGAGCATGTCTCGGTCGAGGCCCCAGCGTTGGGCGATGAGTTCGGCCGAGACGCCCTGGTTCACGAGGCCTTCGGGGTAGCGCTCGCGCAGGCGGGGCGACATCGGACTGCCTCCCGCGGCCGACGAACCGAGGGGTACGCGGCTCATCGACTCGACACCGCCGACGAGGACCGCATCGTACGCTCCGGCGATGATCCCCTGCGCGGCGAAGTGCACCGCCTGCTGGCTCGACCCGCACTGACGGTCGATGGTCGTGGCGGGGATCGTCTCGTCGAAGCCGGCCGCGAGCACGGCCTGACGGGCGATGTTCGACGACTGATCGCCTACCTGGCTCACACAGCCGAGGAGCACGTCGTCGATCTGCCGCGATTCCAGACCGTTGCGTTCGAGGATCGCGGCGAGCGCGCCGGCCGCCAGGTCGACCGGGTGCACGCCCGCGAGCGCTCCCCCCGGCTTGCCGCGACCGACGGGGGTGCGGACGACATCGACCAGGACGGCTTCACTGCGCGTGCTCATGGGTCCTATTCTCGCCCTCGAGTTTCGTTCGAATCGCGCACTTGGCAAGAATCAGCCGCCGGAATCTGCAAGGTGCGCTATTCGAAGGGCATCAACCCGGCACCAACCCCCAGCATCCGAAATACAATCGTTGATGCGCCCGCACCCCGGCGCATCCCCCACCGTCGAGGCGCCCGCGACCCGGGTTGACCGCTCTCTCCGAGGACCCCACCATGTCCAGCGAACCCATCACCGTCTCCATCCGCCGCGAGGTCGACCCCGAGCACGTGGCCGCCGCCACCGCGTGGGTGCAGACCGGCGTGAATCTCGCTCATCGGTATCCGGGCTTCCTCGGGTCGGGATGGGTGCGCGACGGCGAGGACTCGCACATCTGGCACATGCTCTACCGCTTCTCCGACGAGAAGTCGCTCATCGCCTGGGAGCAGTCGGGCGAGCGCGAGTGGTGGAAGTCGACCGGCGACCAGTTCGTGCGCAGCGAGCGCGTGCACCGTCGCACCGGCATCGAGGGGTGGTTCGACGAGCCGACCACCGACACCATCACGCTCCCCCGGGCCGACGGCTCGACGACGACCGTCGCGATGGTCAGCACTCCCCCGCGGTGGAAGCAGGCCGTGTCGATCTGGCTCGGATTCTTCCCCCTCAACCTCGCCTTCACGTATGCGCTGAGCCCCGTGCCGGGCTGGAACGAGCTGCCGATCTGGCTGCGCGTGCTCGCCACGACCGCCGTGCTGACGCCGATCATGACCTACTGGGTGCTGCCGTTCGTCACGCGTTCGCTGCGCCGCTGGCTCACCCGCTGACGCGGGGTCGCGGGGTCGCGGCGTCCCGGGCGCCCGGGGTCGCGGGGCGGGTCGCGGGGTCGATTTCGCACCGGAACCGCGGGTTTCGGATGCAGAACTGACCCCGCACGAGCGACCTGGGGCGTGCTCGACCATGCGCGCGGGGCAGCATCGCCATCGGGGTCGATTTCGCACCGGAACCGCGCGTTTCGGATGCAGAACTGGCCCCGCACGAGCGATCGCCCGCCAGCGGTGCTGAGGTCGGCAGGTCAGAGGTGGGCGACCGCGGCGCGCAGCGCTCGCTCGACGGCCAAGACCCCCTCGGTCATCGGACCAGGCCTTCGCACGAGGTGCAGGGTGTTGATGGGCGGGTCCTCGGTGGGCCGGAGATCGACGAGCCTCCCGTCGGCGAGCTCGTCGGCGATCAGATAGGTCGGCAGCACGGTGATGCCTGCTCCGGCGACGGCAGCAGCAGCGAGTGCACGCAGATCCGGGAAGACGAGGGCCGGTTCCCGATCGAGACGGATGCCGAAGACGTGCCGCCAGTACCTGCGCAGGATCGGCACGTCACGGTCGTAGGACAGCAGCGGTGCGGAGACGAGTGCGTCCTGGGTGAGTGCCGGCGATGGCTCGATGCCCAGCGACGGCGAGGCCACGAGTGCGAACTCCTCGTCGAAGAGCGGCGTGCTCGGCACCGTGCGCCCTCTCGGACGCACCGCCGAGATCACCAGGTCGAGACTGCCGACCCTGAGCTGTTCGAGCAGGTCGTCGGCGAGACCGGTGGTCACTGCGAGCCGCAGCCCGTCTGCGACCGCGGGCGCGAGAGCGGGCGCGGCGACGTGAGCCAGGAACTCGGCGGCCCCGCCCACACGCACCGACGGCGACTCTGCGGCGGGGCGGGTGCCGAGAGCATCCGCCAGCGCGTCGAGAGGGCCGGAGAGCCGGGCAGCGAGCTCGTCAGCCCGCGGGGTCGGACGGATGCCGCGGGCATGACGCATGAACAGCGGCTCGCCGACACTCGCCTCCAGCGCCTGGAGCTGCGTCGTCACGGAGGACTGCGCGAGCCCCAGCGTGCGCACGGCAGCCGACACGGAGCCGGATCGATGCGCCGCGAGAAAGGTGCGCCACAGTCCGATATCCCGTAGCCCATCGAAATTCCGATCGCTCATATCGGCAATCTATCGGAATCAGCCTTCCTCGGCCCTGGTTGTCCCGGAGATCGCATCCGCACGGCATCCGCCGTCCGACCACTCAGGAGCACTCATGTCATCCGTCCTCTTCGTCGTCACCGGCGCCCGCACCTGGACCCTCACCGACGGCACCGAGCACCCCACCGGCTACTGGGCCGAAGAACTGCTCGCCCCCTACCGACTGCTCACCGCCGCAGGCCATGACGTCGTGTTCGCGACTCCCGGCGGTGTCGAGCCGGTGGCCGACTCGTCGAGCCTCGGCGACGGCGATGCCGCCGCCCTCGCGCAGATCCCGGGGCTCTCGACTCCCCTGGTGCTCGCCGACGTCGACGCCGCCGACTACGCAGCCGTCTACTACCCGGGCGGTCACGGTCCGATGCAGGATCTCGCCGTGGATGCCGATTCGGCCGCGCTCATCTCCGCGACCGTCGCGGACGGCCGCCCGTTGGCCGCGGTCTGCCACGGTCTCGCCGCTCTGCTTCCCGCACGCGATGCAGACGGCCAGGCGATCGTCGCCGGCCGCCGCATCACCGGCTTCTCCGATGAGGAGGAGCGCATCGGCGGGCTCGCGGATCGCGCCCCGTTCCTGCTCGAGACCTCGCTGCGTGAGCTCGGCGCCGATGTCGACGTCACCGATCCCTGGAGCGACCACACGATCGTCGACGGCCTGCTCATCACAGGACAGAACCCGCAGTCGTCGGCATCCGCTGCCCAGGCGCTCATCGCGGCGCTCGCCTGACGCAGCGCGCCGCGGCGCGGCGCCCCCGCCCCTTCCCGCACCTTCCGCGCGGGGTCACTTTCGCACCGCACCGTCGTCGCGGGGTCAGTTTCACACGGGAAACGTGCCCTTCCGGTGCGAAACTGACCCCGCGGCGGCGGAAGGGTGCGAAATCGACCCGGCCACGACCC
>NZ_CAUQVQ010000042.1:0-22730 GCF_963521645.1 uncultured Microbacterium sp. | reverse complement strand
CCGCATCCGGGTGAGGACAGAAGGCGGCTCGTTCCGCACGGCGGCACGAGGGATGTGCGCACACGTTGCCCCCGGGCATGCTCGTGATCCGAGACACCGTCGTCCCGAGAGAGAGGCCGCGATGACCGACAACGACGTGGGCGCCGTGCGGCAGCTCGAGCGGCTCGCACGATTCCATGGCGACGACACGGCGATCATCTATGAGGACATCGATCTCACCTACGCCGAACTGCGCGAGGTCGTCGCGGGCCTCGCCGCCGCTCTTCGGGCCGACGGCCTCGGTCCCGGCGATCGTGTCGCATACGCGGGGCTCATTCGCGGCGACCTGGGTCGGTGCCGCGTACGTTCCGCTCAACTTCCGTCTGGCCGGCCCCGAGCTGCAGCTGATCATGCTCGATGCCCGCCCCGATGTGCTGATCGCCGAGCCGGCGCAGGCCACGATCATCGACGAGTTCCTCCCCGAGCTCGGCATCCGCCGCCCCTTGCTCGTCGACGACGACCCGGCGATCCCCGAGAGCCCCGGGGCCCCGGCGGCAGCAGCAAACACACCTTGGCAGTCGTATGCCGCCTTCCGCACCGCGCACACCCCGACGACCCCACCGGTCGCCCGCGCCGAAGACGACCTCGCAGTGGTGCTGTACACCTCGGGTACCACCGGCCGGGCGAAGGGGGTCGAGCTCACCCACGGCAACATCTGGTGGAACTGGGTCAACGTCGACTCTGTCGTCGACACCCGCGCGGATGATGTGAGCCTGGCCATCGCTCCGCTCTTCCATATCGGCGGTCTCAACGCCGTTACTCTGCGTACTCTTGCTCGCGGCGGCATCGTCATCATCCGTCGTGCTTTCGATCCAGCGCAGGCGCTCGCCGACCTCGTGCACCACCGGGTCAATTCGATGTTCGTGGTGCCGGCGATGCTCGCGGCCATCCGCCGCGTGCCCGGCTTCGTCGAGGCCGATCTCAGCGCACTGCGCTCGACGATCGCCGCCGGGGCACCGGTGCCGCCGGCACTCATCGAGTCGTACGCGCGAAAGGGCGTCAGTCTGCAGCAGGCCTGGGGGCTGACCGAGACCGCGCCGTTCTCCACCTACCTCGAGTCGGCGATGACACTCGAGAAGCTCGGCTCCTGCGGCATCCCGATGCCGTACACCGAGGTCAAAGTCGTCGACCCCACCACCCTGACCGACGTCGAGGCGGGCTCGGGGGAGCTCTGGGTGCGCGGCCCGAACGTCTCACGTGGCTACTGGAACAATCCCGAGGCGACCGCCGCCGCATTTCGATGGGAGCGTCGACGTGACTTATCTGATCAACAACGACACCTCCATCGAATCCTTCACTCGCATCCCTCTCAGTGGCGGTGGGCATATCCCGGGACCGTACGAAGTGCTGTCGGATGCAAATGCTAGGAATGGAGAGTGGTCTACGCACCACCAACTGATCGTCTGGACAGAGAGGGTGCACCCGTGAGTCGGCTCCGCGTTCGAAGTCGATCTGTAGCTATCGTGTCTCTCGCTCTCTCCTCGGCTCTCTGCCTGGTGAGCTGCGCGCCGGGCCCGCAGCTCACATCGCCCGTCGGCGAGTGGGTTGCGATTGGCGACGATTCCGGGACCCTCGTCATTCGTGAGGACGGCACCTTCAATGTCACCAACGCGTCCTACAACCCGATTCAGGCCCGTGACGCCGACGACGATTTCAATGGCACGGGAACGTGGAGACTCGTCCGAGATGACAGCGAAGTCAAGCTCAACTTCAAACAGGCCAGGCAGGGAGACTTCGACGTCCAACCGGGCGGTTTCTTCCTCTCCTTCGCGTCGGGCACCATTCGCTTCCATGATCCCGACGAGGTCCTCGACATCGAGTTTCGACTCCAGGCGGAGCCGACGGAAGAGCACTAGCCCTACGATCTTCATCGCACGCCACGAGGCCCGTCATCCCGGGTGAGACCCGTGTTCTGGCGGTAAGTCTCACGGCAGAAGGTGGGTCTCGCAACCCGCGCCGCGCTAGCGCCCGGCACCGCGTCACATCCGCGCGTGCATCGACCGCAGGATTGCGTCGAGTGTCGCGGGTCCCTCCTGTGTGAGGCAGGCTCCCGCGACGAACCGGTCAGGCCGCAAGAACACCATCGGCGTGGGCCGGTCATCGAACCACTGCTTCATGCGGCCGGTGTGGTCGCCCAGCACCAGCACCTCGTCGGCCATCGTCTTCTCCGCCCAGGAACGCTGCGTCTCGGGCACGATCGCCACGAGAGTCGCGCCGATCCGTTCGAGCCGCGCGATGGCCGAAGCCGGCAGCACGTCGAGAGGGCTGTTGCCCCAGACGATCACCGCCCACCAGGGACCGATCACGTCGTCGAGCAGCAGGTTCTCACCACTCATGCTGTTGACTCGCGGCTGCGGGAACTGCACCCCGACCGGAGACACTTTGGTGTTGGCGGTCCGTACCGGCACGAGTCGCCGGGTCAGGGTAGCGGATGCCGTGCCGACGGCGATCGTGTTCGGGTCTGCGAGCGCACCCCGGCTGTAGCGAGGCATGGGCTTGAAGCGCATGTCGGCGAAGTAGCTCTTGACCGAGGGGAAGAGGTTGAGCACGGATGCAGCGGCGTCGCGTGCTGCGGCGACGAGAGGGTTCGTGATCTTGATCGCCCGGCCGAATGTCAGCGAGAGATCGACCATGGCCTGGGCGTGCTCCTTGCGCTCGGTCGTGAACGTGTCGAGCAGCGCGTCGTCGGCCTGGCCGCGCAGCACTGTGGCGAGCTTCCACGCCAGGTTCGTCGCATCACGGATGCCCGAGTTCCAGCCCTGGCCGAGCCAGACGGGCATGAGGTGCGCGGCGTCGCCGGCGATGAGCTGCCGCCCGGCGCGGAAGGAACCCGCGACGCGGCCATGGTGGGTGAAGACGCGGCGACGGATGATGTCGAGCGAGGTCGGGTCGGGCACGTGATCGCGCACCAGCGCGTCGACGTAAGCCGGGTCAGTCACCTGTTCCTCCGTCTCGCCCGCCTTGAGCATGAACTCCCACCGGCGTACCGCGTGCGGTAGGCCGATCGAGACGTAGGGTCGGCTCGGAGCGGCGCCGAGGAACACATTCGGAGTGCCGAGCGGGTCGTTGTTCACGTCGACCACGAGCCACCTGGTCGACGGCGACTCTCCGTCGAAGCTCACGCCGAGCCGCTTGCGGGTCGGCGACTTGCCGCCCTCGCAGCCCACGAGGTAGCGGGCCGAGACGCGGACATCGCCATCGGGGGTTCGCGCGATCGCGCTCACGCGCTCGCCGTCTTCGTCGACATCGACGACTTCGTGGTCGAAGAGCACGCGCACGTGGTCGAACCGGGCGAGGCCCTCGAACAGCGCCCGATCCACCTCCGGCTGGATGAACCCGTGCTTGCGCTCCCATCCGAACTCGTCGGTCTTCGGGTCGTTCACGAGAATCGTGGATCCGGAGCCGGTCACGAGTCGCATGATGTGGTGCGGGTTGGTGTGCGGACGCACGGATTCGACGAGCCCCGCTGTCTGGATCGTGCGGAACGACTCGTCGTCGAGGCCCACTCCGCGGGGGAAGTCGATCAGGTCTGACCGCGCTTCGAGCACGGTGGCCGAGCATCCGTACAGCCCCAGCAGGTTGGCGAGCATGAGGCCCGCTGGCCCTGCGCCGACGATCACGACATCCGAGTCGACGGATGCCGTCACTGCAGCACCGCCGTGGTCACGCCGAACCCCGCGATGTACTCCCTGATGGGCTTGTAGAACTCGTAGGTGACGTCGTACTCGCCGCAGGCGCGCAGCGCCGAGTACGCCGCCACCCAGGTGCGCACCTCGTGCGAGGAGTGTCCGGCGGCGGCATCCATCTCGTCCGCCGTGTAGGCGTCGAAGCGCTCGACGTCTCCCGATCGCACCACATCGAGGAAGGCCCGGTCCCATTCGGGGTTGAGCTCCATGATGTCGGCCTCACCCTTCGCGAAGGCCACGGCGGTGTCGATCGTGCGCTGTTGGCGGGCGGCGCGGGCTTCGGGCGTGGGGTGGCGTCCGTTGGTGAGGAACGCCCGCTGCTCGGGCGTAGCCGTGGCGATCTGCGGCACCGGCGGGTCGTGCGAGAGCCCGCCCGAGCCGAGGAACAGCACGCGCTTGTCGCTGTCGCGGAAGAACTCGCCGATGGCCTGACCGAATCGACGCACCCGCGACATCTTCGTGAACGGCCGTGCGACCGAGTTGACGAAGATCGGGATCATCGGCACCACGTCGAGCCTGCCGAAGATGATCTCGGCGGGCTGCACCGCGCCGTGATCGACCTCCATGCGTCGGGATATCGCCGCGTCGATGTCCTGACTGATCACATGCTGGGCGAGGTCTTGCGCCAGGTCGGTCGGCACCGAGATCGGGCCGTCCCACGAGCCGTAGTCGCCCGTGCCGTGGGCTTCATAGCCGATGCAGAACGGCGGCATCAGGTCGTAGAAGAACCCGTTGTAGTGATCGGGGCCGAAGTTCACCAGGATGTCGGGCTGGAAGTCGGCTGCAAAGCGACGAACGTGCTCGAATGCCGCTTCGACGGCCTGTCTGACGTCGACGGGCGGGTCGGTGTGCTCGAGAAGAGGGCTATGCGACATGCATACGAGCGCCTGTGCCATGGGATGACTCCTTCGTCGTCGTTCACGGGGACGCAGAGTGTCCCCTCCCCATCGAAGCTCGGCACGAGGTGCGGGGCACGCGGACGTTCCGTCTGGCGAGACGCGGCGTCAACGGCCGATCGTCCGTGCCGCCAGCGCGTACGTGAAGGTGGCGCGCATCAGGGGCTTGTGGTGCGCATCGTCGACCGTGACCTCGACGACGGCGACGTTGCCGCCCGCGCGCACGACACTCGCCGTCGCGACCGCGTACTCCGCCTTCGAGTTCGAGAGGAAGTGCTGGTTCGACTGCACGGCGAGCGGGAACCTGTCGCTGCCCTCGTATGCCTGCATGGCGAGGAATGTGCCCGTGATATCGGCCGCACCGAAAAGCGCTGCGGCCGAGAACATGCCGCTCGCCTGGGCGAGGGCTTCAGTCAACGGCATCCGCAGACTGATCGTCGTGCCGTCCGCCGCATGCGGGATGAGGCCGAGGGTGACGGCGATGTCGTCGAAGCCGCGGCGAGCGGCGAAGCTCTCGACGTCGGCGGTGAGCTCAGGCAGATCCGCGGGGATGGTCATGCTGCTCCTTTCGTGGAGTCGGGGACGAGCAACGCTGCCCGCCCCCGAGCCTGGGCCCGCGTTCAGCGGGCGGCCTTGCCTCGTATCGTCTCCTTCGAAAGGAGCACGGCGATGCCTGCGAGCACGATGAGAGCGATGAAGTACCACGCGATGTTGTTCGTGCCGCCGCCGTTCGGGAGGCCGAAGAGCCAGGTCGCCATCAGCGGGGCGGTGCCCGCGCCCAGGAGTGACCCCAGCTGGAAGGTGAGCGAGACCCCGGTGTAGCGGTCCTGCGTCTCGAACTTCTCAGCCAGGAACGCACCGATGGGTCCGTACATCGAGGCCTGGATGATCGGGTTGCCGACTAGGAAAGCGAGCGCGATCAGCCAGTACGACCCGGAGTTCAACAGCGCGAACATCGGGAACACGAGTGCGATCGAGATCACGGCGCCCGTGAGCATCACCGGTCGGCGTCCGAAGCGGTCGGAGAGCCAGGCGAAGAACGGGATCGCGAAGATGTGGACGAACGACGAGAACGTCAGCATGTAGAGCGCGTCCTGCCGGGGGACGACGCCCTGAGCGGCGATATAGGGAACCACCCAGATCGCCAGCAGCGCCTGCATGAAGAGCGGTCCGGCGGCGGCGAGGATGCCGAACAGCGCCGACAGCGGGTACTTCTTCAGCACTCGGAGGATCGGCACCCCGGTGTGCACCTCTCCGGCCGCTCGCGCGCGGAGGAAGTCGGGCGACTCGGTGACGCGGTAGCGCAGGTAGAGCCCGATGATGACGAGCACCGCGGAGAGGAGGAAGGGCACGCGCCATCCCCAGCTCAGGAACTGCTCATCCGGAAGGCCTGCGAACAGCCCGAGCACCAACGTCGCCAGCACGGCACCCGTGGGGCCGCCCGTGACCGCGATGGATGCCGCCAGGCCGCGACTGCCCTCCTTGACATGCTCGGCGGCCATGAGCGTCGCGCCCGCCCACTCGCCGCCGACGGCGAGGCCCTGCACGATTCTCAGCACGACGAGGATCAGCGGAGCCACGACGCCGATCGCGTCGAACGTCGGCATCAGGCCGATGCACACCGACACCGTGCCCATCATCATGAGCGTGATGAACAGCATCGACTTGCGTCCGATGCGGTCGCCGAAGTGGCCGAACAGGACGCCGCCGATCGGCCGTGAGACATAGCCGGCGAGCAGGATCACGAATGACAGTGCCGCGCCGAGAGCGGGGTCCATCGTGTCGGGGAAGAACAGCACGGGGAACACGAGCCCGGCCGCCGCGCCGTAGAGGAGGAAGTCGTAGTACTCGACCGTGGACCCGAGGAAGCTCGAGATCAGTGCGCGGCGGGATTCCTTGCGGGTCGTCTCGTACGCGGCCGCCCCGTCGCGCGACGTGAGTGCTTCTTCGGTCATGGTGTCTCCCCAGATGGCCGGAACTCGCCCGCGCAGCGTCGCGTCGGGCGCTCCCGAGCATCGGGCACAGAAAGCCTGACCGCGAAGGTCGTGTGCCGCACGGTGGAACGTCGCCGACGAGTAGGCGTCGAGATGCGCGCTGCGGAGGCCCTCTGGCGCGTTCGAATCCGAAGGTGATCTGCAAAAAAACCTAGACAGTTCAATAAACGTGCAAAGAAAAGCCGAATTTTTACACGTAGTCAGGACGTGTGAGTAAGTCTTTACAGATCGCGGTCTGATGCAGCAAGGCGTCCGCACGCGCCTCACTCGAACGCGCCGCTGAGCCTTCCCCGCATCCGCTGGCTGCTGTCGTTCATCCCGATGATCTCGACTATCTTGCCGAGCGCGGTGTACTTCGTCTCGATCGCATCCAGAGCCGCGACCGTCGACGCGTCCCAGATGTGCGATCCAGTGAGGTCGATGAGGACGCGGTCGGGATCCTCCGGGTACGAGAACAGGGTCGTCAGGTCGTTGCTCGAGGCGAAGAACAGCTCGCCGGTCACCGTGTAGGTGACGGCGTCGTCGGCAGACGAGAGAGTGCGCGAGACCGACACGAAGTGCGCCACCCTACGCACGAAAAGCACTGACGCCACGAGCACCCCGCCGACGACCCCGACCGCGAGGTTGTGAGTCAGCAGCACGAGCACGACGGTCGCCACCATCACGAACGTCTCGCTCTTCGGCATCCGCTTGAGCGTCGAGGGCTTGACGCTGTGCCAGTCGAACGCGCCGATCGCGACCATGACCATCACGGCGACGAGGGCTGCCATCGGGATTGTGCTGACGAAGTCACCGAACACGACCACCAACAGGAACAGGAAGATGCCGGCGCAGAATGTCGAGATGCGGGTGCGGGCGCCCGAGGCCTTCACGCCGATCATGGTCTGGCCGATCACCGCGCATCCGCCCATGCCGCCGAAGAAGCCGGACAGCATGTTCGCGACGCCCTGCGCCCACGACTCCCGAGTCTTGTTCGAGTGGGTATCGGTGATCTCGTCGACGAGCTTCGCGGTGAGCAGCGACTCCATGAGTCCGACCAGGGCGACGCCGAGTGCGAACGGGGCGATGATGCCGAATGTCTCCCACGTCCACGGGATGTCGGGCAGGAACAGCGAGGGCAGGCTCTGGGGCAGCTCGCCCTGATCGCCGACTGTCGGCACAGTGAGGCCCATCGTCAGCACGACGGCTGTCACGATGACGACCGAGACGAGCGGAGCGGGCACGATCTTCGTGATCTTCGGCACCACGATCATCACGACGATTCCCAGCGCGACCAGCGGATACACCAGCCACGGCACATCGATCAGCTGAGGGAACTGCGAGCTGAACACGAAGATCGCGAGCGCATTGACGAAGCCGACCATGACGCTGCGGGGGATGAAGCGCATCAGTTTCGCGACGCCCAGCACCCCGAGGATCACCTGGAAGATTCCCGCAAGAATGACCGTCGCGATGAAGTAGTCCATCCCGTACGTCGGCGCTACAGGTGCGATCACGAGGGCCACGGCGCCGGTCGCCGCGGTCACCATCGCCGGACGTCCGCCGAGGAACGCGATCGACACTGCCATGATGAACGACGAGAACAGGCCCACCTTCGGATCGACGCCCGCGATCACCGAGAACGCGATCGCTTCGGGGATCAGCGCCAGGCCGACGACGAGCCCCGCGAGAACCTCGCGTGTGAGTATCCGGGGGCTCCTCAGCGCGTCGAGGACAGACGGTTTCGCCCGATAGCGGGCACGATCATCGATCGCGGATGCTGACATGGGGATGCTCCAGAGGGTGCCCGGGAAGAGGGCAGGCGTTCCAGCGTAAAGCGGAACCCGGGCATCCGTGTCATCCCCGGCCGACTCCGGCACCCCGATCGTCGGCGAGTCCTCGCTGGCCGAGTGCTGCATGTGTCGGGCGATGGTCTCCTCCACGGCTGAGTGGGGATGGCTCCGAACAGAACGCGGGGCGGAGTGATTTCTGGAGCAGTATGTCAACTCCAACAGGTCATATCGCCGCATGTTGCCCAATTTGCTCCATCTTGACGTTTGCACATTGATCTCAGATTTGGCGCACACCTCGCTTCGGGCGGATACTCATCCCATTCGCGCCGCACGCTCCGGCTCGCAACCTCCATGCATACGACTCCTGATCTCACCCCCGCAACGACCATCGCCATCGTCGGCGCCGGCCGTCTCGGCGGCGTACTCGCGCGAGCGCTCCGAGCAGCGGGTTTCGTGGTGACGGGGCCGCTCCGGCGCGAGGATCGGGTTCCGGATGCCGACGTCACGCTGCTCTGCGTGCCGGATGCCGCGATTCCCGCCGTGGCCTTCGCCGCTCGCCCGCACAGCCGCCTCGTCGGACACGTCTCAGGGGCCACTCCGCTCACCGACGTCGACTTCAGCATGCATCCGCTGCAGACGTTCACGGGCTCCGAGACGCCGGACGTCTTCCGCGGCATCGGCATCGCCGTCGACGGCCGCACAGCCGAGGCGCGGGAGATCGCCGAGCGGCTGGCGCGGGCGCTCGGTGCGAGGCCGTTCCGCGTCGACGACGCACACAGAGCCGAGTACCACGCCGCCGCGTCGTTCGCCTCGAACTTCGTGCTCACAGTGCTCGACGCCGCGGAACGGCTTGCGCGCGATGCCGGTGTCGAGCGCACGCACCTCGCCCCGCTCGTGCGACAGACGGTCGAGAACTGGACGGCATCCGGGGCGGCGTCGGCACTCACCGGACCGATCGCGCGCGGCGACGAGGCCACGGTCGCACGGCAGCGCGCAGCATCCGGCGACCTCGTCGACCTGTTCGACGCGCTCGCCGCAGCGACGCGCACGATCGCCGCTGCCGGCGCCGACACCGGTGCCGAGGAAGAACACAGGGGGGAACACGGATGAGGATTCTCCGCACGATCGCCGACGTGCGCGCCGAGATCCGCGCGGCTCGCACCGACGGGCGTTCGGTCGCGCTCGTGCCGACCATGGGTGCATTCCACGAGGGTCACCTGTCGCTCATGCGGGCTGCTCGCGAGGAGAACGACCTCGTGGTCGTGTCGCTGTTCGTCAACCCGACGCAGTTCGGCGCGAATGAAGACCTGAGCACGTATCCGCGCGACGAGGCTCGCGATGCCGAGCTCGCGGAGGCGGAGGGCGTCGACATCCTGTTCGCGCCTGCCGCCGCCGAGATCTACCCCGACGGCTTCGCCACGAACATCCACGTCGCGGGTATCACCGAGGTGCTCGACGGCGCGAGCCGCGGCGCGCACCACTTCGACGGCGTCGCGACTGTCGTCACGAAGCTGTTCGGCATCGTCGCGCCGGACGTCGCGTACTTCGGGCAGAAGGACGCCCAGCAGGTGCTCGTGGTGCGCCGGGTCGTGCGCGACCTCGATCTCGACGTGCGCATCGTGGCCTGTCCGATCGTTCGAGAGGCCGACGGACTCGCCATGAGCTCGCGCAACGTCTACCTCGATGCGGATGCTCGCGCGCAGGCGACGGCGCTGAACCGCGCGCTCGATGCGGCGGAGGCGGTGCTCGTCTCGGGGGAGCGCGACGGCGACGGCATCCGCTCGGCTGCCCTGTCGGTGCTCGGGGAGGCGTCGATAGATGCCGAGTATCTGGAACTCCGAGATGCCGAAACTTTGCAGCCCGTCGACGCGGTGGAGCGTGATGCACTGCTGCTGGTGGCCGCCCGCGTGGGGGCCGCGAGACTGATCGACAACCGCCTGATGAGAGGGGTCGCCTGATGAGCGCCCACGCCGCACCGACCGCCCGTCTCACCCTCGGCGACATCGCGAAGAAGAAGGCGGCGGGCGACCCGATCGTCATGGTCACGGCCTACGACTTCCCGAGCGCGCAGATCGCCGACGAGGCCGGCGTCGACATGGTGCTCGTCGGAGACTCCGCGGCCATGACCGTGCTCGGCTACGACAGCACGGTGCCTGTCACCACCGACGAGATGCTCATGCTCACCAAGGCCGTTCGCCGCGGGCTCACGCGGCCGCTGCTGGTGGGCGACCTGCCGTTCGGTTCGTATGAGGCCTCCGATGAGCAGGCCATCGCCACGGCGCAGCGCTTCATCAAAGAGGCGGGGGTCGACCTCGTCAAGATCGAGCGAGGAGGCACGACCGTCGATCGTGCTCGTGCGCTGGTGAACGCCGGCGTTCCGGTGGTGGGTCATGTCGGGCTCACGCCGCAGACCGCCACCGCGCTCGGGGGCTACCGTGCACAGGGCCGCACGGCCGAGGCCGCCCTGGCCGTGATCGACGACGCTCTCGCTCTGCAGCAGGCCGGAGTCTCGCTGATCGTGGTGGAAGCCGTGCCGTCGCCGCTCATGTCGGCTCTCGCGCCCCTGCTGCAGGTTCCGACGATCGGGATCGGAGCCGGACCGGATGCCGACGGCCAGGTGCTCGTGTTCCACGACCTGCTCGGCATCTACGACGGTCCCGCGGCGAAGTTCGTCAAGCGCTACGCCGATGTGCGCGCCGTGTCGGTCGCGGGTGTGGCCGCCTATGCCGACGAGGTGCGCGGCGGGGCGTATCCGGCTGCCGAACACGGGTACGGGATGCCCGAGGGTGAGGCCGCGCGACTTCGGGAGCTGCTCGCGGCGCGGTAGGTCGCGGTGAACCGGGATTCCCGCGCTCGGGAGGAGATCTCGCTCATCGGAGGGGGGAGTCGGCGACATTCGTCCTCCCGAGCGGAAGATCTCCTCCGGAGAGGTCGATCCCCCTACTCCGCCCGACGCACCCGAAGCACCAGCGCGATCACGGCGAGAACGATCACTGCGATTCCGTACCCGACGCACACGGCGCCGAGCCCGAAGACTCCGACCAGCATCCCGGCGATGACCGTCGGCACGCCGAAGGCGAGGTAGGCGAGCAGGTAGATCACGGCGAACGTGTCGGCGCGGTCGGTCGGGGGAATGCGCGGTGCGAGCGAGGCGACGACTCCCGAGAAGGCTGTGCCGAAGCCCATGCCCGTCACGGCGGTCGCGGCAAGATAGAAGGGGAGCGAGGCGGCCGCGAGAGCCCACAGCGACAGTCCTGTTCCGGCCGCGAGAGCCGCGGTTCCGAAGATCACCGAGGTGCGCGGGCGCCGATTTCGGAAGAAGAAGGCGGTGATCGCGCCTATGCCGGCCAGCATCGCGACCGCGAGTCCCTGCCAGACGTGCGCCTCACCGCCGAGCTGGGTGCGCACGATGTTCGCGCCGAGTGAGAGGAAGAGCCCGCCCGTGGCCCAGCCGGCGATGATCGCCGGGGCTCCGCGCCAGAAGTCCGCGCGGATGCCGGCGGGCACCGACAGCCGGAAGCTCAGCGATGCCAGCGCCCCCGGCCGCAGGGGAGCCGTCTCGGGCGCCAGGAGGAAGAGCGCCGCGAGCACGATGTACACGACGGTCAGCGGGGCGAACACGTCGAGCAGCGGCTGTCCGGTCACATCGAGCGCGATGCCCGAGACGAGCGCGCCGAGAGCGAGGCCGACGCCGGGACTGAGGGCGTTCCACAGGGCGGCGACCCTCGACCGGCCACCGGGGGCAAGGTCGAGTGCGGCGGCCGAGAGGGCGGCGATGAGCACACCGCTCGCGGCTCCCTGCAGGATGCGGGCGAGCATCAGTGTGGCGACCGCATCGGCATGCCAGAACAGCACCATGCTCGCGGCAAGGACGAGAAGCCCGCCGACGGCGACCGGGCGTCGCCCGACGTGGTCGGACAGCGATCCCGCGGTGAGCAGTGCGAGCAGCAGGGCGACTGCGTAGACGGCGAAGACACCGCTGATGACGATCGCGTCGAACCCGATCTCGGCGGCGAGCACCGGGTAGAAGGGAGACGGAGCGCTTGCGCCCATCATCATGGCGATCTGCGTCACGACGGCCAGTCCGAAGCCGAAGCGGGGGCGGCGAAGCGCGGGCGCCGTGTCTGAGGTGTCGATCGGTGAGGTGATGGTCATGAAAGCTCCCGCGGTCTGAGTTCGAGAATCATCGAACTATCGGAGCGTACTCGCCATCCCTTGATTGTTCAACTATTCTCGAACTATGCCTGGCGAACTCCCGCACCCCGAGCGATCCGAGATCCAGCTCACAGACGTGCTCTTCGCGCTCAGCGACCCCGAGCGTCTGGCGATCGCGCGTCAGCTCGCCGATGGCCCGCTCGACATGGCGGAGTGCCATGCGACCGACCCGAACCTCCCCAAGTCCACCAAGTCTCACTTCATGAAAGTGCTGCGCGAGGCGGGCGTCATCCGCAACGAGCCCAACGGAAGACGACGGATGCTGACGCTGCGGCGCGCCGAGCTCGACGAGTTGTTCCCCGGGCTGTTGGAGTCCGTGCTCCGGTCGTGAATTCGGGTCGGTTGTAGGCGCCTCCCGGCGCACTGTTGCGCCCCGGCGCGCCGATATCGTTTCCCAGCCTTTATCAGGATCGGGCCATTGCCTCTCCAGTGAGCGGGGCGAGAAAAGTGATCCTCAAATCATGCACATTGGCATTCTTGCATATCGGAATGCCTTATCGCTGTTCGCGCCAATAACCGCAATCGTCGAATTGTATATTGGATTTGCCGCATCACTCCTCATATCGTGTTGAGCGCCGCACGTTGCGGTGAATGCAGAACAAAGGAGTAGCAATGAACGGCATGCGTGAGATGACCACCGTCGATCGGTTCGGCGATCTGCTCGGGGCCATCAGTGTTCTCGAGAACTCGGAACCCGGCCGACAGGCGCTGGAGTCGCTGGCGAGCTACGAATCGGCCGGATGAACTGATGATGGCGACGGGAGATCAGCGTCTGTCGTCGCCATCACCGTCCCCTGACTCCACCCTGTTGAGCCGCGATCACAGAGAGTGAGCTGTATGTCTGCCTACGTAGACGCCCGTGAGGATGTCATCGCGAGATTCGGCATCGCGTCTCAGGCGCATGCCGCCGTGGAATACACGCGACTGATCGATCTGCTCGCGCGCGGTTACCTGGACTCGGATGATCGGCGGAAGGAAGTAGACGAGCAACTGCAGATAATTCATCGCCTCATCGAGGGGTCGATATCTGCCCGAATTGTCGATCATGTCGCTTATGATCCCGTCAACGGGCACATTCGATTCACTCACACCGCCCGAGCGAATCTCGTATCGAAAGCAGTTCAGTCGCCATTGCGCCTCAGTCGCGAGGCGTTGAGTGACCTTCCCAGCGGATCGCACTTCCTATACGTGTTCAGCACGGAGGACGCGGTGATGGTCGAGCCCACGCCGATGACGCCCTCCGATCTGTTCTTCGCAGGTGTGCACAGCGTTCGCGAGCGGATCCGGCATCCCCAACTCCTCGGGCCGGACACTCCGGTGCTCGGTGCCGGTGAACTGTGCGTATTTCATGCCGCGGGGACGCCGTATGCCGCGTTGGTCAACAATCGTTCGGGTCATTTTCGCCCGCCACCTGACTCGCTGGAGCGGGTGAGGCGCGCTGTATGTCGCGACTTGGCGCTGTCTCCGAACGCCGTCGTGGAGGTGCGGGTTGGCGCGTATGGGCGACAGTAGGAGTCACTGGAGAGCTGGTGCATATGCGCTCGAGCATGAGATCGTCGTCTCCGGCTCGGCGCACACCAGCGCCTTGCATGACCTGCAGTGGCTGCCCAAGCAGACGGACGAGTCCATCTCCTTCTACTTCGACGAACCGAACGGTCGCCTTGCCAAGCGGGGGATCCTCGTCAGCCTCTACGGGCTCACCAGCTCGCCTGCTTTTGGTCTCCGGCTGCGGCTGAAAGAAGCGCTCGGCTGGAATGAGGGATGGCGGCATGGAGTCTCCATCACCATGCCGGTGGCGAGCCGCGAGGCGACAGTGGTCGGCGACTTGCGGCACTTCGCGGGAACGTACGTGGCTGATTCCCTGGCGCGCCACGTAGCCGACCTCGGTGCGGTGTCTTTCCGAGTATCTCTCGCCCAGACTCGGCGGCGGTGGCTGCTGCGGGATGCGAGGTCGTCGGAGTTCGTCACGCTCTCACAGGACTCGGTGATGTTCGAGACGTCAGAGGCTTCAGTCGCGAACGACTTCGTAGAGGTCTCCACCTACGAATGGCCGATCCGCAGCAGCTACCTCTCTGAGCGGGTGCGCGACACCCTCCAGGCGATCGACGGCAGGGCTGTCAAATCAAAGATTCAATGGTTTCAAGGGAGAACGAGCTCGTGAGTGAGACGGCGACGTCTACCCGTGCCTTCAGGCCGGCGTACTTCTGGATTGCGCAGGTGTGCAGCTGGGCTGGCACAAGCCTGCAAGCCGCGATCGTGCCGTTGTGGCTTTTCGCCCTGACCGGGTCTACACAGTTGGCTCTCGGCGGCTTCGTCGTCGACGCTCTGAGCCGTGCGGTCTTCGGACCCCTTCTCGGTGGCGTCGTCGCCCGACTGTCCGCGCGCACAGCGCTGATCGTGGCCGATGCGGCTGGAGCGTGCGTCGCGCTGCTCATGGCGAGCGTCGTGACAGGTCCGGATCGAGCCCCGGTCGTCTACGTGACTGTGCCTGTGCTGTCGTTGGTGCTCCTGATGAATCAGATCGCCTTCCAATCCCTGGTGCCCCAGCTCGTCTCCGCACACCGTTTGAGTACTGTGAACGGCCGGTACCAGGCTGCGCTGTCGCTGCTGAGCGTCGTGACTCCGGCGGCTGGCGCCCTGGCGGCGGGCGCGATCGACTGGAGGTGGCTGGTCGCGGCGAACGGCCTGTCGTTCCTGTTGTCGCTCGTGCTCACCATGATCGCTCTGCCGAGGAGTCTGTCGGCAATCGTTGCGGGGCCTGCCGGAGGCGGACACCCCCTGATCCACCTGGTCACGAATGCGCGACGAGCTCTCAGCGGGACGGCGGGACGCTTCATCATGGTCGAGGCCGCGCTCTTCGCCGCATTCGGCGGGTCACAGTCTCTGCTGTTCGGATTCGCACTGGAACGGGGCCAGAAAGAGGGAAGCGTCACCCTCGCGGCTCTGCTCCTGGCTTCCGGGGTCGGGATGATCCTCGGGGGACTGGTCCTCCAAAAAATGGGTGATGCTCCTCGTCTCAACCTCATGCTGGTCGGGGTGCTCTCGGGTCTCGGCCCCGCGCTCGTCGTGGTCGGTGGGATCGCCGGTGCGCTGTGGGTCGGAGTTCTCGGTGCGGGACTCATTGGGGCCAGCGGCAACCTCCTGATCGGCGGGATCACCGTCGTCGTGCAGAAATCGACGACAGAGTCCGATCGTCCGATGGCCCTCGGTTTTCGCAAGGGCATAAGCAGCCTGAGTCAACTGCTGAGTTACTTCTGGACGCTCAGCCTGGCGTCGGTTCTCGGGTTCACGATCGTCTACCCGCTCGCCGGCGTCCTTGCGTGCGTCGCGGTGTTCGTGGGTGTCGCTCTCATCTCGCGGAGGGCGATCGATGCCGGTTGAGATCACCGAGCGCGTGAGCGAGAACGGAGCGCGCTTGCTCAGCGCCCCGATGCGAGGCACGCCGAGTTTCGCGATCTTCCTTTCCTTGCGCGTGGGATCCAGGGACGACCCGGAAGAGTCGAGTGGCCTCGCTCATCTCCTGGAGCACCTTGCGTTCAAGGGAACCGCGACGCGTCCGACAGCTGCAGACGTGGCGCGAGATCTGGACAGAGTGGGCGCTGACTTCAACGCATTCACGGGACGCGAGTGGATGTCCTTCTACGTGCGGTGCGCATCGGAAGACGCAGCCGTGGCGATCGAGGTCCTCTTCGACATGGTGGTGAGCAGCACGTTCAGCGTTGAAAGCGTCGAGCGTGAGAAGTCCGTCGTAAGCGAAGAGCTGCGTGTGAATTCGGCCGATCTCCGCGGACGTGTCGACGATCTGATGCATTCCGTGATGTTCGCGGGCTCGGGTCTCGCACGACCGGTCGGGGGGACGGTCGCCGACGTGCGCCGAATCGAACGCCCCGCGGTCGTGCAGTTCGTCGAGAAGACGTTCCGCGCAGACAATGTCGTCGTCGGCTTGGCGGGAACCTTCACTTGCCACGACGAGGACAGGGCCTTCTCGCTCCTGGCAGGCATCCCCAGCGCTCCTCGGACACCTGCACGCGTCGTCGCCCGTGATCGCCATCGGTCGCACGGTGAAGTCGAGATCGTCGGCGAACATGTCGACAGTGAACTGGTGCACATGGCCTACTCGATGGCTGGGTGGGAAGCGTCGAACGAGAATCGGTACGCTGTCGGACTGTTGCATACAATCCTCGGTGGTGGCCTCGGATCTCGTCTGTTTCGCAGCCTGCGGGAACAGCGGGCGTGGTCGTACTACGTGGGAGCCGACCACGCGACCTACCGCGATTCGGGGACGCTGAATGTCCGCGTCGCCGTTCAACCGGGGCGAGTGCTCGAGACCATCGAGGTGATCACGAAGGAGCTCGCGGATGCAGTGCGCGAGATCCATGACGACGAACTGGAGCGTGCGGCGCGCTACGCGCGGGGGCGGTTGCTGCTGGGCGTGAGCGATCCGCGCGGGATGCTCCTGTTCCTGCTTCGCCGTGCCTGCACAGATGGCGCCTGGGAAGATCCATGGAGCGTCGGCGAATCCCTGATGAAGGTCACCCGCACAGGTGTGATCGACGCACTGGAGCAGGCTCTCTGTCGACCGCCCACCGTCTTCCTGGTCGGGAGCGAGCTGCCCCGGGAGGTTGTATCGGCGTCCGACGCGCGAGGAGCGCAGGTCAGCGGAAGTACGAGGCTCCGTTGAGGTCGAGCACCGTGCCGGAGGCCCACACGGCGGACGGCGACGTGAGATAGGCGACGGCGTCCGCCACTTCGTCGGGAGTGCCCACGCGACCGAACGGACTCTGACCGCGGATGCTGTCGCCCTGGTCTCCGTCGAGCTTCGACGCCTGGCGCTCGGTCGCCACCATGCCCGGCGCCACCGACGTCACCGCGATGCCGTGCGGGGCCAACGCCAGCGCCATCGACTGCCCGAACGCCTGCAATCCCGCCTTCGTCGCGGCGTACGCGGGGTGGTCAATCTCGCCTCGGAATGCCCCGCGCGAGCCGACGTTGACGATCGCGCCGCGCGCGCCGCGGCCGATCATGTGCTGCGCCACGAGCATCGTCACGTTCGACGCGCCGATGAGGTTGACCGAGACCATCGCCGACCAAGCGGCCTGCCAGTCGGCGTACGGCGTCGCATCGGCGCGATGCTCATTCGCCGCACTCGGTGCGACCGCCGCGTTGTTCACCAGGATGTCGAGCGAGCCCAGGGCCGCGACGGCCTCGTCGACCACGCGCTGCGCCTCAACGGGATCGCCGAGGTCTCCGCCGACGATCGCGTGGCCGGTTCCCGAGAGTGACGCCAGCGTGTCCTGCGCAGCCGCACGATCCCGGCCATAGTGCACGGCGACACGGTCTCCGCGACGAGCGAGCGCCTGAGCGATGGCGCGGCCGATTCCGCGCGAGGCTCCGGTGACGAGTGCGGTCGCCATGTCAGGAGGCGACCTGCCCGCGGCCGGCAGTCGGCAGCGGCTCGACCTCGGCCCACACCGCATCCAGCGACAGATGCAGCACGGCGGCGATCGCGGCGACCGTCGAGAACGACGGGGTGGCCACGCGGCCCGACTCGATCTTGCGCAGCGTCTCGGGTGAGATCCCCGCGTCGAGTGCCACGCTGAGCATCGACCGGGAGCCACGCGCTCGACGCAGCAGGGCGCCGAGACGTGCGCCGCGTTCGACGTCAGCAGGGGTGAGGGGCAGCCGGACCATCATGCTCCCATACTAATACCGGGATAGTATTACCGGTCATGATCGAAATCCTCTCCACGCAACAACTCCACAGAGCACGCGAGACCGGTGCGCTGGTCGGCTCGATACTCCAGAACCTCAAGCGGCGGGCCGCGGTGGGGGTTAATCTGCTCGACCTCGACCGCTGGGCCAAAGAGCTCATCGAGGATGCCGGCGCGGAGTCCTGCTACGTCGACTATGCGCCGTCGTTCGGACGCGGTCCGTTCGGCCACTACGTGTGCACGGCCGTCAACGACGCGGTGCTGCACGGGATGCCGCACGACTACGTCCTCGCCGACGGAGACCTCCTCACTCTCGACCTCGCGGTGACGCTGCGCGGGGTCGCGGCAGACGCGGCGATCAGCTTCGTGGTCGGGGAGACGGCCGCAGCCGACGACCTCGCACTGATCGACGCCACGGAGAGGGCGCTGGCGGCGGGCATCGCAGCCGCGCGCCCGGGTGCTCGGATCGGAGACGTCTCGCATGCGATCGGATCCGTCCTGACGGCAGCGGGCTACCCGATCAATCTCGAGTTCGGCGGCCACGGCATCGGCTCCACGATGCATCAGGATCCGCACGTCGCGAACGATGGGCGCCGCGGGCGCGGCTACACGCTGCGGCCCGGACTCCTCCTGGCGCTCGAGCCGTGGGCCATGATCGACACCGACGAGCTCGTGACCGACGCCGACGGATGGACGCTCCGCAGCGCCACCGGATGCCGCACCGCCCACACGGAGCACACGATCGCGATCACCGACGACGGAGCCGAGGTGCTCACGACCGCACCGTGACACGCGACGGCGAGGTGATGCGGCACCGTGCGGTGATGCGGCGCCGTGCGGCACTGCCGCACAGATGGTCTGCTCAGCGTCCGCGCGACCGACGCCGCAGACGGCGGGCGGTGCGGCCGGCGAGGTCCTTCAGGCGTCCGCCGGGCCAGACCCGGCGCAGCTCGACCGATCCGCCGCGGGTGGCGACAGGAGTGCAGGTGCGCCCCGCGAGCAGGGGCGAGCGACCCGCCCCGGCGAGGGTCGCCGCATCCGACTTCAGGGGAGCATCGAACGTCCACCCGGCCCGGCGCACCTTGACGACGAGTCGCGCGCCGCGAGTCTGATCGTCGGGTCCGAACACCTTCAGCGGATCGACCGCGATCGTCACCGTGTTCCGGTCATGCAGCGAGGTCGCCGCGATCCGTCGCTCGTCACCCGTCGCCGCGTCGCGAAGGAACACGTCGAGCTGATCGTTGCCGAGCTCGCGACCGGCGAGCAGCAGATCGGACGACAGCTCGGCGGTCGAGAAGGGGAGAGAGCGCAGTCGTCCTGAGCCGGGCTCGAACACGAGTGCATCGGCACCGTTCCGTGCGATGTCCACGCGGATGGTCAGATACAGGCCGCCGCCGCGGGACCAGTGCGCCTCTGTCACCGCGGCGCGACACGACATCTCGGCCTCGAAGCGAGCGAGCTCCACGAGATCGTCGCGGCGGTTCGCGCGCAGCAGGGCGGCACGGATCCGCTGCGGAAACGCGAGACCGCCGTCGACCCCGGGCCCGAACCGGCGCTGCACGAGAGGCGTGACCACATCGAGGAGGCGGGTCCGGTACTCGGCGGGATACGCGACCATCCTCTTGCCCGACAGTCGCTTGAGGATCTTGCCGCGGAACCAGTGGCGCAGCAGCCTGTCGCGGATCCGTCCGGGCTCCGTGTACTCCTCGACGAGGTCGAGCACGGCCTCCAGGTGCGGGAAGTACGATTCGGGGTCGATGCGCGACGAGCTCGCGCTGCCGGGCTGCTTGACCCACGCGTAGCAGGGTTCGCTCGCGAAGATCGAGATCGTGCGGGCCTCGAAGTACGCCCGCATCACGAACAGGTGATCCTCGAGACGTACCTTGCCCTCGGGGAAGCGGATGCCGCGGTCGCGCAGGAACTCGGTGCGGAACATCTTGTGCGGCGTGAGCATCTCGAGCAGCGGATCCTCGCCGAGACGCGCATGCGGCACATCTCGGCGGAAGATGCGGCTCGGCAGGCGGCGTCCGATGCCGACCTCCTTGCCCACCACGACATCCGATCCGTGCTCGTCGGCGAAGTCGCACAGACGCTCGAGAGCCGTGTCGAAGAGCCAGTCGTCCTGGTCGACGAACTGCACGTAGGTGCCGCGAGCCTGATCGATGCCGTGATTGCGGGGCGTGCCCGGCCATCCCGAATGCGGCAGGGCCAGCACCCGCACGTTCGGGCGGTCGGCAGCGATCGCCGCAAGGGCCGCGCCGGTCTCCTCGCCGGAGCCGTCGTCGCACAGCAGCACCTCGAACAGGGACCGGTCCAGGCTCTGGCGGTCCAGCGAGGCGATGAGCTCGTCGATGGCCTCCCCGGGCTGGAAGACGGGCACGACCACACTCACACGCAGATTCGACATCCTCCGCAGTCAAACATCGCGACCTGTGGAGCGCACGGGGGTTGCTTTCAGCCGCGCGTGCGTGCAGGCGTCCGAATTCCCACCCCATGTTCAGCCTTAACGATATATCGTTGACTATCGCTCACCACTCCAGGGAGGTCACCATGAACAACGCATTCCCCTCGAACCCCTTCGGCGGATCCGGCTTCGGTGCGGGCTCCGGAGGCGCCGCATCCGCGATCTTCGACGCCATGGACCAGCTCCGCAAGAGCTTCGAGAAGTCTTTCGAGCCCCGCCCGAGCGGCGGCTCGCGCATGGCGAAGGGCGACGTCCGCACGGCCGTGCTCTCGCTGCTCGCCGAGAGGCCCATGCACGGCTATCAGATCATCAACGAGATCGCCGAGCGCAGCGGTGGATCGTGGAAGCCCAGCGCGGGATCGGTCTATCCGACGCTGCAGCTGCTCGCAGACGAGGGGCTCATCGAGGCCGAGGAGCAGAACGGTCGCAAGACCTATTCGCTCACCGAGGCCGGCCGCGAGGTCGCGGTCGAGAGCACCGAGACCCCCGCACCGTGGGAGTCGCAGTCGAAGAGCGAGGGCCTGCACGACAACCCCCGGTACAGCGCTCTTCCCAAGGCGGGCGTCGACCTCGCGGCTGCGGCAGCGCAGGTCGGACGCAGCGGCAGCACCGAGCAGGTGCAGCAGGCGGTGGAGATCCTCGACGAGGCCCGCCGTAGGCTGTACACGATCCTCGCTCAGGACTGATCGCACACGACCCAGGGAACACACATGACGGATGCTGCGGCGCAGGGCGCCCACCGCGCCCGGTACCGCCGCATCCTGTCGTTCGCGGCGCGCGAGTTCATCAAGGTCTGGTGGTTCGAGCTCGTGCTGCCGCGCTTCGGCATGAGCGCGCTCGCCGAGCGCACCCGGGCCACGCGGATGCAGCGCTTCGCGAAGCGTTTCCATGTGCTCGCGGTCGACCTCGGCGGACTCATGATCAAGGTCGGGCAGTTCATGTCATCGCGCCTCGATGTGCTGCCGCCCGAGATCACGAAGGAGCTCGAAGGGCTGCAGGACGAGGTCCCCGCCGTGCCCTTCGCCGACATCCGCGCGGCCGCGGAGGCCGAGCTCGGCCGTCCGCTCGCGGAGGTCTACGCCTGGTTCGACGAGACGCCCGTGGCGGCCGCCTCCCTCGGTCAGGCGCATCGTGCTCGCCTCTCGGCTCAGGACGCGGTCGACACCGGCCTCGGCAACGTGGTCGTCAAGGTGCAGCGCCCCGGCATCGACGAGATCGTCGCGGTCGACCTCGCCGCGCTGCGTCGCGTCGCTCGCTGGGCGATGCGCGTGCGGATGGTCTCCGACCGGGTCGATGCCCCGGGTCTCGTCGAGGAGTTCGCGCACACCAGCCTCGAGGAGATCGACTATCTGCACGAGGCGGCCAGCGCGGAGCGGTTCCGTGAGAACTTCGCCGGAGATGCCCGTGTCGATGCCCCTGAGATCGTGTGGGAGCGCTCGACCCGGCGCGTGCTCACTCTCTCCGATGTGACGGCCATCAAGATCAACGACACCGAGGCGCTGCGCGCCGCGGGCATCGACCCCTCGGAGGTCGCCGACGTCTTCGCCGAGGTCATGTTCGACCAGGTGTTCACGCACAGTTTCGTGCACGCGGATCCGCACCCCGGCAACATCTTCGTGACGCCGGATGTGGCATCCGCCACCGGCCGCGATTTCCGCCTCACGTTCATCGACTTCGGGATGATGGCCGAGGTGCCCGACAACCTGCGCGACGGCCTGCGCACGCTGCTGATCGCCGTCACCGGGCGCGACAGCCGTGGGCTCGTGACCGCCGCTCAGGAGATCGGGGTGCTGCTGCCGTCGGCCGACACCGCCGAGCTCGAGCGGGCCCTGCGGACGCTGTTCGCCCGGTTCGGCGGCATGGGCTTCGCCGAACTCAGCAAGGTCGACCCGCGCGAGTTCACCGACTTCGCCGATGAGTTCGGCGACATGGTGCGCTCTCTTCCGCTGCAGC
>NZ_CAUQVQ010000041.1:0-22968 GCF_963521645.1 uncultured Microbacterium sp. | reverse complement strand
CATGGGGAAGGGGTTCATGTAAAGAGACCTGGAGGGCGAGCTGGCACGATCGGTCGTCGACGTGCTCGGCGAGCCGGGCGCGGACGGCTGACCGCGCGCCGACCGGGAGGGCCCCGCGCCCGGGATCAGGTCACGCGGCCGTCGCCCGGACGGGACACGCGCAGCCAGCGGAAGCCGTACGCCGGCACCTCCAGTTCGACCTCGCCGTCCGGGCCCAGTGCGATCTCGGCAGGATCGAGGAGGTCGACGAGTCTCGCGCCCTCGGGCTCGTCCTGCACCCGGAACGATGTCGTGACCGGCACCTCCGCGAAGTTGTGGAGCGCGAGCATCCGTCCGACGTCTGCCGCGAGCGAGTGCACGAGAAGCGACGCGGCGGGCTGCTCGATGATCTCCAGCGTTCCCCATCCGAGCTCCGGCGAGATCCGATAGGCCGAGGTGAGCGACCGCACGAAATACAGCATCGACGCGCGGTCGCCGAGTTGCGCGGCGACGTTCACGTGCTCCGGCGCGTAGCCGTCGGCCGGCGGACGCGCGACGACGCGACGGGGCGCAGCATCCGAGAACCCCCCGTTGCGATCGGCCGACCACTGCATCGGCGTCCGCACGGATTCACGACCCGGGATCTCGATGTTCTCGCCCATGCCGATCTCCTCGCCGTAGAACAGCACGGGCGTTCCCGGCAGCGTGAAGAGCAGGCTGTACGCCATGCGGATGCGGCGCGGATCGCCCTCGAGCATCGGGGGGAGGCGGCGCGTGATGCCCCGCCCGAACACGCGCTGACGTTCGTCGGGCGCGAACGCGTCGAACACCTCCTGCCGTTCGCCGTCGCTGAGCTTGTCGAGGGTCAGCTCGTCGTGGTTGCGCAGAAAGTTCGCCCATTGCACCTCCGGGCCGAGCACCGGTCGGGCTCGCAGCGACGCGATCAGCGGAGCGGGGTCCCTGCGGGCGAGAGACAGATAGATCGACTGCATCCCGACGAAGTCGAACTGCATCGTGAGCTCGTCGCCGTCGTCACCGCCGAAGTACTGCACCTGGTCGTCATAGGGCAGATTCACCTCGCCGAGCAGGATCGCCTCGCTCGAGCGCCGCTGCAGGAACCGTCGCATGTCGCGCAGCAGATCGTGCGGCTCGGGGATGCCGGAGCCCTCGGGGATCTCGAGCAGGAACGGCACCGCGTCGACGCGGAAGCCCGAGATGCCCAGCTGCAGCCAGAACCCGATGACCTTGGCGATCTCGTCCCGCACCTTCGGGTTCGCGATGTTCAGGTCGGGCTGGTGCTCGTAGAAGCTGTGCTGGTACCACTGCCCGGACTTCTCGTCCTTGCCCCAGATGCCGTTCGCCTGCCCGGGGAAGACGGCGTTCTTCTGCCCCTTCGGAGGCGCGTCGTCACGCCAGACGTAGTAGTCGCGGTAGGGCGAGTCCACGCTGCGCGTGGCGGCGAGGAACCACGGATGCCGGTCGGAGGTGTGATTGACGACCAGGTCGACGATCACCCGCATCCCGCGATCGCGGGCGGTGCGGATCACCTCGACGAGATCGCCGTGCGTGCCCAGGCGCGGGTCGACGCCGTAGAAGTCGCTGACGTCGTAGCCGTCGTCGCGGTCGGGCGTCGGATAGAAGGGCATCAGCCACAGGCAGGTCACCCCGAGCTGCGAGAGGTAGTCGATGCGCTGCGAGAGACCCTGCAGATCGCCGACGCCGTCGCCGTTCGAGTCGAGGAACGTCTCGACGTCGAGGCAGTAGACCACCGCGGTCTTCCACCAGAGGTCGCTCGTGTCGGTGATCTTCACTGTCGCTCCTTCAGCGCGGGGATGAGCTCGGATGCCGCGGCGGCGAGGAAATGCGACTGCTCGGTGCCGACGTGGTGGAGGTACACGCGATCGAATCCGATCTCGACGAGGTCGGCGATGCGCCCCGCGAGTGCGGTCGCGTCGTGATCGACCAGCACGGCCGTGCGCAGCTGCTCCTCGTCGAGCCCGACCAGCGCGGCCTCGAAGTCCTCGGGCTGCTCGAGATCCCAGGTGAGCGGCGGTGCCAGCAGGCCGTTGCGCCACTGCTCGCGGGCGATCGCGAACGCCTCGTCGTCGCTCGGCGCCAGGCTGAGGTGCACCTGAAGGATGCACGGTCCTGTGCCGCCCGCCGACCGATAGGCGTCGACGACCCGCTGCAGCGCTGCAGGCTCCTGAGCCACCGTCGCGAGACCCTCCGCCCATGAGGCCGCCCACTCCGCGGTCTCGGCGCTGACAGCGGTCGCGAACAGGGGCGGCGGCTGCTCCGGCCTGCTCCACACGCGCGCCCGGTGCACGCGCACCAGCCCGTCGTGATCCACCTCCTCGCCCTCGATCAGGCGGCGGATCACGTCGACGCTCTCACGCAGCCGCGCGTTGCGGATGCTCTTGTCCGGCCAGCCGTCGCCCGTGACGTGCTCGTTCACCGCCTCGCCGCTGCCCATCGCCGCCCAGAAGCGACCGGGGAACATCTCCTCCAGCGTCGCGAACGCCTGCGCGATCATCACCGGGTGGTAGCGCTGACCCGGCGCATTGACCATCCCGATCGAGAAGCGGGTGCGGGCGAGCGCGGCGGCGATCCAGCTGAGCGCGAAACCCGACTCCCCCTGAGCCGTGGTCCACGGCGCGAGATGATCCGAGCACATCGCGCCGTCGAAGCCTGCGCGCTCCGCCTCGATCACGGCGGCGAGAAGCGCGCTCGGTGCCAACTGCTCGTGCGACGCATGAAAACCGATGAACTCCATGCGCCGAGTCTTGCAACCGACGGCGACGGATGGCAGTGGTGGACACCCCGCAGCGAGTCTGGAAGGATGCGACCTCGTCGGCCTCGGCTCAGCCGCCGGCGCTCACGATTCCGAGTTCGTACGCCAGGATCACCGCCTGCACGCGGCTGGGCAGATCGAGCTTGACCAGGATGCGCCCGAAATGGGCTTTGACGGTGGACTCGCTCAGGTGCAGGGCCTTCGCGATCTCGGCGTTGGTCAGGCCGCGCGCGACCTGCAGGAACACATCGCGTTCACGTGCGGTCAGCACCGAGAGTGCGCTCCGGCGTGCACGCTGATCGGCAGGCACGAGGTGCGGCAGAGCGACCTCGATGAGCTTCGCGGTGATGCGAGGAGCGACCACAGCCTCTCCCGTCGCGACGGTGCGGATCGCGGCGACGAGTTCGGCCGGTCGCGTGTTCTTCAGCAGGAAACCGGCGGCCCCGGCCCGGAGCGCTCCGAACGCGGACTCGTCGAGATCGTACGTGGTGAGCACGAGCACGCGGGTTCGCGGCAGACGCGCGCCGAGTTCCCGTGTGGCGCTGATGCCGTCCGTGCCCGGCATCCGCACGTCCATCAGGACCACGTCGGGTGTCGACGCGAGCGCCGCCTCGATGGCGGAGGCTCCGTCGTGCGCGTCGCCGACCACGACGATGTCGTCCTCCGCCTCGAGCACGAGACGCAGACCGTAGCGCACGAGCTCCTGGTCGTCGGCGATCAGCACGCGGATCCGCGACGCGGGTGGATCCTGGACGGTCATGGCGCCTCCATGTGCAGGATCGCGAGCACTCGCCATCCTCCGCCCGGTCGAGGGCCGGCCTCGACGTGACCCCCGTAGAACGCGGCGCGCTCGCGGATGCCGACCAGGCCGCGACCCTGACCACCCGTCTCGGCAGCAGGCGCCGACCGGTCTTCGACGAGGATCGAGACCTCGCCGTCGGCGGCAGCGACCCTGACGACCACTTCCTGCACGTCTCGGGCGTGCCGGAGGACGTTGGTCAGCGCCTCCTGCACGATGCGGTACACCGTGAGTCCCACCACGGCTTCGGCGTCGATGACGACGGTCTGCTCGAGCCTCACCGGCAGACCCGCTGCGCGGGATTCCGCGACGAGATCGGGTATCCCCTCGAGACCTGGCCGGACCGGATGGAGGCCGCTGGACGTGATCCCGTCGTCAACCCCGGTCAGCAGGCGACGCATCTCGACGAGAGTGCGGCGGCCGGTCTCCGCCACCCGGCCGATCGCGCGGCGCGCCTCCTCGGGTCGGGTCGCCGCGGACGCATGCGCACCGTCTGCGACGGCGATCATCACAGCGAGGCTGTGGGCGATCACATCATGCATCTCTCGCGCGATCCGCTCGCGTTCCAGCACGCCGGCGATCTCCGCCTCCTGATCGCGCTCACGGCGCATCTGCTCGGCTCGCTCCTCGAGCGCGCGCAACTCGCGTCGTCGGTGACCCACGTCGAGACCGACGAGGGTCGCGATGAGCGCGACGGCGATCACGACCGCGGAGATGCTGAGCCAGTCGAGCGGCCAGGCATCGTGATCGACCCGCGGAGCCAACCCGAGAAGCGGCGGACCGACTCGCACGCGGACAGCGAGCACCAGCGCAGCGATCGTTCCGGATACCGCGGCGGCGGCGAAGGCCAGCCACGAGCGCCAAGGACGGGCGACGACCCCGCTGCGGTACAGCGCCCACACCACCAGTACCGCTTCGGCGCCGGAACCGCCCGCGAAAGAGAGGGGCAGGAGCGCCAGCACAGCGATGAAGGCCGTGAGCGGGCGCCTCCGCGACACGACGACCGCGGCCACCCCGGCGAGGAAGAGCGCCACGAGCGCCCACATCGGAGCCATCAGGGAGGACTCGAGGGACAGATATCCCAGCACCGACGAGACGGCCGCGTATGCCCCGAGTACCAGCAGGTCGGATCGCAGCCGTCTCATACGTCTCGAGTGCGCAGGGCGACAGCACCCGCGGCGAGCGCGAGCACCGCCCAGATCGATGCGATCGCCCAGCCTGCCCCGACGCTGATGTGACCGGCCCACAGGTCGAGGAACGGTCCGCCCTCCGCGCCGACCCTGCTCATCGCGTCGCCCGCGTTGCCCAGCTGACCGATCCTGAGCACGCGCGAGAGCAGGCCGTAGGGCAGCAGCGACGTCAGGACAGGAAGCAGCAGTGTGGCGAGGAAGACGATGATCGCCCCCGCCGTGGTCGACCGCACCAGCGCCCCGATGCCGACCCCGAACAGCGCGCAGAGCCCGAGATACGCCGCCGAGCTGACCAGGGAGAGAACGACTCCCGGGGCGGCGAGCGAAGCCTCGAGACCGAACTGCGCGTAGATCGGTGTCGTGACGGCCCATGCGCTGAAGACGGTGAGCAGTGCGACGGCGGTCACGGCCGTCGCCGCCACGATCGCCTTCGCCCGAAGCACTCTCCCCCTGTCGGGCACCGCCACGAACGTGGACTGAACGGAACCCGACGCGTATTCGGCTCCGATCAGCATGACTCCGAGAATACCGGCGATGATCTGCCCCAGAACCACAGTCGGCACGGTGACGTCGGCCATCGTGCGTTCTATCGAAGGCACCGACGGCACCCCCGACGATTCCAGCGTCACCGCGAGGAAGAGGCTGCCTCCGACACCGATCAGGAAGATCGCGATCAGGGCGAGCGCAGCCGAGGGAAGACTGAGGAGCTTGATCCACTCCGAACGCACCACGCACCGGAAGGCCGGGCGGCGAGTGCGGGCATCCGCGCGCCGGGGGGTCGTCGTGATGGTCATCGGCGGGCTCCGTCTTCTGCATGCTGCGCGGTTGCGCGGTACTCGGTGTCGTGCGCCGTGAGGGCGAGATAGGCGTCTTCGAGCGACCCCTCGATCGTGGCGATCTCGTAGAGGACGATGCCCTCTTCCGCTGCCACGCGTGCGATCTCCTCTGCGGCGATGTTCGTGAGCTCCACTGCCTCTCCGACATGCGACGTGACTGTCGCTCCGGCACGTGAGATCAGGCCGATCAGTCGCTCCGCCTCGCGCGTGCGAACGCGGACCACCGCTCGGGTCACGCCGGCGACGACCTCGTGCAGAGGGCCGTCGGCGAGTATCGACCCGCGCCCGATGACGAGCAGATGGTCGGCTGTCTGGGTCATCTCGCTCATCAGGTGCGACGAGAGCAGCACGGTTCGGCCCTCTCCCGCGAGCTGCCGCAGCAGCCCCCTGATCCACAGGATGCCGTCGGGGTCGAGGCCGTTCACCGGCTCGTCGAGGATGATCGTCGGCGGGTCGCCCAACAGCGCGGCGGCGATGCCCAGCCGCTGGTTCATGCCGAGCGAGAACCCGCCGACCCGCTTGCCCGCCACAGCATCGAGACCCGCGAGTCCGATCACCTCGTGCACGCGGGCAGAGCCTATGCCGTGGGTGGCGGCGATCGCCAGCAGATGCTTATACGCAGTGCGGCGCCTGTGAGCAGACCGCGCGTCGAGCAGCACGCCCACTTCGCGCAGCGGCGCGGGCAGGGCCGCATACGGGCGGCCGTTCACCTCCGCCGTGCCCGCTGTGGGACGATCCAGCCCGACGACCATCCTCATGGTCGTCGACTTCCCCGCCCCGTTCGGGCCCAGGAACCCGGTGACCGCGCCCGGTCGGATCGTGAAGTCGATCCCGTTCACGGCCACCGTATCGCCGTAGTGCTTCGTCAGAGACTGAACTCGAATCATGTCGCGCCTTTCGTTCATCGTCGACGCTACGAACGACGAAGCACGGGCGCATCGGGCCACGGTCCTGAACAGGGCGACGCGGGCAGTACCAGGGTCCACACCGGGATGCGGTGCTCGACGCCGACGCTGCGACGCGCGACGGATCGACCCCGACCGGTCAGATGAGGTCGTAGAGTCCGCCGAACGGAGCGGCGAGGTCTCCGTCGTCACGCTCGTCGTACAGCACGGTCGAGACACTCACCGACGCGCGGCTGGAGGGTGTGACCAGCACGCTGTCTCTACGGTTGCCCGCGACGACGAGGTGGACGAAGCGGCCACCCGATGCGACGGCGTCTTCGATCTGCCTCATGACCTCGTCAGCATCCTGCCCCTGGGCGAGAAGGCTCACGTGTCCGTCGACGCTCACTTGCGTTTGCACCATGGTCTTGAGATCAGACATGCGAAAAATCGTAACGCGCCCGCTGGCTGGTCATAGCGGGTTGCGGTTCGGCGGCCGTTGTGCAACCGGACCCGCCGATGCGCGCACACGCGCGACGCGGCGAGCCGCGCGGCGCTCTGAGAGGATGAGCGGCATGATCACGGTTCATCTGCGCTACGAGATCGACCCCGACAAGCTCGACGACTTCACCGAGTACGGGCGGGCGTGGATCCGACTGGTGGCGAAGCACGGCGGAACCCACCACGGCTACTTCCTGCCGAGCGAGGGCGACAGCGATGAGGCGTTCGCACTGTTCACCTTCCCGTCGCTGGCCGAGTACGAGGTGTACCGCACGGCGTCGAAGACGGATCCCGAGTGCATGGCGGCGTTCGAGTTCGCGCGCCGGACGCGGTGCATACGACGCTACGAGCGCCGGTTCCTCAGCCCTGTCTTCTCGTCAGACGACGACTGACGGACGGCTGACGGGGGGCGTCGTCGCGGCGGTCGTGTCCCCCGAACGGCCTATACCGGGGGACGCGCGCATGCGAGAGGATGGCCTTTTCGACAGGCGGCGAGCGGCAGATGGGGCGCGATGAGGGGCACTCGATGACGGCATCCGAGCCGCCGACGGACGAACTCTCCGACTTCGCGGACCTCATGGCGCACGAGCAGGAGTTCGGCGATGACCGCGTCGATCCGGCTGTGCGCACCCGACGCAGGCGACGGACGCTCCTCATCACCGCCGCGTGCATCGTCGCGCTGCTGGCGGCGACCGGCGGCTACATCGGGTGGGCGCTGACGGCTCCGATGAATCCTCCCGAGATCACCGCTCGCGCACCGCAGGTGACGGCGGGAAGCGCTGCGGCCATCTCCACGCCGACGGCGACGGCTTCGGCCATCAGCATCGCGGGCGCGGATGCCTATCTCGGAGAGACGGCGAGCGGGATCTGGGCGACGACCGGGACGGGCGAGGCCCTCCCGATCGCGAGCATCACCAAACTCATCACCGCCCTCGTCATCCTCGACGCCGCACCGCTCACCTCCGCCGACGATCCCGGCCCGCTCATCACCTTCAGCAAGTCCGACCACGATCTCTACGACCAGTACTACGTGCAGGGCGCGACCATCGCGCCGATGCCCACCGGCACCACGATGTCGTTGCACGACGCCCTGGCCGTCATGCTCATCCCCTCCGCGAGCAACTACGCCGACGCGCTGTCCTCGCGGATCTTCGGCTCGCGGGGCGCCTTCCTCGCCGCGACGCGCGACTGGCTCGCATCGCACGGGCTCACCGGCACGACCGTCATCGAGCCGACGGGCATCAGCCCGCGCAACACGAGCACGCCGGCCGACCTGTTGGCGATCGCGAAGCTCGCCGCCGCGCATCCCGCGATCGCCTGGATCGTCGCGACCTCTTCCGTCACGATCCCCGGCGCCGGTCACCTGTACAACACCAACGCTCTTCTGGGCACTGCCGGGATCACAGGCCTGAAGACCGGGAACCTCGGCGACGGGACGCACAACCTCCTGTACACATCGAGACTCGACGTGGGCACGGGAGCACCCCTCGCCGTCACCGGGGTCGTGCTCGGCGGGGCGACGCGCGAGTCGGTCAACGCCACCGTGGTCGCGGCGCTCGAGAGCATCCGCTCCGGCTTCCACCAGGTTCCGGTCGCGACCGAAGGCCAGGAGGTCGGATCGATCTCGACCCCCTGGGGATCCGCGGCCACACTGGTCATCGACGAGAGCGCGTCGATCCTCACCTGGTCGGACACACCGATCGAGCTGACCATGGACATCGACACCCCGCCAACGTACAGCGACGGCACGGTGGTGGGGAGCGTCACGTGGACCGCCGGTCCGAACACCGTCACCGCTCCCGTGAGCATCACGGGAGACATCGACCCGCCCACCGAGTGGTGGCGCCTCACCCACCCGTCCGAGCTCGGCTCCGCGACGGATGCGCGGGGCTGACGCCGCTCGACAGGACGAAGGGCCGGGCGGGGCGCGTGCGCGGGCCGGCTCCT
This sequence comes from uncultured Microbacterium sp., assembly GCF_963521645.1. Classification (GTDB taxonomy): domain Bacteria; phylum Actinomycetota; class Actinomycetes; order Actinomycetales; family Microbacteriaceae; genus Microbacterium. The sequence continues at coordinate 14,041 of NZ_CAUQVQ010000041.1, read as the reverse complement.
CGCCTCACCAGCCCAGCAGCGCAAGGACCCCGGCGGCGGCCGCCGCGACGGCGCCCGTCCACAGCACGATCGCGACGATCTGCCACAGGATGACCCACTCCTTGCGCACGCCGGACGCGACGAAGAAAGCGGCGGTCAGCATCGTCGGAAGCGCGATGGGCGCCAGGATGCTGGCGCCGGGGACTCCGAACCTGACCAGCCAGCGTCGCAGCTTCGTGCGCCCCTTGCCTCGACGAGTCGTCTCGTCGTCGTCCGTCGCCGCGATCGCGGACCCCGGGACGGCATCCGCATCGGACGCCGCGACCGTGGTGATCGTCGACGTCGCCGGTCGTGTGCTGTCGTTCACGGCGGCGGACGAGACCGCGTCCGTCCGCGATGCACGACGTGCCACGACCCCGCCGCGGATCCGCGAACCGAGGAGGACCACCGCGATCACGCAGAGCACGTTGCCGGCGATGGCGGCGAGCGCGGCGACGAGCGGGTGGATGCCGGCGATGATGCCGAACGCGGCTGCGCCCTCCCCTTCGATGTAGGGGATCGCCGCGACGAGCGCGACCATGACCGGCTGAAGGATCTCGGGAACCTGGGCGATGAAGTCCTGCAACCAGGGGTAGGGGTTGTCCATCTGCCACCTCTCACTCTCGTGCGCGGCCGACCGATCGGGGCCGCGGATATGAGGAGTCAAGACCGTGTGCTCACCACACGGTCAAACACGTGAACGCCGGTCGGTGCGGAGCCTTGACCCTGTGGTCGGAACATCGTCTTGAGTGTTCTCAGCGCGCGCGAAGACCGTGACGACGGGTCATGGCTGCGACGCTCACCACCGAAGGAGCACCATGTCGGAAGAACCCCTGATCGTCGAAGACACACTGCTCCTGCTGTTCCAGCCGGACTCGGGCACCATCGCCGGGGAGAACACCCTGTTCTACGTGCTCGGCGGCGCCGTGCTGGCCGACCTCGCATTCGCCGGTCGGGTCGAGGCCGAGGAGCACGGACCCTTCACCCGGGTGCGCGCGACCGGGGACGGCGATGCACCCGACCCGCTCGTCGCTCCGGCGTTGACTTCGCTGTCGAGGAAGCCGCAGGACGTGCAGGCTGTGCTCGCCGACATCGGCCCCCACCTGCGCGGCCCCGTGCTCGACCGGGTCGTCGCGCGCGGAGACCTGCACCGCACGGAAGGCAAGGTTCTGGGCCTGTTTCCGACCACGAGGATCTCACTCGCCGGCGACCGCCGCTCAGACCTCGTCCGCAGGGCGCGAGCCGTGCTGATCGACGGCGATGCCCCCGACCCGCGGATCGCAGCGACCATCGCCCTGTTGTCGGCGAGCGGTACCCTCCCCCAGTTCCATGCGGAGATCCCCTGGGGCAGCGATGTCTACACGCGGGCGAAGGCTCTCGAGAACGGCGACTGGGGCGCGGCGGCGACCTCGAGCGCCGTGGCGCGCACCATGAACGCCGTCATCATGAACACCGTGATCGCGTCGACCGTGCTGCCTCGCACCTGAGCCGGGCCGGGTCACCCCTCGGCGATCGTCGCCAGCGCGATGACGTGTGCGCGCGCGATCACGTCGAGCTGGGCGGGGTTGTAGAGCGCCGCGACCGACTCCGCCACCGCCTCCCACGTCATCTGCGGTCGTCCGCGGTGATGCGCCAGCGGATCCTGCAGCCACGGGTAGGCCGTGAGGTCGTGAGCGAGACCGACCGCGTACCGCTCCGCCATGCGGATCCGCGTCTGCTCGTCGGCATCCGGCGGCAGAGCATCGAAGTCGAGCCGCACGTCGGCCGGGTCGGACTCGAGCATCATCCGGATGTCGCGCATGGCCTCGTCGTCGTAGACCTGCGAGTAGATGAGCATCAGCGACCGCTCGGTCTCGGTGAGCCGAGCCGTGAGGTTCTCGAAACCCGGAGGAAGATCCGTCGACGTGGCGCCGTCGACGATCGTGCGGATCTGCGCCCGGGCCTGCTGCAGTCGCTCGATCGTGGCGGAGAGCTCGACGTCGATGTCCTGCAGCGCCGCGTGAGCGCGGTCATCACCGGCGGCGACTCGATCGATCTGGTCGAGGGGAACGCCGAGCTCACGCAGGCGGCGGATGCGGAGCAACTGCACTAGGTGGCTCACCTCGTAGCTCTTGTACCCGTTCGACGACCGGCTCGGCTGCGCGAGCAGGCCCACCCGGTGATAGTGCCGCACCGTGTTCACCGTGGTCCCGGCGAGGTCGGCGACCTCTCTCGTGCTCCATGCCATGACGCGTCCCGTCTCCCGCTGTCGGCCTCTCACTCATTCTGGCCCCGCTGCGTGCGGGAGGCGCAGCGACGTCGCGCAGTCCGGCGGGAGGTGTCCCCCCGTCAGTAGAGACCGTGTGGTCGGAACACGGTCAAGTCCGCGCTGCTCCGCATCGGGACGGATGCGTCGGCGTTCGACCAGCGGCGACAGCTCAGGGGAGCTGCGAGGTCGGAGCTTCAGCTCGCGATGTCGACGGCGCGTCGGTCACCTCTCGTGTTCGGCGAGCTGATCACGAGGAACCGCGTCTCCGCGGGGCCGGGGTTGAAGAAGCGGTGCGCGAGTCCGGTGGGGATCTCGATGCCCTGTCGGGTCCCGAGCTCGACGACGCCCTCGACGGTGTGCATCTGAGCGAGTCCCTCGAGCACGTAGAAGAACTGGGTCGCCGTGTCATGCACATGCCACTCTTCGCCGGCGCCGGCCGGCACTCGCTCCTCGATCACGGACAGTCCGGGGCTGTCGAGCAGTCGCCACCCGTCGGATACCTGGCCCCAGACGTAGTGATCAGCGGTCGTGACATCGACGGGTTCGGGCATTCTTCGATCCTCGCAGATGCACAAGACGTTGCTCGGCGCGCTGCCGCACCCACTCAGCGAGCTGAACGGATACGCATTCCCGCGGCTACGGCGTGACGTCCGCGTATTGCGCAGGCTCCCGCCGCAGCACGGGCAACACGCGCTCGCCCACGAGCATCGCCGCGCACCTGGTGACGTTCGCGCATCGGCAGTTGGCGCTCCTGTCTGCGGCCGATGGCGATCACGTCGCCCGGCAGCGGTTCATCGGCGGCAACCCCCACCTGCGGGAGGACACACCGATCACGGCGATCCGCGAGGGGCGTCAGGGAGAGGTCGCTGAGGCCGTCGAGGCGTTCATCAGCGGGGCCGTCGACGCGTGAGGGCCGAGCGGACCTGTGCCGTCACCGGTCTCAGACTCCTCTCAGAACCCGGTGACGTCTACGGCTTCCACGTCGGCAAGACCGAGTACCCACCGCTGTCGGCCGCGCCCCGCGATGCCTCCGAGAAGTGGCGGCAGACCTGGGGGCGCTACTACATGGGCCTCGGAGCTATCCCCGCAGGCTGGCGCTACGACCGTGGCATCACTCACATCTCACTGCCCGATCCCGGATGGCTCATCGACATCGAACACCCGGACTCGATCTCTTTCATCGAGCGCGAGCTCGCGGGCGTGCTGGCAGCACACCGATCCTCCTCGCCCGCGAAGCGAACGGTGGACTCGTCCAACTGCAGACCATCCACCCCGTCCACCTCCGCAGGCAGGGCGTCTTCGGCGTTCGCGGTTTCGCTCAATTCCGGGGTGCGCGCAACGACCGACCTACCCGACGCCGGAGCAGCTGCAGGCGTTGGACATGGTCACCGAGATGATGCGAGCGGGAACCGAGTACGGCGACCACCTCGGTTCACCGCGACAGGCTGATCACGAGGTTGGACGGGTGCTCCCTCGAGGCGTCGACTTCCACTCGTTCGCCTGTAGGATCAACATTCGCGCGCTCGCCCCTTATCGCGCACGCTCGACGCAGCGTGCCTGGGAGTTCTCGGACGACGATATCCAGGCGTTCCGGGATGAGCTGAAGAAGCGCTCGCTCGGCATCGCCTCCCACTGGCAGCACGAGGACGGTGGCCTTCCAGGTGTTCGACGCCCGCGTCTGAAGCGCGCTCTCAGAGTCCGCGGTGGACAGTCGGTGCTCATCGACAACGGTACGACGACACTGGCCGTTGCCCGCGAGCTCGCGGGGGCGGGAGTGACCGCTCTCGCTCTCTCGCTGCATGCCGCTGCCTCGCTCGCCTCCCGACCCGGCAACGAAGTCATCGTGCCCGGCGGCACGATCGCAGGCGACGATCTCTCGTTCACCGGCATCGGCGCCGTGGAGACCATCAGAGCGATGCGCTTCGACATCGCCTTCATCGGCGCCTGCTCCGCAGACCCCGCGCACGGCCTCACTGTCGCCACCTGGCCAGATGCACAGATCAAGCGTGCCGCTCTGGAGTCATCAGCCCGCACCGTCCTGGTCACCACCGCCGCGAAATTCTCCCGCACATCCGCGCACCGCTTCGGCTCCTACGGCGACCTCGACACGATCATCACCACCGCCGACGCACCAGTGAGCGCGATCTACGAAGCACGGCAGGCCGGCGTGGAGGTCATCACCGTTCCACTGTCGGCGATCCCCGACCACTAGACAGCGATCAGCGGTCGGAGGATGTCTGGTCCATCGCTACCTCACGCAGACGAGCGAGTCCAACCCACTCGTCGACCTCATCGGCGTCGTAGACCAGAGCGAGAGGCCCGGTGTAGCCGGATCCGACGACCGCGTCCAGCGAGCGCCGGAAGTCCTCTTCATCAACCCCTAGGCAAGGCTGACGGTGCGGACACCATCAGCCAACGCTGGACCGCATACGCGGCGAACGGACACGGCAACAACCGCGACCTCCGGGGCCTAAACCCGTCCACGTTTCGGTTCTCGGTGCTGCGGGTGTTCGACCCAGCGACTCCAGAACCGGTCATCAACGCGGCCGAGAGCCACTACAAGAGAGCCCTCGACTCACGCGATCATGGGCTGAACGCGAATTAGACGCCTCGCATGGGACACACTTACGGGATGGACACTTGCGAGGGCTCGCTTGCGCTCGTCATCATCGCCGGACCGCAGGCGTCCGGGAAAAGCACACTCGCCACCGCCCTGAGTGCGGAGCTGCGCCGTCGCGGTGAGCGAGTCGCTCTCGTCGAACTCGACCAGATCGCGGCGATGGCGCTCCCCACGCTCCCGAGCTGGCAGGCAGCGCACCAGATCTTCGAAACCGCGACCGAGCTCTGGGCGCGAACCGATCTCACGACTGTCATCGCGGAAGGATCCGGCTCACACGACGAAGTCTCGCGACTCCGAATGCAAGCGCCGCCCGGCGCGGTGATCGTCACAGTGGCGACCACGGTCGCCCTCGAGACCGCGATCGCTCGGGCGGAGGTGGACCCGGCAAGAGGAGTCTCGAAAGAAGAGAGCTTCCTCGAACGGGTCTACCGGCGGTGGCCCATCGAGCTTGAGCGCATCGTGCCGAATGTCCTGATCGAGATGGGCCACTGCACTGTCGAAGACGCGGTCGCGCGTGTCGACGCGGCGATAGGAAAGGCACGGCGTTAGCCCGTGCTCAGCCCCTTCTTACTTCCTTGTCTGGCCATTTACCGACGATAAGACCACTTGTCGCAACTATCCGGCGTGAGCTCGATCTCGACGGAACGACCGAGACGGATTAGCTCGGGACCGGGACAGAGTTTCGGCTCACGTCGATGCGGAACCCGGCAACCGCTCTACCGCGCGATGTCTACGGTCGAGTCATCAGGGCGCGCCGCCGGATGAAGCCGCCGCTACTTGATCGACCCTCGCATCACTCCGGAGATGACCCAGCGCTGAGAGAAGATGTACACGATGAGCAGGGGCGCCATGGCCATCAGGTATGACGCGAATGCCACGGTGTAGTCGGTGTTGTACTGCCCCTGGAACACGTACTGCGCGAGCGACAGCGTGCGGTCCGAGGGCGAGGTCAGCACCACGAGCGGCATGATGAAGTCGTTCCAGGCCCACACGCACGTCAGGATGCCGACCGTCGCGTTCATCGGCATGAGCAGCGGGAAGATGATCTGCCGGAACACCCGGAAGGTCGAAGCCCCGTCCATCCGTGCCGCCTCTTCGAGCTCGATCGGGATGGAACGGATGAAGGCGGTGTAGATGAAGATGTTGAGGCTGAGTCCGTAGATCGTGTAGAGGATGATCATGCCGGCCGGGGTGTCGAGACCGAGGAGTGCGGTCTGCTTGACGAGCGGCAGCATGATGATCGGGAACGGGATGAACAGGGCGGCGAGCAGGTAGTAGAAGACGCCCTTGAAGAACGGCCGGTGCAGGTTCCGCGCGAGGGCGTAGGCCACGAGCGAGCTCGTGAGCAAGGTGAAGACGACCGACCCCACCGTGATGATCGCCGTGTTGAGCAGCGCCTGTGGGAAGTCGGTGCGCTCCCATGCGACCGCGAAGTTGCCCCAGTTGATCGGCCAAGGCAGCTCGAACCCGGTGCCCGAGGCGAGCTGGTCGGGGGTCTTGAGCGCGACCGCGACCGCCAGGTACAGCGGCACGATCACGGTGAGCGAGCACACGGCGATGAGCGCGGTGGCCCACCAGTTGGTGCGTCGGGTGTCGGAGTCATCGCCGCCCTTGCCTGCGCCGAGGCGGCGCTTGCGGGGCACGACGAGCGCGCGGGTGGCCGGCGCCTCCTCGATCGGTGTGGTGACGGAACTGGACATCAGAAGTCGGCCTCTCTGCGCTGAAGGACCCGGAATTGGAGGAGCGAGACGATCGTGATCACGATGAAGAAGATCACGGCGTTGGCGGTCTGGTAGGCGAATTCGCCGCCCGAGAAGCCGCCTCGGAAGATGAGCATCGTCACCGACTCGGTGGACGTCCCCGGCCCTCCGTTGGTGAGGGCGATGATCGGGTCGAACACCTGCAGGAACCCCTTCAGGCTCAGCACCACGTTGATCGTGAAGAAGGCGCTGATGAGCGGGAAGGTGATGGAGCGGAACTGCCGCGCGGCGGTCGCTCCGTCGATCGAGGCCGCCTCGTAGATGTCTGCCGGGATCGTCTGGAGCCCCGCGAGATAGATGATGATCGAGAATGCGCAGGCCTGCCAGACCGCGAGGGCCACCACCGCAGTCCACGCCCACTCGGGGCTGGTGAGGATGTTGTCTCGGAACAGCGGGATGCCGGAGAGGATCTTGGGCAGCGAGTTCGAGAACAGGAACTGGAAGACGTAGCCGACCACCAGCACCGCGAGGATGTAGGGCACGAAGTAGACGCCGCGCCAGAAGTTGCGGGCCTTGATCTTCGCGTTGAGCCCCATCGCGATCGCCAGCGAGATCGCGTTGGTGATCACCGTGGCCACGATCGCGAACAGGAACGAGAAGCCGTAAGCCCGGAGCACCCGGTCGTCGCGGAAGATGTTGACGTAGTTGGCGATGCCGACGAAGTCCCACGTGCCGTATCCGGCGTAGTTCGTGAAGCTGAAGAAGATACCGATGATGACCGGCAGCGTGTGGAACAGGGCGAACGCGATGACCGCGGGCCACACGAACCAGTAGAACGCCCGCGGTGCGAGCTTCCTCCGCTGACGCGACGGCGCCGCTTCGACGGCCGCCTGCTCCGTCTTCACGGTGGATGTCGTGAGAATGGCCATCTCAGTCCTCCTCGGGTGTGATCGTGCGGGCGGCGACCTTGCGCCACTCGTTGTCTAGGGTTCGGAGTGCCGCATCCGCGTCTTCGTCGTAGAGGAACTGCTGCACGACACCGACGAGGGGGATCGCCGCGGGCACCTGGTGATCGATGAATCCGGTGATCTGTCCGTCGTCGAAGTACGGGGCGATCGACTGCAGGGCCGGGTCGTCGCTCAGCTCGGCGTCGACGACCGACGGGACCATGGTCTGCGAGGCGGCGAACCGTTCGATGATCTCGGGCTGGAAGAGGAACTCGATGAATCGCAGGGCCTCCTCGCGGTGGGGGGTGTCGCGGGCCATGGTCACGGCGACGTCGACGCCCGACACCAGCATCCGATCGGCGGGATCCTCCGGGACCGGGTACGGGAAGATCGCCGCATCGATGTCCGGATTGACGGCCTTCACCGGGCTGAGCGCCCAGATTCCCTGGAGCATCATCGCCGCGCCACCCTGTGCGAAGAGCGAGGTGCTGTCGTCGTATGAGGCTCCGCGGTACCCGTCCTGCGAGTACTGGAAGAGTTGGGCCTGACGCTCCATCGCCTCGGGGAAGTCGCTCTCGAACGACACGGGCGAATCCGGTCCGACCGACTCCCCCTCCGCGCGCATCTCGTCGAAGAACCCGTCCTGGCTGTAGTACGCGCCGATCCCGTTCCATGAGGGCATCGCTGTCCAGTTCTCGGCGAGCGAGGTGGCGAACGGGGTGATGCCCCGGTCGACGAGCGTGTCGCACAGGGTGATCAGCTCGTCCCAGGTCTCGGGCACCTCGAGCCCCTGCTCCTCGAAGATCGCCCGGTTGTAGATGATGCCGTTGGCGTTGTTCACATAGCCGAGGCTGTTCACCTCGCCCTCGGCGTTGCCGAGCTGCGCGAGGATCTCCTGGACGCCGGGGTTAATCGTGTCGAGGACCGGCTCGTCGGAGAAGTCGTAGAAGACCCCGGCCTCGGCGAGATCGCCGAAGTTGCCGTTGCCGTTCAGGGTGATGACGTCGGGGGTGCGGTCCTTGACGAGCAGGGTGCGGATCAGGGTCTCCGAGTCGGCGACCTGGTTCTGCACCACCCGGATGTCGGGGTTCTGCGCCTCGAACTCGGCGATGATCTCGTCGAAGTCCTCGAGCGCCTCACCCTTGAACTGGAAGAAGTCCAGTGTCGTGACCTCGGAGTCCGCGCTCGCGGCGCAGCCTCCCAGGGCTCCGGCGACAGCGACCACGGCGACAGCCGCGGCGACCCCTCGGAGCGGATGGATGATCTTCATGTGCTGCGCCTCCTTGCGCGAGTGGGAACCGGTCGAGACCGGGCCGGGTCAGTTGTGGGTGGTGACCTCGACCACGGTCGCTCGACCGGGGTACTGGACGGGGGGACGGATGCCGGCCACGGCGAGCTGGCGTCCGGTGAGCGCGACTCCCTGCTGCGCCCACGGCAGCTCCGACTGTCCTGCGTCGGGGCGCACCCCGACGGGAGCGGCGATCGCGACACGGTAGGTGCGGTCGGGGTCGAGCCCCGGGAATCGCACGCGACCGGCAGGGTAGGCGACCGAGGTCGCCTCCTGCGTGATCGTGAAGACGGCCTGGGAGGCGTCGGCGGCCACGATCCCGCGCACGTCGATCCCGTCATCCGTGCCGTCCACATGGACGACGCGCCCGGTGGCGACGAGCGGACGGATGCGCTTGGCGTAGTCGACCCAGGCGGCGATGCGCGCCCGATCGTCGGCGTCGGCGACCGAGATGTCGCGTTCGATGCCGAAGTGTCCGAGCAGGGCGATCGAGGCACTGAGATCGAGGTCCGTGACGCGACCGGTGGAGTGCACCGTCTCGCTGGTGATGTGCGCTCCCATGAGCTCCGGTGGCAGCAGCAGCCCGGTGTAGCGCTGAATGGAGAGGCGCTCGAGCGGGTCGAGGCAATCGCTCGTCCAGATGCGGTCCGTGCGCTCGAGGATGCCGAGGTCGACGCGAGCGCCTCCCGACGCGCAGCTCTCGATCTCGAGACCGGGGTGCTGCGCCTTGAGCTCGTCGAACAGACAGTACGCGGCGAGCGTGTGCTCGTGCACGAGGGGGCCAGCGCCCGGTCCGCGTCCGGCATCGACGAGGTCGCGGTTGTGATCCCATTTGAGGTATGCGATCGGGTACTCGTCGAGCAGCGCGTGCAGGCGCGCGGCGATGTATGCGTAGGCGTCGGGGTGGGCAAGGTTGAGCACCTGCTGCTGTCGGGCCGACGGCGGCAATTCGACCCGCGTGCGCAGGATCCAGTCCGGGTGCTGTCGCGCGATGTCGCTGTCGGGATTCACCATCTCGGGCTCGACCCAGAGGCCGAACTCCATGCCGCGCGCCCGCACGTGGTCGACGAGAGGATGCAGGCCCTCGGGCCATACGGTCTCATCGACGTGCCAGTCGCCGAGGCCCGAGGTGTCGTCGCGGCGTCCGCGGAACCAGCCGTCGTCGAGCACGAAACGCTCGATGCCCACCTCCGACGCGGCATCCGCCAGGTCGGTCAGGCGGGCGAGGTCGTGGTCGAAGTACACCGCCTCCCACGTGTTCAGCGTGACGGGACGGGGCCGCTGCGGGTGCTGCGGGCGGGCCCGCAGCTCGTCGTGGAACCGCCAGGATAGCTCGTTGAGACCGTCTCCCCAGGAGCCGATGATCCAGGGCGTCGTCAGTGCCGAGCCGGGCTCGATCGTGATCTCGCCCGAACCGTAGAGCTCACCACCGGCGAGGAACGCCTCACCAGTGACGATGCGCTCGGCGAGCAGGGTGTGGTTGCCGCTCCAGGCGACGTGGATGCCGTGCACGCGTCCTGTCTCGAACCCGAAGCCCGGTCGTCCTGCGCAGAACAGCAGGGTCGCGTCGGCACCGGGGCGTCCGCGCCGGCTGTCTCGGCTGTAGCTCCCAAACGTGAAGTCGTGGCGCTGCGGCGAGCGCTCGCGCAGATGGCGCCCCGTGGTGTCGAGGATCTCGGTCGCATCCCACGGGAGCGGGAAGGCCGCGGTGAGCCGCTGCACCATGTACGGGCTCGTGCCGCTGTTGCGCAGGGTGATGCGCTGATGGAACAGGCCACCGTGGCCGACGCGGAGCTCGAGGGTCGCGGCGAGCCGTCCCGCGTCGTCGGTCAGCGAGATGCGCGCGGAATCGCTCGTGGCGTCGACGCCGGACACGGCCCAGCGGATGCTCGCGCCGTTGCCGTCTCGATGTCCCTCGATGCCCGGGGTGCCGAGCCATCCGTGCGCCGGTGTGGGAAGGACCGATAGGACGGGCGTGACGTCGAGGCCACCGGACACGCGCTGAGGCGCCGCCGCCAGGGCGAGGCCGCACAGAGTGGTCGGATCGGCATCCCCCAGGTCTTCGCCCCAGTGCACGATCGAGGGCGGCGAGACCATCGAGACCACGACGCTGGTTCCACCGGCACGCAGGTGCAGGACGTCCACGTCGCGAGCGTCCAGCGGGGCAGACGGTTCGAGGATCACGTCATTGGAATGCATGGATTGTTTCTATCACGGAACCAATTAAGAGGTCAAGAGCCCGAAAGCGCGGTCGGGGATCCATCGATATATGCCATGATGAAAGAAACGAGGAGGTTCCCGTGCTATCAGAAAGCGAGGCAGCGGTCGCGAAGACCGTGCTGATCCACGGCCCGATCTCTCGAACAGCGCTGGCCACCCGCCTCGGGCTCTCGCCCGCGAGCCTCACCCGCCTGACACGCCCGTTCGTCGACCGCGGGATCCTGATCGAACTCGACGACGTCGCTGAGGGGGTCGGCCGACCGTCCAGGCCTCTGGAGATCTCCTCGGATCTCGGCAGCTTCGTCGGCGTGAAGATCACCGGCGAGCATGCGTATGCGGTGTTGACGGATGTTCGCGCCCGCCTGATCGGTGAGCACGTCGTCGCACTCGAGTCGCACGAGCCCGCAGATGTGCTCGACGCGGTGCAGACCGCCGTCGAGCGGGTCTCCGGGACGACCTCTCCCCCGGTGGGCATCGGCGTGAGCCTCGGCGGTATCACCGACGGCACCGTCGTGGAATGGGCCTCCTTCCTCGAGTGGACCGACGTGCCGTTCGGCGCGATGCTCGAGGACGCGACAGGCCTCCCCGTGCGCGTCGAGAACGACCTGATCGCCCTCACCGAGGCGGAGCGCTGGTTCGGGGCGGGCAGAGGCCTCGACGGATTCTCCGTGATCACCATCGGCGCCGGCGTGGGTTACGGACTGGTCGCCGGTGGAGCCGTCCTGCGCACGCCCGACGCGGGGATAGGTCTCGGAGGACACATCCCCCTCGACCCGCACGGCCCCATCTGTCAGGAGGGGCACCGCGGATGCTCGCAGGCGATGCTCACGTCAGGATCCATCGCCTCCCAGGCGACGATGGCGCTCGGCCGACCGCTCATCTACGACGAGGCTCTCGATGCCGCGGAGTCGGGTGACCCCGCGGCATCCGCCATCGTCCACGACAGCGCTCGCGCCCTCGGGCGCCTCATCGCCCTGTCGGCGAACCTCACACTGTATTCCGACGTCGTGCTGGCGGGCGAGGGGATGAGGCTCTTCGACGTCGCCGAGGAGACGGTGCGCGCGACCGTTCTCGACTCACGCGACCCCCGCGCCTCCGAGGTGCGCCTGCACATCGACGACAGCGGATTCACCGGCTGGGCGCGGGGCGCGGCCGCCGTCGCCATCCAGGACGCGTTCGTCAGACTCGACTGAAGGTCGGCTCTGGGCCGGGATTCTGAGTTTCCCGCCCCGACAGGTCAGCCATCTCGTCGCTATGCCGAGTGCGATGGCGGGTTTACGTCGGGCCACTGCCGAAATCTGCACCACCAATGCACCACGCCCCACCCCGGACACGGAAAAACCCCCGATTTCTCGGGGGTTTCCATGGCGGTGACGGTGGGATTTGAACCCACGGTAGGGGGTTACCCTACACAACTTTTCGAGAGTTGCACCTTCGGCCGCTCGGACACGTCACCGCGGACTAGCTTACGACACCGCAGGCCGCGGCGCGAATCGGAGCGCCGCGCAGCATCCGCGGCGGGTTCGTGGCGAAACCGCGTTCTCTCGGCGAGACCGACGCGCAGGACGTGGGTCTGGGCGACAGAAGCGGGTTTCACCGCGAGATCTTTTGACCGGTCGCACCCTCCGGCGAACTCCTCACCTCCAAGTTAGGCTGTCCTAAAGGCAGAGCGCGGAGGGGATGCAATGGGCTTCATCACATCGGAGGCACTGGCGGAGACCGGCTACGTCGTGCTCGACGACCACGACCAGGCCTCCGATCCCGCCGAGTGGCTCGATCTCGAGTACATCGGCTGGCGCTCGTCGGGCGTCACGCGATTCGCCCCGCTCGCGAGCTACGCCGGCCAGATCGAGTGCAACGGCTTCTGGAACCACACTCCTCCTCGCACCGACAAGGACGGCGTGTGGGTCGAGTCGCAGGTCGCGATCGCCCCGACCCTGCAGCGCCGCGCGCTCGAACCCGGTGCCGGGGTGGGGCGCTGCCGGGTCATCGAACTGCAGCCCAACGAGTACGCGGATGCGGTCTACAACCTGCACCAGGACGACAACAACCGACTCAACGTCGACGGCACCGGCTGGGTCGTGCGCGGTTACTACAACCTCTCCGACGACGCCGACTCGCTGCTGCTGCTGCGCTCCGACCGCTTCGACCCCGCGACCGAGATCCGCCTGCCGCTGCGCGAAGGGTCGCGCATCATCGTCGACACGCAGCGCTTCTGGCACGCGGTCTGGCACCGCGGCACGGCCCCGCGCTACGCCCTGATCACGTCCTGGACATCGGGTCCCGAGCTCGACGCCTACATCCAGGAGAATCACGGCGACCCGCATCCGCCGACCGTCGACCTCGATGCGCGGCTGGTCGACGACGCCCAGGTCGAGCTGCACCGCCGCATCGAGGAGCGCCGCCGCGTCTTCGAGGCCATGGGCGTCGTCATGGAGCCACGGGCCGACCTCAGCCGCTGACGGCGACTCTCGCGACGTTTCGTCGCGGTGCTTCGCTCCTCGCTCAACGACCGGACCACCCACCCCGTTTCGTCTCGGGGCTCCGCTCCTCGCTCAACGACCGGACAGCCCACCCCGCTTCGCTCCTCGCTCAACGACCGGACCACCCATCCCGCTTCGCTCCTCGCTCAACGACCGGAACCGCACCGACCCGGTCGTTGAGCGAGGACGGCGAAGCCGACCGAGACGAAACGCGCTCACACGCCAGCGACGGTACGCCCGTCTTCCAGCCTGACCACCCGGTCGACGGTCCCCGTGGGCGGGGCGACGTGCGAGATCAGCAGCACCGACTGGTCGCCCGCGGCACCCAGCAGGTCGCGCAGCAGTGCATCGGATGCCTCCGGGTCGACCCCGGCCGTCGGCTCGTCGAGCACGAGCACGGGGAAACCCCTGAGCAGGGCGCGCGCGAGGGCGATCCGCTGCGCCTGACCTCCCGACACCAGCCCGCCGCGGTCGCCGACGCGCGCGTCGAGCCCGCCGCGCTCGCGCACCCACGGGC
>NZ_CAUQVQ010000040.1:0-23669 GCF_963521645.1 uncultured Microbacterium sp. | reverse complement strand
TCGTTGAGCGAGGACGACGAAGTCGACCGAGACGAAACGTCGCGAGCCGATCCCAAAGACCCACCGCGCCGAGACCCGGGCCGCTCGCCGTCGGAGCCGAGGTCAGAGGACTCGCGGATCGGGATCCGTCGATGACGGCATCCGCAGCCGATCAGGGGCGGGCCAGGCGAGCACGAACTGCTGCGTGAGGGGTCGGGTGATGTCGCCGAAGTCGTCGATCTTCACCACGATGCGCCCGGGAGCGCCGTCGTCATCGGGAGTGACTTCGAGGATGCGCACGCGGAGCGGCCCGTCGGCTTCGCCTTCGAGCATCCACGGGTCGGAGAGCCATGCGATGCCCCGCTCCTCGAGAGCGGCTTCTGCATCGAGCCACTCGGAAGGACCCGACGCGGGGCGCCCGAGCACGTCGACGGCCACCCAGTGGTCTCCGTCGGGATGGATCCATCCGAGCAGTTCGCCGTCGTCGCGACGATGCGGGGTCCAGTCTGTGCGGGGCATTCACCGATGCTAACCGGCAGGGGCGCCGACTGCGTCGACGACGTCGAGCTCAGTGCGTGTATTCCATGAGCTCGACCCCGAGGACGCGGAATGCGTCGTGCGCCCGCAGACGGTGGGCGATGGAGAGGTCGTCGAAGCAGACGATCAGGGAGTACGCGACACCGGCGCGGGGGCCGGCGAGAACGCCCGCCTCGGCGCGCACTCCGCGGTCGCGACCGGTCTTGTTGATGAACAGCAGGCCGTGCGCATCGTGATCGTGTGCGAAGGGGTCGAGGCCGGTCGCGGACGCGACGAGACTCAGATCCTGATTCAGGCTCAGCCACTCCGACACCTGCGCGCTCACCGAGGCGCCCACCACCTGCGAGTTCACGAGCGCGGAGAAGAGCCCTGCGAGTTCGCGCGCGGACCCCACAGCGACATGGGGTGCGTCGTCGGGGCCGCGCTCATCACGGAACCGATCGAGCAGAGCGGTGCGGCGCAGGCCGAGCTCCTCGATGCGGTGGCGCACGCGATCGTGACCCACCCGCTGCAGCAGGGCGTTCACGGCGATCGGGTCACCCGCCGTCGCCGCGAGCACGGCCAGGTCTTCGAGCGGCAGCGCGGGCGCGTGCAGGTGCCGCCAGAGACCGGACGTCGCGACCGACTCGACCGCGGTGCGCTCGACGATCTCGAGCGGGTCGAGCGTGCCCGCGTCGAACGCCGCCGCGACCTCGATCAGCAGGGGCACGACGCCGAGGCCCGCGACCGGCATGGTCACGTGGTCATCACCCGCGAGGACGTGCGTGTGGTTGTCGAGGTCGACCACGTGGACCGACACCTGGGCCCCTGCATCCGCCAGCTGCTCGAGCGCGCGGAGCGTGGAGGTGAATGAACGCCGCCCCTCGGCGGCGCGACGCGGTGAACGTCGGCTGGGCCGCTGAGAGCGGCGCAGTGCGGCCAGTGGCAGGCCGTCGACAGGCTCGGGAGCACCCACGCGTGATCCTTAAGGGGGAATGGATTGGCGGGATGCTGCGGTGTCCATCCTCCGCAGCACCGATATCGTAACCCCGCCAGGTGAGGATGCCCTGCGTACTCCGGTATACGGTCATCAGATCGTCATGAAGGAGACAGCCGGGCACCCTCGAGGCCCGATCCGCTAGGCGGGGCGACTCACCAGATCGTCACTCGCGAGTCGCGCGCGATCCACAGCTCGTCGGCCTCGGTGACGCCGAAGGCCTCGTAGAAGGCGTCGATGTTGCGGACGATCTGGTTGCAGCGGAACTCGTTCGGAGAGTGCGGGTCGATCGTGAGCAGCCGCAGGGTCTCGGCGTCGCGGCTCTTCTGCTGCCAGACCTGCGCCCACGACAGCAGCAGCCGCTGCACTCCCGTGTAGCCGTCGATCACCGGCGCCTCCGCGCCGTCGAGCGCGATCTCATACGCCTTGAGCGCGATGCCGAGGCCGCCCAGGTCGCCGATGTTCTCGCCGATGGTCAGCGCTCCGTTGACGTGGTGCTCCGGGTCGAGGCCCTCCGGCACGAGTTCGTCGTACTGCGCGATCAGCGCCTTGGTGCGCTCCTCGAACGCCGAGCGATCGGCATCCGTCCACCAGTCCTCGAGCTTGCCGTCGCCGTCGTAGCGACTGCCCTGGTCGTCGAATCCGTGGCCGATCTCGTGACCGATGACCGCGCCGATGCCTCCGTAGTTGGCGGCCGCGTCGCGCGATGCATCGAAGAACGGGTACTGCAGGATCGCAGCCGGGAACACGATCTCGTTCATCGAGGGGTTGTAGTAGGCGTTGACCATCTGCGGGGGCATGTGCCACTCGTCGCGGTCGATCGGGTTGCCGATCTTGGCGACGTTGCGGTCGTGCTCGAAGATCGCCGCGCGCCGCACGTTGCCGAACAGATCTCCTCGGTCGATCTCGAGGCTCGAGTAGTCGCGCCAGACCGCGGGGTGCCCGATCTTGGGAGTGAAGGAGTCGAGCTTGGCGAGCGCGCGCTCCCGCGTCTCGGCCGTCATCCACTCGAGCTCGGTGATGCTCTGCCGATAGGCCTCGATGAGATTGGCCACGAGCTCGTCCATCGCGGCCTTCGCGGTCGGCGGGTAGTGCCGCTCGACGTACACCTTGCCGATCGCCTCGCTCAGCGCTCCCTCCGTGACCGAGACGCCGCGCTTCCAGCGCTCACGGATCGAGGGGACGCCGGTGAGCTCGGTGCCGTAGAACGAGAAGTTCTCCTGCACGACGTCGTCGGTCAGGTACGGTGCCGCGGCGTGCACGACCTGAGCACGCAGCCACGCCTTCCAGTCGTCGAGGCGGTCGGCGGTGAGGAGCGAGCCGAGACCTTCGAGGAAGCTCGGCTGCGAGACCACGACCTCGGCGAAGGCCTCGGGACGGCCCGGCGCGACCGAATCGCGCCACGGCTCGAGGTCGACACCGGCGAGCTCCTGGATCTCGGCCCAGGTCTTGAGGTTGTAGGTCGCCACCGCGTCGCGGCTGCGCACATTGTCCCAGTGGTGCCCGGCGAGCTCGGTCTCCAGGGCGATCGAACGCTCCGCGGTGTCGGCGGCGTCCGCGACTCCGGTGAGCGTCAGCAGCCGCTCGAGGTGCGCGCGGTACGCGGCCCGCGTCTCGGTGAAGGTGTCGAGTCTGAAGTAGCTCTCGTCGGGCAGCGACAGCCCCGACTGCACGATCACGGGGAGGTAACGCTCAGGGTTGCCGGGGTCGCCGTCGACGTAGAACCCGATCAGGTGCGCGCGGCCGTCGCGGTCGTAGGTGCCGACCGTGCGCAGGAAGGCGGGGATGTCGTCGATCGCCTCGATCTCGGCGAGGGTCTCGGCGAGCGGCGTGACCCCGGCTGCGGCGATGCGCTCGGTGTCCATGAAGCTGGCGAACAGGTCGCCGATCTTGCGGGCGAGGGTGCCGGGTTCGGCATCCTGCGACTCCTCGATGATCGCCCTGACGTCTTTCTCTGCCTGCTCGGCGAGCAGGTGGAAAGAGCCCCAGCGCGCCTTGTCGCCGGGGATCTCGGTGCGGGCGAGCCACGCGCCGTTGACATGGCGGTAGAGGTCGTCCTGCGGGCGGATGTCGGAGCTGAACTCGGAGGTCGCAAGGCCAGAGGGAAGCACGTCGGTCATGCCGAACAGCCTATGCGGCGCTCCGACATTCGGGCGGGATCCCCCTGGCGATCTCCCCCGACCTCAGTCCCTGCGGCGGATGCCGAAGCGGCGCCGCCGAGGCGGCTCCGGAGCCTCCGCGGCGCGAGCGGCGAAACGCGCCGCCCGGCGCTCGGCCCACGCTGCGACCTCGGCATCGATGTCGCGCGGACTCGTCACGACGGGCGGACCGCCCTGCAGCTGTCGTCGAGCCTCGATGACGCGCCGGTTGAAGTCGGCGAGCACGTCGCGCACGTCGGCCTCGCGCCCGAGCAGGTCGAGCTGCTCGTCGAGCTCGCGGTCCTCCGTGCGCAGCAGGATCGCGGGCGGGCCGAGACCAGTGAGGTTCTCCTGCTCGATCTTGCGGCGGATCCACCAGTCGGGATCGTGATGCGTGCCGAGTCCCTCGAGCGGCTTGCCCGCCCCGGGCAGATCGTCGAAGTCTCCGCGACGGATGGCGACCTGGATCGCCGTCTCGATGAAGGCGGCCCGATCCGTGGCGGCCGCGATGCCCGGCGCCGCAGCCGAGTCGGCGTCGTCCTCGCCCTCGCCGCCGTTCCGCTGTCGCGCGCGGTACCTCGCCGCGGCTTCTCGTGGGTCCGTCATGAGCGCCTCCGTCGCATCCGGTGCTTCCAGGGTATGACCGGAGGGGCTGCGAAGGGGCCGCCTGCGCGAGACATAGGCTCGGATCATGACCGAGCGCACTCTCAACCGCGAGATCCTGCGCCTCGCCGTCCCCGCGCTGGGCGCCCTGATCGCCGAGCCGGCGTTCCTGATCGTCGACGCGGCCCTGGTCGGCCACCTCGGCACGACGCCGCTCGCGGGTCTCGGGATCGCGGGCGCCGTGCTGCAGACGATCGTCGGGCTCATGGTCTTCCTCGCCTACTCGACCACCCCGGCTGTCGCCAGACTGTTCGGGGCCGGCAGGCCCGGGGAGGCGATCTCGGTCGGCATCAACGGCATGTGGCTGGCACTGGCGATCGGCGCCGTGCTGGCAGCGGCCGGGGCGGTGGCCTCGCCATGGCTCGTGTCGCTGTTCGGAGCGAACGACGCGGTGGCCGCCGCCGCCAACGACTACCTGGTCGTCTCGATGTGGGGCCTCCCGGCGATGCTCATCGTGTTCGCCGCGACCGGACTGCTGCGCGGGATGCAGGACACCATGACGCCGCTGTGGATCGCCGGGATCGGATTCGGCGCGAACGCCCTGCTCAACGTGGTCTTCATCTATGGCCTGGGCTGGGGCATCGCCGGATCGGCAGCGGGCACCGTCGTCGCTCAGTGGGGCATGGTCGGCGCCTACGTGCTCGTCATCCGACGTCTCGCGGCGACGCACGACGCGTCGCTGATGGCGCAGCGCGCCGGCATGGGCAGCACTGCGCGCTCGGGGGGCTGGCTGTTCCTGCGCACCGTGAGCCTGCGCGCCGCCCTGCTGGCGACCGTCGCCGTCGCCACGGGCATCGGCACCGACGAGCTCGCGGGGTGGCAGATCGTCTTCACCATCTTCTCGGCGGCCGCTTTCGCGCTCGACGCGCTCGCGATCGCGGCCCAGGCGCTGATCGGCAAAGAGCTCGGTGCGGGCGACGAACGACAGGTGCACCGCGTGCTCCAGCGCACGGTCGCCTGGGGAGTGTGGTTCGGCGTCCTGGTCGGCGCGCTCATCGCTGCGCTCTCGGGTGTGCTCGGCATCGTCTTCACGGGGGATCCGTCGATCGCCGCGCTCGTGCAGCCGGCGCTCCTCGTGCTCGCGGTCGCGCAGCCGATCGCGGGAGTCGTCTTCGTGCTCGACGGGGTGCTGATGGGGGCAGGCGACGCCCGCTATCTCGCGATCGCAGGCGCGGTCAACCTCGTGCCCTTCCTGCCCGCGCTCTGGATCATCGCCGCGACGGGAGTCGACGCGTCGGCCGGTCTCGTCTGGCTCGCCTTGGCGTTCTTCGGGGTGTACCTGCTCGCGCGTCTGGGCACCCTCGGCTGGCGCGTGCGATCGGGGCGGTGGGTCACCGCGGGGGCCTGAGACTGCGCGCTCGCGTTCGGCATCGACCGGGACCGACATCGGCCCCGGGGACGGCAGCTGGTATCAGCCCGCGTGCCTCCGACACCACTCGTACATGATCACGGCGGCGGCCGCGCTGGCGTTGATCGACCGGGTTGAGCCGTACTGCGTGATCTCGATGTGGCCGGAGGCCGCGGCGAGCGCGGCGTCGGACAGGCCCGGCCCCTCCTGACCGAACAGCAGCACGCAGCTCTGCGGCAGATCGGCGCGGTCGACCGGCACAGCGCCCTCGACATTGTCGACCGCGATGATCGGCAGCCCCTCGGCGGCCGCCCAGGCGGCGAACGTCTCGACGTCCTCGTGGTGCACGACGTGCTGATACCGGTCGGTGACCATCGCCCCCCGCTTGTTCCAGCGGCGGCGACCGATGATGTGCACGGTGTCGGCGAGGAAGGCGTTGGCGCTGCGCACGATCGAGCCGATGTTCATGTCGTGCTGCCAGTTCTCGATGGCCACATGGAAGGGATGCCGCTTCGTGTCGAGGTCGGCCACGATCGCATCCATCCGCCAGTAGCGGTAGCGATCGATCACGTTGCGCGTGTCGCCGACGGCCAGCAGCTCGGGGTCGTACTCGTCTCCCGCGGGCCACTGGTCTTCGCCGCCGGGCCACGGCCCCACTCCGTATCCGGGCTGCGTCGTCGATCCGCGTGTCTCCGCCGCATCCGCGGACGACTGCTCTTCCATCCCGCCAGGCTATCCGGCGCACGCGGCGAAACATATTTAGGTGCACCGAAAAATCCGCTACGATTTCGGCATGCCTAAAAATGCTGTCATCGACGACGTCGCCCTCGCGCCGCGCGCCACCGCACCGCGCAGCCTGTGGCTTCTGGGTCCGGCGCTCGTGGCCGGCGTCGCCTATCTCGATCCCGGCAACGTCGCGAGCAACATGACCGCGGGCGCCCAGTACGGCTATCTGCTCGTCTGGGTCGTCGTGGCCGGAAACGTCATGGCCTGGCTGATCCAGTACCTGTCGGCGAAACTGGGAGTGGTCACCGGGCAGAGCCTGCCCGAGGTACTGGGTGCGCGCCTGACCAACCCCTGGGCCCGGCGCGCCTACTGGCTGCAGGCAGAACTGGTCGCGATGGCGACCGACCTGGCCGAGGTCATCGGCGGCGCGGTGGCGCTCCATCTGCTGTTCGACATCCCGCTGCTGCTGGGAGGCATCATCACCGGCGCCGTGTCGATGATCCTGCTCGCCGTGCAGAGTCGCCGCGGCGCTCGCCCCTTCGAGTTCGTGATCATCGGACTCATGGTGATCATCGCGGTGGGCTTCGTGGCCGGTCTCTTCGTCGCTCCGCCGGATGCCGCGAGCATCGTCGGCGGCCTCATACCGCGCTTCGAGGACACGGGGTCGGTGCTCCTCGCCGCGTCGATCCTCGGCGCCACGATCATGCCGCACGCGATCTACGCGCACTCTTCGCTCACGCGCGATCGGTTCGGGTCGGCTGCAGCGCACGGCCCGACGGAGACCGCTCGAACGGAGACCTCGCGCATCCGTCGCCTGCTCACCGCCACCCGCTGGGACGTCTCGATCGCGATGGTGATCGCGGGCACCGTCAACCTCGGCATCCTGCTGCTCGCCGCGGCGAACCTCGCCGGAGTGGAGGGCACCGACTCGCTCGAGGGTGCGCATGCCGCGCTCGCCGCGGGACTCGGCCCGGTGGTCGCGACGTTCTTCGCGGTCGGGCTGCTCGCATCCGGTCTCGCGTCGACCTCGGTGGGCGCCTACGCAGGAGCGGAGATCATGCACGGACTGCTGCGCGTGCGCATCCCACTGCTCGTGCGCCGCCTGGTGACCCTCATCCCGGCGCTCGTCATCCTCGGCATCGGGTTCGATCCGACGCTCGCCCTGGTGCTCAGTCAGGTCGTGCTGTCGTTCGGGATCCCGTTCGCGCTCATCCCGCTCGTGGCCCTGACCTCCCAGCGCCGCACGCTCGGCCCCTGGGCGAACCGGGTGTGGACGACCGCGGCCGGCATCGTGGCCTCCGTGCTGCTCATCGCCCTCAACGGAGCCCTGCTCTGGTTGGTGCTGACCGGAGCCTGAGCCACCGCACGGGAGGCCGTGCGACAGGACCGCCCCGAGCCGGCACGGGAAGAGTCGGCTCGGGGCGGCGTTCTGTCACCGCGGCGGTCAGCCCGCCCGGAGGTTCTCCGTCCACGTCGAGGTCGTACCGTCGGCGATGCGATAGCCGGGCTCCGGCACCGCGACGACGGTCACCTCGCCCGTGACCCGCACCTTGCCGCTCGGCGTCTCGACCCTCTCTCCGTTCACGTAGTAGGCGACGCCCGTCACGTTGGTCGGCACCTTCACCTCGTCGCGCGCCGTTCCCGGCTTGTCGGTGAACGTCGGCGGCCGGGGTGTCACGGGCGCCGTCAGCACCGGGACCTCCGCCCAGTCGATGTCGCTGGCCAGGTAGTACGAGGTGTACGCCGGCTGGTTGTAGGTCGTCTGCTGGCGAGCCGTCTCGACGCGGTACTGCACGTCGTGCATGAGGGTCGTGAGCTTGTGCGCGGTGGGCTCGGTCGTCGTGAAGAACCGCAGCGCAGTCGAGTCCGTCGTGCGGACCAGCAGCTCCTCGCGCCAGTCCCCCAGCACATCGGCGACCAGCGAGGGGTTGCCCTTCGTGCCGTTGTTCGTGAGGGTTCCGCTCGCGGTGAGCACGGTGCCACGGGTCCAGTCGTCGATCGTCGGCGTCTGGACGCCGCTGCCGTTGACGAGCTGGGTCGTCAGGTCGCCCGCCCAGCGGATCGACATGTTGGTGCCGGGCGTCTGGGGCTGCAACGCCTCGCCGGTCGCGCTGAGCAGTCCGCTGCCCTCGGTGCCGCCGGGCATGCTCGACCACACCTCCATGCCCGGTACGTCGGGGCGCACGTCGCCGATCATCGCGCGACCGGTGTCGCGGCCCGAATACGCGCCGAAGAGCGACTCTCCCGTCGCGGCATCCCGCATCACGGATCCGTACGGCGCACTCGTCGCACCCTCGTGAGCCGTCCAGATCTCGAGGCCGGGTCGAGTCGGGTCGATGTCGGCCACATGCATCGCGTCGCCGTGACCGAGGCGCACGCTCGCGCCCGGGTCGGCGCTGCCCTCGGGCAGCACGTCGAACGAGCTGTAGAGCAGGCTGCCGTCGTCGTCGATCGTCGCGGCGCCGTAGACCAGCTCCTGCCTGCCGTCGCCATCCACGTCGGCGAAGCTCAACGAGTGGTCGCCCTGCGTCGTGATGGTGCCGAACTCGGGATCGGTGCCGTCGCGCCCGTGCGGGGAGTCGTTGAACGGGTTCGTCATCGGCACGTGACCGCTGTCGACATCCCATCGCTGCGTCAGCCGCTTGCCGTCCCAGTCGAAGGCTGCGACGGTCGTGCGGGTGTAGTAGCCGCGAGCGAAGACGGCGGAGGGGTGCTGCCCGTCGAGGTAGCCGACTCCCGCGAGGAAGCGATCGACGCGGTTGGCCGGCTCGATGCGCGACATCGCGTAGTCGCCCCACAGCAGCCCGTCGTCGCCGCGCTCGGTCGGATACGGGATCGTCTGCAGCTCCTCACCCGTCGCACTGTCGAAGACCGTCAGGTACTCGGGCCCGTCGACGATGAAGCCCTCGAACTCGCGCAG
This sequence comes from uncultured Microbacterium sp., assembly GCF_963521645.1. Taxonomy (GTDB): domain Bacteria; phylum Actinomycetota; class Actinomycetes; order Actinomycetales; family Microbacteriaceae; genus Microbacterium. The sequence goes on along the minus strand of NZ_CAUQVQ010000040.1, from coordinate 14,382 downwards.
CAGGTTGCGCGCGCTGCGACTGGGCGCGTAGACGTCGATGAATGTCGTGGCGAGTTCCTGCGCGGCCTCGGGCGAGAGCGGATACTCGTGCGTGACGGGCATGCCCCACGCCTCTTCGAGAGTGGCGGGCCACTGACCCGACATGACCTCCTCGCGATCGCTCCAGCCGAGGAACATCTCGACGAGGTGCTGCTCGTAGTCCGCGGCGCTGAGGCGGTAGTCGTCGTCGTTCGAGTACCCGGCCTTGCGGTCGCCCTTGGGCAGGGTGATGTACGCCTCCTGCGCGACCGAGCCGTCGGCGGCGTAGCGCACCGACTTCGTGCCGGGCGCGGTCTTCAGCATCGTCTCCGAACGGCCGTCCCCGTTGAAGTCGTAGACCAGGAACTGCGTGTAGTGCGCGCCGGCGCGGATGTTCACCCCGAGGTCGAGGCGATTGAGCAGCGTGCCGTCGAGCTCATACGTGTCGAGGTAGACGGGGCCGGTGTATCCGCGTTGCGAGACGTCCTTCGAGTTCGACGGATCCCACTTCACGACGTATTCGTACTGGCCGTCGCCGTCGACGTCGCCGACCGAGACGTCGTTGGCCGAGTACGTGTAGGCCTCGCCCTTCGGCGTGACGCCGTCCGCCGGCTTCTGCAGCGGCAGGTCGTGGTGCCCCTCGGCCCACGCGGTGACGGACGCCGAGGCGGATGCCGTCAGCTCGACGCCGTTGACGATCGGGGTCACGGAGTACTGCGACGCGGCCGTGCCGTCGGCATCCGCGAAGTTCGTGCTGTCGGTGACCGTCGCGATCTTCGTGCCGTCGCGGTAGACGGCGAAGTCGGCGCCGGCGAGGCCCGTCGCCGTGGAGCCGGTCACCTCGGTCGCGAGCAGTCGCCAGCTGAGGAAGACGCCGTCGGCCGTGGAGACGGCGACGAGCCCGCGGTCGAGGGCCTCGAGGTGCGGCGTCGGGGATGCGGGGCCGTGGCGGCCGGTGTCGGGAGTCACGGGTGTGGCGGCGCCCGCACTCTGCGCGCCACCCACGAGGAGGCAGCCGGCGGCGGTCACCGCCACGGCGGCGCGGAACGATCGGTGTCGGATATTCATCGTCGAAATCCTTCTCTGAGCTCGAAGCTCGCTCGGATAGCGTTTTCCCGTGCTCGGTCGAAGCTACCTCCCGCGCCGAGGCACGTCAAGGAATCGGGGCGGATTGAGACGATTCACAGGCGTCGCCGACGATTAGGCTCGGAACCATGTCTGCTGAAACCGCGCGCCGCACCGTCCGCATCCTCACCTGGATCGGCATCGCGACGGGCGTGATCGGCGGTCTCCTCGTCGCCTTCCCCACCGTGCTGCCCGTCGGCGGCCCCTGGGTGCAGCTCGCCCTCGGCATCGCGACCCTGATCCTGGCGTTCCGGGCGCGCACGATCGGCATCGCCGAGATCGAGGGGTTCGACGGGCGGCTGTCGCTCTTCGCTGCGCTGCTCGGTTTCCTCATCGTGTTCTTCGCGGGCCAGGTCGCCTTCGGCATCCTGGTCGACCTGGCGAACCCCTGAGCACGGCGGGCCGCCTGATCTAGGCTGGAGCCGTGGCATCCCCCGCAGCAGACGACTACCTGAAGACCGTCTACGCGCACACCGAGTGGCAGGATGCGCCGATCACACCGTCGGTGCTCGCCGCCAAACTGGGCATCGCTCCGTCGTCGGTGACCGAGATGGTCAAGAAGCTCGCGGCCGCCGGACTCGTCTCGCACGTGCCCTATGGCGCCGTGCGACTGACGGATGCCGGCACGCAGCGCGCACTGGCGATGGTGCGACGGCACCGCCTGATCGAGACCTGGCTCGTGCAGGAGTTTGGCTACGGATGGGACGAGGTGCACGACGAAGCCGAAGTGCTCGAGCACACGATCAGCGACCGTCTGCTCGAGGGCATCGACGCACGCCTCGGACGCCCGCGGTTCGACCCGCACGGCGACGCGATCCCCGACGCCGCGGGGGTCGTCGAACGCGAGCCCTTCGTTCTCCTGGCCGACGCGCCCGTGGGGCACACGGGACGCGTGCTGCGCGTCGACGACCGAGACCCCGAGCTGCTGCGCGCCCTCGAGGCCACGGGGGTCGCCGTCGACGCGAACATCACGACCACACCCTCGGGCATCGAGCTCGACGGCACCGAGACGGAGCTTCCGGACGGCGCCGCGCAGGTCGTCTGGCTCAGCGCCTGAGAACCTCGTCAGAACCTGACACCAGCGCGTGACCACTGCGCAATAGGCTGTGCACATGGCACATCGCGACGACATCGAATGCTGGCTGACCGACATGGACGGCGTCCTCGTCCACGAGAACGACGCCATTCCCGGGGCCGCCGAGATGCTGGCCGGATGGGAGCAGAACGAGATCCCGTACCTCGTGCTGACCAACAACTCGATCTTCACGGCGCGCGACCTCTCGGCTCGCCTCCGCGCCAGTGGGCTCACCGTTCCGGAAGAGCGCATCTGGACCTCCGCACTCGCCACGGCCGACTTCCTCGCCCAGCAGCTGCCCGGCGGCTCGGCCTTCGTGATCGGCGAGGCCGGCATCCTCACGGCGCTCCACGAAGCCGGGTTCATCATGACCGAGACGAACCCCGATTTCGTGGTCGTCGGCGAGACCCGCAACTATTCGTTCGAGGCGATCACCAAGGCGATCCGACTGATCATCCGGGGCGCGCGCTTCATCGTCACGAACCCGGACGCCACGGGCCCCTCGGTCGACGGCGTCATGCCCGCCACGGGCGCCATCGCCGCACTCATCACGAAGGCGACGGGCAAAGAGCCGTACGTCGTCGGCAAGCCGAACCCGATGATGTTCCGCTCGGCCCTGAACAAGATCGGCGCGCACTCCAAGAAGACCGGCATGATCGGTGACCGCATGGACACCGACATCATCGCCGGCATCGAGGCGGGCCTGCACACCGTGCTCGTGATGACGGGCATCAGCGACCGGGCCGAGGTCGAGAAGTACCCGTTCCGTCCCGACGAGATCGTCGACTCGGTCGCCGATCTGCTGCCGACCGTCACGCAGACGATCCCGACGCTCGACGAGGACTGACGTGGGAGCACTCGACGAGGGCGAGCGGATCAGAGCGGCGGATGCCTCGATCTGGCGTGCCTGGCTCGAGCAGAACCATGAACGCACCGCCGGAGTCTGGCTGCTGAGCGTGCGGGGACAGGGCCCCGGCGTCGGCTACGAGGACGCCGTGCGCCAGGCGCTCTGCTTCGGCTGGATCGACGGCCCCGTGCGCACTTTCGACGACCAGACCGTCGGGCAGTGGTTATCGCCCCGGCGCCGTGGCAGCGGCTGGGCGGCGACCAACAAGGCCCGGCTCGTCGAGCTCGAGGCGGCAGGGCTCCTCGCGCCTGCCGGCATCCGCGTGCTCGAGGCTGCGAAGGCGGACGGATCGTGGACCGTGCTCGACGGCCCGGAGGCCGGGGTCGAGCCGCCGGAGCTGACGGAGGCGCTGGATGCCGTGCCCGCCGCGCGCGCCAATTGGGACGCGTTCCCGAAGTCGGTCAAGAAGTTCGGCCTCACCCACATCGCGATGGCCAAGCGCGCCGAGACGCGATCCGCGCGGATCGCCAAGATCGTGGCGGATGCCGCGGAGGGGAAGCGACCGTGACTCAGTCCGACGTGCTGTTCCTGGTGATCTTCGTGATCCTGCTCAGTTCGCTCACCGTGTTCATCGTGCAGTTCGTGCGCTCACGACGCCGCGGCGGGAGTGAGGGAGACGGCCGCGCCGGCTGGTGGGAAGGCCCCTGGGACGACGACGACCGCAAGCGCTGAGCGCCGTCTCACCCAGGGTCACCTCAGGGTGAGACGGCGCACGCGCTCGACGGGCTCCGGCATCCGCAGCGGTCCAGCCCCCGGAGTGATCGTGCCGAGGATGCGCGGCTCACGCGCGCCCGTGCCCCCGGCCGTCACCGCGGCGACGCCGTGCATCGTGCACCACCCGATCAGGGCGAACAGGATCGCCTCCTTGCTGTCGACAGGGGCGCCCAGCTCGTCGGCGAGCACGACCTCGACTCCCGGGAGCGCGTCGCGCAGCCCCTGCAGGAGGAGCGGGTTGTGGCATCCTCCACCGGAGACCGCGAGGAAGCGGATGCCGGCGGCGCGGACGTCGTGCGCGACCGTGCGCACGGCGAGCTCGGTGAGGGTGCGCACCAGGTCTGCGGAGGCGATTCCGGGTCGGGCCCGGTCGACCTGAGCGCGCACATAGTCGAGGTGGAAATGCTCCTTGCCCGTGCTCTTGGGCGCGGGGAGCGCGTAGTACGGGTCTGCGAGCAGCGCGTCGAGCAGCACCTCGTCGACGACCCCGGCGCGCGCGATCGCCGCATCCGCGTCATAGCCGCGGTCGTTCAGCCCCTCGGCGACGACCACCGCGTCGACCAGCGCGTTCGCCGGGCCGATGTCGTAGGCCGAGAGTCCGTGAGGGCCGACCACGGTCATGTTGGCGATGCCGCCGAGGTTCACGGCCGCCGACACCCCGGCGCGACCGCGCAGCAGCAGCTCGTCGAGGTACGACACGAGCGGAGCACCGTGTCCGCCGGCGGTGATGTCGCGGATGCGCACGTCCGACACGACCGGCGCGCCCACCCGCTCGGCGATCCATGCCGGCTGGCCGATCTGCAGCGTGCCGAGCGCGTGGCCGTCGGCGACCCAGTGGAAGACGGTCTGGCCGTGCGTGCACACGGCATCCACTCCCCCGACCGCGTCGGATGCTGCGGCGGCGACCTCGGCGAAGGCCTGGCCGATCAGTGTGTCGAGTTCGCAGACCTCGGCGAAGGTCGTGGGCGCGGGCGGCAGTGCGGCGACGAGTCGGGCGCGCAGTTCGGGGTCGTACGGGATGCTGTCTTCGTGCAGCACCGTGCCGTGCAGCGCCCCGTCGCTCTCGTCGAAGTCCACGACCGTGACGTCGATGCCGTCGTGTGAGGTGCCCGAGAGCAGTCCGAGTACGCGCATGCGTGTTCCTTCCGTCGCCTCCTATGAGCGTAAGGCCGATTTGTTAGGGAGGCGAACGGAAAGCTGGTGCTCCCTCTGCACGGTCACTCTTTGGGCCGCGTTCTCCCCACTGCCCGACGGACGACCCGCACCGCTGGCGGCCCCCGGTCGTGCCTGCGTAGCATTCTGCGAGACCCCACCGTCGACCCCCAGAATGGGAGCATGTTCGTGTCCGCAGAGATCATCACGATCGTCCTCAGCGCAGTCGGCCTCTTGCTGACTCTGGGCGGCACCATGTTCGCGGGCTTCGCCTGGTGCATTCGCAGATCCGACGCCCTTCGCACCGATCTCACGAACGTCGAGAAGTCACTCGGGTCGCGGATCGACGGAGTGGAGCGAAAGCTCACCGCACGCATCGACGGAGTGGAGCGAAAGCTCACCGCACGCATCGACGGAGTGGAGCGAAAGCTCACCGCACGCATCGACGGAGTCGAAAGCTCGCTCGGCGCACGCATCGATGCGGTCGAAAGCTCGCTCGGCGCACGCATCCACACGGTCGTCGCCGACACGACCGAGCTCAAGATCGCGATGGCCAGACTCGAAGGACCGCAGCGTCATCTGATCGTCGCGACGCACTGACCTGCTGTCAGGGGTCGGACGTCAGCGCAGGACGAGCGCCGCGGCGCCGATGAGCGGCCCCTCGTCGCCGAGTCCCGAGCGCACGACGCGGGTGCGGCGCGAGTACTCGTGTGCGGCGCTCGCGGTCAGGGCCTGCTGCACGAGGTCGATGTAGTCGCGCGACACCCGGGAGAACCCGCCGCCGATCGCGACCATGTCGAGATCAACGAGGGTCGCGGCATCCGCCAGCGCCTCGCCGACGGCCTTCGCCGATCGCTCGATGGCCGCGCGGGCGAGGGCGTCACCGGCGGCGGCATCCCGCGCCAGGTCTTCACCGGTGGCTCCGGTCCAGCCTTGCTGCTGCGCCCAGGCGGCACTCGCCGGCCCCGACGCGATCTCCTCGAGCGTGAGTCCGCCTTCGCGGCGCACCTGTCCGAGGTGACCGGCATTGCCGGTGGCACCGGGGATGTACGCGCCGTTCACGACGAAACCGCCGCCGACACCGGTCGAGACGACGATCGACAGCGACGCGCCGGCATCCTGGGTCGCACCGAGCCATGCCTCCGCCAGCGCGAGTGCGCCGCCGTCATGACCCATGATCGTCGGCACCTCTCGGCCGAGCGCCGCAGACGCCGCGGCGCGCACCGACTCAGCGAGACCGAAGCCGCGCGCGAGCGGCATGTTCACGGGCATGATCGCTCCGGCGCCGCGGTCGATCGGTCCGGCGCTTCCGGCTCCCGCGCCGACGAGTTCGGCATCCGCCGGCAGCGCGGCCAACGCGTGCGTCACGATCGCGATGACCGCGTCGTTCAGCGACTCCAGCGTGGCGGTGCGTCCGGTCGCCCGACGCGAACGGCTGCCGTCGACGAGCGTGCCGTGCTCGCTCACGAGCGCGGCCTCCATCTTGGTGCCGCCGACGTCGACGGCGAGCGCGTAACGGGTCACTGGGGGTCGAGTCCGAGGTCGTCGAGGTCGAAGGCGGCGCGCCATTCGAGCCCCTCGGCTTCGATCGCGGCCTGCGCGCCGGTCTTGCGGTCGACGATCACGGCGACGGCGACGATGTCGGCGCCCTCCTTGCGCAGCGCTTCGACGGCCTTGAGCGCGGACTGACCCGTGGTCGAGGTGTCTTCGAGCACCACGACGCGCTTTCCCTTGACGTCCGCGCCCTCGATCTGGCGGCCGCGGCCGTGGTCCTTCGGCTCCTTGCGCACCACGAAGGCGTCGAGCGGCTTGTCGGCCGCGACCGAGGCGTGCAGCACCGAGTTGGCGATCGGATCGGCGCCGAGCGTCAGGCCACCGACCGCCACGACGTCGAGGTCGCCGATCAGGTCGAGCATGATGCGGCCGATCGCGGGAGCGGCGCGGTGGTCGAGGGTGAGCTTGCGCATGTCGACGTAGTACGTCGCCTTCTTGCCGCTCGAGAGCGTGAAGTCTCCGTGGAACACGGCCTCGTCCTTGATCAGGTCGAGAAGGGTCTGGCGGTCAGCGTCGAGTGCGGTCACGGCATCCAGTGTAGGAGGTGGGCCCTAGGCTTGACGCATGCGCTTGGCCACCTGGAACGTCAACTCCATCCGCACCCGCGTCACCCGCACCGTCGAGTTCGCCGTCCGTGAAGACATCGACGTGCTGGCGATGCAGGAGATCAAGTGCAAACCCGAGCAGTTCCCCTACGGGCCGTTCGAAGAGGCCGGCTACCACGTCGAGGTGCACGGCCTGAATCAGTGGAACGGCGTCGCGATCGCGAGCCGCCTCCCGATCACCGACGTGCGCACGGCATTCGACGGCATGCCCGGCTTCGCCAAGGGGCATGAGGGGCCGGATGCTCCGCTCGAGGCGCGTGCGCTCGGCGTGCTCGTCGACGGCGTGCGCGTGTGGAGTCTGTACGTGCCGAATGGCCGCTCGCTCGACGACCCGCACTACGCCTACAAGCTGCACTGGCTCGAGGAGTTGAAGAAGTCCACCGCGGCCGAGCTCGCGGCGAACCCCGACCTGCCTCTCGCGCTGGTCGGCGACTTCAACATCATCCCGTTCGACGCCGACAACGGCGACCCCGACATCGTCGAGGGCGTCTCGACGCATGTCTCCCCGCAAGAGCGTCAGGCCTTCTTCGCGCTCGCCGACGCGGGAGTCGCCGACGTCGTGCGCCCGCTGCTTCCCGAGGGCTACACGTACTGGGACTACCAGCGTCTCAAGTTCCCGCGCAACGAGGGCATCCGCATCGACTTCATCCTCGGGTCGAAGACGTTGGCCGAGGCGGTCACCGGCGCATCGATCCACCGGGAAGAACGCAAGGGCGAGCAGCCCAGCGACCACGTCCCGGTCGTGGTGGAGTTCGACCTCGGCGGCGCCGAAGACGACGACGACCTGCCGATGATCTTCTCCTGACTTCCCGGTCGTTGAGCGAGCGAAGCGACACGAAACGGATGACACTGCGCCTGATCGCCACGGACCTCGACGGCACTCTGCTGACGTCGGCATCCGAGGTGAGCGTGCGCACGCGGGCGGCTCTCGACGCGGCGAGAGCACGCGGCATCCACGTCGTGCCGGTGACGGCCCGACAGCCCATCGGCCTGCGCGCACTCGGGGACGGGGCGGGGTTCGACGGGTGGGCGCTGTGCAGCAACGGCGCCTACGCGACGCACCTCGTCGACGGACGGATGCTGTTCGCGGAGGAGCTTCCCGCCGAGACGATCCGCACCCTGGCCGAGGCGCTGCGCGCGAGCATCCCGGGCCTGCTGTTCGCGAGCGTGCGCGAGGGCGGCGAGACCTTCGTGGCGCAGCACGGCTACGCCGAGATCGCCGACCTCTCAGACCACAAGCGCGATCCGAAGACGATGGGTGGCGTGCCGCTGGACCAGGTGCTGGCGGCGCCGAGCCTGAAGTTCGTGATCCGGCATCCCGAGCTCGCACCGTCGGCGCTCTTCGACAAGCTGCGCGACCTCGGGCTCGCCGGTTTCGAGGCCACGCTCTCGGGCGCCCCGTTCGTCGAGGTCATGGCCGAGGGTGTGACCAAGGCGACGGGCCTGGCTCGCCTGTGCACCCACCTCGGCATCGATCGCACCGATGTGGTCGCCTTCGGCGATGCCCTCAACGACGTCGAGATGCTCCGGTGGGCCGGTCACGGGGTCGCGATGGCCGGCGCCGCAGACGTCGTGCAGGATGCCGCCGACGAGACGACCGCGTCGAACGACGACGACGGGGTCGCGCGGGTGATCGAGCGGATGCTCGGCTGAATACTCGCCCGACATGACGCGAGAGCCCGGCTGCCTCCGCGGAAGCTGGCGGGCTCTCGTCGCCATCAGTCTCAGCTCTGTTCGCGGCGGCGACGCACAAGCAGCATTCCGGTGAGCAGCAGGCCCGCCCCCATCATGACCGCGAACGCCGGCAGGTCGGCGCCCGTGCTGGCCAATGGCGCGCCGGCCCCCGCGGTCACCCCGGCGCCTGTTCCCGCGACGGCGGCGCCGGGTGCTGCAGTCACCAGCAGCGCGGCGCTCGCCACGACCTCCGATTGCGCGTTCACCGCCACGAGCGTGTACGTCCCCGCAGCTGCGCCGGAGGGAATACGGAGCGCGCCCGTCACCGCACCGCTCGCGTCTGCGGTCAGCGACCCCAGGGGCACCGGGCCGGATCGCAGTTCGAAGACGATCGTCTGTCCGGGCGAGAAACCGATGCCCGAGACCGTGAGGTCGCTCCCCGCGCTGATCGAGTCGGCGGAGAGGGTCAGCACCGGCTCCGGTTCGGGCTCCGGCTGCGGCTGCGGCTGCGTGATGGGCACGAGGGTGAAGTCGACGCCGTCCACTGTGGTGGATGCAACCGTCGTCACCGGAGTCGCGAGATCCGCCGTCGCGACACCGTCGTAGAACTGCGGCTTCGCCGTCGTCGGACTGCCGGTGGAGAAGGTGACGGACGCCTTGAGAATGTACGTTCCCGCCGGGAGGGCGAGGGTGTAGGCACCCGTCTGAGAATCAGCGATCGCGTACCCCACACGCTCATCGCCATCCCAGGCCTCTACGAGCAGCTCACGGGCTTCAGAGCTCGCGATCGTGACGGTTCCGGTGATTGTCGCCGCCGAGTCGAGCTGTGCGTCGATGCCTGCGATGTCGTCGCCGGATTCGACGACCACCGACGTCGCAGCCTCTTCGGTGATGGCATCCTCCCAGTACTCGTCGAGCAGACCCGGATCGAATGCGTCGAAGCGAACGACATACGTGCCCGGCGCGACGGCCGCTCGATAGCTGCCGTCACCGTTGACCGAGACGACCCGCAGGTCGCGGTCGAGGCCGCTGATCAGCACAGACCCGAACGCCGGAGTCCCGTCGGCGCGCTTCGTCACGGCTCCGCCGATGTATCCGACGGCGTCGAGCGCGGCGTCCACATTCGGAATCGTCTGCTGTTCGATGACCGCGAGATGTTCGCTGCTCGGCCTCGGTCACTTCTGCCATTCCGGCAGGTTCTGGGTCGAACCTAGGGGATGAGGGCTGAGCAGGGAACAGCCGGTCTCGATATCCTGGCATGCGGTCATCGCACACACGATCCCCCGTACGGGGGATGCCGCCGCATCCGTCCCGGCTCTACGGTGGGGGGATGCCTGCAGCGCCCTTCACCCGCGTCCCCAGCGCCCGCGAGCAGCGCAGCGATCTCGTGCTCGCGGCGGTGATGTTCGTGGGTGCCATCCTGAGCGCCGCGCTGTCGACGGTCGCCGACATGTACGGAGACACCCGGGCTGAGCCGTGGACCGCACTCGTCTACGCGGTCGCCGTCACGGCTCCGCTCGCCGTGCGCCGACGGTGGCCCGCACCGGTCGCCGTCGCGATCTCCCTGGCCTACTTCGTCGCGATCTCCTTCCAGGTGCCCGAGATCTACGTCGGCAACATCGCCATGTTCGTCTCGCTGTACACGGTGGGCGCGTGGATGAACAATCGTCGGGCCGCCGCGATCGTGCGCGTGTCGATCATCGTCGGCATGTTCGTCTGGCTGATCATCACGATGTACAGGGAGGCGATCGAGGAGGCCGACAAGGCCGAGGTCGCGGCGGGCCTCCTCTCGCCCTATCTCGCCTTCATGCTCATCCAGCTGCTGCTGAACGTGCTGTACTTCGGCGGCGCCTACTACTTCGGCGAGCGCTCGTGGCATGCAGCCCGCGAGCGGAGCGTGCTCGAGCAGCGCACGGTGGAGCTCGAGCGGGAACGCGAGGTGACCGCCGCGCAGGCCGTCGCGCTCGACCGCGTGCGCATCGCCCGCGAGCTGCACGACGTCGTCGCCCACCATGTGTCGGTGATGGGCGTGCAGGCGGGTGCCGCGCGGCTCGTGATCGATCAGGACCCTGAGAAGTCCAAGGGCATCCTCACCGGCATAGAGGCATCGGCGCGTGATGCGATCCACGAGCTGCGGCAGCTGCTCGAGACCCTCCGCGCGCCCGGCGGGGAGGCGACCGATGTCGCATCGACCGTGACCCTCGACGACATCCGCTCGCTGGTCGAGGCCTCGGCGGAAGCAGGGCTCCCCACGCGCTACGTCGTGATCGGCGAACCGGTGCCCGTGCCCTCGATCGTCGCCGTGAACCTGTATCGCATCGTCCAGGAGTCGCTCACGAACGCCCGCCGTCACGCGGGCGTCGGCGCCACGGCCGATGTGCGCGTGCGTTACGACGACGACGGCGTCGAGGTCGAGATCGTCAACACCGGCCGTGCAGTGGCGGCGCTGCGACCCGGGCTCGGTCAGCTCGGCATGCGCGAGCGCGCGGCAGCATCCGGGGGCACGCTCGACATCGCCCCGCGTGCCGCGGGCGGGCTGCGCGTGCGGGCTCGGGTGCCGCTGCCCGACCGCGCCGCGCAGACCGAGCCGATCGGCGCAGGCACCGATTCGACCGCGAGCACCGAGCCGTCGATCGAGACGAGCACCGCCTCATGAGCCAGACCGACGCTCCGATCCGAGTCCTGCTGGTCGACGATCACGCGATGCTGCGCGCCGGATTCCGGACGATCCTCGACACGCAACCCGACATCACCGTGGTCGGCGAGGCCGCGACCGGCGCCGAGGCGGTCGCCCAGGCATCCGCCCTGCGCCCCGACGTGATCACGATGGATGTGCAGATGCCCGACATGGACGGCATTGAGGCCACCCGTCGGATCGTCGCCGACGAGAGCGTCGGAGCGGCCATCGCGATCGTCACGACGTTCGACCGTGACGACTACCTCTACCGGGCGCTGGATGCCGGAGCGAGCGGCTTCCTGCTCAAGAACGCCGGAGCGGAGGACCTCATCGCGGCGGTGCGGGCCCTCGCAGCGGGCGACGGGATGCTGGCGCCCGAGGTCACGCGCCGGGTGCTCGCTCGATTCACGACGGCGCCCGCTCCGGACTCGACGCCGACCGCCGCACCGGCACGGGCCGCACCGGCAGTGCTCGCCGAACCGCTGACCGACCGCGAGGCCGAGGTGCTCGTGCTGCTGGCGGACGCCCGCAGCAACGCCGAGATCGCCGGCGCCCTCTTCATCGGGGAGGCCACCGTCAAGACGCACGTCTCCCGCATCCTGCAGAAGCTCGGCGCGCGCGATCGCGTGCAGGCCGTGGTACTCGCGCATCGGATGGGACTCACGTAACGCGGACCCCGATACCCTCGGATCCATGACGACCGCCGCACCGCTCTCCCGACCGATCCTGGCCGGGGCGGTCACCGCACTGGTCGGGTTCACGAGCTCGTTCGCCGTCGTGCTCACGGGTCTCGGCGCCGTCGGAGCCACACCTGCCCAGGCGGCCAGCGGCCTGCTCGCGGCGAGCCTCACGATGGGACTCGCCTGCATCGTGCTCGCCTGGCGGTATCGGATGCCGATCACGGTCGCCTGGTCGACCCCCGGCGCCGCCCTCCTCGCCGCGACCGGAGTGGTCGAGGGCGGATGGCCCGCCGCCGTCGGCGCGTTCCTCGTCGCGGCCGCGCTCATCCTCCTCACGGCTCTCTGGCCTGCGCTCGGTGCGCTGATCGCCCGCATCCCGCCGTCGATCGCGCAGGCGATGCTCGCCGGTGTGCTGCTGCCCCTGTGCCTCGCGCCGATCACCGGGATCGTGGCGAACCCGTGGGGCGTGGTTCCGGTCGTGCTGACGTGGCTCGTCTTCGCACGCCTCGCGCCTCGGTGGGCCGTGCCGCTCGCCTTCGTGGCCGCAGCGGTCGTGGTGGCCGTCTCGCTGGTGCAGGAGCGCTCCGCAGTCGATGCCGGACTCCTCGTGCCGCGCATCGAGCTGACGGCTCCCACCTTCACGGTCGGCGCTCTCGTGGGACTGGCGCTGCCGCTGTTCATCGTCACGATGGCCTCGCAGAACGTGCCGGGCATCGCCATCATGCGCAGCTTCGGCTACGAGGTGCCGTGGCGTCCGGCGATGCTCGTGACCGGCGTCGGAACCGCGCTCGGCGCGACTGCCGGCGGCCATGCCATCAACCTCGCGGCCATCAGCGCAGCCCTCGCCGCGTCGCCCGACGCCGACCCCGATCCGAAGCGCCGCTGGGTCGCCGGGGTCTCGACCGGCGTCGCGTACCTGGTGCTCGGCGGCTTCTCGGCGGCCTTCGCCACGCTGGTGCTGCTGGCTCCCGAAGCGGTGATCCCTGCGGTGGCGGGGCTCGCACTGTTCGCCGCCTTCGGGTCTGCCGTGCAGCAGGCGATCGACGACCCGGGCGAGCGCATCCCCGCGGTCGTGACCTTCCTGGTGGCGGCATCCGGCATCGCGGTGCTGGGTGTCAGCGCCGCCTTCTGGGCTCTCGTGGCCGGCCTCGTCGTGCGCACGGTGCTGCATGCCGGACGACGCTGACGAGCACGCCCTCGGCTACCGTGGACGCGTGACAGTCCCCACGCCTGCGCCCGCGCCGTCGTCCGGCGCGCCCGCCGGGTTCTTCGACGCCCGCCCGCTGCTCGACGCCGTGAACCCCGCCGAGGTCGACGCCTTCGCCCGGGCTCAGCGCGCGGCCCATCCCACCTCGGCCGGCCGGATCATCGCCTGGGTGGTCGCCGGCTTCGCACTGCTGTGCGTGGTGCCGATCGGCGGCATCATGATCATGGGCCTCGGCTATGTGATCGGCCGCGAGACGGGTGTCGCCGTCGCCGCACTCCTCGGCCTGGTGCTGCTCGTGGGCCTCGTCGTCGGCATCGTGATGCTCGTGCGCCGCAGCATCCGCGTGCGGAACCTCACGCGGTTCCGCCTCGCGCGCTTCGCGCGGGCGAACGCGATGAGCTACCTCGAGCGGATCGACGACCCGCCGCTGCCGGGCATGATCTTCTCATCGGGGTCGAGCCGCATGTCGACCGACGTGCTGCGCGGCGCCGAACCGCGCTTCGTCGAGTTCGGCAACTATCAGTACACGACCAGCAACGGCAAGCAGTCGACGACCCACCGCTGGGGATACGTCGCGGTGAAGCTCGACGTGCCGCTGCCGAACATCGTGCTCGACGCTCTCGGCAACAACACGCTGGGGAGCACGCTCGCGGCTGCGTTCCGCAGTGACCAGCGCCTCTCGCTCGAGGGCGACTTCGACCGCTACTTCTCGCTGTACTGTCCGGCCGGGTACGAAGCCGATGCGCTGTACCTGTTCACCCCCGACGTCATGGCGCGCTTCATCGACCATGCGGCGCAGCTCGACGTCGAGATCGTCGACGACTGGCTCTTCCTCTACGCGCGTCGGGATCTCTCGACCCTCGATCCCGCCACCTGGGCCTGGCTCTTCGGCGCGGTCGGAGCGCTGCTCACGAAGCTCGATCAGTGGGCGCGCTGGCGCGACGACCGGCTGCGGCTCGCGCCGCAGCATCCACCCCTTCCTGCCCACGGAGCC
>NZ_CAUQVQ010000039.1:0-23857 GCF_963521645.1 uncultured Microbacterium sp. | reverse complement strand
ACTCCGACGCGCGCGCCCCGACCGGAGCGGGCATGGCCACGGGGTCGTTGGAGGCCGGGATCCGTGCCACCGCCCACTCCGTCACGGCCGCCGCCGAGGCGCTGCTGGTCTGTGGGCGAGGTGAGCGCGCTGACGCAGGCTCCGATGCGGGAGCGTCAGCGGCGGGCGCGCCGGAAGAGGGAGACGACGGCTGACGCGGAGCGCCTCCGGCGGGCATGGGAGCAGGACGGTACTTGACCTTGACCCCGACCTCGTGCTCGATGGCCATGCGCAGGTGATCGGACGGTCCCGCGCCCGGAGTCGTGCCCTTGAACCTGGCGACGTCGTGCTGGCTGGCGAAGCCGAGCGTGAGGACCTCGGATTCGGTGTCGTACGCGAGCGGCTGCACGGCCGTCGCGAGCAGCCACGAGGTGCGGCTGAGCCCCTCGAGCCGCTTGAGGACGCCGGGCCACGACTCCGTGATGCGGCCGAACGTGACCGGACCCGACGGCTCCGCCGGAGCGGGCGTCTCGGGTTCGGTGACCTCGGCCGCGATCTCGGCGGCCTCGGCGACGTCTGCGGCCACCAGGCCCGGGGAGTCGGAGCCGATGGGCTCGTCGGGCGCTGCGTGCACGGTCGACCCGACGGACTCGTCGGAGGCGACGTGCACCGAGGTCTCGGGAACCTGCGTGGACGCGGGAGGCGAGCTCGGTTCCTGTGCGGATCTCGCGGTCTCCGTCGGTGCCGCGACGGCAGGAGCGCCCGTCCGGGAAGCGACGGTCGCCGGTGCGGCGTCGGCCCTCGGAGACGTCGCCGGTGCGGCGTCGGCCCTCGGAGACGTCGCCGGAGCTGCGACGCCGTCGGCGTCGGCGTCGGTGCGTGCGGCGAGGACCCGCGCGACCATGAGCTCCAGGTGCAGACGCGGCGAGGTGGCTCCCGACATGTCGTCGAGCGCCGCGCTGACCACGTCGGCCGTCCGAGACAGACGAGCGGCACCGAACGAGTCCGCCTGCGTGCGCATGCGCGCGAGATCGTCTTCGGCGAGACCGCGCAGCACGGAGGAGGCCCCGGCGCCCACGGCCGCGATCACGATCAGGTCGCGCAGGCGCTCGAGCAGATCGTCGACGAAACGACGAGGGTCCTGGCCGGTCTGCACGACGCGATCGATCGCCGGGAACGCGGCGGCCGCGTCGCCGGCGGCCAGAGCGTCGACGATCTCATCGAGAAGCGCGGCATGCGTGTAGCCGAGGAGTGCGACGGCGCGTTCGTAGGCCACCGTGACCGTCTCGGAACCCGCCGGCGAATCGGACCCGGCGATCAGCTGATCGAGCAGCGACAGCGTGTCTCGGGGCGAGCCGCCGCCGGCGCGGACGACGAGAGGCAGCACACCGCGTTCGGCGACCACGCCCTCTTCGACGCAGAGCTTCTCGACGTACTCGAGCATGGCCGCGGGCGGGACCAGTCGGAACGGATAGTGATGGGTGCGCGAGCGGATCGTGCCGAGCACCTTCTCGGGCTCGGTCGTCGCGAAGATGAACTTGACGTGCTCGGGCGGCTCTTCGACGAGCTTGAGCAGCGCGTTGAACCCCTGCGGCGTGACCATGTGGGCCTCGTCGAGGATGAAGATCTTGTAGCGGTCACGGCTGGGAGCGAAGGTCGCGCGTTCGCGCAGATCGCGAGCGTCGTCGACACCGTTGTGGCTCGCCGCGTCGATCTCGACGACGTCGAGCGACCCGCCACCGGCGCGCGACAGCTCGACACAGCTCGGGCACGTGCCGCAGGGCACGTCGGTGGGTCCCTCGGCGCAGTTCAGGCACCGCGCGAGGATTCTCGCCGACGTGGTCTTGCCGCAGCCGCGGGGCCCCGAGAAGAGATACGCGTGTCCGACCCGGTCTCCGCGGAGTGCGGTCATGAGCGGGTCGGTCACCTGGGACTGCCCGATCATCTCGCCGAACGACTCGGGGCGGTAGCGGCGGTAGAGGGCTGTGGTCACGACACCAGCCTACGGCGTGCCACGGACGTTCAGGCAGGGTGGGTGCACAGCATCCGGGCCTCGTTCCTGTGCGCTCCTGCACGCCCCGCCCGCACGCCGACGCCCCCTCCGGCCCGGCCCGTGCCGTGTGGGGCGTGGGCGGCCGGAGGGGGCGCCGGTCGGATCGTGCGTGCGGGTCTCAGTCGATCGATTCGACGATCGGGATCGCGGTCGTGATCACCGGGACGGATGCCGACAGGCGCGTGCCGTCCTCGCGGAGCGCATCGGCGAACTGACGGAGCGTCGGGCGCCCCGACAGGATCGGGCCCTGGTCGGCGAGCGGCACGACGACGTCCTCGTCGACCGTCGCGATGTAGGCGACATCGCGCACGCTGAACGGCACGGGATCGCCCGTGCTCACATGCACGCGCAGCTCGTCGGCGGTGATCGTGACCTGCATGGCGGATCCCTGCCACTGCAGCGGGTACGTCAGCGACGGCCAGTCCGCAGGCAGGCGCGGGTCGAAGCTCAGCTCTCCCGCGTAGTCGCGCATGCCGCCGAAGCCGCAGACGAGCGCCGTCCACACACCGCCCGCAGAGGCGACGTGCACGCCGTCGGCCGCATTGTGGTGCAGGTCGTGCAGGTCGACGAACAGCGACTGCCGGAAGTACTGCAGAGCGAGGTCCTGGTAGCCAACCTCGGCCGCGAGGATCGACTGCACGACCGCGGACAGCGTGGAATCCCCGGTGGTCAGCGGGTCGTAGTAGTCGAAGTCCGCCTTCTTCTCCTCGGGCGTGAAGTGGTTGCCCTGCAGGAAGAGCGCGAGCACGACATCCGCCTGCTTGAGAACCTGGAAGCGGTAGATCACGAGCGGGTGGAAGTGCAGCAGCAGCGGCCGCTGCTCCTTGGGGGTGTGCGCGAGATCCCAGACCTCGCGCTCGAGGAACAGCGAGTCCTGCGGGTGGATGCCGAGGCTCTCGCTGAACGGGATGAACATGGCGTCTGCGGCCCGCTCCCAGCCCTCGGCCTCCCCCTCGGCGAGGCCCGTGCGCTCGACGACCCTGGCGAACTCCTCGCCGTTCGCCTCGCGCGCCTCACGCACCACGCGCGCCGCGTAGCGGAGGTTGTACCGCGCCATGACGTTCGTGTAGAGGTTGTCGTTCACGACCGTGGTGTACTCGTCGGGTCCGGTGACGCCGTGGATGTGGAACGTCTCGATGCCGTCGTCATCGGCGGTGTCGGCGACGATGCGCGAGGTGCGCCAGAAGCCGAGCGTCGCCCACAGGCGAGCGGTCTCGATCGCGATGTCGATGCCCTCGCGCCGAAGGAAGTCGTCGTCGCCGGTCGCGCGCACGTACTTTCCGAGCGCGAAGCTGACGTCGGCGTTGATGTGGTACTGCGCGGTGCCTGCGGCGTAATAGGCCGAGGCCTCCTCGCCGTTGATGGTGCGCCAGGGGAACAGCGCGCCCGCCTCGTTGAGCTGCGCCGCCCTGCGGCGGGCCGCCGGCAGCATGAGCACGCGCGCACGCAGCGCGTTGCGCGCCCACTGCGGCGAGGTGTAGGTGAGGAACGGGAGCACGTAGATCTCGGTGTCCCAGAAGTAGTGACCGCTGTACCCCGAGCCCGAGACGCCCTTGGCGGGCACACCCGTCCCGTCGGCGCGGGCGGAGGCCTGGGCCAGCTGCAGCAGGCACCAGCGGGTCGCCTGCTGGATGTCGTCGTGTCCGCCGATCTGCACGTCGCTGCGCTCCCAGAAGGCGGCGAGCCATGCGGCCTGACGCTCGAACTGCGCCTCGACGCCCTCGACCCGCACCCGGTCGAGCGAGCGACGGCACCGGTCGACCAGCTCGCGCGGCGGCACGCCCCGGGAGGTGTGGTAGCTCACGAGCTTGGTCACGGTGATCGGCACGCCCGCCTTCGCCTGCACGCGGAAGACATTCTTCGAGATGTCCTCCTCGATGAGCGTGCGCGACGTGTAGTCGTTCTCGGTCTCGATCACGTGATCGGCCACGACGGCGACCGTCATGCCGGATGCCGCGACCGAGTACGACAGCGCCGAGCGGAGGCCGTCCTGCCAGTACTCGGCCGGCTCCAGCACGCGCTCGGCGATCTTCTCGGCCTTGCGCGGATCGAAGCCACTCTTCGCCTCGGTCGGGGTGCCCGCGTAGACGCCGGCGCCGTCCTGGCGGTTGATCATCTGGCAGCTCACGGTCACGGGCGCGTCGGAGTTCTCGACGACGACCTCGAGACGCAGCACCGCGAGGTGCCGCTCTTCGAAGCTGACGATGCGCTCGTCGCGCATGCGCACCCGCTTGCCCGACGGCGTCTCCCAGACGACGATGCGCTCGAGCACACCCGTGCGCATGTCGAGCGTGCGGCGGTACTCGCGCACATCGGCCTCGTCGAACGAGATCGGCTCGTCGTCGACGTACACGCGCATGACCTTGGCGTCAGGTGCGTTGACGATCGTCTGGCCGACCTCGGCGAAACCGTAGGCCTGCTCCGCGTGGCGGATCGGCCAGGTCTCGTGCAGACCGTTGATGAACGTGCCGTGCTCGTGCGCACCCCGGCCCTCGATGTGGTTGCCGCGCAGACCCAGATAGCCGTTGCCCACGCTGAAGAGCGTCTCTGCCACGCCACTCTCGGAGTAGCGCGTCTCGATGAGGCGCCAGGGGTCGACGGGGAAGCGTTCGCGGTCGATCATGCGGGGTCCTCGGAGTCGGAGTCGGAGCTGATGGAGGTGGTGCCGGCGGCGTCGGAGCCCTCGGGCGCAGAGAGGAAGACATCGAGATCGTCGACCACCACGGTCGCGCCCGCGGCGCGCAGCGCCTCGGCGCCCGTCCCGCGGTCGACGCCGATCACGGTCGCGAAACCGGCGGCCGCGGCGGAGGCCGCACCCGAGGTCGCATCCTCGACGGCGACGCTCGAGGCCGGATCGACCCCCAGCGCGGCGGCGCCCGCGGCGAACATGTCGGCGGCGGGCTTGGAGGCGAGACCGTCGCGCTCCGCGACCACGCCGTCGACCACGACGCGGAAGAACGAGCGGAGGCCGGACGCACCGAGGACCTCTTCGGCGTTCTTCGAGCTCGAGACCACGCCGAGCGGGATGGCTGCGGCCGACAGCTTCTCGACGAGCGCGAGCGAACCGGGGTAGGGAGCGATGCCCTCGGCACGCAGCGCGGTCGCGAAGGCCGCGTTCTTGCGGTTGCCGATGCCGCAGATCGTCTCGGCCTCGGGCGGATCGTCGACGGACCCCCAGGGCACCTCGACGTTGCGACTGTGCAGGAGGCTCGCGACTCCGTCGTAGCGCTTCTTGCCGTCGACGTAGTCGAAGTAGTCGGCGTCCGTGTACGGCGTGTCGATGCCCCAGCGGGCGAACACGTCGTCGAACACCACCTTCCAGGCGCGCATGTGCACCTCTGCGGTCGGGGTGAGCACGCCGTCGAGGTCGAAAAGGACCCCGTCGGCGCGGAGCAGGTCGGGCAGTGCTTCGGGCACAGGAGCCTCCAGGAGAAGGACGATGGTTCCGGCACCTCTCCGTGCCACTGTGCAAGCGTAGTTGGGCCGAGGCGTCGGCGGTAACCCCCGAGCGCGGATTCTCGTCCGGGTGTGTCGCTCAGAGCATGCGAGCGGTCTGCCGCGCGATCTCCAGCTCCTCGTTCGTCGGCACCACGAGCACCGTCACGGCGGAGGCATCGGTCGAGATCCGACGGATGCCGCGCCCCCGCACGGCGTTGCGCCCCGGATCGATCTCGACGCCCGCGAAGCCGAGCGTCGCCATGGCCTCGGCGCGCACGGCCGCCGCGTTCTCGCCGACGCCGGCCGTGAAGGAGATCACGTCGACGCCGCCGAGCTGCGCGATGTACGACCCCGCGTAGGCGCGCAGGCGATGGATGTAGACGTCGAAGGCCAGGGTCGCCGCCTCGTCGCCGGCTTCTCGTCCGGCGAGGATGTCGCGCATGTCGCTGCGTCCCGCGAGGCCCTTCAGCCCGCTGCGGGAGTTCAGCAGCGCGTCGAGGTCGTCGATCGAGTACCCGGCGCGACGCGCGAGGTGCAGGAGGGCTGCGGGGTCGAGATCGCCGGAGCGCGTGCCCATGACCAGACCCTCGAGAGGCGTGAGCCCCATCGACGTCTCGACCGAGCGACCGCCGTCGATCGCGGTGACGGAGGCGCCGTTGCCCAGATGGAAGACGAGCTGGCGCAGCGTCGCGAGGTCCCGCCCGAGGAACGCCGCGGCCGACTCGCTCACGAACTGGTGACTCGTGCCGTGGAATCCGTAGCGGCGCACACGATGCCGCGCAGCCAGCTCGGCGTCGATCGCGTACGTGTATGCCGCGGGCGGGAGTGTCTGGTGGAAGGCGGTGTCGAAGACGGCGACGTGCGGCACATCGGTGAACACCTCCCTCGCCGCGCGGATGCCGGCGAGGTTGGCGGTATTGTGCAGCGGCGCCAGCACCGCGAGCTCGTCGATCTGCCGCTCGACGTCGGGCGTCACCAGTGTCGGGGCGTAGAACCGCGCGCCGCCGTGCACCACGCGATGTCCGACCGCGGCGGGCGCCCGCTCGGCGAGCGAGGGACCGTTTGCCTCGAACTGCTCGAGCATGACCGAGAAGGCCTCCGCGTGGTCGGCCACCGCGCGTTCCTGCTCGTAGGAGCCGTCGAGCATGGTCACGACGGCATCCGCGCTCGTGTCCGGACGCACGGTGTGCGTGACGGCACCGACGTCCTGACCGATGCGCTCGATCAGGCCGCTCGCGAGCTCGTTCTCGTTCTCGATGTCGATCAGGCTGTACTTGAGCGAGGACGACCCGCTGTTGATCACGAGGATCGCGGTCATGATGCCGTCCCTTCGGCCTGCGCCTGGATCGCGGTGATCGCGACCGTGTTCACGATGTCATCGACCAGCGCGCCGCGGGAGAGGTCGTTGATCGGCTTGTTCAGCCCCTGCAGCACGGGGCCGATCGCGACGGCGCCGGCCGAACGCTGCACGGCCTTGTAGGTGTTGTTGCCGGTGTTGAGATCGGGGAACACGAAGACCGTCGCGCGCCCGGCCACCGCGGAGTCGGGCAGCTTCGCCTGGGCGACGGCGGCGTCGGCCGCGGCGTCGTACTGGATGGGGCCCTCGACGAGCAGCTCAGGGGCGCGCTCGTGCACGAGTGCCGTGGCGGCGCGCACCTTGTCGACGTCGGCGCCCGAGCCGGACTCGCCCGTCGAGTACGACAGCATCGCGACGCGCGGCTCGATGCCGAACTGCGTCGCCGTGGCCGCCGACGAGATGGCGATGTCGGCGAGCTGTTCGCTCGTCGGGTCGGGGATCACCGCGCAGTCGCCGTAGACGAGCACCCGGTCGGCGAGCGCCATGAGGAAGACGCTCGAGACGACGGTGACGCCCGGCTTGGTCTTGATGATCTCGAACGACGGACGGATGGTGTGCGCCGTGGTGTGCGCGGCACCCGAGACCATCCCGTCGGCGAGGCCCAGATGCACCATCATCGTGCCGAAGTACGACACGTCGGTCACGGTGTCGGCGGCCTGGGCCAGCGTGATGCCCTTGTGCGCTCGCAGTCGCGCGTACTCGGTCGCGAAGCGCTCGACGAGTTCGGGGTCGGTGGGGCTGATCACCTGGGCGGCCGTGATGTCGACCCCCAGCTCCACCGCACGGGCGCGCACCGCGTCCTCGTCGCCCAGGATGGTCAGGTCGGCGACCTCGCGCGCCAGCAGCGTCGCGGCCGCGCGGAGGATGCGGTCGTCGTCGCCCTCGGGCAGAACGATGCGGCGGCGATCCGCACGCGCGCGCTCGATGAGTCCGTACTCGAACATGAGCGGCGTCACCACGCGCGACTCGGCGAGACCCAGCTGAGTGGTCAGCTCGGCGATGTCGACGTGCGTCTGGAACAGACCGAGCGCCCGGTCGTAGCGCGAGCGGGACTCGGGCGAGATCCGGCCACGGGCGCCCATGACCCGCACCGCCGTGTCATACGTGCCGAGGTCGGTCGCGATGATGGGCACCGTCGAGGTGAAGCCGTCGAGCAGCTGCACGATCGGCTCCGGCAGCGGGAACGGCCCGTTCAGGATGATGCCGGCGACCCGCGGGAACGTGCCGGAGGCGTCGGCGAGCAGCGTGGCCAGCAGCACCTCCGTGCGATCCGCGGGGATCACGACGACGGCCTCTTCGGTGAGTCGGGGCAGCACGTTGACCATCGACATGCCGGCGACCACGATCGTCAGCGCCTCGCGCCCGAGCCGATCGGGGTCGCCCTTGATCAACCTGCCCTCGACGGCCGACAGGATGCTGCGGATCGACGGAGCGACGAGCGTGCGGTCCTCGGGGATCGCCCACACGGGCGTGCTGCGCGAGGGGCGCACCGCCGAGACCGCGGCCTCGATGTCGGGGAGCGCCTCCGGATCGGCACGGTTGACGACCACCGCGAACAGCTCGGCCCGCTCGGCTTCGAGCTCGGCGAGGGCCAGCGCGCCGATCTGGCCGACCGCTGCCGCCGTGCGGGCGGTGGTGGTGCCGAGCTGTTCGGCCTGGCGCTGCTGATCGCGTCCGCTGAGCACCAGCAGCACGGGCGCGGCCAGGTTGGCGGCGATGCGCGCGTTGAAGCCGAGCTCGGCCGGGCTGGCGACGTCGGTGTAGTCGCTGCCGATGATCACCACGGCGTCGCACTGCGCCTCGACGGCCTTGAACCGCGCGACGATGGTCGAGAGGGCCCGGTCGGGATCGTCGCGCACGTCGTCGTAGGTGACGCCGATGCAGTCCTCATAGTCGAGCTGCACACCGTCGTGCGCGAGCAGGAGCTCGAGCACGTCGTCGCGTTCGGTCACGGAGCGCGCGATCGGGCGGAACACGCCGACCCGCGGGGTGACCCGCATGAGCGCGTCCAGGACGCCGAGGGCGATCGTGGATTTTCCGGTATGGCCTTCGGCCGAGGTGATGTAGATGCTCTGCGCCACGCACTCAGCATAGGTGCGTCTCACTCGGGATCCGCTGGGTTCCGCGCCGGGAGAATCCGCTCAGCAGGTCGTCGACAGCGCATCGACCACCGCGATCGCGTCGGCACGGTAGCGCGAGTAGTACGCGGGGTCGAGATTGATCTGCACCCGATGGATCGCGAGCGACGGATCGATCGCATGCCACTCCGGCACGCGCGCCAGCCGCTCGTAGAACAGGGTCGCCGCCGTCGCCGGGTCCATGCGCTGCTCGACGCTGCCCCACCACTCCTGCTGCTGGAAGAGCCCGATGCTCGTCGTGCGGCTGCCGTCGGGATTGGTGAAGCCGGTCGTCTCCCAGTCGCCGTAGTCGATGTTGCGCAGACTGCTCTCGCCCATCGCCGTCATGACGCCCAGGACCTGCCCGTCGCGGCCGAACCCCAGCGCGGATGCCGTCTGCATGATCGTCGCCGCGTTCTCGAGCTGCTCGCCCTGCCATCCGGCGACACCCTGCGGCGCGAAGGTCGTGGGGTCGCTCAGGCAGATCGCCACCGGTCTCTCCTGCGCGAGGCTGAGCGGGATCGCCACGGCGGCGACCCCCGCGGCCAGCAGCACGACCGCGGCGGAGACGGCGATCCGGCGCAGCACCCGTCGGCGCTGCTGCCGCCTCTGCGCTCGACGACGCGGCGAGGTGCGTCGTCGCGTACCGGGCTGAGCCGGTCGGCGCGTCGCAGACCGCGACCTCGACGTCGGTCGCCTCGATGCGCGCTTCTTCGCGGTGCCCGCGCTCCGGCCGGCGGTCATCGCGCCTCGGCCCTCACGAGCGGCGAGCCGATCCACGACCGACGAAGGCCGCGAGTCCCCCGCCGATCGCGCCGAACAGGTGAGCCTGCCACGAGATGCCGTCGCGGACGCCGACGACTCCCGCGAGCATCGAGCCGCCGTACAGGCTGATCACGATGACCGCGATCACGGCGTACAGGATGCGGTGCGACACGCGCCCCGGCGCGAAGACCCGCATGACGGTGTATCCGAAGTAGCCGAACACCAGGCCCGACGCTCCCACGGTGAGCGCTCCGGGCGCGTTCAGAAGCCACGTGCCGATGCCCCCGATCACGGCCGCGAACGCGGTGACGGACCAGAACCGTCGGGTGCCCTCGACGGCGACGAGACAGCCGAGCACGAGGAACGGCACGGAGTTCGCGATCAGATGCGCCCAGCTCGCGTGCAGGAGAGGCGAGACGAAGATGCCCGCGAGACCCGCCGGGTCCCACGAGCGAAGCCCGAAGCCCGTGAACGAGAGCGGGAGGACGGCATCCACGAACTGCACCAGCCACATGGCCGCCAGCAGCAGGACCGGCGACGCGAAGCGCGCGAGGGCCGACTCCCGGGCGGGTCCACCGGCGCTGGTCATGTCGGGTCTGGTCACATCACGATCCTGACAGGGCTGGCCCTGAGGACGCTGACAGCGTCGACCCGTGAGCTGCCGCAGGCGGACCGAGAGTCCGGCGACCGCGGGCCGAAGAAGAGAAATGACTCTCCGCGCACCCAGCAGAGCCCGGTTACCCTTGCTGCGTTTCCGCCCTGGGGGAATTGGCCTGGATGCCGCCACGCGGAGAGCCGAGAACAGTCTAACCGATCTCCGCACCCGCTCTTTGACAGACTGGAGCGGTCATGGATCACGCCGCCGCCACTCCCCTGTCGAACTGGCGTTTCTCGGGCACTCTGCGCAGGTACCAGGCCGAGGTGCTCGAGCATCCCGGCCTCCACGGCGACGGACCACTGCACATCGTCGCCCCTCCGGGATCGGGCAAGACCCTGCTCGGCCTGCTCCTGGCGGCTCGCGCAGGTCACCGCGCTCTGGTGCTGTCGCCCACGGTCACGATCCGCCAGCAGTGGCTGCGCACCGCCGCCGAGCTGGCCGCGGACCCCGCCGCCGTGTCGGACGACCCCGAGCGACTCGGCGACCTCACGGTGCTGACGTATCAGCTGCTCAGCGTGACCGCCGACAGCTCGCCCTTCGACGAGCTCGCCCGCACGGTGTGGACCGATGAACTCGTCGCGGCCGGTCGCACCGAGGCGGACGCCGCGACCTGGCTCGCGGAGCTCGCGGTCGACAACGCCGCCGCCCATCGCTCCGGCATCCGCAGCCGCGCGCGACGGCTGCGGTCGCGGTTCACGCGGCAGAGGCCGGCGGAGCTCGCCCGGGTGCTGCATCCGAACGCGGTCGCGCTCATGGAGCGGATCGTCGCGGCGGGGGTGCGCACGATCGTTCTCGACGAGTGCCATCATCTGCTCGACCACTGGGCCATCGTCGTCGCCTACCTGGCGGGCCGCATCCGCGAGACGGGGGCAGCACCCCTGCTGATCGGGCTGACGGCGACCCTGCCCTCACCCGACGACGAGACCGAGTTCGAGAACTACAGCCGCCTGCTCGGCGAGGTCGACTACGAGGTTCCGACCCCCGCCGTCGTGAAGGAGGGGCACCTCGCGCCCTACCGCGACCACGTGGCTTTCACCGAGCCCACGCCCGCCGAGGCGGCGTTCATCCGTCGGCATGAGGGTCTGCTGCACGACCTGATCACGCAGGTGCTCTCGACTCCGGATGCCGTGCGTTATCTCGAAGAGCAGCTGCAGCCGCCGGACGCCGTGGACGACGCCGTGGGCGAGCACGGCGGCGGAGACGAGACGTCCCTCGCGCGGCTCGATCGAGCGTTCTCCACCGACTTCGCGCTCACGCGATCATGCGGGCTCGTGCTGCGGGAGGTCGCGCCCGGGCATCCGCTGATCGCGGCGATCCCGCTCGTGCTGCTCGACCGCTGCAGCACCGACGATCTGCTCACGGTGCTGGCCCGCTTCGCGCAGAGCCGCCTGCTGTCCGACCCGGATGCCGAGAAGCAGTGGGCATACGTGCGGCGCTCGCTCGCCGACTTCGGGTACGCGCTGACGGATCGGGGCATCCGCCGAGGGCGCGACCCGGTCGAGACGACCCTGGCCTTCTCGGCGGCCAAGGACCACGCCGCCGTCGACATCCTCCGCCGTGAGCTCGACGACGCCGACGGCGAGCGCGTCCGCGCCGTGGTCGTGACCGATTTCGTCGAGCACGGCAACAGCCGGGGGCTGGTCGGCGACTCCCCCGCGGGCGCACTGCGCACCTTCGATCTGCTCGCCGTCGACCCCGTGACCGCGAGTCTGCATCCGGTGCTCCTCACATCCCGTCATCTGCGCGTGCGCGCGGAAGACGCGCGTGCGATCGCGGACTCGCTCGCCGAGATCCTGGAGGTGCCGGTCGACGTCGCCGAGGGGGTCGGGCCGATCCGACAGCTCGACGCGTCCGGCGTCGGGAGCGGACGCCTCGTGAGCGCGGTGTCCGAACTGATCCGCCGAGGGGATGTGCGCCTGCTCGTGGGCACGCGCGGGCTGCTCGGAGAGGGGTGGGACTGCCCTTCGGTGAACACGCTGATCGACCTCACCACTGTGGCCACGGCCGCGGGCACGCAGCAGCTTCGCGGACGCACCCTGAGACTCGATCCGGCGTGGACCGGCAAAGTCGCCCACAACTGGTCGGTCGTGTGCCTGATCCCGTCGGACGTCGACCTCGACGACCGCTCGGAGTCCGACCGCCTGCGACGCCGGCACTCCCATCTGTGGGGTGTCAGCGCCGACGGGGACGGTCGGATCGTGAGCGGTGTGGGGCATGCGCTCCCGGCCGCAGGGCTCGACGCCTGGCAACGCGTGCTCGACAAGGACCCGTCGACGTCGATCGCCGCCCTCGACGCCCTCCTGCACGAGCAGCGGCCTCCGCGCAGCGAGACGCGAAGCCAGTGGCGGATCGGCGAGCCGCACCGGTCGCAGGAGCGCGAGGTCGTGACGGTGCGCCGTTCTGCGCGCTCGCCGCTGCTGCTCACGCGACAGGCGGCGAGCGCCGGCGCCGTCGGCTCGTTCGCGCTCGGCGCCGTCGGCACGGCTGCGGTGCTCGCGGTTCTGGCGGTCCTCCGAGTCACGACCTCGGCGCCGCTCGCCGTCGCGCTCGTGGCGGCCGGCGGTCTCGTGGCGGCCGCGGCATCGGCCCTGAGGATGCTCGTCCGCACCCTCCGTGATCGTTCCCGTCCCGCCGAGGTCTATCGTGCCGCGGCGATGGTCGTCGCCCGAGCCCTGCACGATGCGGGACGCATCGGCCCGGTCGACGAGTCGTCGATCGTCGCACGCCCCGACGTCGCCGATCGCACGCGCATCCGCATCGAGATGGGCGGCTCCGCGGGCGACGCCCGGCTGGTCGCCGACGCCGTGCAGGAGCTCTTCGGCCCGGTGCGCACGCCCCGGTTCCTGCTGCGGGTCGACAGCGCGGGGCTCCCCCGACTGGGTGCGATCGAACGCCTCGCCGACCGCCTCTCGCCCGGCCGCACGCTGCTCGCGGTGCCGAGGCTGATCGCCCGGCGGCGGGGCGACGCGGAGAGGTTCCGCACCCACTGGCAGGAGGTCGTCGGCCCCTGCTCGCTGCACGAGCTCGGCGGCCTGCGGGGGCTCGCGCTGCTGCGCGTCGCACGCAGCAGCGACAGCCGACTCGATCACGCGGAACCTCGCGCACGCGTCTGGGGCTGAGGCGCCCCCGGCTCCATCCGTTGTCACCCCATCCGCAGGGAGCGGCGATACGATCACTTCATGCGCACCGCAGCGCCCACGTGAGAGGGAACGCATGCCAGACAATCCGCCCCTGATCCCGACCGTCGTCGGCGCCGAGCAGTTCGCCGCGCAGACCTCGGCCATCATCGACTCGATCGGACGCGTGATCGACGGCAAGCCGGATGCCGTGCGGAGCGCGATCGTGTGCCTGCTCGCGCAGGGTCATCTCCTGATCGAGGACGTCCCCGGCGTGGGCAAGACGATGCTCGCCCGTGCGCTGGCCGCGACCATCGACGCGACCGTGCGCCGCATCCAGTTCACGCCCGACCTGCTTCCGGGCGATGTCACCGGTGTGAGCGTGTACAACCCGGTCGACCGCGAGTTCGAGTTCAAGCGCGGGGCCGTGTTCGCGCACATCGTCATCGCGGACGAGATCAACCGCTCCTCGCCCAAGACCCAGTCGGCCCTGCTCGAAGCCATGGAGGAGGGACAGGTGACGGTCGACGGATCGACGCACATGCTCCCGGATCCGTTCCTCGTCGTGGCCACGCAGAACCCGCTCGAGATGGAGGGCACCTACGCACTGCCCGAGGCGCAGCGCGACCGTTTCATGATGCGCATCTCGATGGGTTACCCGGATGCGGCGGCCGAGGCCGAGATGCTGCGGCAGCGCGACACGGTCAACCCGCTCGCTGCGGTGACGGCGGTCGCCGACGCGGCATCCGTCTCGGATCTGATCGCCTGGGCCCGCTCAGTGCATGTCGCCCCCGCGATCGAGGAGTACACGGTGGCGCTCGCGCAGGCGACGCGCACCGACCCGAACCTGCATCTCGGCGCGAGCCCCCGTGCGACCCTGCAGCTCATCCGGGCGGCCAAGGTGTGGGCGGCACTCGACGGTCGCGACTTCGTGATCCCGGATGATGTGACGGCTCTGCTGATCCCGGTGCTCGCGCACCGTCTGCTTCCCGCGCGCGGCGCCCATCGAGCGGGCGCGCAGCCTGTCGAGTCCGCTCTGCATCAGATCGCCGAGCGCGTGCGCGTGCCCGTGGCCGTGCGTTCCTGACCCGCCTTCCGCCATGCGACGCCGCCGGACGCTCACGCTCAGGGGCACGGGTGCGCTCTTCGCGGGAGCGGGCTGCCTGATCGCCGCGAACGTGCTCGGCGCGGCGGTGCTGCTGTACGTCGGCGTCCTGCTGTGGGCGCTCACTCTTCTCTCTGTGCTCGTCGTGGTCCTCCCCCGACGCTCGGGGACCGTGGCCCGGCAGATCTCGACCGATCTGCTGACCGTGTCGGAGACCTCACGTGTGACTCTGCGGTTCTCGCTGCGGTCCTTGCGCGTTCCGCGCGGGCTCTGGCGCGACGTGCTGCCCGACGCGGTCGCCGGTGACGCTGCGGGCGAGTTCCCCTCCGAGACCGGACAGCTGAGCTATCTCCTCACCGGCGTGCGACGCGGCGTGTGGCCGATCGGACCCCTCGTGCTGCGCACGGTCGATCCGTTCGGGCTGGCGCAGCGTGAGCAGGAGTTCGGCGAGACGC
The DNA here is from genome assembly GCF_963521645.1 of uncultured Microbacterium sp. Classification (GTDB taxonomy): domain Bacteria; phylum Actinomycetota; class Actinomycetes; order Actinomycetales; family Microbacteriaceae; genus Microbacterium. The sequence continues at coordinate 8,814 of NZ_CAUQVQ010000039.1, read as the reverse complement.
GCACGGTGACGGTCGTGCCCGAGGTGTTCACGCTCGCGCCGCTCACGGTCAGGGTCGGCGCCGCGGGCGGCACGGCGCAGACGTCGTCGAGTCGGCTCGGTCAGGGCAGCGACAACCTGTCGCCGCGGCGCTACATCTCCGGCGACTCGATGCGACGCATCCACTGGCGAGCCACGGCGCACCGCGGTCAGCTGATGGTGCGGCAGGAGGAGGAGGAGTCGAGCCCGGACGCACTGGTGGTCCTCGATCGCAGTGCGGCTCGCTGGAGCGGCGCCGGGTCGGATGCCGACGAGTCGTTCGAGACAGCCGTGTCTCTGTGCGCCTCGGCCGCCGTGCATCTGATGCAGGAGGGCTACGGCGTCGATGTGATCGACAGTGCCGGCGTGCTGCTCGGCACGCTGCGCGGACATGAGGACGATCGCGACGGCCTGCTCGTCGCCCTCGCGCTGGTGAGTCCGCGAGGCGGCGCCCGTGATCTGGCGGCGCTCGTCGGCGGCACGCCGCCCGGCCCGCTCGTGTACATCACCGGCGAGATCGACGAAGAGGATGCCGGACTGCTGCGGCCGTCCGGTGCGGCGGCCCCGATGCTGTTCGCCACCGCACCGCGACCGGGCGCGGAGGCCGCGGCGGTGCAGCTGGGGTGGCGGTTCGCCGCGCTCGGCGAGGACATCGCCGAGGCCTGGGAGGACGTTCTCCCGGAGCGGCAGACCATGTCGTCGGCCGATCGACGGGGAGACGCCGATGTTCAAGGCTGAGACCGCGGCACCGCCCGCGACGCGACCCGCCTGGCACCGCGAGCACGATCTGCCCCCGAGCGCGATCGTCCCCTCGGTGCTCGCCGCGGCGGCAGGACTCGTCGCGATGTGGCCCTACACCGCCGTGATCGGCCCGGGCACGTGGTCGGCGACCGTGCTGCTGATGATCGTCATCACCGCGGTGACGGGCGCGATCGCACGCACCGCATTGCGGCGCCGACGGGCCTGGCAGCGCGACCTCGCCACGATCGCCGCGCAGGCCCTCGTGTCGTGCGGCGCACTGACCGTGCTCGTGGCGGGAGGGACCGGACTCTTCGGGGTGATCCCGACCGAACGGACGCTGGTCGTGTTGCAGGGCCTCGCCGTCTCGGCGTGGGACGAGATCGTGAACGGAGTCGCCCCGCTCGAGTCCTCACCCGCCCTCGCGGCGATGATGGGCGCGGGGTTCGCGTTCGTCGCCATCGTGCTCGACGCGCTCGTGGCGCAGCGCGGGGCGGTGGTCGCCGCGCTGCTCACCGCCGCGGTCGGAGCCACGCCCATGATCGCCACGCTCGGCGATGCGGACATCGTGTGGTTCGCGGTGTTCGGTGTGCTCGTGGTCGTACTGCTGCGGTACACCGCCATGCAGAATCCGCAGACCCCTCGTCGCACCTCCACAGTCCTCGCCGCGGGTGTCGGGGTCGCGGCGCTCGCCTCGACGATCCTGATCGCCCCGGCCCTTCCGCTCTCCGCCGGCGTCGCGAGCACCGGCGTCGGGGTCACCGTCGACGCCTCGCTGCGTCTCGGCGACGATCTTCGGCAGCCCAACCCGGTCGAAGTGCTGACTCTGGCCACTACCGCGACCACCGCGCCCTATCTGCGTCTCACCACCCTGTCGCAGTTCGACGGACGCGTGTGGGAACCGGACCGCGGCGGCCTGCAGGCGCAGAGCGAGGGCTTCGGGCCCGAGGAGTGGACCCCCGACATCGCTACGACCGAGCAGGACACGTCGATCCGGGTCCTCCGCATGTCGAGTCCCTGGCTGCCTGTCCCGTACCCGGCGACGAGCGTGCAGGGCGTGCCCGCGGCGTGGCGCGTGAGTCCCGAGAACCGCACCCTCGCCTCGCGCACCGCTGATGCCGTGGGCAACGACTACACGGTGCGCTCGACCCGCGTGAGTCCGACCCTCGAGCAGATCCGTGCGATCCCCGCCGCCGAGCCCGTGCTCGACCCGGACGCCGAGCGGGTCGAGCTGCCCGACGTGATCGCCGCCACTGCGCGCGAGGTGACGGCCGATCAGACCAATGACTACGACCGCCTGATCGCCCTGCAGTCGTGGTTCCGCAACCAGTTCACCTACTCGCTCGAGACTCCGGTCGAGGAGGGGTTCGACGGCACGGGCGCTGACGCGGTGGCGCGGTTCCTCGACGTGCGCTCGGGATACTGCATCCACTTCGCGGGAGCGTTCGCGCTGATGGCCGAGAGCCTCGGCATGGACGTGCGCATCGTCGTCGGGTACCTGCCCGGCGCGCTCACCGACACGAACCGCGGAGAGGAATCCGTGTATTCGGTGTCGAGCGATCAGCTGCACTCCTGGCCCGAAGTGCGCTTCCCCGGTGTGGGGTGGGTGCCGTTCGAACCCACGGCCTCTCTCGGCGTACCCACCGCGTTCGCCGCGGGAACCACGACCGGTGGCGGCAGCACCGGCACCACGACGCCGACGCAGACCACGGCGCCGAGCACCGAGCAGACCACCGCGCCGGAGGTCGAGCGCGACGACGCGGGAGGCGACACCGGTGCGACCGGCGCGCGTCCGCAGGCCGATCCCCTGCCGATCCTCCTCGGAACGCTCGGCACGCTGCTCGTGCTGTCCCTGCCCGCCGTCATCCGACTGGCGACAGGTGCGGTGCGACGCGGGAGCGCGCGACGCGGCGACGCGGCATCCGCGTGGGCGGAACTCCGCGCCGCCATGCTCGACCTCGGGGTCGCGCTCTCCGACGCCGAGAGCCCCCGCATGCGCGGTGACGATCTGGTGCGGGATCACGGAGTCGACCCCGATGCGATGCGCGCTCTCACGGATGCGGTCGAGCGAGCCAGCTACGCTCGGGCGCCCGGCGGCGCGGCGAGCGATCTGGAGCAGCCGCTGCGCATCGTGCTCCGCCGGCTCCGGCGCAGCGTGAGCACACGCACGCGGATCCTCGCCGTCGTCGTGCCGCGCTCGCTCTTCGCGAGCCGCCGGTCAGACGGAGTGCTCGCCGCCTGAGTGCGCGCGTGCACCGCGGGTACGCAGCATCAGGCCGCGGCGTGCACGGTGCAGCGCACCTGATCGCACGACTCGCACACCACGAACTGGCTGCGGCACGCGGGGTCGGGGCAGTTCGCGGTGCGCTTGGTCGCGGCGCCGCAGCCCGCGCACTCGCCGATGACGGAGGCATGGTCGGAGAAGTCGACCGAGCCGCGCTTGTCGAACACGTAGAGGGACCCCTGCCAGAGGCCGTCGTCACCGAACCTCTCGCCGTAGCGGACGATGCCGCCCTCGAGCTGATAGACCTCGCCGAAGCCACGCGAGGTCATGAGGCTCGAGAGCACCTCGCAGCGAATGCCTCCGGTGCAGTACGTGACCACGGGCTTGCCCTTGAGGTGGTCGTAGGTGCCCGAGTCGAGCAGCTGCACGAAGTCGCGCGTCGTCTCGGTGTCGGGCACCACCGCACCCCGGAAGCGTCCGATCTCGGCCTCGAGGGAGTTGCGACCGTCGAAGAACACCACGTCGTCGCCGCGCTCGTCGATCAGTTCATGCAGGCCCTCGGGACTGAGTCTGGTGCCGCCGCCGATCACTCCCGAGTCGTCGACCCGGAGTTCTCCCGGGGCGCCGAACGACACGATCTCGTCGCGCACCTTGACGCTCAATCGGGGGAAGTCGACGCTGAGACCGTCGGCGTCGACCCCGCTCCCCTCGCTCCACTTGATGTCGGCCTGCGCGAACGGCGCATACGACCGGAACGATCGCGCCCACTTCTTGAGCACCGGAAGGTCGCCCCCGAGGGTGCCGTTGACGCCGTCCTTCGAGATGATCAGGCGGCCACGCAGACCGAGAGCCTCGCCGAGATCGCGCTGCCACACCCTGATCGCTTCGGGGTCGGCGATGGGGGTGAACACGTAGAAGAGGACGATCTTGGGGGTTGCCACCCAGCGATTTTACGCCGGGCGCCGAGAGGATCGGGCCCCGGGGACGCGCCGGTGGCCGGCGTTCGGGACCGCTACTTCACGTCCCGCCTCATGAATGCGATGCTCCCTGCGACGAGCACGGTCAGCACCCACCCGACCGAGACCAGTGTCGCCACCGAGCTGTCGAGGCGTTCACCCGACATGATCCCCACGGCGGAGACGTCGAAGCGGAAGGCTTCGAGCAGCGCGAGGAGCGGCAGATAGACGGCACCGACCTTCCAGAACATGGCGACGAGTATCGAGGATCCGATCGACAGGGCGGAGAGGAAGAGAGCGACGAGGTGGGACTGCACCACGAGCCCGAGCCCCATTCCCCACAGACCCGCCACGGCGCCGAGAGCACTCGCCGCCGCCACGGCCCTCACGTCCGGCGGAACCCCGCCCATCGAGATCACGAGCGCCGCGTGTCCGCCGAGGGTGGCCGCGAGTGCGACCGCCGCCCCGCCCAGCGCCGTTGCGGGCAGTCGGGTCGCCAGGGTCGCCCGCCGGGTCTGCAGCATCAGCCGCTGCGCGATGACGCCGTCGCGGCGATCGACGGTGTAGCGGAAGGAGCCGTAGACCGCCGCGAGCACCGCCCCGTAGGCGGCGAGGATCGTGCTGAAGGGGGCGGTGAGGGACTGCCGCACCTCGTCCGAGGCATTCATCAGCTCGGCGGGGATGCTCGTCGCGAGCGAGAGCGACATCGCGAAGGCGGCGAGCGACACCCACCGCAGAACCGCGTCGCCCGCGACGGCGAGCGCATGAGCGCGAAAGGCACGTGCGCTCACACGCGCCTCCGGCGTCCGCACACCCACGCGACGGCGATCGAGGCGACCGTCCACGCGAGCCCGACCCCCAGAGCAGGCAGGGAATCGAGGAGCCGTCCCTGATGCCCGGGGACGCTCAGTGCGGCCAGGACGAGTCCCGGCGAGTACGTCGCCACCTCGGGCGCCGTCCTGAGCAGCGCGAACTCGACGACCATGGGAACGACGAGCACGACCGCAGCCGTCACGTAGTAGTTCCGCGTGATCCACCCGACGGCGCCTCCGAGGAGCGCGCCGAGGACCGCTCCGCCGAGGGCGCCCGAGTAGATGCGCCACGCATCCGGTGTGAGCACCGGTGCGAGCCCGTTCCGGGCCAGGAAGAACCCGACCCCCGCCGTCCAGACGGCCATGATGACGGCGGACACGGCGACCGCTGCGAGCGCGCCGGCGACGAGCTTGCCGATGAACGAGTCGCGGTAGCCCACCGCCGTGAGCGTCCTCTCGAGCGAGGTGTAGTAGCACTCGCGCGTCACGCCGTAGGCGCCGACGAACGCCGCCGCGATCGCCGACCACGCGAGCGGCTGCAGGAGCAGCGTGGTGGCGGCACCGGAGTCGAGGCCGGCGAGCTCGAGGCGACCGCCGTCGGAGAACAGCACGAATGCGGGCATGAGGAGCGCGATGAGGTAGACGGGCACGATCGAGAGTCCGCTCATCGAGCGCAGCAGCTCGCTGCGGATCGCGTTCGTCATGCGGATGCCCCTTCGACGAGATCGAAGTATCTGCTCTCGAGCGAGTCGGCATCGCCCGAGACCAGGTCATGAAGACGACCGGCGAAGAGGGCACGCCGCTTGATGACCACGACCTGGTCCACCACCTGTTCGAGCTCGGCGAGCTGGTGGCTGGCGATCAGCACCGTGCCGCCGCGATCCGCATAGTCGCGGATGAACCGTCGCAGCCACCGGATGCCGTCGGGGTCCAGGCCGTTCGCCGGCTCGTCGAGGATGAGCGTCCGAGGCGAACCCACGAGAGCGGCCGCCAATCCGAGCCGTTGCCTCATCCCTGTCGAGAACGTCTTCACCCGGCGACGGCCGTCTGCGGCGAGCCCGACCTCTTCGAGCAGCTCGTCCGCTCGACCGCGGGGCGCTCCTGCAGCGAGCCGACAGATCTCCAGGTGCCGCCGTGCCGTGATTCCGCCCTCGAACCCGAAGCCGTCCATGTGCACACCCACGTGGGAGGCCGGGGCGTCGAGTGCGGAGAACGGCACGCCGTCGATCAGGCTGTCGCCGGCGGTGGGCGAGAGCAGTCCGACGACAGCTCTCAGGGTCGTCGACTTGCCGGCGCCGTTGGGTCCGAGAAGGCCGACGATCGCGCCGTACGGCACCGCGAACGACAGGTCCTCGACGGCGATCCGGTCTCCGTACCTCTTCGTCAGCCCTCTGACCTCGATCGCGTTGTCGTTCATCTGCATCCCTTTCCTAGTCCTCGCTCGACTGGCCCGACAGCGGCATCGCCACGCCGATCGTCCAGAGCGTCTGCCACAGATTCATCGCACCGAGTTCGACCCGCGCCTGTCCCGTGGGCGGCACCGGTCCGCGGTCCCCCGAGACGTCCAGCTCGGCGACGATCACCGCCGGAACCGAGATGCCGGGTGCCGTCACCGGGAAGAGCGCGTCGAGCGGAACCGTCGTGGGTTCGTGTCGCTCTCGCGCCACGACGCCGTCGCCGACGTGCTGGTTCACCAGGATGCCGTTGCTCAGGAGTTCGACCCGCGACCCCACGGGGGCCCGCGACCCCACGGGGGCGTCTCCGGTGGACGTCGTGCCCGCCTGCACGAGCATCACGCGGTCTCCCTGGGCGATGAATCCGAGTGTGGCCGATCGCGGCACCGTCACGAGCGACCCCGCGATCGCGAGGCTCGAGACGATGGCGGCGCAGACGCACACGAACCGCACCCGGGAGACTCCCGTCCGGATGACCCGGTGCAGCGCCCGCCCGATGACGACGAGTCCCCCGAGGACGAGCGCGGCTTCCACGGCGACGACGAGCATCCCGAGGAGCGGCCCTCCGGCCGAGAGCGCCCGTGCCGTGCGCGCGAGCGCGACGAGCACCAGGACGACCGGCGCGACGAGGCTCGCGAGACCGAACGGCACGCTCCAGCGGGCGTCGAGTTGTCGGGGCGGCCGTGGGCCGCCGAACAGCAGTGAGGTGACGACGCCCGTGCCGTCGAGGATGGAGCGGCCCCGGAGATCGGGCTCGTCGAGGGCGCTCATCACGGCGATGTACCCGTCGAATCGCACGAACGGGATCAGGTTGACCACGACGATGGCTGCGCACGTCAGGGCGAACAGCTGCAGGGTCTGACGTGCCGTGGGGTGCGAGACCGCAAACGCCACGACCAGCGCGATCGCGCCGACGCCGGCATGCACCGCAGGCCCTGCCAGTGCGATCAGCACGCGCTGCCGCCTGTCGGGAAGACGCCAGCCGTCCGTCACGTCGACGAAGAACGCGGGCGTGAGGTAGTACAGCATGAATCCCGCTCGGCGCGGCCGGCCGCCGAACCTCGCGAGCGTGAGCCCATGGGCGCTCTCATGGAGCAGGGTCGCGAGCGACAGCGCGACGACGAGAACCACGAGCGCGGAGAGAGGCGTCGGCGTGGAGATCACGTCGAAGAGCTCGGCCGCCTGCAGGGATCCGGCGACCCCACCCGCGCAGAGCACGACGCCGAGCGACGTCAGCGCCGCTCGCGGAGAGAGCGGCACCAGCATCCGATCGAGACGGCGGAAGATGCTCGGCGCGTGGAGGGTCGCGAGCTGCAGCGTGAGGGGTGGCCGGTAGACCACGCGTCCGGGCACGCGCCTGGTCGTGTCCTCCAGGAGCCCGTTCGCACGGAAGCGCTGGATCAGCTGGAGGAAGCTGTCGAAGGGCTCGGACGAGCCGAAGCGCAGGTGCAGCTCCTGGAGCGTGAGCTCGCCGTTCATCGCCGTGAGCAGCTGCATGACCGCTCGCGACACCCTCGAGGAGGGCACGCCGTGCCGCATCGCGATCCAGGCCGCGTCGTCCGCCACACGCTCGAAGGTGACCCCCGACGCGAGCAGCGGGCGCGAGTCGGCGGAGACGCGAACCGTCGCGCGCCCGGCGCGATGGGACAGGCGGTCACGCGGCGGCGACATCATCGTCAGCCGTCTCCGGTGTCTGCGCGCACCGTGTCGTGAGTAAGAGGATGTCTTCGCCGTGGGCCGTGCGCACGGGCGAGACGATCGGTTCGGCGAATCCCGCGTCCGCGAGCTCTCGGGAGAGCGTCTCATGATCGAGCAGCCGCAGTCGGCTCGTGAAGACCGTCACCTCTCCTCCGACCACGAGATCGGAGATCCGCACCCAGTTGACCAGCCGCGCGGCACCTCCCTCCTCGATCTGCTGGGAGAAGAGATAGGTCTCGTCGCCGTCCTGACCAGGGACCTCGATCTCGTAGTCCCGCCCGACCGCCAGGCTCTGTGCGGAGGAGCCTCCTGCGACCGTGAAGGCGAACACACCGTCGGCTGCGAGGTGACGACGCACGCTGGCATACAGGAGCGACCTTCCGATGCCGTCGAGCAGGGTGATCGACGTCGCGCCGACGACCACGAGGTCGAAGCGCGCGGGCAGCGAGAAGGCGCGCATGTCGGCGACCACGCACTCCAGCTGCGGATGATCCGGGAGGGCGCGGCGAAGATGGGCGAGCATGTCGTCGGAGAGATCGATCGCGGTGACCGACATCCCCGATCTCACCAGCGGGACGGTCAGTCTGCCGCCGCCCGCGGCGAGGTCGAGGACCCGGCCGCCCGTGCGTCTGGCCAGCGCCAGCACCTCGCGGATCTCCGCGCGGTCGGGCCCCACCAGCCGCTCGTAGAAGTCCGTGCCGGGCCCGGCATACAGGTCCTGTGGTCTCGCGACCGCGCCGGCCGCGCCGAGCCTCGCCAGCACGGCCTCGGTTATGACATCTGACATCTGCGCATCGCCTCTCAGCGGGAGAATCGGGGTGGGGGGGGGCGGGCGCGGCGCGCCCCCCCCCCCCAGCGGGGGGGCGGGGGGGTGGGGGGGGGGGCGCGGGGCGCGCGCCACCGCGGGCGGAGGTG
>NZ_CAUQVQ010000038.1:0-24338 GCF_963521645.1 uncultured Microbacterium sp. | reverse complement strand
CGCTCGACGACCGAAGCCTTTCCCGGACGAAACGCGTCACTCGACAAGGAACCCTCATGACACTCACAGCGGAACGCCCCGAGACGGCATCCGACGCACCGAAGCGGGATGCCGCGGGCCGGCGTCCCTGGCGGCACCGCCTGTCGCGCTTCGACCAGAACGCCTCGCCGTACTTCTACATCTCGCCGTTCTTCCTGCTCTTCGGGCTGGTCGGCCTCTTCCCCCTGCTCTACACGGTCTGGGTGGCCGTGCACGAGTGGGACCTGCTCAAAGGGCAGGGTGAGTTCATCGGCGCCGGCAACTTCGTCGAGATCCTCGGCGATCCGATGTTCTGGAACTCCATCGTCAACACGCTGAGCATCTTCCTGCTCTCGGCGATCCCGCAGCTCGCGGTCGCCCTCGTGATCGCCTACCTCCTCGACCGCGGTCTGCGCGCCCCGACGTTCTGGCGCATGAGCGTGCTGATCCCGTTCGTCGTGACGCCGGTGGCGGTCGCGATCATCTTCTCGAGCATCTTCAACGAGGCCGACGGCCTCGCCAACAACCTGCTCAACATCATCGGAATCGCCGACCAGGAGTGGAAGCACGACACCGCGCTGTCTCATCTCGCGATCGCGGTGATGGTGAACTTCCGCTGGACGGGTTACAACGCCCTGATCCTGCTCGCGGCCATGCAGGCCGTGCCGCGCGACCTCTACGAGTCCGCCGCCCTCGACGGCGCGGGGGCCGCCCGCCGATTCTTCTCGATCACGATCCCGACCATCCGTCCGACGCTGATCTTCGTGATCATCACGGCCACGATCGGCGGTCTGCAGATCTTCGCCGAGCCTCGTCTGTTCGACGTCTCGACGGCGGGCGGCATCGGCGGCAGCGACAGGCAGTTCCAGACGACGGTGCTGTTCCTGTGGGAGCTGGCGTTCTTCCGGCGCGACCTCGGCGAGGCATCCGCCGTCGCGATCCTGCTGTTCCTGCTCATCGTCGGCATCGGAGTGATCAACTTCCTCATCTCGCGGCGCATCTCCACCGGAGACGCACCGAAGGGCCGCGCCGCACGCCGGCGCGCCCGCACCGCCGCCGCAGCCGCCACCACGGCCGCTGCCGGCACGACGATCGCCACCACGACCGAGGAGAACGCGCGATGACCGCCACACAGGCGCTGAGCGTCCCCGAGAAGATCCGCCGGCGTCGAGGCGCCGTCGGCGGCAACGCCGGAATCGGCAGCCGCCCCGGCTTCCTCACCTACGGCCTGCTCGCCGCGTTCATCATCGGCAGCGTCTACCCGCTGTGGTGGTCGGTCGTCGTGGCGAGCGGCACCAATGCCACCCGCGGTGAGACGCTGCCGCTGATCCCCGGCGGGAACTTCTTCGCGAACGCCGCGAAGGTGTTCGATGCGATCCCGTTCTGGCTGGCGCTGGGCAACTCGTTCCTCATCTCGGGCATCATCACGATCTCGGTCGTGACGTTCTCCACCCTCGCCGGGTACGCGTTCGCGAAACTGCGGTTCAAGGGTCGCGACGGCCTGATGATCTTCGTGATCGCGACCATGGCGATCCCGACGCAGCTGGGCATCATCCCGTTGTTCATGCTGATGCGCGAGCTCGGATGGACCGGGTCGATCGGCGCGGTCATCGTTCCGACTCTGGTCACGGCGTTCGGCGTGTTCTTCATGCGGCAGTACCTCGTCGACGTGATCCCCGACGAGCTGATCGAGGCCGCGCGGATGGACGGCGCGAACCAGTTCCGCACCTTCCTGACCGTGGGCCTGCCCGCCGCGCGCCCCGCGATGGCGATCCTCGGGCTCTTCACCTTCATGACGGCGTGGACCGACTACCTGTGGCCCCTGATCGTGCTCTCCCCCCAGAATCCGACACTGCAGACGGCGCTCAGCCAGCTGCAGTCGGGCTACTACATCGACTACTCGATCGTGCTCGCCGGCGCGGTGCTCGCGACCCTTCCCCTGCTCGTCCTCTTCGTGGTGGCGGGTCGGCAGCTGGTCAGTGGCATCATGGCGGGCGCGGTGAAAGGATGACCTTCATGACCCGCGCCTTCCCCGAGAACTTCCTGTTCGGCGCCGCGACAGCGGCGTACCAGATCGAGGGGGCCGCTTTCGAAGACGGGCGCACAGCGTCGATCTGGGACGCCTTCAGCCGGGAGCCCGGAGCGGTGATCGGCGGGGACAACGGCGATGTGGCGTGCGATCACTACCACCGGTACCCGCAGGACGTCGCCCTGATGAAGGAGCTCGGCCTGCAGACCTACCGCTTCTCGACCTCGTGGTCGCGGGTGCGGCCTGACGGCGGCGCGGTCAACGCGAAGGGCGTCGACTTCTACGAGCGCCTGGTCGACGAGATGCTCGCCCACGACATCCTGCCCTGGCTAACTCTGTATCACTGGGACATGCCGCAGGCGCTGCAGGAGACCGGTGGATGGACCAACCGCGACACGGTCGGGCGCTTCCTCGAGTACGCGGGCACCATGCACGACGCGCTGGGTGACCGGGTGAACGTGTGGACCACGCTCAACGAGCCCTGGTGCTCGTCTTTCCTCTCCTACACGGGCGGCGAGCACGCCCCGGGGCACACGAGCGTCGCGGAGGGTCTGCTCTCGGCGCACCACCTCCTGCTCGCGCACGGAGAGACGGTGCGCGAGCTGAGGGGTCGCGATGAGAGCCTCAACCTCGGCATCACGCTGAACCACACGGTCGCGGACCCCGCCGATCCCGCCAACCCCGCAGACATCGACGCCGCGCGACGCGTCGACGGACAGTTCAACCGCTGGTTCCTCGACCCGATCTACCGCGGTGTGTACCCCGACGACATCATCAGGGACATCCGGGCGGTGGATGCGGATGCGGTCGCGCGCTTCACGGATGCCGTGCACGACGGCGACCTCGACGTGATCTCGCAGCGCATCGACACGCAGGGCGTCAACTACTACCACGGGGACTTCGTCTCGGGCGCGGCCCCGGCTCCGGATCGGGCGCCGGTCAGCGGTGGCCCGGCCACGGGTCGGCCCGGTCGCAGCCCGTATCCGTCGCACGAGGGGATCCACACGGTCGAGCGCGGTCTGCCGCGTACCGCGCAGGGCTGGGAGGTGCAGCCCGAGGGTCTCACGCGCGTGTTGCAGCGCGTGTGGACCGAATACGCCGAGCCCGCAGGGACCGTGCTCTACATGACGGAGAACGGCGCCGCCTATAACGACGTGGCCGTGGTCGAGGACGGCGAGACCCGCGTCCACGACGCCGACCGCACCGAGTTCCTGCGCCTGCACCTCGGCGCCGTGCTCGATGCGGCGGATGCCGGAGTCGACGTGCGGGGCTTCTTCTACTGGTCGATGCTCGACAACTTCGAATGGGCGTGGGGCTACGACAAGCGCTTCGGCATCGTGCGCGTCGACTACGACACCCAGGAGCGTTCTCTCAAGGACTCCGGCCGGGAGTACGCTCGCATCATCGCCGCACGCTCTCTCTGAGCGCGATCGCTGTCGAATCGCTCAGCGGGCCCGTCCCGCCCCGGTCACGGGTCGCAAGAGCGGTTCGCGGCGACGGTGGCGGGTCGAACCGGAGGGAGAGCTGTGTCATCTCGAGCGACCATCGAAGAGGTGGCGTCGGCCGCAGGCGTCTCGCGATCGACCGTGTCACGCGTCGTGAACGGCTCCACGGCCGTGAGTCCCGAGGCTCTCGTCGCCGTGCAGCGCGCCATCGAAGAGCTCAGCTACGTGCCCAATCGTGCGGCCCGCTCGCTCGCGTCGAGGCAGACCCATGCGATAGCGCTGATCGTTCCCGAAGACACCACGACGTTCTTCGGCGACCCGTTCTTCGCCGAGATCGTCGCGGGTATCACCAGCGCTCTCCGCCGCACCGACTATCTGCTCAACCTGCTCATCGCGAGCGATGACCCCGGCGACAAGATGACGAGCTTCGTGCGCAACGGCGGCGTCGACGGTGCGCTCATCGTGTCGCACCACACCAGCGACGCGTTCATCGATCGCGTCGCGGATGCGGTGCCGGTGGTCTGGGGCGGGCGACCCACGCGGTTCCGCGACGGCGACTACGTCGTCGACGTCGACAACGTCGAGGGCGCGCGCACCGCGACGGCTCACCTGATCGCGAGCGGCCGGCAGCGCATCGCGACGATCGGCGGCCCGGTGACGATGGTCTCGTCGATCGACCGCGTGCAGGGCTTCCGCAGTGCGCTGGCGGATGCGGGGCTCACGCCGTTCGCGGAAGAGGCCGGCGACTACAGCGAGGCGAGCGGCGCGGATGCCGCGCGGCGGATCCTCGCTGCCGGACGCCCCGACGCGATCTTCGTCGCGAGTGACCTCATGGCGCGCGGAGCGATCACGGCGCTGCGCGCGGCCGGCATCCGGGTCCCCGACGATATCGCGATCGTCGGATTCGATGACTCCTCCGTCGCGGTGAGCACCGACCCGCAACTCACCACCATGCGCCAGCCGATGTACGCACAGGGCGAGGCGATGGCGGGAGTGCTGCTCTCGCGCCTCGCCGGGCGCGACCCCGCGCACCAGACGATCCTGCCGACCGAGCTCATCGTCCGCGACTCGGCGTAGGCTGTTCGAACGCGGGTGCGAACCCCAATTCCCCTCAGCGGGGTCCGCACCGCGTCGATGCCCGGTCACCCGAAGACCGGGCCGAATGTCGTCGGGCTTCCCGGCCCCCGCTCGGCCTGAACGATCATTCAGCGTCTAATATATAGGTTTGGCTTCGAATGTTGAAGTCGTCCGATTTCCGGGGAAGAGGACGGTCGTGGCGCAATCCGACGAGCGCAACAGGCAGGTACGGGAGCGCGCGCGGGAGAACATCCTTCTCTCGGCGATCGAGCTCTTCGGCGAGAAGGGCGTCTCCGGCGCCAGCATCGCCGAGATCACCAGACGGGCGGGTGTCGCCCAGGGGCTCGCGAATTATCACTTCGGTGGCAAGGACCAGTTGGTCGGCGCCGTGATCGACAAGTGGTTCGAGGTGCTGTTCGCGATCCCGCAGTGGACGGGATCGCCCGACGACATGCTGGCGGGCATCATCGACGGAGTGCTCAGGGCCACCGGATTCGCGCTGCCTCTGCAGCGTGCGGTGCTCGCCATCCAGCAGCAGCCCGACACCCACCGACTCTTCGCCGAGTCCGAGCAGCGGTTCCGCGAGCAGGCCGCGGCTGCCGAGGACATCGTGCGCGGCATGTTCCGCGACCGCGGCGCCGTCGATCCCGCACTCGAGGAGGTCATGCTCCGCAGCACTCTCGAGGGCATCGTGATCAAGTACGCCGTGTACGGCGACTCGTTCCCCCTCGAGGACGCGCGTCGATGGATGTACCGCCTCTACGAGCTCCGCGAGCCGGAAGAGCCGTTGCCACTGGACCTCGCACCGCGGGACGACGAGCTCAGGTTGCGAGCGATCCGCGCGGTGCGCCCGGTCCGCTGAGCCGGACCGCGGAACCGATCGGCCGCTCGCGCGGTCATTCCAGCTGCATTCGCGCGAACGCGCCGAGAACCACCCGCTCGGACTGCACCAGGTAGCGTTCGAGCTCTTCCGCCCCGGCCCGCGCGCCGCGCGTGAGGAAGGTGTCGAGCACGGCGCGGTTCTTGCGCACGAACGGCTCGTGGAGCGAGCGGGGATCGTCGATCTTCAGGAACGCGAGTCTCAGCTCGGCTGCGAGGTCGCGGTAGGTGCGGGCGAGGCGCGGGCTGTCGGCGAGCGAGACCAGGGCGACGTGGAAGGCCATGTTGGCGCTGCCGACCGCGCGCCACGTCTCGGCGTCGTCGAGGATCGCATCCTGGGCGGCCGCCTCCGCGGCGAGCACCGCCTCCTGCATCCCGTGAACAGCCGGGTGCTCGGGCTCGGAGTGCAGCAGGGCGGTGCACTCGATGATCCGCCGTGCGCGATAGATGTCGATCACATCGGCGATCGAGGGCGACGCGACCGAGACTCCCCGGTGCGGCACGTGCTCGAGCAGCCCCTGCTCGGACAGGGCGCGGAACGCCTCGCGCAGGGTGTTGCGGGCGACGCCGAAGTGCTCGGCGAGCGCGGACTCCGACAGCCGCGAGCCGGGGGCGAAGGCGCCGTCGATGATCTGCTGGCGGAGCGCGTCGGCGAGCATGCCCTGCTGGTTCATGCCTTCATCGTAGGCGGGGCGTGAGCGGATCATTCATGGCGTCGGCGTCGCCTATATACGAACGCAACCCTTTCGTAGCACGTACGAAACAAAGTTGTTGAACAATACGTCTCAATCCGTTCTACACTGGGTGTCACTCGAGACCCACCAACGACGATGGGAAATCCCCCGCAATGTCAGAGAACACCACAGCCTCGCTGTCCTCAGAAGACGAAACCCGCCTCGCCACCGCCAAGAGGCGCGCGGGTCGCAGCGCCGTGATCGGGGCGATCTTCCTGATGGCCACCAGTGCCATCGGCCCCGGCTTCATCACGCAGACCGCCACGTTCACGGCGACGATGGGGGCGGCTTTCGCCTTCGCGATCCTCGTCTCGATCCTCGTCGACATCGCCGTGCAGCTGAACATCTGGCGCATGATCACGTCCTCCGGCAAGCGCGCGGGTGAACTCGCCAACAGCGCCATCCCGTTCTCGGGCCACCTGATCGCCGTGCTCGTCGTGATCGGCGGTCTGGCCTTCAACATCGGCAACATCGCCGGTGGCGGACTGGGCTTGAACGCCCTGCTCGGCATCGACCCCAAGCTCGGAGGAGCGCTCACCGCCGCGCTCGCGATCATCATCTTCCTGGTCAAGAAGGCCGGACCGGTGATGGACATCGTGCTGGTGGTCCTCGGCATCGGCATGATCGGGATGACGATCATGGTCGCCGTGATCGCCCAGCCGCCGATCGGCGAAGCACTGCGACAGACGTTCGTGCCCGACGAGCTCAACTTCGCCACCATCACCACGATCGTCGGCGGAACAGTCGGCGGATACATCACCTACTCCGGCGCCCACCGCTATCTCGACTCGGGTCACACGGGCCCCGAGCAGGCCGGCCCCGTGATGCGCGCCGCCGCGAACGGCATCCTCGTCACCGGCGTCATGCGCTACGTGCTGTTCCTCGCGATCCTCGGTGTCGTCGCCTCGGGCGTCTCGCTCGATCTGTCGGGCCAGGCCGCGAACCCCGCGGGTCAGGCGTTCGGCGCCGTGCTCGGTGACGCGGGGCTGCGCATCTTTGGTGCGATCTTCTGGGCCGCGGCCATCAGCTCGGTGATCGGTGCGGCATACACGTCGGCGACCTTCCTCTCGACCTTCACCAAGAAGCTCCGGGGCGGCTGGCCGCTGCAGCTGGCGACCGTGGCCTTCATCGTCGTCTCGCTCATCGTGTACCTGTCGATCGGCACGGCGCCCGCCGCGATCCTGGTGTTCGTCGGCGGCTTCAACGGGCTGATCCTCCCGATCGGCCTCACGGTCTTCATGTACATCGGATGGTTCCGCCGCGACCTGCTCGGCTCGAAGAAGTACCCGATGTGGCTTCTCATCGCCGGTACGCTCGTGACGCTGCTGACCTGGTACATGGGCATCGTCTCGGTCGGCCCCATCTTCGCCTTCCTCGGAATCGGAGCGTGACCCCATGGCATCCATCGATCTGAACTCCGACCTGGGAGAGAACGTCCCCGACCGGGTGGTCAGCGACGACGAGAGCATGCTCGGCCTCGTCACCAGCGCGAACGTGGCGTGCGGCTTCCACGCGGGCAGCCCCGAGGGCATCCGCGAGACCCTCGCCGGCGCCGTGGCCCGCGGCGTCGTGATCGGGGCGCACCCCGGTTACCGCGACTACGAGAACTTCGGCCGCACGAAGGTCGACATCGACTCGGCCACCCTGCAGGCGCACGTCGAGTATCAGCTCGGAGCCCTGATGGGTCTCGCGTCCGCGGCCGGCGGAGACGTCGCCTACGTCAAGCCGCACGGCGCGCTGTACAACACGATCGCGCGCGACGAGCGGCAGGCGAGGGCCGTCGTCGCGGCCATCCGCGCGATCGACCCCGACCTCGTGCTGTTGGGGCTCGCGGGCGGCGTCGTGCTCGACGTCGCCGAGCGCGAGGGCCTGCAAACAGCGGCCGAGGCCTTCGCGGATCGGGCGTATCAGCCCGACGGCCAGCTGGTCTCTCGCACCGAGGCGGGGTCGGTGCTGCACGATCCGGCCGCGGTCGCCGAGCGCATGGTGCGGCTCGCCGGCGAGGGAGTGATCCGGGCGATCGACGGCACCGACGTGCCCGTCAGCGCGCAGTCGATCTGCGTGCACGGCGACAGCCCCGGGTCGGTCGCGATGGCGGCGGAGACCAGACGGATGCTGCAGGACGCGGGTATCACGATCGCCCCGTTCGCCGGGAGCGCGAGATGAGCGTCCTCGCCACCGCCGAGCAGCTCGCCGACGCCCGTGCTGCCCGTGCCGCGATCCGCTCAGGGCACGCCGAGCCGACCAGCGGCATCGCGACCGGACTCACGCAGGCGAATCTCATCTCGGTGCCGGCCGACTGGGCATTCGAGACGCTGCTCTTCGCGCAGCGGAATCCGAAGCCGTGCCCCGTGCTCGAGGTCATCGAGCAGGGACGGGTGGAGTCGCGGCTCGCGCCCGGGAGTGACATCAGGACGGACATCGGCCGCTACCGCATCTGGCGAGACGGCGAACTGGTCGAGGAGGTCGCCGATGCGACGGCGGCCTGGTCGGAGCATCCCGGCCTCGTCTCGTTCCTCATCGGATGCAGCTTCACGTTCGAGACGGGGCTCGTCGAAGCGGGCATCCCGATCCGCCATCAGGAGCTCGGCCGCAACGTGCCGATGTACCGCACCGCGGTGCCGTGTGCGCCGGCGGGCCGTCTGAGCGGAGAGATGGTCGTGTCGATGCGGCCGATCCCTGCCGGCCGCGTGGCCGATGCAGTGCAGATCTCGGGTCGCACCCCCGCAGTGCACGGTGCTCCCGTTCATGTCGGCGACCCGGCTTCCCTCGGCATCGCCGACCTCATGCGCCCCGACTTCGGCGACGCCCCCGAGGTGCGCGAGGGCGAAGTGCCGGTCTTCTGGGCGTGCGGCGTCACCCCGCAGGCCGCGATCATGGCCTCGAAGCCGCCGTTCGCGATCACGCACGCCCCGGGATACATGTTCATCACCGACGTGCCGGATGCGGAGTACCTCGTCTGATGCGCATCCTCACGGCATCCGATCACGCCCTGCTCGTCGAGGCCGCCGACCTCGACGAGGCGATGCGGCTGAACCTCGCGTGGGATGGCGTGCCGGGTGTCGTCGAGCGCATCCCCGGTGCGCGCACCGTGCTCGTGCGCTTCGATCCGCTGGTCGTGTCGGCCGCCGACCTCGCCGATGTGCTCGCCACGACCGAGGTCGACACCGCTCACCTGCCGGCCACCGGCGAGGTCACGGTGCCGGTGCGCTACGACGGTGCCGATCTCGATGAGGCGGCATCGCTGCTCGGCGTGACGGCCGAAGAGCTCGTGAAGCGGCATCTCGCCGCCGACTGGAAGGTCGCGTTCTCGGGCTTCGCCCCCGGTTTCGGTTACGTCGTGAGCAGCGATCCGCTGTTCGACGTGCCCCGCCGCTCGTCGCCGCGCACGCGGGTTCCCGCGGGATCCGTGGCGCTGGCCGGACAGTTCACCGGGGTCTACCCGCGCGAGAGCCCGGGCGGCTGGCAGCTCATCGGACGCACCGACGCCGTGATGTGGGACATCGATCGTGATCCGCCGGCGCTGCTCTCGCCCGGCACGACCGTGCGATTCGAGCAGGTGCGGGCGCAGGCGCGGGCGCACGCGGAGGCCTCGGCGGGGGAGATCGGAGGCGATCAGGCCGCTGAGGGGCGTGTCTCCGAGGAACAGGCCGGTGCCGCATCGACCGATCCCGGCGTAGCCCCGTCCCGCGCGGTCGAGGTCGTCCGGACCTCGCTGCAGCTGCTGGTGCAGGATGCCGGGCGTGCGGGCTTCGCGGCGCTCGGCGTCTCGGCATCCGGTGTCGCCGACCGCCGTGCGATGCGCGAGGCGAACAGGGCCGTGGGCAACGCACCGGGTGCCGCGGTGCTCGAGAGCGTCGGCGGCGCGGTGCTGCGGTTCCACGGATCAGGTGTGGCCGCGATCACGGGAGCGGCGGGTGCGGTGACCCTGACCGGCGCCGAGGGCGGCACCCGCTCCGTCCGGCACGGTGAGCCGTTCGCCACGGTCGACGGCGACGAACTGACCCTCGGACACCCCGAGCGCGGCCTGCGCTACGTCATCGCAGTGCGCGGAGGTCTCGACGCGGCATCGGCGCTGGGCAGCCGCGCGGCCGACACTCTCGCAGGACTCGGGCCCGACCCGGTCGCGGCAGGATCCGTGATCCCGATCGGCGATGCCGGCGTGCACGTCGTCGAACCCGATCCCGTGCACCGTCTTCTTCCGGCGCCGGGAGAACTCGTCGAGCTCGAGATCACTCTCGGGCCGCGCGACGACTGGTTCGCACCGGCGGCGCTCGCGACCCTCACGGAGCAGGAGTGGACGGTCACACCGCGCTCCGATCGGGTCGGCATCCGGCTCGAGGGCGCCGTGCCCCTGGAACGATCGCGCGGCGGGGAGCTGCCCAGCGAGGGCGCCGTCACCGGAGCGATCCAGGTGCCGCCCGACGGACAGCCCGTGCTGTTCCTGCCCGATCACCCGCTCACCGGCGGATACCCGATCATCGGTGCCCTCACCGACCGCAGCCTCGACCTCGCCGGTCAGCTGCCGCCCGGCGTGCGCATCCGCTTCATCGTCAAGGAGACCTCATGACCAAGGTGCTGATCGCCAACCGCGGAGAGATCGCCGTGCGCGTGATCCGCGCCTGCGCCGAGGCCGGATACACATCGATCGCGGTCTACGCCGATCAGGATGCCGACGCGATGCACGTGCGGCTCGCCGATGAGGCGCTGGGGCTGGGCGGTGACACCGCGGCGACCACATACCTGTCGGTCGAGGCTCTGCTCGAGGCGGCGCGGCGCAGCGGTGCGGACGCCGTGCACCCCGGTTACGGATTCCTGTCGGAGAGTGCGGACTTCGCGCGATCCGTCGAAGAGGCGGGTCTGATCTGGATCGGCCCCTCGCCCGAGAGCATCGATGCGCTCGGCGACAAGATGACCGCCCGTCGCATCGCGCAGCGCGTCGGCGCCCCGTTGGCGGCCGGCACCGACCAGTCTCTCGCGGGTCCGGCCGAGGCCGTGGCGTTCGCCGAGGAGCACGGCCTGCCGATCGCCATCAAGGCGGCCTTCGGCGGCGGCGGCCGGGGTCTCAAGGTCGTCCGGGCGCTCTCGGAGGTGGCGGATGCCTTCGACGCGGCGACCCGCGAGGCGATCGCCGCCTTCGGACGCGGGGAGTGCTTCGTCGAGCGCTTCCTCGAGAGTCCGCGTCACATCGAGGTGCAGGTGCTCGGTGACGGGCACGGCGGCGTCGTCGTGGTGGGCGACAGGGACTGCTCGATGCAGCGCCGCAACCAGAAGCTCATCGAAGAGGCACCGGCCCCCGGACTGTCGGCCGAGCAGCGCGCGCGATTCCACGAGGCGGCCCGGGCGATCTGCGCCGAGGTGCAGTACCGAGGCGCGGGCACCGTGGAGTTCCTCCTCGCCGCCGACGGCACGATCTCCTTCCTCGAGGTGAACACCCGCCTTCAGGTCGAGCATCCCGTCACGGAGCAGGTGACGGGAACCGACCTCGTGCGCGAGCAGTTCCGCATCGCGTTCGGCGAGGGCATCTCGTTCACCGAGACCCCCGTGCCGACAGGTCACTCCTTCGAGTTCCGCATCAACGCGGAAGACCCCGGTCGCGGATTCCTCCCCAGCCCCGGCCGAGTCGCGTCGCTGCGCATCCCCGGCGGGCCCGGCGTGCGCTGGGACAGCGGGATCGAGGCGGGCGACGTCGTTCAGCCGGCCTTCGACTCGATGATCGCGAAGCTCGTCGTGCACGCCGACAGTCGCGACGCCGCGCTCGTGCGGGCGCGTCGCGCGCTGCGCGAACTGGTCGTCGAGGGTCCGGCCACCGTCATCCCGTTCGACCTCCTCGCGCTCGACGACGAGGCCTTCGCCACCGACACGTTCGCGGTGCACACGCAGTGGATCGAGAGCACGCTGCTGCCCCGACTCGAACCGCAGCTGCGACCGGCGCCGGCACCGGATGCCGCGCTCCAGCGCTTCCCCGTCGAGATCGACGGGCGTCGAGTCGTGCTCGGACTCCCGCTGGGCCTGCTGTCCGGGCTCGGCGGACTCGCGGATGGCGGAACCGCGGCCGCGGCATCCGACCCGACGGAGCTGCGCGCGCCGGCACCGGGCACGCTCGTGCGATGGCTCGCCGACGACGGAGCGAGCGTCGCGGAGGGCGACCCGGTCGCCGTGCTCGACGCCATGAAGATGGAGACCACGGTCGCCGCGCACCGAGCCGGCATCCTGTCGCACCGGGCGCAGCTCTCGGCGGCGATCGCTCCGGATGCGGTCCTCGCCGTCATCGCCTGAGAGCGATCGCGCCCTGACTCAGAGATCCCGGATGCCGCAGCTGCAGCATCCGGGATCGTCGTGTTCACGGGGTGAGCGTGATCACGCGGGGTCGCCGCCCAGCGGACCCACGGCCTCGAGGGGCTTCGGGTCGTCGGCGCCGGTCTTGCGCGCGCGGGCGATCGCATTGCCCACGTGGTAGATCAGCAGGGCCGCGACCGTGCCGAGCACGATGCCGCCGAACGAGAAGTCGCCGAGCTGCATCGAGAAGCCGGCGATGCCGATCACGAGCGAGACGGCGGCGGTGTACTGGTTGACCGGCCGGGAGAAGTCGACCTTGCTGTCGACCCAGATCTTGATGCCGATGATGCCGATCAGGCCGTAGAGCGCGGTGGTCGCGCCACCCAGCACACCGGCGGGGATCGAGTTGAAGACCTCGCCGATCTTGGGAGAGAAAGCGAGCAGGATCGCGAACAGGCCGGCGACCCAGTAGACGGCGGTGGAGTACACGCGGGTGGCGGCCATGACGCCGATGTTCTCGCCGTAGGTCGTGGTGCCCGATCCGCCGAACCCGCCGGCGATGGTCGTGGCGACGCCGTCGGCGATGAGCGCGCGACCCGTGTGCCGGTTGATCGAGGCGTCCTCGGTCATCGTCGCGACGCCGCGCACGTGCCCGACGTTCTCGGCGACCAGCACCAGGACGACGGGCAGGAACATCGCGATGGTCGACCAGGTGCCGGGCTCGACGAAGTCGGGGAGCTGGAACTCGGGCAGGCCCACCCAGGGGGCGTCCGCGATGAGCTCGGCAGGCGTCTTGCCGCCGCGCAGCGCGTTGGGCACGTCGAACGACCCGGTGAAGGCGGCATAGATGAAGCCGACCGCGACGCCGAGGAAGATCGAGATGCGGCCGAGGAAGCCACGGAACAGCACCGCGAACACGATGATCGCGACGAGCGTGATCGTCGCGGTGACGGGGTCGAGCTGGAAGTTGTTCCAGGCGGTGGGGGCGAGGTTGAAGCCGATCAGGGCGACGATGGCGCCCGCGACCACGGGGGGCATGAGGGCGTCGACCCAGCGCAGGCCGGCGAACTGCACGACCAGGCCCACGACGGCGAGCAGGATTCCGACGGCGACGACTCCCGCGAGGGCCGACCCGGTGCCGCCCGCTGCCACGGCGGCGGTGATCGGCGCGATGAACGCGAACGACGAGCCGAGGTAGCTGGGCAGCTGGTTCTTGGTGATCAGCAGGAAGATCAGGGTGCCGAGCCCGCTGAACAGCAGGGTGGTCGAGACGGGGAAGCCCGTCAGCGTCGGAACCAGGAACGTGGCGCCGAACATCGCGACGACGTGCTGTGCGCCGATCGCGATCGTGGCGGGCCAGTTCAGGCGCTCTTCGGGAGTGACGACGGCGCCGGGCTCGACCGTGCGTCCGTTTCCGTGGGTCTTCCACAGGGGCATGCGGGCTCCTCAGGATCGGGGGAGTGGGAGTGCTTCCGCAACACTACCGATTCCTGAGTGTTCCCTGGGTGCGCGGGGCTCGGCTCAGCGCGCGTAGCGAAGGAGATCTCGCGCTCCGAAGGACCGCATCCGCAGATCAGTCCTTCGCAGGAAGAGATCTCCTTCACAGCGTGCGGAGGAACGGGAAGGGAGGGGAGGGGAGGGAGGGAAGGGGAAGGGGGGAGGGTTGGTGTGGGGAGGAAGGCGCGTCAGGCCCCGAGGCGCTCGATCAGCTCGCGGTAGCGGTCGGCCGTGCGCTCGACGATGTCCTCCGGCAACGCGGGCGGCTCGCCCTGCTTGTCCCAGTTCGCGGCGAGCCAGTCGCGCACGATCTGCTTGTCGAAGCTGGCCATCCGCTCGCTCGGCGTGGTTCCGGTGCGCCAGGCCTCGGCATCCCAATAGCGCGAGGAGTCGCTGGTGAGCACCTCGTCGGCCAGGCGCAGCACGCCCTCGGCATCCGTGCCGAACTCGAACTTGGTGTCGGCGAGGATCAGGCCCTTCTCCTCGGCGATCGCGGCGGCCCGCGTGTAGAGCGACAGGGAGACGTCGCGCAGCTCGGCCGCACGATCGGCGCCGACGAGCTCGACGGTCTGCTCGAAGGTGATGTTCTCGTCGTGCTCGCCCATCGGCGCCTTGTAGGCGGGGGTGAACAGCGGCTCAGGCAGGCGGTCGCCGTTCTGCAGGTCGGCGGGCAGCGGGATGCCGCACACGGTGCCGCTCTCGGTGTATTCGGCCCAGCCGGAGCCGGTGATGTAGCCGCGCACGACGCACTCGACGGGCAGCATCTCGAGCGACTGCGCGAGCATGGCCCGGTCGGCGACGCTCGCCGGGATGTCGCCCTCGGCGAGGTGGTTCGGAACATCGCCGAGCTGTGCGAACCACCAGCGGCTCAGACGAGTGAGCAGCGCACCCTTCTCGGGGATGCCGGGAGACAGCACCGAGTCGAACGCGCTCACGCGATCGGAGGCGACCACGAGGATGCGGGTGTCGGCGGCGTCCTCCGAGGCATAGAGGTCGCGGACCTTGCCCGAGTAGATGTGTCGCCAGCCGGGGATGGTCTGCGCCGTGTCGTCCGAAGGTGTGCTCACCCGCCCATTATCCCGGTAGACGGCACAGCGTCGTGTCAAGGGCTGGCGCGATCCGGCCGTGACGGCGACGCTCGAATCGGAGAAGCGGAGGAATCATGACCACAGACCTGTCGACAGGCGACCTGGTGAGCTGGAACACATCCCAGGGGCGCACCCACGGCACCGTGGAGGAGAAGAAGACGAAGGACTTCCGGTTCGCAGGCCAGAGCTTCACCGCCTCGGACGACGAACCGGCCTACATCGTGAAGTCGGAGAAGAGCGGCGAGAAGGCCGCGCACAAGGGATCGGCGCTGCGCAAGCTGAGCAGCTGAGCGGACACACGCCCCTGCCGAGTGTCGGCGGGGATGCCTACTCTGGGTCCGTGACCGACGACACCTTCACCGAGCGCCTACGACTCTCGCGGCCCGACGCCTCGGACCTCGACGACGTCTTCGCCATCCAGCGCGACCCGCGGGTGTGGACGCACTACCCGAGCCTGCGCCACACCGATCCCGCGCAGACGGTCGAGATGATGCAGCGCTGGCAGCGCAGCTGGGATCAGGCCGGTCTCGGATCCTGGGTCGTCCGCCTGCGCGACAGCGACGAGGTCGTCGGCAACGGCGGGTGCACCCTGCTCGGCGGCGCGGTGTGGAACGTGGGCTATCGCATCGCAGCCGATCATCACGGCCAGGGGTTGGCGACCGAACTGGCGCAGGCGGGAATCGACGCGGCGAGGGCGATCGCTCCCGCGCGTCCCGTCGTCGCCTACCTCGTCGAGCACAACCGTGCGTCGGCGCATGTGGCCGAGAAGCTCGGCCTGCGACTCGTGCACCGAGCTCCGGATGCGGGCAACCCCGACCCCGGGGTCATGCGGCTCGTGTATGCGGATAGACCGCTGACGACCGGGGAGCTCGCCGCCACGCTGGGCTAGACGAGAGGGCGCGGCATCCGCCTTGTCGTCGTCACCGAACGAGCGTATAGTCCACATGGACTATTTGAGGTGGATCCCGTGTCGAAGGACTCCGCGGAGCGGTTGACCCCGATGGGGGTGATGGTGCTCGCGCTGCTGCGCGAGGGCGACATGCACCCCTACGAGATGGTGCGCCTGATGCGCGCACGCCGTGACGAGCGACTGCTCACGGTCACGAACGGCACGCTCTATCACACGGTCGGTCGGCTCCAGCGGTCCGCGCTCATCGCCGAGGTCGGCATCGACCGAGAGGGCAACCGGCCCGAGCGCACCACCTACACGCTGACGGATTCCGGGCAGGACGCTCTGGTCGTGTGGCTCCGTCGTGAGCTGTCGGTCGCAGACCGCCCGACGGAGTTCCGCATCGCCCTCGCCGAAGCCCACAACCTCGAGCGCCCCGACGTGATCGACTGCCTCCGGACGAGACGCGTCGCGCTCGCCGGCGGCCACGCGCTGCACGGCGACGGGCTCGCTGAGGCGCGGCGCCACGGCGTCCCGGAGCAGGTGCTCGTCGAGTTCGAGCGCCAGGAGGTGCTGCTCGACGCCGAGCTGCGCTGGCTCGACTCGCTTCTCGCCCGTCTCGAGGCCGAGGAGTTCCCCTGGGGACCCACGGCGTTCGAGAACACCGACCGCTATCTCGCTCAGCGAAAGGCCGCACAGCAATGACCGATTCCTCCTCGACGGGCCGCCCGTCCGCGGCACCGTCGTCCTCGGGTCCCTCGACCGGAACGTTCGCCGTCGGGCACCGCCCCGCGAGCCCCTGGCCGGCCCTCTGGGCGCTGGTCATCGGCTTCTTCATGATCCTCGTCGACACGACGATCGTCTCGGTCGCGAACCCCGCGATCAAGGCCGCGCTCGACCCGACGACCAACAACCTCGACAACGTGGTGTGGGTCACGAGCGCCTACCTTCTCGCCTATGCGGTGCCGCTGCTCATCACGGGCCGCCTGGGCGATCGCTTCGGTCCGAAGAACATCTACCTGATCGGGCTCGCGATCTTCACACTCGCCTCACTGTGGTGCGGACTGTCCGACTCGCTCGGCATGCTGATCGCCGCCCGCGCGGTGCAGGGACTCGGCGCTGCCTTCATGACGCCGCAGACCATGGCCGTGATCACCCGCACCTTCCCGCCCGAGCGTCGCGGCGCGGCCATGGGCCTCTGGGGTGCGACCGCCGGCGTGGCCACCCTGGTGGGCCCGCTGGTGGGCGGACTGCTCGTCGACGGGTTCGGCTGGGAATGGATCTTCTTCGTGAACATCCCCGTGGGCATCGTCGCGTTCGTGCTGGCATGGCGCCTGGTGCCGAAGCTGCAGACGAGTCCGCACCGCTTCGACATCCTCGGCGTGATCCTGAGCGCCGTCGCGCTGTTCCTCATCGTCTTAGGACTGCAGGAGGGCGAGAAGTTCGACTGGGGCGTCATCTGGGGCCCCATCTCGGTGTGGAGCCTGATCATCGTGGGTCTCGTCGTGCTCGCGCTGTTCATCGTGCAGCAGGCGCGCACCCGCAGCGAGGCCCTGGTGCCTCTCGCGCTGTTCCGCGACCGCAACTTCTCGGGGGCCAACATCGCGATCGCCGCGGTCGGCTTCACCGTGACGAGCATGTCGCTGCCGATGATGTTCTTCCTGCAGACGGCACGCGGGCTCACCCCGACCGAAGCGGCACTGCTGCTCATCCCGATGGCCGTGCTGTCTGGTGTGCTCGCGCCGTTCGCCGGCAAGCTGCTCGACCGCGTCGATCCGCGCATCATCCTCATCCCGGGCCTGCTCTGCGTGGTCGTCGCCCTGATCTGGTACTCGGCGCTCATCAACATGGACACCCCGATCTGGATGTTCCTGCTGCCTTCGGCGCTCATGGGCGTCGGCAACGCGGGCATGTGGGGGCCGCTCGCGACGACGGCGACCCGCAAGCTGCCGCCGCGTCAGGCCGGCGCCGGAGCGGGCATCTACAACACCACCCGCACCATGGGGTCCGTCATCGGCTCGGCATCCATCGCCACGTTCATGCAGTCACGCCTCGAGGCGAACCTTCCCGGTCTCGCCGACGCCCCGGCGGGCATCAGCGGCGGATCGCTCCCCCCGCAGGTCGCGGAGGGGTTCGCGGCCGGCATGTCGCAGGCGATCCTGCTGCCCGCGTGCGTCATGGTGGTCGCGCTCGTCGCCTCGCTCTTCCTCGGACGCTATGACAGGGCGGATGCCGAGGCATCCGCGACGGCGGAGGCTCCCGCGCCCGCGGCCTGACCCGCCTCCGGCGGCGAGCCGGGTCTTCTGCACGATCGTGCGGAGGACCCGGCTCTTCACCTTTGCCGGTGTCCCGTGCCGAACTCGACGTGCTCGATGCATGACGCTGGCTACCGTCGCTCCGTGCCGACGGTCATGCGCATTCGCGGGTATCGCAGAGTGTCGGCGCAGTGTGGTTCAAGTGCGTTGACCTCCGTCGAAACCAGAGCCCATGTGCGTGGCTCAGATCAGTCGCCGGAGGATCTCGTCGACGTCGGCCATTTTGTAGCGGTCGCGGAGGTCGTCGAGGATCGCCGCGGGGGTCACGTCGTGCCGTGACGCGATCGCCTGGAGCGCTTTCACTCCTGCTTTGGGGTGGGCGGCGACGGTGTTTGCTGCGAACTCGACCAGGCTGACGGTTTCAATGTCCGCATCGAGCAGCACGGGGGATGTACGGAATCCAGCGCGTCTGTCGTCGGTGACGATCGCGTCAGCCTTCCCGATGATCGCGGCGTGGGCGACGTGACCGTCGTCCGGGTCGTTCACGTCGTACGGGTACTCACGGTCCTTCGGCGCCGTGACGGTTGAGCCGGGAAACGCCTTGCCCATCTGATCGAAAAGGTGCTCGCGGTAACGATCGCTTTCCTCTTCTTCGATGCCACGCTTCGTGTCGAGCCGTTCGAGAACGTAATCGAGCTCGAACAAGATGCCGGACCCCCAGACCGGTGCGTAGGCACGCTCAGCGGCAAGCTGCAGCAGAAAATCGCGCTGGAGACTCGGGACGAGGGCGCAGGTATCGAGGACAGCCTTGTACACCCGATGAGTGTGACATGCGCATCGGGTGTACTCGGATCATCGGGCCTTGCGAGCCTCGTCGAGGAGCGCGTCGACGTCCTCGAGATCCACGTCGCCATAGCGTGCGGAGCTCCCTGCGATGAAGGCGTTTCGACGACTCTGAATCTCGTCCCGGTAGGCCAGTACGTCGGAGAGGTACAGCTTGCGGCGCACAGTCCCAGGTACGTGAGCGGGAATCTCCCCTGATTCGATCAGCTGCACAACTGTGGGTCGGCTGATCCCGAGAATCTCACCGGCCTGTTGGGTGGTGATCTCCCGATCTCTGGCGGACAGGCTCACGGACTGACCCCGGTTGAGAGCTTCGACAGCTTGTTTCAGCACGTCGTACAGCTGCTCATTGAGTTCGACGCGGTCGTGCTCACCAGTTCCACTAAGGAAGAAACCGGCGGCCGGTGCTACGCCACGCTTCGCTTCGTGCGCCTCCATGAAGCTCAGGACCGTCGCGATGCTATCCGCCTGCTCGGGCTCTGGGGAGACGGTCACGTCTTGTGCTCGCGCGGCGCTCATGGCTTCATCCGTTTCTCGGTTTGTCTATAGCGTTTGCGATGAACTGATCTGTACAGCTTAGATGGGAAACAAAAGAAACGAAAGAAACGAACGATAGGAATCTGACGTAGATCCCGACACTGATCGGGTTCGGGGAGGGCATCCACTGGAACCGGCTCGACGAGGATGTCTCGGTCGCAGGACTCCTGCAGCTCCGCTGAGCGGTTTGCGGAGCGCGCTCCGGCTGTGATCTCATCGGGCGATGACGATCGAGCTCACGAGGCCCACCACCGACCTGTTCGATTCCTGGGCGGTAGCCGTCGCCGAATTCGGCGAGAGTCACATCGACGGGTCCGGTCTGCAGGCACCTGTCACTCCGGATCGCGCGACGCTCGAGGCCCTGGTCGAGAAGTCGACGCTGCTCGCCGACACCACGGCTGAACTGCCCGACGACGCCGTGCACAACGACCTGTACTGGGTCGTCGACGACGGCGAGGTCGTGGGGTTCCTCTCCTTCAGGCACGAGCTGAACGACTACCTGCGCGACGTGGGCGGTCATATCGGCTACGCCGTGAGGGAATCTCGTCGACGTCAGGGCTATGCGTCCGCGGCGCTGCGGCTCGGGCTCGAGCGTGCACGCGAGATCGGCCTCGACCGCGTGCTGGTCACGTGTGACGACGACAACGTCGGATCCTTCCGCACGATCGAGAGTGCCGGAGGGGTGCTGCAGGACGTCAGCGACCAGTCGGCGCGGGGGCACGCGATGCTCCGGCGGTACTGGATCACGCTCTAGTCACGAGGTCGCCGACGGCCCTCGGATCACGGCGACACGCCGTCGCCGGTTAGGGTGGATGGTCGACGACCATCCCGGTGGCAGCATCCTGTCGCCCATCCGATCCGAGGAGCCCCCGTCGTGATCCCACATTCCTCTCCCGCTTTCGCGCGCCTGCGCGCGCTCGGTCGCACCGCCGGGGCGATGGCGCTCACGGCGTTCATCGCGGCCGGTGCGCTGCTCGGCGGGGCATCCGCTGCCGCGGCCGCCGACGAGTCCGAGACCTACGTCATCGGCACCGACACCACGTTCGCGCCGTTCGAGTTCACGTCTCCCGAGGGCGACCTCGTGGGCATCGACATGGACCTGCTCCGTGCGATCGCCGCAGACCAGGGCTTCGAGGTGGAGATCCGCCAGCTCGGCTTCGATGCGGCGCTGCAGGCGCTGCAGTCGAACCAGGTGGATGCCGTCATGGCCGGCATGTCGATCACCGACGAGCGTCAGCAGATCTTCGACTTCAGCGACCCGTACTTCACCAGCGGCATCCAGCTGGGCGTGCTCGACGAGAGCGACATCGAGTCGCTCGAAGACCTCGACGGCAAGACCGTGGCGGTCAAGACCGGCACGCAGGGGCAGACCTTCGCGGAGGAGAACCAGGACGAGTACGGCTTCCGCGTCACTCCCTACTCCGACACGACCGACATGGTCGATGCGGTGAAGGCCGGACAGGCGGTCGGCTACTTCGAGGACTTCCCGGTGCTCGCCTACGGCATCCAGCAGGGCTCGGGGTTCCGCCTCGTCGGCGATCCCGAGCTCGGCGGCGAATACGGCTTCGCGGTCAACAAGGGGCAGAATCCCGAGCTGATCGAGAAGTTCAACGCGGGCCTCGCGAACCTGCAGGAATCCGGTGAGTACGACGAGATCGTCGACACCTACCTCGCGGGCGGTGAGGAGACGACCCAGGCGACCGACATCATCTCGGTCGCGGTGAAGTACTGGCCGGCACTCATGCAGGGCCTGTGGCTGACGATCCTCGCGACGCTCGTCGCCCTGGTCGCCGCGTTCGTCCTGGGCATCGTGTTCGGCTTCGGGCGGATCTCGAAGTTCCTCCCGTTCCGCTGGCTCGCGACCGCGTACGTGTTCGTCTTCCGCGGCACGCCGATCCTGGTGCAGGCGTTCTTCGTGTTCTTCGCCATTCCTCAGCTGATCCCCGAGATCACGTTCAACCCGTTCGTCGCGGGAGCCATCACGCTCTCGCTCAACACGGGTGCGTACATGACCGAGATCATCCGCGGCGGCATCCAGGCCGTCGACCCCGGTCAGGCCGAGGCATCGCGTTCGCTCGGCCTGGGGCACTGGAAGACGATGCAGAAGGTCGTGCTGCCGCAGGCGTTCCGCATCATGATCCCCTCGTTCGTGAACCAGGGCATCATCACCCTCAAGGACACGTCGCTGATCAGCGTCATCGGCCTCGCCGAGCTGACCTTCGTGTCGCGTCAGATCATCGCCTCGACGTATCTGTCGGCGCAGGTGCTGACGATCGTCGCCATCATCTACTTCGTCGTGATCACGCTTCTCACGCTGCTCGCGAACCGCCTGGAGAGGACGTTCACCGCATGAGCAAGATCGAGGTCAAGGACCTGCACAAGTCGTTCGGCGACAACCACGTACTCAAGGGCATCGACCTGACGGTCGCGGACCGCGAGGTCGTCGCCGTCATCGGGCCGTCGGGCTCGGGCAAGTCGACTCTGCTGCGGTGCCTCAACAAGCTCGAGGAGCCGACGTCGGGTCACGTCATCGTCGACGGCGTCGACCTGACGGACAAGAGCGTCAAGCTCGACGAGGTGCGTCAGCGCATCGGCATGGTCTTCCAGCACTTCAACCTGTTCCCGCACATGACCGTGCTCGAGAACATCACGCTCGCTCCGGTCGAGCTCGGCAAGCTGTCGAAGGCCGAGGCGAAGCAGCGCGCACTGGCTCTGCTCGACCGTGTCGGGCTGGCCGAGAAGGCGGACGCGAAGCCGGCATCGCTGTCGGGCGGTCAGAAGCAGCGCGTCGCGATCGCGCGCGCCCTCGCGATGGACCCCGAGATCATGCTCTTCGACGAGGCCACCAGCGCCCTCGATCCGGAGATGGTCGGCGAGGTGCTGCAGGTCATCCGCGACCTGGCGTCGGGCGGCATGACGATGGTGCTCGTGACGCACGAGATGGGATTCGCCCGCGAGGTCTCGGGGCGCACGGTGTTCATGGACGGCGGCGTCGTGGTCGAAGAGGCCCCGCCCGCCGAGCTGTTCGGCGCGCCCAAGAACGAGCGCCTGAAGGACTTCCTCTCTAAGGTGCTCTGAGCTCCGACATCCGCTTCGAGTAACGCAAATGGTCCCATTCCGACGAGAAATGGGACCATTTGCGTTACTCGAACGGGTTACTCCGCGACGCGGGCCGCGATGTCGGAGCGGAAGTGCGAGCCCTCGAGACCGATGCGCCCGATCGCCTCGTACGCACGGTCGCGCGCGGTGCGGAAGTCGGATGCCACGGCCACGACGTTGAGCACGCGGCCGCCGGTGGCGATCAGCGAGCCACCCGGGGCGTCCGGGCTCGCGGTCGCGGCGTGCACGAGTCGCACACCCTCGACGGCTGCGGCATCGGCCAGGCCCTCGATCGGTCGGCCGGTCTGCGGAGCCTCGGGGTACCCCTCGCTCGCGAGGACGACGGTGATCGCGACGTCGTCGCTGAACTCGGGCTCGGGCTGGTCTTCGAGGGTGCCGGATGCCGCGGCGGCCAGCAGCTCCGACAGCGGGGTCATGAGGCGAGGCAGCACGATCTGCGTCTCGGGGTCGCCGAAGCGGGCGTTGAATTCGATCACGCGCACTCCCGCCGGCGTGAGGATGAGCCCGGCATACAGCAGACCGATGAACGGGGTGCCCTCGCTGTCGAGCTGACGGATCACCGGCAGGGCGACGTCGCGCGTGACCTCCTCGACGAAGGCCCGCTCGCTGCCGAACTGCTCGGCGAGCCAGGGGAGGGGCGAATAGGCGCCCATGCCGCCGGTGTTGGGGCCCTCGTCGCCGTCGAGCGCGCGCTTGAAGTCCTGCGCCGGGCTGAGGGCGC
This sequence comes from uncultured Microbacterium sp., assembly GCF_963521645.1. Lineage (GTDB taxonomy): Bacteria > Actinomycetota > Actinomycetes > Actinomycetales > Microbacteriaceae > Microbacterium. Next base: position 927 of record NZ_CAUQVQ010000038.1, on the reverse strand, counting down.
GTACCGTGTCGCCGTCGCTGAGGAAGAACAGCGAGACCTCGGGGCCCGAGAGGAACTCCTCGATCAGCACCGGACCCGACGGGAGGTAGTGCTCTGCGTGCGCGAGGGCCTCGGCGCGGTCGGACGTCACGACGACGCCCTTGCCTGCCGCGAGCCCGTCGGCCTTCACCACGTGTGGCGCACCGAGATCGTCGAAGGCGGCCTCGACCTCGGCGATCGTGGTGGCGCGCACCGCGCGACCGGTGGGCACGCCCGCGGCATCCATGATCCGCTTGGCGAAGGACTTCGACCCCTCGAGTTGGGCGGCGGCCTTGCCCGGGCCGAACACGGGGATGCCGTGTGCGCGCAGCACATCGGCGACGCCGGCGACGAGCGGTGCCTCGGGGCCGACGACCACGAGATCGACGGCGTGCTCGTTCGCGAACGAGGTCACCGCTGCTCCGTCGAGCATGTCGAGGGTGACCGGCGTCGCGTCCTGCGCGATTCCGGCGTTGCCGGGGGCGACGAAGATCTCGTGCTCCGCCGTCTCTGCTCGCAGGGCGAGGATGATCGCGTGCTCACGGGCACCGGAACCGAGGACGAGAATCTTCACCCGTCCAGACTACCGACGCGGGTCGCCGGGTTTCGTGCCCGGTGCGGATGCGATGCGTTTCGTCTCCGTCGACTTCGTCGTCGTCGCTCAACGACCGGGGGTGCGGCGTCTCGGTCGTTGAAGAGTGCCGGGTGGGGGTGCGGATGCGTTTCGTCTCCGTCGACTTCGTCGTCGTCGCTCAACGACCGGGGGTGCGGCGTCTCGGTCGTTGAAGAGTGCACGGTGCGGATGCGGATGCGTTTCGTCTCCGTCGACTTCGTCGTCGTCGCTCAACGATCGGGGGTGCGGCGTCTCGGTCGTTGAGCGAGCACGGCGGAGCCGAGCGAGACGAAACG
>NZ_CAUQVQ010000037.1:0-25169 GCF_963521645.1 uncultured Microbacterium sp. | reverse complement strand
AGATCTGCACCGAGACCTGGGAGGTGCACGACCGCATCGTCGAGCCCTTCGAGGGAGGCTACGCGGCCTACATCCTGCAGCGCGTCGAACGCGACCGCATGGCCGCCGCGACCGAGGCCAAGCGTCAGAACCTCGCCAAGAAGGAGCTCGCCTGGCTGCGGCGCGGTGCTCCTGCGCGCACCGCGAAGCCCAAGTTCCGCATCGACGCCGCCAACGAGCTGATCGCCGACGTGCCCGAGATCCGCGACAAGATCTCACTGCAGTCGCTCGCCGTGTCACGCCTCGGGAAAGACGTCGTCGACCTTCTCGATGTGGGCGTCACGTATCCGACGGCCGACGGTGGCACGCGCGAGGTGCTGCGCGATGTCGAGTGGCGCATCGCGCCGGGGGAGCGCACCGGCATCCTCGGCGTCAACGGCGCCGGCAAGTCGACACTTCTCGGACTCATCTCGGGCACCGTCGAGCCGACCGTCGGGCGCGTGAAGCGCGGCACGACAGTGAAGGTCAAGACGCTCACCCAGCGCCTCGACGAACTGGAGGATGTGAGGCGCGAGCCGGTGCGCGTCGTGATCTCGCGTCTGCGCACCTCGTACACGATGGGTGCAGGATCCAAGGCGCAGGAGCTCACGCCCGGACAACTGCTCGAGCGCCTGGGCTTCGACTCCGCGCAGCTCTCGACCCCGGTGAAGGACCTCTCCGGTGGTCAGCAGCGTCGCCTCCAGCTGTTGCTCGTGCTCCTCGATCAGCCCAACGTGCTGATCCTCGATGAGCCGACCAACGATCTCGACACCGACATGCTAGCGGCGATCGAAGACCTTCTCGACTCGTGGTCGGGCACCCTGCTCGTGGTCAGCCACGACCGGTACTTCCTCGAGCGCGTCACCGACCAGCAGTTCGCGATCCTCGACGGACACCTGCGGCATCTGCCCGGAGGGGTCGACGAGTATCTGCGCCTGCGCCAGCTGCAGACCTCGGCGCCCGGCAGGTCGCAGACGGCCGTCAACACGGAGAAGAAGGCCTCCAGCCTCGACGGTGCCGCGTTGCGCGCCGCTCAGAAGGAGGTCTCGTCGCTGGAGCGCCGTATCCAGAAGCTCACGCAGCAGGTCGACAAGGCGAAGACCGCTCTGGCAGACCATGACCAGGCGGACTTCGCGGGTCTCGGCGAGAAGATGAAGGCGATCAGCGACCAGCAGGCGGAGATCGAGGAGCTCGAGCTGCGCTGGTTCGAACTGACCGAGGAGCTCGACTGACGCAAGGCCGCGCCGGTCGGGTCTCGCGGGAATACGGGGACGGTGCGATGCGCTGTGCTCTGGGCGGGGTTCGATACCGACAGTTATCGCACAGCATGATCCTGCGGTATCCGGGAGGTTCAGATGGAAGGACTCGAGGTCACCGTCCTGATCGGACTGACGATCCTCGTGGGCACGCTGATCGCGCCGCGCGTGCGGCTCGCACTGCCGCTCGTGCTCGTGATCTTCGGACTGCTGCTCGGGTTCGTCCCGCAGCTGCGTGAGATCCAGCTGCCGCCGGAGACCGTGCTGCTGCTGTTCCTCCCCGTGATGCTCTTCTGGGAGAGCCTGACGACCTCGCTGCGGTCGATCCGTCGCGACTTCCGTTACATCCTGCCCATGAGCACGGTGCTCGTCGTGGCATCCGCGTTCGCCGTCGCGGGGATCGGGCTGCTGTTCGGGATGCCGTGGGAGACCGCTCTGATCCTCGGGGCCGCGGTGGCTCCGCCGGACGCGACGGCCGTGGCCGCGCTCGGTCGGCTGCTGCCCCGACGCATGTTCATGAAGCTCAAGGCCGAGAGCCTCACGAACGACGGCACCGCGCTCGTGCTCTACGCCATCGCCGTCTCCCTGGCTCTCGGCGGCAACATCACGCCGCTGACCGTCACGATGTCGGTGCTCACCTCATACGCCGGAGGCATCGCGGCCGGTGTCGTGATCGCGGCCCTCGGCTATCTGCTGCTGCGCCGCACCTCGTCGACGATCGTCATCAACGTCGCGCTCCTGCTCATCCCGTTCAGCGCCTTCCTGCTCGCCGAGATCGTGCACGCGTCCGGTGTCCTCGCCGTCGTGGTCGCGGGCCTCATCGTCGCCTACGTCTCGCCGCGGGTGACGACGGCCTCGTCGCGCCGGCAGGCCGACGCCGCCTGGCCGTTCGGGGTCTTCCTCCTCAACGGGGCGCTGTTCGTGCTCATCGGCCTCGAGGTGCAGTTCGTCGCGCATGAGATCTCGGCGGCGGCGATCGGCCGTCTCGTGCTGATCACCCTCGCGGTCTGGGCGACTCTGCTCGTGGTCAGGTACCTCTTCCAGCTGATGAACGCGCCGTTCCAGCGAAGGAACCCGGCACTCCCGTCCCGCGGCGCGAAGGCGCGGTCGATGGCGGTGTCCACGGTCGCGGGCATGAGGGGTGCCGTCTCCCTCGCGATCGCGCTGTCGGTGCCGGTCGCGAGCGCGACCGAGGGCGAGATCGCCGGCCGAGACGAGATCGTCTTCGTCACCGCGGGCGTGATCCTGCTCAGCCTGCTCGTGCAGGGCCCACTGCTGCCGGCGATCGTGCGCTGGGCGCGGTTCCCCGTCGACCACAGGGAGGACGAGGAGTACGAGCTCGCCGAGCGGACCATCTCTGGTGCCGCGCTGGCAGCCCTCGACGACCTCGCGATCGAGCACGCGGTCGGCCAGGAGGTCAGAGACAAGGTCCGCGCCGAGGGCTACCAGATGCTCGAGTTCTCCAACGCACGGGCGCTCGCACGCGAGCAGGCGATCGTCGACGCCGAAGCCCGGGCCCTGGATGCGATGCTCGACGAGCCCGACCCCCTCGGTGACGGTCGCGAGACGATCGGCGGTGGCTCGGATGCCGGGGGCGTCGATGCCGCGTCGAGCCGTCTGCGCCTGCCCATCGTCGGCGATGCGGACACCGTCGACGGCGAGGATGCGGAGGGCGAGGTCAGGACGCTGCAGATGCTCGCCACGTCGGCCGACGTCGATGTGATGCAGCGGTCGCCGCTGCTCCGGCACGAGGAGCACACGCGCCTGAAGCTCGCCCTGATCGATCGCAAGCGCGAGGTGCTGCTGGGGTTGCGTCGAGACGGCACGGTCGACGACCTCGTGGTCCGTCGCATCTCGGCTCGCCTCGACCTCGAGCAGGTGCGGCTGCAGGGCATCGAGGATTACGACTGAGAGCTGTGACGCTCTGTGACGCTCGATTGTCGCGCACCGCGTCGCCCTGCCTAACGTATTCGAGTCCCCCAAGAGAGGAACCCCGAACACTCATGTCCATCACAGCATCCCGTCGGACCACATCCGTCATCGCCGCGCTCGCCGCGGTCCCGCTCTTCGTCGCGCTCTCAGGCTGCGCGACCGCATCCTCCGACGCCGGCTCCGGTGACGGAGGATCCGGCGACGAGACCGTCAAGGTCGGCGTCGTCGGCAAGGGAGACGCACAGTGGGCGCCGTTCGTCGAGGCAGCGGCTGACGAGGGCATCACGGTCGAGCTCGTCGACTTCGGCTCCTACGAGCAGCCGAACCCCGCGCTGACCGAGGGCGAGATCGACCTCAACCAGTTCCAGCACATCGTGTACCTGGCCGACTACAACGTGAACTCGGGATCCGACCTCACGCCGATCGGTTCGACCGCGATCTACCCGCTCGGTCTGTACTCGAAGAAGTACGACGACGTCGACAGCATCCCCGAGGGCGAGACCGTCGCCGTCCCGGATGACGCGTCCAACCAGGCGCGTGCCCTCCTCGTGCTGCAGTCCGCAGGCCTGATCGAGCTCAAGAGCGGTGGCACCATCTTCTCCGACGTCGCCGACGTCGACACCGGTAAGTCCAAGGTCAAGGTCACGGCCCTCGAGGCCGCGCTCATCCCGACGTCGCTTCCTGATGTGGCCGCCGCGATCATCAACAACGACTTCGTCGAGGACGCGGGTCTGACGTTCGACGACGCGATCGCGCAGGACGACCCCGAAGACCCCAACGCGCTTCCGTACGTCAACATCTTCGCGGCCCGCGCCGACGAGGCCGACAACGAGACGTACCTCAAGCTCGTCGAGATCTTCCAGACGAACGAAGACGTCCAGGCTGGTCTGCTCGAGTCGTCGGGCGACACCGCGGTGCCGCTCCAGACCCCCGTCGAAGACCTCGTGTCGTCGCTGGAGAAGGTCCAGAAGGACACCGAAGCACAGAAGTGACTGCGCTGAGAGGGGAACCTCTCATCCGCATGCGAGAGAATCGGGTGGCGCTCCGTGCGTCACCCGATTCTTCGTTCCCGAAGCAGACCGGAGCAGCAGACATGCCCATCGTGAGCCTGACCAACGTGTCGAAGGCATACCCCGCCCGCACCCCTGGAGACAGGGAGGTGATCGCCGTGGATGACGTCACCCTCGACATCGAGAAGGGCGACGTCTTCGGGATCATCGGATACTCCGGTGCCGGCAAGTCGACGCTGGTGCGCCTGATCAACGCGCTCGAGCCGGCGACCGCCGGATCGATCCTCGTCGACGGGGTCGACGTGACCGCCCTGCGCGAGAGCGAGCTGCGCGCGGTCCGCGGCGGCATCGGCATGATCTTCCAGCAGTTCAACCTGTTCGCGTCCCGCAGCGTCAAGGCGAACATCGCCTATCCGCTCAAGCTGGCCGGCTGGTCGAAGGCGGACATCGAGGAGCGGGTCACCGAACTGCTCAGTTTCGTGGGTCTCTCCGACAAGGCGAAGGCATATCCCGAGCAGCTGTCCGGCGGGCAGAAGCAGCGCGTCGGCATCGCCCGCGCTCTCGCCACCGGCCCCGCGATCCTCCTCGCCGACGAGGCCACGAGCGCGCTCGACCCGCAGACCACCCATGAAGTGCTCGATCTGCTCAAGCGGGTCAACCAGGAGCAGGGCGTGACGATCGTGGTGATCACGCATGAGATGGACGTCATCCAGACCATCGCGACCAAGGTCGCCGTGATGGAGAACGGCCGGGTCATCGAGCAGGGCGACGTGTTCGACGTGTTCTCCGCCCCGCAGAACCCTGCCTCGCAGCGGTTCGTCGGTACGGTCGTCAAGGGCATCCCGACTCCGGCGGAGCTGTCGGTGCTGCGCGACCGGCACCAGGGCCGTCTCGTCACCTTCTCGTTCCGGGACGGCGACTCGTCCCAGGCGCAGGTCTTCCTCGACCTCGCCGGCGCCGGGCTGGACTTCGAGCTCGTGTACGGCGGCATCAACGACATCAGGGGTCGCGCCTTCGGCCACCTCACGCTCGCGATCCGAGGCGACGACGCCGCGATCGACCGCACACTCGCCGCGATAGCCGAGCGAGTCGACGTCACCGAGATCGCCGGAGAGGAGGCGCGCTGATGGACCGTCTGAACGAACTGTGGCCCGAATTCTGGAAGGCCGCCCTCGAGACCCTGTACATGACGTCGTTCGCGCTCGTGCTCGGCGGCATCCTCGGCCTGGCGATCGGTGTCATCCTCTACGTCACGCGTCCCGGCGGTCTCGCCCAGAACAAGCCGGTCTCGGTCATCGCGAATCTCGCGGTCAACTTCTTCCGCCCGATCCCGTTCGTGATCTTCATGGCGGTGGCTCAGCCGTTCGCGCGCGTGGTGGTGGGAACCGGGATCGGCACGACCGCAGGCGCCTTCATCATCGGCCTCGCGGCGGCGTTCGCGATCGGTCGCATCGTCGAGCAGCACCTCGTCTCCGTGTCGCCCGGAGTCATCGAGGCCGCGCGCGCGATGGGGGCGGGCCCGTGGCGCATCCTGTTCACCGTCGCCATACCCGAGTCCCTCGGACCGCTCATCCTCGGCTACACGTTCATCGTCGTCGCGCTCATCGACATGACGGCCATGGCCGGACTGATCGGGGGCGGCGGGCTCGGTGCCTTCGCCCAGATCTACGGCTTCCGGCAGTTCGAGCCGCTCGTGATGTGGGCGGCGATCATCCTCATCGTGGTCTTCGTGCACCTGGTGCAGATGCTCGGCACGCGCCTCGCGCGCAAGATCATGCGGCGCTGAGGCGCCCATCGCGTCGGGGGCCCGCCCGGGCCCACGAGGCCCATGCTCCACGCATGGGTCTCGTGCGTCGACGACGGTCTGGTCGGCTCAGGCGCCCGACGACGGCGCGTATCGCAGAGAGAGGCCTGTCGTGAACGTGCGTTCGCGATCGCTCAGCGGGTCGATGAACCGGAGCTCGCGCGCGAGCAACTGCATCGGGTTCTCGAAGTCGTCGGGCCTCTCGCCGCACAGCTCGGGGTAGAACGGGTCGTTCAGGATGCCGAGACCCAGCGCCGCGAGATGCACCCTGAGCTGATGCATCTTGCCGCTGTGCGGATGCAGCAGCGTGTGCACGACGTGCTCGTCGTGGTGGAGCACGTCGATCAGCGTCTCGGTATTCGGCTCGCGCTCGTCGTCGACCTGCACCTTCAGCTCGTTGCGGAGCTTCACGATGTGGTTGCGGTAGACGAGCGGGAAGCGCGACGGGTCCCAGTCAGCCGGTCGAGCCGACACCGCCTCGTACACCTTCTGCACCTGACGGGTCTCGAACAGCAGTTGATAGGGCCCTCTCGTGGCCGGGCGCGCCGAGAACATCAGCACGCCCGCCGTCGCCCTGTCCAGCCGATGAATCGGTGCGAGCTCGTCGTTGCCGAGCAGGTTGCGCAGCCTGATCAGCGCGGAGTTCTGCAGGAACTTCCCGCCGGGGATCGTCGGCAGGAAGTGGGGCTTGTCGATCACCACCAGGTCGTCATCCTGGTGGAGGATCTCGATCTCGACGGGCAGCCGGGTCTCGACGGGCGGGTCTCGGTAGTACCAGATGAACTCCTCGACGCCCAGGGGAGTGTCCCGCGCGAGGGGGGTGCCGTCGCGGGCGACGATCTCGCCGCGATCGAAGCGCGCGAGCAGCCCCTCGGGGTCGAGGTGGAAGAAGCGGTCGATCATGTAGGCGCCCACGGTCGGCCAGTCGCCGCTCATCGGCACATGCAGCCGCGTCGCACCCACGCCGTCGCGCACGGGAAGAGGAGAGAGCATGCCCACGGTGTCAGACCCTCACGCGTCGAAGCTCAGGCTCAGCTTGCGCAGCAGCGCGGCCAGGCGGTCGCGATCGCCGCGGGAGAGCGCCTTGAGCAGTTCCGCCTCGACATCGACGAGCCGGGTGATCGCCGCATCCACCCTGATCCGCCCGTCGTCCGTGAGGGTCACGAGCACGCTGCGACCGTCGGCCGGGTCGGCCTCGCGTCGCACGAAGCGGCGGCCGACCAATCGATCGATGCGGTTGGTCATGGTGCCGCTCGACACCAGGGTCTGCTGCAGCAGCTGCTTGGGGGAGAGCTGGAACGGGGTGCCCGCTCTGCGCAGTGCCGAAAGCACGTCCCACTCCCAGGCCTCCAGGTCGCTCCGGCGGAACACGTCGCGTCGCGCACGGTCGAGCAGGCGCGTCAGGCGGTCCATTCGCGACAGCACCTCGAGGGGTGAGAAGTCGAGGTCGGGGCGCTGCGTGTTCCAGGCGCCGACGATCCGGTCAACCTCATCCGCCTCAGTCATCCGTCCATTATCGCCGGTGGCACGTATGCGGACGTGGCAGACTTGAGATCGCGGCTCCTTCGGGGGCCGTGGTCCGCCGTGGTGTAATGGCAGCACGACAGCCTTTGGAGCTGTTAGGTCTAGGTTCGAGTCCTGGCGGCGGAGCATGACTGGGAACAAGCTCGCCATCATCGTCCTCGCCGCGGGGCAGGGGACGCGCATGCGCTCGCGCCTGCCGAAGGTGCTGCATCCGATCGGAGGGCGCCCGCTGGTCGGTCATGTGCTGACCACCGCGACGCGACTGGGTGCCGATCACATCGAGGTCGTGGTGCGTCACGAACGCGACCAGGTCGTCGCCGCGCTGACGGAAGACTATCCCGACGCCGTGTTCGTCGATCAGGACGATGTGCCCGGCACAGGTCGCGCCGTGCAGGTCGCGATCGACCGGCTCCCCGAGGACTTCGACGGCGACGTGCTCGTGCTCTCCGGCGATGTGCCGCTGCTCGAGGTCGACACGCTGCGGGCTCTCGTCGACGGGCACCGCGCCGTGTCCGCCGCGGCCACCCTGCTCACCGCGCACCTCGACGACCCCCGGGGCTACGGCCGGGTGATCCGCGACTCCGACGGCACCGTGCAGCGCATCGTGGAGCAGAAGGACGCCACGGACGACGAGGCGGCCGTGACCGAGATCAACGCAGGCGTGTATGTGTTCCGCGCGGGCGAGCTGCGCACCCAGCTGGCGCGGGTCACTCAGGACAACGCGCAGGGCGAGATGTACCTCACCACCGTGATCGAGCTGCTCCGGGCGGCCGATCGTCCGGTCGCCGCCGAGGTCGCCGCCGACACCGCATCGACGTTCGGCATCAACGACCGCATCCAGCTCGCGGAGGCCGGGCGTGTGCTGAACGACCGCATCGTTCGGCACTGGCAGCGCGAAGGCGTGACCGTGATCGACCCGGCCACCACGTGGATCGACGACGATGCCTCGCTCGCTCCCGACGTCACCGTTTTGCCCAACACCCACATCCTGCGGGCGACGACGATCGCCGAGGGCGCGATCATCGGCCCCGACACGACTCTCGTCGGCTGCGAGGTGGGGGAGGATGCGATCGTCCGCCGCACCGACGCGTCGTTCGCCGTGATCGGCGCCGAGGCCACGGTCGGTCCGTTCTCGTTCCTGCGACCGGGCACCGTGCTGGGCGCGCGCGGCAAGATCGGCGCCTACGTCGAGACCAAGAACGCCGAGATCGGCGAGGGCAGCAAGGTCCCGCATCTGTCGTACGTCGGCGACGCGACCATCGGACGCGGCGTCAACCTCGGCGCCAGCACCATCACCGCGAATTACGACGACGTGAACAAGCACCGCACCGTCGTGGAGGACGAGGTGCACACGGGGTCGCACACGACCCTCGTCGCGCCCGTTAGGCTGGGAGCTGGCGCCAAGACAGGTGCCGGCGCCGTGGTCCGCAAGGACGTGCCCGCCGGCTCTCTTGCCATGAGCGTCGCCCCTCAGCGCAACATCGAGGGTTGGGTCGAGAAGAACAGGGCAGGCACGGGTGCGGCAGATGCCGCAGCCCGATCGCGAGTGGCGGAATAGGCGAAAACGATGGCGCGCAAGAAGAAGACGGTCGATCTGGACCGGGACAACGGCATCGCACCGGGACTGGTCGCCAAGACGAAGAAGCGGCTCGTCGTGGCCGGCGGGCGTTCGCACCCCGAGCTGACTGCAGCCGTGGCGGCCGCACTCGGCACCGAGGTCGTTCCGACCGAGCACCGCACGTTCGCATCGGGCGAGATCTACGCACGGTTCGAGGTGTCGATCCGAGGCTGCGACCTCTTCCTCATCCAGACCTTCGGTGAGCCGGTCAACGAGTGGCTCATGGAGACGCTCATCATGATCGACGCCGCGAAGCGCGCGTCGGCCAAGCGCATCACGGTCGTCGCTCCGTACTATCCGTATTCGCGTCAGGACAAGAAGGGCCGCGGCCGCGAGCCGATCAGCGCCCGTCTCGTCGCCGACCTCCTCAAGACGGCCGGCGCCGACCGCGTCATGAGCGTCGACCTGCACGCCGCGCAGATCCAGGGCTTCTTCGACGGCCCCGTCGACCACCTGTTCGCCAAGCCCGTGCTGCTCGAACATTTCGAGCGCACGCTCAGCCCGGCCGATCGCGAGATCCTCACCGTGGTGTCGCCCGACATGGGCCGCGTGCGCGTGGCCGACACCTGGTCGGACAGCCTCGGCGCCCCGCTGGCGATCATCCACAAGCGTCGCGACCCGAAGGTCGCCAACCAGGTCTCGGTGCACGAGATCGTCGGAGCGGTCGAGGGCCGCACGTGTCTCCTCGTCGACGACATGATCGACACCGGTGGGACCATCGTGAAGGCCGCTCAGGCGCTCAAGGCCAACGGAGCGCACCGCGTGATCGTCGCAGCGACCCATGCGATCTTCAGCGACCCGGCATCCGAGCGGCTGCAGGACGCGTCGATCGACGAGGTCGTCATCACCGACACGATCCCGCTGACCGAGTCGCGCCGCTGGGACACGCTCACCGTGCTCCCGATCGCCCCGATGCTGGCTCGCGCCATCCACGAGGTGTTCGAGGACGGATCCGTGACGAGCATGTTCGGCGGAGACGCGTAGGCGACGCACACATCGGACACAGCGCGCACATAGATGCTGTACCTACGGTCGAATCAACACACCGATCAAAGCCGGGAGGACCATCATGATCCGCACGACTGTACCGACTCCGCTCCGCAAGGGAGCAGCCATCGCCGGCGTCGCCGGACTCCTCGTGCTCGCCGGATGCTCGGGCACGGCTGACGCCGAGGACACGTCGACGGGTGACTCCTCGAGCACCGGCTCGACCACGGACACGGGCTCCGGCTCGTCGGCGTCGGGGGAGTACGCCGACGGCACCTACACCGCCGACGGGTCGTACAAGACGCCGGAGACCGTGGAGGAGATCTCCGTGACGCTCACGATCGCCGATGGTCTGGTGACCGACGTCGAGGTGACGGGCGACCCTCAGGCCCGCGAGAGCGAGCAGTACCAGGGACAGTTCATCGACGGGATCTCCGATGAGGTCGTGGGCAAGTCCCTCGACGAGATCGACGTCAGCAAGGTGGCGGGTTCCTCGCTCACCAGCGGCGGGTTCAACAAGGCCGTCGACGCGATCAAGGAGCAGGCCGCCGCGTAGGCGCCTGAGCCGGCACCATGGCGATCTGGCGTTTCGACGCGATCGGCACCCGCTGGGAGATCGAGACCGCGCACGAGTTGCGGTCTGCGGAGCGGGAGCTCGTCGACGCAGAGATCGATCGGTTCGACCGCGAGTGGTCGCGGTTCCGCGACGACTCCTCGGTGATCGCGATGAGTCGCGCGGGCGGCACGATCTCGTCGAGCGACGCCGGAGCGATGCTCGACGCCTATCGTGAGCTGTCCCGCGCGACAGCGGGAGCGGTGAATCCGCTCGTGGGCGAGAGCCTCGAAGCGCTCGGATACGACGCGGACTACACGCTCGTCGCAGGGGCGCCGCTCGTGGCTCCGCACGGGTGGACCGACCGCATCCGGTGGACGGAGCGGGAGGCGACGGCGTCCGAGCCCTCCCTGATCGATGTCGGTGCGCTCGGCAAGGGGCGTCTCGTCGACCTCGTCATGGACGCCCTGCGCGATGTGCCCGGCGATCTCCTGGTGGATGCCGGGGGAGACATGCGCGCTCGCGGGTCCGCCGTGCGCGTGGGCCTCGAGCATCCGTACGATCCCACCAAAGCCATCGGCGTCGTGGAGCTGCAGGACGCCGCGCTGTGCGCATCGGCCGTCAACCGCAGGGCGTGGGGTGACGGCCTCCACCACGTGCTCGACGCGCGCACAGGCGTGCCGGTGCGCACCTGGGCGGCCACATGGGCGATGTCGACCGATGCGATGCGGGCGGACGCCGTGGCCACCGCCCTGTTCTTCGACGGCGGCCCGGAACTCGCCGCATCGTGGGACGTGCACTGGGTCCGGATGACGACGGACGGCCGCGTCGAGCGCTCGCCCGGGTGTCCCGCTGAATTGTTCACACGCCGCTGACGCGCGGAGATACGGAAGAGTCGAACAGTGATCACCTCCCTCACCACCATGCGGCAACGCGTTCTCGCGCTCCTCGGCGCCATCTCGATGTATCGCCTCGTGCTCTTCTCGTTGCTCGCGCTGGCGGTCATCGCGGTCGTGCTCTCTTCGCTGCGCGTCATCGTGTCGCCGACGCCCCTCGAGATTCTGGCGTCGTTCGCGATCCTGGCTCTCGTGATCTCGATCTCGGACGCCCTCGCGCAACGCGTGCTGCGGCTGCCCTGGCGGATCGAGTCCTCGCTCGTCACCGCGCTGATCCTGCTCTTCGTGCTGCGCCCGGGCACCGAGCCCCTGGCGATGCTCGGCCTCGCGATCGCGGGGGCGGTGGCGAGCATGTCGAAGTATCTGATCGTGTGGCGCGGACGGCATATCCTCAACCCCGCAGCATTCGGGGCAGCCGTCGTGTCGATCCTCGGATCCTTCGGCGCGTTCGAGTGGCTGGGCACGTCGTCGTCGTGGTGGGTCGGCACACCGTCGTTGTTCGTGCCCGTGCTGGTGCTCGGTCTCGTCGTGCTCTGGCGCACCGAGAAGGTGCGCGTCGTGGCGACGTTCCTCGTCATCGCCGTCGCCGTGTCGGTGCTGAGGCAGGCCGTGCAGGCTCAGGAGTTCTCGATCGACTTCGACCTCGCATCCGCCCTGTCGTTCGCCCTGCTGCAGTCGCCCTTCCTGTTCCTGGGCGCCTTCATGCTCTCCGAGCCGCTGACACTGCCCCCGCGCCGCTGGCAGCAGTTCTCCGTCGCTGCGCTGGTCGGCGTCCTCGCCGGGTGGCCCATCGCGGTCGGCGGACTCTTCACCCTCGGCCAGGAGCGTGCCCTGCTGATCGGGAACCTCCTCGCGTTCGCCTTCTCCGTGCGGGGTTCCGTGCGGCTCGTCCTCGAGAAGAGGCGGCTCATCACTCCGACCGCGCAGGAACTCACCTTCCGCGCGAAGGGGAAGGTGCGCTTCCTCGCCGGGCAGTATCTGGAGCTCGACGTGCCGCACGGTCGGCCCGACGCGCGCGGCACCCGGCGCGAGTTCAGCATCGTCTCTGCACCGGCGGACCTGCCCACGCTGCGCATCGCGTACAAGGACGGGGACCAGAAGCACCCGTCGAGCTACAAGCGGGCGCTCGCGGCCGCCGAACCCGGCGCGACCCTGGCCGTCACCGGCACCTGGGGCGACTTCCTCCTGCCGCGATCCGAGACCCCCGTGCTGATGGTGGCCGCAGGCATCGGAGTCACTCCGTTCGTGTCCCAGCTGCGCCAGCTGAAGGCGACAGGACAGCACCGCGACGTCGTGCTCGTCTACGTGGCCTCGGACAGCTCGGAGCTCGCATTCCGCGACGAGATCGCCGCGACCGGTGCGCGCGTCATCGTCTTCACCCGTGACGAGCCGAGCGGTCTTGCGGATCACTGGTCATGGGCGCAGGGCGCGCGGCTCGACGCCGCCGAGCTCGAGCGCTTCGTGCCCGACCTCGCCTCGCGGCACGCGTACATCTCGGGTCCTCCGCGGTTGATCGCGGACCTCGCTCCTGCGCTGCGGAAGGCACGCTCTCTCACGACCGACGCGTTCGCCGGGTACTGACGGCGCGCACGCCCCCGGTCTAGGCCGAGGGCTGCGCGTCGACGCCTGCGGCCGGAGTGAGCGGCAGTCGGACGGCGAAGGTCGTGTCGCCCGGCGTGCTCGTCACGGAGATCTCGCCACCGTGCCCTTCCACGATCGCCTTGGCGATGGCGAGTCCGAGTCCCGTGCCTCCGGTCTGCCGGGCGCGCGAGCTGTCACCGCGGGCGAAGCGGGCGAAGAGCTCGTCTCGCACGGCCGGATCGATGCCCGGGCCGTCGTCGTGCACGCTGATGATGGCATCGTCGCCCTGTCGGGCCACACGCAGGGTGATCGATGTTCCCGCTGGTGTGTGCGTGCGGGCGTTCGCGAGCAGGTTCGCCACGACCTGATGCAGGCGCCCCGCATCGCCCATGATCACGATCGGCTCATCGGGGACCTCGACGTTCCAGTGATGATCCACGGCCGTGGGTCGGGCGTCGGAGATCCCTTCGAGAGCCAGCTGCGTGAGGTCGACGGTGCCGTGAACGAGCTCGCGTCCCTCGTCGAGGCGCGCCAGCAGCAGCAGGTCCTCGACGAGGCGGGTCATCCGCAGCGACTGGGCCTGGATGCGCTCGAGCGACGTGGTCGTGCCCTCGATCGCAGCCTCGGTGCCCTGCTGCTTCAGGGCGCGCAGCGACAGCTCCGAGTATCCGCGGATCGACGACAGCGGCGTGCGCAGCTCATGACTGGCGTCGGCGACGAACCGCCGCATCCGCTCCTCGTTCTTCTGGCGCGCGGCCAGTGAGGCGTTCACGTGGTCGAGCAGCGTGTTCAGAGACGCACCCACGAGGCCCGTCTCGGTGCGCGGGTCCGCTTCGGCCGCCGGCACCCGCTCGGTGATCTGCACCTCACCGCGATCGAGAGGCTGGTTCGCGACTCGCGTGGCCGTGGCGGCGACAGCCCGCAGCGGCCGGAGACCGACCCTGATGGTGATCGCGGTCGTCAGCGCGAGAAGGATCAGCCCGCCGAGGGTCGCCAGCACGATGACGGTCAGAAGGGTCGTCAGCTGATTCTGGATGTCGGTGCGCGGGAGCCCGGTGACGACGTTCACGCCGTTGGGCGCCTGTTGCACGACCACGAGGTAGGAGCCGAAGTCGTCGAGAGTGACCGTGCCCACGCGGCGGCCGTCGAGCGCTGCATCGATCCGCTCGAGATCAGCGCTCGTCAGCGGCTGCGACACGCCGCTCAGCTCGCCCTTCGTGTCGGGGAACACGATCCCGCTGGTGCCGCCCGCGGTGCTCGAGACCGCCATCAGGATGCCGGGAGGAACCCGCGACCCCTGTCCTTCGAAGATGGCGTCGACGTCGGCGTACTTCGCCGGCACGCTGCCGACCGTCTGGGTGACCTGGCCGGAGTAGTTCATCACCTTGTCCTGGAGCTGCTGTTCGAGCGTCCCGCCGAGCAGCGCGCTGGTGATCACGGCGACGATCACGAGGATGAGCGAGACGAAGCCGATCACGGCTGTCATCAGCCGTGTCTGCAGGCTCATGGGGCGCCCGGCCATCCTCGGGGTGCTCACTGAGGAGCCTTGATCATGTATCCGACGCCTCGCACGGTGTGCAGCAGCGGGGTCCGTCCGGCGTCGATCTTCTTGCGCAGGTACGAGATGTACAGCTCGACCACCGAGGACTTGCCGCCGAAGTCGTAGCTCCACACCCGGTCGAGGATCTGCGCCTTCGAGAGCACCCGTCGCTCATTGCGCATGAGATACCGGAGCAGTTCGAACTCGGTCGCGGTGAGCTCGATCTCGGTGCCGTCGCGCATGACCTCATGGCTGTCCTCGTTGAGCGTGAGGTCGGCGACGCGGAGGATCGACTGTCCGTCGTCGGCCGTGGCGTGCCCGGTACGGCGGATGATGGCGCGCAGTCGCGCGATGACCTCTTCGAGGCTGAACGGCTTGGTGACGTAGTCGTCGCCCCCCGCGGTGAGGCCCGCGACCCGGTCGCCCACGGCATCCTTCGCGGTGAGGAAGAGCACCGGCACGAGGCTGCCCGACTCACGCAGTCGACGCAGGACCGCCATGCCGTCGAGGTCGGGCATCATGATGTCGAGCACGAGCGCGTCGGGCTCGAATTCGCGCGCGACCTGCAGAGCCTCCAGGCCGGACGACGCCGTGCGCACCTCCCAGCCCTCCATCCGCAGCGCCATCGCGAGCAGATCGGTGAGCATCTGCTCATCGTCGACGGCAAGGATGCGCAGGGGCGAGCCGTCGGGGCGGCGCAGTTCGGGGAGATCGGTGCTCATGAGTACATTCTGCGGAATCTCCTATGGGGTTTCTATGGAAACAGCTATGCGTGCCCTGGGAGAACGAGCACGCATAGCCTTCTCATCGGTGCTCCCTCGATTCCCCCAAAGTCGTCTCCTTAGCGTCGTCATCGGCTCGCGATCGGCGCGACGGAAGGAGATGCATGTACGGGACATATCTGCGGCGCGAGGTGGCGGGCCGCAAGAAGCAGACGACGATCGTGGCGATCGGGCTCGCGATCGCCATCGCGCTGGTGATCATGGTGAACGCGCTCACGGCGGGCGTGCGCGACGCGCAGGCGCAGGCGCTGGAATCCGTCTACGGCGTCGGCACCGACCTCACGGTCACGGGTGCCGCGGCCGAACCGGGGGAGGGCGGAGGGCAGCGCTTCGACTTCGGTGCGGATGACGGCGTGACGGAGGGCGACTCGACGACACTGAGCCGGTCGACGCTGATGACCGACGTCATGCGGGGCACGCTCGACGCCTCGGTGCTCGACACCGTCACGTCGACGGACGGGGTCACCGCTGCAGCCGCGGCGCTCAGCCTCACCCACTCGACGTTCTCGGGCGAGCTGCCGAGCGGCGGCTTCGGGGAGCAGGAAGGTACGACCGAGGACGCTGCTCCGAGCGAGGGGCAGGCCCCTCCGCAGGGCGGCCCGGACGGCGGCGGCGGCGGCTCCTTCGGCGTCGACTCGTTCACGGTTCTCGGCATCGACCCCGCCGCGACCTCCGTCGGTCCGCTCGCCTCCGTCGCGATCACCGACGGCCGGGCTCTCGACGCCGACGACTCCGCGGCGCTCGTCGCCCTGGTCGACGCGACCTATGCGACCACGAACGAGATCGCCGCCGGCGGCTCGATCGACGTCGCGGGCTCCGACGTCGAGGTCGTCGGCATCGTGGCATCCACATCCGGTTCCGCGGACACCGCGGCCGATGTGTACCTGCCCCTCGACACCGCCCGAGAGCTCTCCGGAGCCGGAGACATCGTCTCCACGGTCTACGTGCAGGCCGAGTCCGCATCGTCGATCGAGGCGGTGCAGGCGGTCCTCGCGGACGAGCTGCCCGATGCGACGATCACGTCGCAGGCCGAGCTCGCCTCGACCGTCTCGGGGTCTCTGTCGAGTGCCACGTCGCTCATCACGAACCTCGGTACCTGGCTGTCGATCATCGTGCTCGCGGTGGCCGTGCTGCTGTCCGTGCTGTTGACGCTCTCGGGCGTCTCCCGTCGGACCCGCGAGTTCGGAACCCTCAAGGCGATCGGCTGGTCGAACGGGCGAGTGGTGCGCCAGGTCGCCGGAGAGTCGATGGTGCAGGGACTGATCGGCGGAGTCGGAGGACTCGTCCTCGGGATCGCCGGGATCGTCGTGATCAACCTCGTGAAGCCGACCGTCGCCGCAGCATCCGCGACCGGCGCCGACGGCGGTCCCGGCGGCATGGGCGGCGGTCCCGCCGGAGGTGGCGGGATGTTCCAGACCCCGCAGGCGGCCGACATCGTGCTGCAGGCGCCGTTCACCCCGTGGGTCCTGGTCGCGGCCGTGGGCCTGGCCGTGCTCGGCGGCCTCGTGGCGGGCGCCTTCGGCGGATGGCGGGCCGCGCGCCTCAGCCCGGCCGAGGCCCTGCGGTCCGTCGCCTGACCCCGATCCGACATCACAGACAAGGAGAGAATCATGACCATCGCAGACATCGCCCCCGCAGCAGACGGAACCGACGCCACGGCTCCGCTGTACCGTGCTCAGAACGTCACCCGCACCTACCGGCAGAAGGGGAGGGTGGTGAAGGCGCTCATCGGCGTCGACCTGACGATCCATCCCGGGGAGTTCGTCACGATCCAGGGGCCGACCGGCGGCGGCAAATCGACTCTGCTGCAGATGCTCGGGGCGCTGGACAGGCCGTCGTCGGGGTCGCTGATGCTCGGCGAGATCGAGCTCGCCGCGGCGTCGGCCCGCGAGTTGAGTCGCATCCGTGCCGAGGAGATCGGTTTCGTCTTCCAGGGCTTCAACCTGATCCCGACGCTCACGGCGGCAGAGAACGTGGACATGGCTCTCGAGCCGATGGATCTCGGCCGCGCCGAGCGATCGGCTCGGGTCGTCGAGGCTCTCGCCCACGTCGGCCTCGCCGACCGCGGTGACCACCTGCCCACCGAACTCTCCGGCGGCCAGCAGCAGCGGGTGGCCATCGCGCGGGCGATCGTCAAACGGCCGCGAGTGCTGCTCGCAGACGAACCGACGGGCAACCTCGACGAGAGCATGAGGGACGAGATCCTGACGCTGCTCGAAGGGCTGTGCGCCGAGGGCATCACCATGGTCGTCGTCACGCACGACTCGGCCGTGGCTCGGCGGGCGACTCGGCGGCTGCGGCTCGCGAAGGGCACGGTGCAGGACATCACCCGATGAGACATGACGAAGGCCCCGGCGGAACCCGCCGGGGCCTTCGTCATGCGTCAGAGAGCGCTCAGTGCGTGTCCTCGGCCTCGATCTCGGTGCGGTCGCCCGACCACTGCGTGTGGAACGTGCCGGGCTTGTCGATGCGCTTGTAGGTGTGCGCGCCGAAGAAGTCGCGCTGACCCTGCACGAGTGCGGCGGGGAGACGGTCGGCGCGGATGCCGTCGTAGTACGACAGCGACGACGAGAACGCCGGCGCAGGGATGCCCGCCTGTGCGGCCGCGACCACGACGCGACGCCACGCGGCCTGGGCGCGCGTGATCGCCTCGGTGAAGTACGGAGCCGTCAGCAGCACGGGAAGATCGGGGGTCTCGGCGTATGCGTCGGCGATGCGGTTGAGGAACTGCGCGCGGATGATGCACCCACCCCGCCAGATCTTCGAGATCGCGCCGAGGTCGATGTTCCAGCCGTATTCGGCGGCGCCGGCGCGGATCTCGTCGAAGCCCTGCGAGTACGCCACGATCTTCGAGGCGTAGAGCGCGAGACGGACGTCCTCGATGAATGCGGCCTCGTCTGCGACGGTGAAGGCCTCGTCGGGACCGGGGAGCGAGCCGGCGACCTCGCGCTGCTCCGGGTGCGACGACAGCGAGCGGGCGAACGTGGCCTCGGCGATGCCCGAGACGGGAACGCCGAGAGAGAGGGCGGTCTGCACCGTCCAGGCGCCGGTGCCCTTGGCGCCGGCCTGGTCGAGGATCACGTCGACGAGCGGCTTGCCCGTCTCGGCATCCACCTGGCGCAGCACCTCTGCGGTGATCTCGATCAGGTACGACTCGAGCTCGCCCTTGTTCCACTCGGCGAAGATCTCCGCGATCTCCGCGGGGGACTTGCCCGTGCCGCGGCGGATGAGGTCGTAGGCCTCGGCGATCAGCTGCATGTCGGCGTACTCGATGCCGTTGTGCACCATCTTCACGAAGTGCCCGGCTCCGTCGTGGCCGACGTGCGTGACGCAGGGCTCGCCCTCGGCGACCGCCGCGATGGACTTGAGGATCGGGCCGAGGGTGATCCACGACTCGTCCGAGCCGCCGGGCATGATCGACGGACCGGTGAGCGCGCCCTCCTCGCCGCCCGAGATGCCGGCGCCGACGAAGTTGATGCCGGTCTCGCGGACAGCCTTCTCGCGGCGGATCGTGTCGGGGAAGTAGGCGTTGCCGCCGTCGACGATGATGTCGCCCGGCTCGAAGACCTCGACGAGGGAGTCGATCACGGCGTCGGTCGGGCCACCGGCCTTGACCATGATGATCGCCGTGCGCGGCTTCTGCAGCGAGTCCGCGAACTCGCGATAGGTCTGGGCCGGGATGAACCCCGCTTCAGGATGCTCGGAGACGAGCGTCTCGGTCTTCTCGTAGCTGCGGTTGAAGATCGCCACCGTGTTGCCCTCGCGGCTGGCGAGGTTGCGGGCGAGGTTCGAACCCATGACGGCGAGTCCGACGACTCCGATGTTCGCTGATGCTTCGGGCACAGATGGCTCCTAGATCGAGAAGAAGGGGATGCTCTCAGGATATCGCGCGTGCTCGGGAGCGAGGTCGCGTGTGACGGCCGAGCACGGCCGACGAGGAGCCGCAGGTTGAGCGATCAGGGAACGGGGGTCAGTCCTTGCGGTAGCCCGAGCGGCCGAGGGAGAAGAGGGCTCCGAACGTGGCGACGGCGGCGCAGAGCGTCATGGCTCCGATGAGCCAGGCGATCGCGTGGGAGAAGAAGACGCCGTCGAGCATGAGGAACTCCATGTTCTGCGAGAGGGAACGGTGTCTTCAGCCTAACGGGTCATCGGGTACCATGAAGGGAGTACCTCGGCGAGGGATGAGCGCGCGTGCGCGCGAATCCGTTATCGACGCGGCGAAGCAAGCCCGGTGGCTTCTTTCACGTGTCTGCGTTCGAGAGCTGTTCCATAGACCACCGCGCGGCTGCTCGCTGCGTGCCCCGAAGGAGAACCCCATGTCTGAAGACACCAAGGTCCAGGCCGAGCTTCGCGAGAACTTCGGCAAGGGCTTCGCCCGTCGCCTCCGCGCCGCCGGCAAGATCCCCGCCGTCCTGTACGGTCACGGCACCGAGCCCGTGCACGTCGCGCTGCCGGGCCACCAGGTCTCGCTCATCATCCGTCGTGCGAACGCCCTGCTCGAGCTCGACATCGACGGCACGGACCACCTCGCGCTGGTCAAGGACGTCCAGAAGGACCCCGTGCACCAGATCATCGAGCACATCGACCTGCTCGTCGTGAAGAAGGGCGAGAAGGTCACGATCGACGTTCCGCTCATCGTCACCGGTGAGTCGTTCGCCGGAACCATCGCGAACCTCGACGCGACCACGCTGTCGATCGAGGCAGAGGCGACGCACATCCCGCAGAACATCGAGGTCTCGGTCGAGGGGCTCGAAGAGGGCGCCCACATCACGGCGGCCGACGTGGTGCTGCCGAAGGGCTCGACCCTGCTGACCGACCCCGAGGTTCTCGTGGTCGCGATCTCGGTGCCGGTGCTCGACCTCGAGACCGACACCACCGCCGAGGAGCCCGCCGAGGGCGAGACCGAGGCAGAGGCCGCTCAGGAGGACGCCGCGGAGTGATCTCCGCCGGCGCAGCACTCAGCTGACTGCATCACAGAGGGGGCGCGAGCACATCGCGCCCCCTCTGTCGTATTCTGACCCGGGCCGCAAGACCCGAACCCGAGAGGACGACCGCATGGCATCCACCTGGCTGGTGGTGGGGCTCGGCAATCCGGGCCCGCGATACGAGGCCACGAGGCACAACGTCGGTCAGATGGTGATCGACGAACTCGCAGCCCGACGCTCCGAGAGGTTCCGCGAGCACAAGGGCGGCGCGCGAGTCATCGAGACATGGCTTCGCCCCGGAGGCGACAAGATCGTGCTCGCCAAGCCGAACACGTTCATGAACGTCTCCGGAACGCCCGTCGCCGCGCTCGCGAAGTTCTACTCGGTGCCCGCAGAACGCATCGTGGTCGTGCACGATGAGCTCGACATCCCTTTCGACACCGTCAAGCTCAAGATCGGCGGGGGACACGGCGGACACAACGGGGTGCGAGACATCGCCCGAGCGATCGCCACGCCCGAGTTCCCGCGCGTGCGCGTCGGCATCGGCCGACCGGTCGGCCGGCAGGATCCCGCGGACTGGGTGCTCTCGCCGTTCGGCAAGGACGAGCGGGCGAACCTGCCGATCCTCGTCTCCGATGCTGCCGACGCGGTCGAGCTCCTCGTCGCGGAGGGGCTGCTGGCGGCTCAGCAGAAGCACCACGCGCCGCGCTGAGCTGCGCCGCGGCTGACGCCGTGGGCCGTGATCGGAGTGGCGACGATCAGGGCATGAAGCCGGACGCCGTACCCACCGACAGCGCGAAGACGAGCCCGATCCAGAAGATGATCGGGCCGATCGCCGCCACGACGATCGCGGCGATCCCGGCGCCGCGCCCCTGCTTCTTGCGGATCGCGATGATCCCCATGACGATGGCGGCGATGCCGAGGACCGTTCCCGTCCAGAACGCGATCTCCGCCCACAGCACCTGCTCCCGGGCGGGGGAGAGGACCGTCAGGACGTCGGGTGCGCTGGTGTCGAGTCCACCGGGAAGACGAGAGCCGATCTCGAATCCTGCGATGCCTCCGATGACGGGGATCACAGCGGCGGCCACGATCGCCAGAACCAGCGCCACGATGCCGAGCAGGGCGGATCCCTTCTCGCGCACAGGCGGCCTCAGCTCGTACGTGCCCGCAGGTGTCGCATAGCCTCCGACAGGCACCTGGTAGGCGCCCGGCGGGGCCGCCTGAGGGACGGGAACCGACGGGGCGGGTGCCTGCACACCCGGGTACGCTCCCTGCGCCCGGTCGCCCGGGTATCCGGGTGCGCCGGCGTACGGCGGAGCGATGGGCGGCGCCGCGGGAGACGGCTGCGCGGGAGACGGCTGCGCGGGAGGGGGGAACGCGCCGGCGGGCGGTGGCCCGACATACGGCGGAGGTGCGATCGGAGGCTGACCCGCCGGGGGAGGAGGGCTCGCGGGAACGGCTCCGGACGGGGGCAGCTGCGGATCAGTCACGCCCCCATCCTAGGCCGCTGTCAGACGCGACGAAGCAGTCCGACGCGGTCGTACACCGCGGTGAGGGTCGCGTCCGCGACCTCGTCGGCCCGTGCCGCATTGGCCGCGAGGATGCGGTCGAGCTCGGCGGGGTCGTCGAGAAGCTCGAGAGCGCGCGCACGCACCGGCTCGAACTCTGCGACGACGACCTCGGCGAGACCCTTCTTGAAATCGCCGTAGCCGCGGCCGGCGTACTCGTCTTCGATCGCGCCGATCTGGCGACCGGTGAGCGCCGCGTAGATCGTGAGCAGATTGGAGACGCCGGGCTTGTTCTCACGGTCGAAGCGCACCGAGCCCTCGTTGTCGGTCACCGCGCGCATGATCTTCTTCGCCGACTTGGCCGGGTCGTCGAGCATCCACAGCACGCCGGCGTCGCTCTCGGCCGACTTCGACATCTTCGACGTGGGGCTCTGCAGGTCGTAGATGCGCGCGGTGTCCTTCTGGATCACAGGGCGAGGAACGACGAAGGTCTCGCCGAAGCGCGAGTTGAAGCGCTCGGCGAGGTCGCGCGTGAGCTCGACGTGCTGCTTCTGGTCGTCGCCGACCGGAACGACATCGGTCTGGTAGAGCAGGATGTCGGCGGCCATGAGCACCGGGTACGTGAACAGACCCACGCTCGTGGCGTCTGCGCCGTAGCGCGCCGACTTGTCCTTGAACTGGGTCATGCGACCGGCCTCGCCGAAGCCCGTGATGGTCGACAGGATCCAGGCGAGCTCGGCGTGTGCGCGCACGTGCGACTGCACGTAGAGAGTGGACTTCGCCGGTTCGATGCCTGCGGCGATGTATTGGGCGGCCGTGCGACGGGTCTTTTCCCGCAGCTCCGCCGGGTTCTGAGCGACCGTGAGCGCGTGCAGGTCGACGACCGAGAAGTAGGCGTCGTAGGAGCTCTGCAGGTCACGCCACTGCAGGAGGGCCCCGATGTAGTTGCCGATCTGCAGCGAGTCGGCGGAGGGCTGCATTCCTGAGTAGAGACGTGGTTTCATCACGCTCTCAATCCTATGGGGCGGGGACTGCGGGTGATCCCGCCGACGGTCCGCCGTCGACCGCCCCTCGCCGTCAGTAGGTGTAGTCGACCACGACCGGCGCGTGGTCGCTCCACCGCTGGTCATACGCCACCGCGCGTGCGACGTGGTACGCGGTCGCGCGCTGTGCGAGCGCAGGGGTGGCCAGGTGATAGTCGATGCGCCATCCGGAGTCGTTGTCGAAAGCCTTCCCGCGCATCGACCACCAGGTGTAGGGTCCCTCCACCTCGCCGTGGAATGCGCGTCCGACGTCGACCCATCCGAGTCCCGAGCCCGTCGAGCCGTCGGCGCCCTCGACCGTGTCGCCTCGTGCACCGAGGAAGCGGTCGAAGTAGGCGCGCTCGCGAGGCAGGAAGCCGGCCTTCTTCCGGTTGCCGCGCCAGTTCTTGATGTCGAGCTCACGATGGCCGACGTTGAGGTCGCCCGTGACCAGGGCAAGAGATGAGTCGTCGGCGCCCAGCTCGGCGAGCCGACTCTCGAAGGCGTCGAGGAACTTCCACTTCTCGTCCTGCTTGGGGGTGTCGGCCTCACCGCTGTGCACGTACGCGCTGACGACGGTGAGCGGTCGATCGCCGATCAGGAAGTCGGCTTCGATCCAGCGACCCTTCGAGTCGAAGTCGTCGGGACCGAAGTCCGTGCGTGAGGCGAGCGCCGGGAAACGGCTGGCGATCGCGACGCCGGCGCGCCCCTTGGCCGTGGCCTCGTCGTGAACGAACGTCCACCCGGGGAGTGCAGCCTCGAGATGCTCGTCCTGGCCGCGGACCTCCTGCAGTGTCAGGATGTCGACGTCTGCGGCGTCGAGCCAGGTGCTCATGCCGTTGCGAGCCGCCGCTCGGATTCCGTTGACATTGACCGAGGCGATACGCAGATGAGGCATGTCCTCCAGCCTAACGAGGGCCGCCGACATCCCGAGACGCGCGCTGCAGATCCGACAGCAGGCGCTGCGTGAGGGGTGTCGGGGTCTCCGGCGGCGGGGGAGCGGAGGCCTCGAGGTGCGCGAGCTCCGCCTCGGCGGCTCGCACGGCCCTCTGGGCCGGCCATGCGCGGTACCACGGCGCGGAGTCGCGATCCGCCTGCGCCTCGCGCAGGCGGATCCGCGCAGCCCGCACGAGCGTCTCGTGCTCGGCGGCGCGGCGCTGGGCATCGGTCTGCGGCAGCAGGGGGAGGTCGCGATCCTGCGCGGCCACCGCTATCCACGAAGAGGCCACGAGCATTACCACCCCGTTGACGCGGAACCACAGGAGAAGACCGACGAAGATCGCGAAGGTCGCCAGCAGAGGATTCGACGGCGTGTAGCTCAGCAGGAAGCCCACACCGAACTGCAGGATCGTCATGGCGCCGCCGCCGAGCAGGGCACCGGGCCAGATCACGCGCCACTGCAGCGACGTGCCCGTCAGGAATCGCACCATGGCGGCGAGTGCCGCGGACAGGATCCCGAACGACACCAGCACCGTGCCGATGCGGATGCTGGTCAGGCCGTCGAGCGCCGATCCCCATCCGAGCATCCCGAGGATCCAGCTCAGCGCCGCCGCGCTCGCAGAGCTGAGCAGCGAGCCGACGATCAACGAGACGCCGAAGAGGAGCGCGGCCAGCAGATCGCGCGCCTTCAGGAGGACGTAGCTGCGCAGGTCGGGCGGAAGGCCGAAGATGTCCCTCGTCGCACGCCGCGAGAAGGTCACCCAGCCGATGGCCGTCCAGATCACGGTGCCGAGCGCGATCAGTCCGGTGACGCTGAGCACGCCGGTCGTGTTCGCCGCGATCTCCTGCACCTGTGCGGGCGTGAAGACTCCGCCCTGTTCCAGGATGAGATTCGGGACGTAGCTGTTGATGATGTCGATCAGTCCGTCGACCGCTTCGGCGCTTCCCCCCAGCCACAGACCGGTGATGGCGAAGGCGAGGTAGATCGCCGCGAAGATGGCGAACAGCGCCTGATAGCTCACCCCCGCCGCGAGCAGGAAGCCGTTGTGCTGGAGGAAGTGACGCCAGACGCGCACCGGGAACAGACCCAGCGTGCGCTTGGTCAGCTCGGTCGCGCGTTCGACCGCCGCATCGAGACGGCCGGCCTCTGATTCGGCGGAATCGCGAGCTGACACGTCTTCACCTTATCCAAGCGTGCAGAAGGGCGGGGCGGCGCCGGGGGGCCCCCCCCCGGGGGCCGCCGAGGTCAGGGCGGGGCCGGCCCCGCCCCCGCG
>NZ_CAUQVQ010000036.1:0-26094 GCF_963521645.1 uncultured Microbacterium sp. | reverse complement strand
GGGGTGGCGCCTGTTGTCGGTGTGGGGAGTTGGAAGCGGCGTGTGGTGCCAACCCAAGGTGTGCCAACCTCAGGGGTGCCAACCCGAGGGTGGGGGTGCCGTGGATCAGCGGGGCAGGCGCGGAACCGCGTCGACCAGCGCCCGGGTGTACGGGTCGTGCGGGGCATGAAGCACGGATGCCGTGGCACCCTGCTCGACGACGCGACCGTTCTGCAGCACCACCGTGCGGTCGCATGCCGAGGCGATCGCGGTGAGGTCATGCGACACCATCACGAGCGACAGGCCGTTCTCGCGGCGCAGGCGGTCGAGCAGTTCGAGCACCTGCACGCGCGTGGTGACGTCGAGGGCGCTGACCGGCTCGTCGGCGAGCAGTACGCGTGGGCGCGAGACGACGGCGCGGGCGATCGCGATGCGCTGACGTTGTCCGCCTGAGAACTCGTGCGGATATCGGCGGGCGGTGTCGGCGGGCAGCCCGACCGACTGGAGAGCCTCGGCGATGCGGCGTTGAGCCTCGGCTCCGGATGCCAGGCGCAGCGACCGGAGCGGCTCTCCGATGATGCGGTCGATGCGCTGACGGGGATCGAGAGACGAGTACGGGTCCTGGAACACCGGCTGCACGCTCGCCCGAAAACGACGCATCTGCGCACGATCGCGGAGATTCAGCGGAAAGCCGTCGAACAGCACCTGCCCCTCACGCGGCGCCGAGAGCCCCAGCAGCAGCCGCAGGATCGTCGATTTGCCCGCGCCCGACTCGCCCACGAGCCCGAGGGAGTCGCCTTCATCGAGGCTCAGCGAGATGTCGTCGAGCACCCGATGAGAGCCGTATGCGAAGCCGGCGCCGCGCAGTTCGAGAAGGCTCATGCGCCCGCCTCCGTCGCATCGAGGAACGCGTCGAGTGCGCGAGCGCTGTCGACCAGCATCCGCGTATACGGCTCCACAGGGTTCCGCAGCACCCGGGCGACCGTGCCCTCTTCGACCACGAGCCCATCGCGCAGCACGACGATGCGATCGACCATGCGCGACACCACGGCGAGGTCGTGGCTGATGAACAGCAGCGCCATGCCTCGTTCGGCGACCAGTCGCTCGAGCAGGGCGAGCACGGCCTCCTGCACCGTCACGTCGAGCGCGGTCGTCGGTTCGTCGGCGATGAGCAGCTTCGGCCTGGCGGCGAGGGCGATCGCGATCGCGACGCGCTGACGCTGGCCGCCGGAGAGCTCGTGCGGGTAGGCGCGCGCGAACCGCGGCTCCGACAGACCGACTTCGTGCAGCGATGCCGTGACCGATGAGCGCAGCTCGGCACCGCGCAGGCCGAGGTGTCGACGCAGCGGTTCAGCGATCTGGCGTCCCACCCGCATCAGCGGGTCGAGCGCGGTGAGCGGCTCCTGGAACACGATCTGCGCGACGGGTCCGCGCAGCGGCCGCAGCTCGGCATCCCGCGCTCCGACGACCTGATGCCCGTCGAGCAGCACGGAACCCGAGGGCGTCAGCGAATCGGGCAGCAGCCCGGTCACGGCGAGCGAGGTGAGCGACTTGCCCGAACCGGACTCGCCGATCAGGCCCAGGCGCTCTCCTGCCGCCACCGAGAACGACACATCGCGCACGAGCTCGCCCGATGCCGAGCGCACGCTGAGGGCCGAGACGTCGAGGATGCTCATCGGCTCCTCCTGCGGGTCGGGTCGGCGAGGTCGCGCAGACCGTCGGCGAGGAAGTTCACGCCCAGCACGAGCGCGATGATCGCGATGCCGGGTGCGATCGCGCCGACGGGGGCGGTGAGCACGGTGCCCTGCGCCTCCTGCAGCATCCGACCCCACGAGGCGTTGGGCGGCGGAGCGCCGAGGCCGAGATACGACAGACTCGCCTCGGCGAGCACAGCCGCGCCGAACTGCAGCGCGAGGCTGACGGCGAGCGTCGGCGCGATGTTGGGCAGCACGTGCTGGAAGACGACGCCGAGCACACCCGTGCCGCTGGTGCGTGCTGCGGTGACGAACTGC
Source organism: uncultured Microbacterium sp. (assembly GCF_963521645.1). Classification (GTDB taxonomy): domain Bacteria; phylum Actinomycetota; class Actinomycetes; order Actinomycetales; family Microbacteriaceae; genus Microbacterium. The sequence goes on along the minus strand of NZ_CAUQVQ010000036.1, from coordinate 24,103 downwards.
TCCTGCAGCACGCGTCGGGAGAGGATGCGGGTGAGCCGCGCGACCACGGCGGACATCGCGAGTCCGATCGCGAGCACGGCCGACCACAGCGACGCTCCCTGCACGGCGACGACGAGCATCGCGAGCAGCAGCACGGGGAACGCGATCACGACGTCGAGCCCGGCCGAGAGCGTGTCGTCGACCCAGGGACGAGCGAACGCGGCGATGAGGCCCACGATCGTGCCGAGCACGGCGGCGATCGCGACCGAGCAGATGCCGACGATCAGGGCGATGCGGGCGCCCCACATGAGCTGCGAGAGGAGGTCGCGGCCGAGTCGATCGGTGCCGAGCAGGTGCACGGCGCTCGGGCCCTCGAGGCGGCTGCCACTGGTGTCGGCGAGTGGATACGGCAGCCAGAACAGCGAGACCAGGGCGATCAGCACGATGACGCCGGTGAGCACGAGACCTATGAGCAGGGTCGCCTTCGGCCGGCGCCGCACGGGGACGGAGCCGGTGACCAGCTGCTCGGCGACGCGGCTCATCGGTTGCCCGAGACGCTCGTGCGCAGACGCGGATCGATCAGGCGCTGCACGATGTCGGCGGCGAAGCCCACGAGCAGGACGAAGAGCGTGCTCACCACGAGCACACCCTGGATGACCTGGAAGTCGTGCTGCTCGATGGCCGACAGCAGCAGGCTGCCCAGGCCCGGCAGCGTGAAGACGCTCTCGACGACGACCGCACCGAGCAGGGTGGTCGACAGCTCGATGCCGAGGATCGCGACGACCGGCACCGAGCCGTTGCGCACACCGTGACGCAGCAGCGCTTCGGCCATGCCCGATCCACCGGCGCGGGCGGTGCGCAGATAGTCGCTGCCGATCACGTCGAGCGTCGCGGAGCGCACATAGCGGCTGAGCGACGCGCTCATCACGATGACGATGGTGATCACCGGGAGGGTGAGGGATCGCAGCGCATCGGCAGGGTCCTCCCAGTCGTCGCGCGGGAACCCGCCGGAGGGCAGCGCTCCGAGACCGAGCGCGAAGATCCACACGAGCACGACGCCGACCCAGAAGACCGGGACGGCGACGCCGAGCTGCGCGAAGCCCGAGAGCGCGATGCCGTACCAGCGGTCGGCCTTCACCGCGGCGGTGATGCCGATCACGAGAGACACGAGCAGCGCGACCGTGAAGGCGATGAGAGTGAGGGGGAGGGTCACGGCGAGCCGGTCGGCGATGTCGGGGCCCACCGGACGGGAGCTCAGGAACGATTCACCGAGATCGAAGCGCAGCAGCTGGCCCGCCCAGGTCGTGAACTGCTGCAGGAGAGGCTGATCCGAGCCGACCTGTGCACGGGCCGCGGCGATCTGCTCGGGGGTGGCGTTGACCGAGAGCAGCGCGTTCGCCGGGTCGCCCGGGAGCAGCCGCAGCAGCACGAAGATCGCGATCATCGCGACGACGAGCGAGACCACGAGGAAGGCCAGACGGCGGATCAGATAAGCGAGCATGACTGTTCAGTAGGGGAGGGGGATGCCGACGCGCGGCATCCCCCTCGCGCGTCAGGACTTGACGATGTCGTAGGCGAAGAACTGGGAGTTCAGGCCGTTGACCGGGTATCCGCTGAGGTCGCTCGAGGCGACCACGATCTGCGGGTAGAGGTACAACCATACGCTCGCGGCATCCTCGGCGATCTTCTCGTTGACCTGCTTCAGCAGAGCGGTCTGCTCGTCGGTCGTCGCGGCCTGCTCGGCCTCGGCCACCCACTGCTGCACCTGGGCGTCGTCGTAGCCCCAGTAGAAGTCGGGGTTTCCGTACCAGACCACGTCGCGGTCGTTCACGTGCTCCTGCAGGGTCGCCTCGAAGTCCTGCTCCTTGAACACCTTCGTGTACCACTCGTCGGCGCTGATCGTGTTGATCTCGACCGTGATGCCGACCTCGGCGAGCTGCGACTGCAGGAACTCCGCGACCGCGGGGTGCGGGTCGTAGCTGGGGGTGTCGAGCGTGAACGTGAAGCCGTCGGCGTAGCCGGCCTGCGCGAGCAGGTCCTTCGAGAGCTCGACGTCGTAGGGGTTCACGGCGGTGAGGTCTTCGTACCAGGGGTCGGTCGGCGGCACCATCGAGCCGATCAGCGTGCCGTAGTCGCCCCAGATCGACTCGAGCAGCTTCTCGGTGTCGACGGCCGAGTAGATCGCCTTGCGCACGAGCGCGTTGTCGAAGGGGGCTGTGCGGTCGTTGAATGCGAGCAGCTCCTTCGTGGTCGAGGTGCCCTCGCTGATCACATAGTCGTCGCCCTCGAACTGCGCGAGCGAATCGGGGCTCTGCACGCTGGTGATGACGTCGATCTCGCCGGTGGCCAGGGCATTGTTCTCGGCGGTCGCGTCGGTGAAGTACGTGTACACGACCTCGGCGTTCTTGGCAGGCTCGCCCCAGTAGTCGTCCCAGCGCTCGAGAGTCAGGGTGGAGCCCTTCTTCCACTCGTCGAGCGTGTAGGGGCCCGTGCCGTCTTCCGACCCGGTGATGTCGCCGGCCTCGTCGTTCACGACCCAGACGTAGCTGAGGTTGTAGAGGAACGAGATCGACCGCTGCGACAGCGTGAAGACGACGGTCTGGTCGTCGGGGGTCGAGATGTCGGCGATGGTCGTGAAGCTCGACTTGCGGGCAGAGACCGAGTCCTCGGCGGTGACCGCCTCGACGCTCGACTTAACGTCGGCGGAGGTCAGCGGGTCACCCGAGTGGAAGGTCACGTCGTCGCGCAGCGTGATCGTGTAGGTGAGGCCGTCGTCCGACACCTGCGCGTCTTCGGCGAGGAGCGGCTCGACCTCGCCGTCGTCGCTCAGCCGGTAGAGACCCTCGTAGACGTTGCCGGTCAGTGCCTCGGTCACACCCTGGCCGCCGCCCTGCGTGTTGCTGAGGTTGGTCGGCTCGTACAGCGAGCCGATGTAGATCGTCGCGTCTTCGCTCGAGGCATCGTCGCTCGCGCCCGAGGCGCATCCGGCCACGAGGGCGAGCGTGGCCACGGCGCCGAGCGCGCCGAGGATGCGGGTTCTTCTCATGAGTGCTCCAGGGTGAGGGTGTGCGGATCAGGCCGCGTAGATGTCGAAGCCGTCGTGGAAGACGACGTTCTTCTCGCCTGCTCGGATGGGCAGGGGGAAGCGGTTGGATGCCGGCGGCAGCGGGCAGTTGTACTGGGCGCTGAACCCGCACGGCGGCACGAAGGCGCGGTTGAAGTCCAGCGTCACGGAGCCTGCGTCGTCGCGCAGCTCGACGAACAGGAAACGGCCCGATCCGTAGGTCTCCGACCCGTTCGTCTCATCGCCGAACACGAGCAGCAGGGTGCCGCCGTCGTCGAACGCCGCGAGGTCGTATTCGCGGCCGTCGAGCTTGAGACGGATGTCCCCGGGGACGACCAGGTCGCGCGTGCCTCCGTTGTCGCGGATGTGCTCGAAAGACACGCGGCGGTCGCCGGAGACGGGGGTGAAGTGTCCCTCGAGCACCCACGCCGGGTCGTAGTCGTAGGTGTCGATGCGGTCGAAGGCGCGGATCGCGGGTGCGTCGGCATCCCACAGGCGCAGTCCGTGCTCGGCCGCACCGGTCTCGATGTTCGTGCGCTGGACCGGTGTCGCCACGACCGTGGCGGCGGCGGCATCCTGTGCCGCGGCGAGATCGGGCTCGTCGCCGGTCCATCGCGTCTCAATCAGGGCGAGGTTGCCGGTCGGGCCGGTCACCGCGTCGCGGCGGGAGGACTGCCAGAGGGTGTGGGCTTCGCGTTCAGACATCATTTCCATTCTCATGCATGCAGGGAGAGGGCAGGCCGCCACCGTCACGAGGGGTAACGCGCGCATCCGCCCATCGCTTCCCGGGTGAGCCGGAATTCGGGCGGATGCACGAAAATCACGGCGAAACTGCGCGGGCGGTACGCGATTCGCAGGGGTTTCGATGCGGCGCCTCCGGGATCATCCGCCGCAATCTCGTGCAACGTTTTCCGGTATACCGTTGTGCCTAACGCGTTGATACGCCAGTCCCCAGCTGGTTCCGCGTCGGACGGTTCGACCGTCCTGCAGAGGGAGAGTCAGATCTCCTTCTGATCCCGAGGGGGGATGGGGTGGGACCGCTGATCCCCAGTCAGCACCCACCCCCACAACCCGCCTCGGGACGGCGCGTCAGACTGACCGCGACCAGATCCAGAAGATCATGAAGCCCACCGCGAGCACGAGCGGCAGCCAGCGGCCGCTGCGCTTGAGCCGACGCCCCTCGTGCGCCACTCCGGGTGGCGGTGCGAGCATGCCCGCGGGCGCGGCGAAGGGCAGCGGACCGGATGCGGCAGGCGACGCCGTCGAACCGGAACCCGTCGCGGCGGCGGTCGATCTCTCGGCCAGCAGTCGGTCGTCGCGCCACCGGGCCCACTGCTCGAACTTGGTCAACAGCGCGCCCACGGTGCCGAACAGCCAGGCCCAGTTGGCCGGATCGAGGGTCGTCACCCTGCGCTGCGTGTAGAGGAAGAGCCAGTCGTCGACGATCTCGACATCGAGTTCGGCGGCGTTGTCGATGAAACGGGCCATGATGTCGGGCGTGAACAGGTAGAGGGCGTCCTGCTCGTACCCGGTCGGGCAGTAGAGGGTGAAGTACCGGTCGAAGTCGCCCTCGAGCGACAGGCGCTGCTCGCGCTGGAAGGCGGCGGGCAGGTTCGAGCCGAAACCGTTGTTCCCCTTGGCGTCGAGCACGATGTTCGGCAGAGGGACGTCGAGCTTCACGGCGACGTAGCCCCATCGGTGCGTGGTCGCGTTCTTGCCGGATCCCGTCGTGTACTGGAAGTTGCCGAACTCCACGAACCGCGGTCGGTCGCCGCGCACCAGATCGGTCGCCACTCGCGAGTGGCCGAGACCGAACACCATCCCCGGAAGACGAGGATCCGAGACGCGGGCTTCGTAGGACATGCCGTTCGCGCGCGCGAACGCGTCGAGGCGGTAGCGCGTCACGCGCGAACGACGCCAGCTGACCACGGCGGCCGCGGCGACGGCGACGCCGATGCCGAGGAACACGAGAAGGACCAGACCCGCGAAACCGGACGAACCGGGCGAGTTCAGGATCGAGATCGCGGTCGACACCACGATCGGAATCGCGATGACCGTCACGATCGCGATCACCGCGAGAGCGATGATCGATGAGGCCTGGAGACCCGTCGATCCCCGGGAGCGGAGCTCGGCGTTGAAGGCGCCGACTGCGCGCGGATCGACCGGATCGGTGAGCGGACGCCCGTCGAACAGCGGAGCGGGGTGCGCCGCGCTCACCGGTTCACCTCGTCGGCATCCCACGTCAGACGGGCGCCCTCGGAGATCGGGAAGGCCTCGAGCTGCGCGTCTGCGCAGAGCTCCGCGATCAGTTCGGGGGATCCCGCGACGATCGTCGAGTCGGCGTCGACATCGCTGACCATGACCCAGGCGTGGTCGTCGGGCCAGAGGATGCTGGGACTCTGCGCGGAGGGCTCGAAGCCGTGCGCCTCACCCTCGCGATCGCGCCAGGGCACGTCGAGGATCCAGTCCGCTCGAGCGAACGCGCTCACATCGCCGCGGAACAGCACGTGGTCGCGGTCGGGCAGGGTGAATCTCGGCCCCTCCGAGATCTCCCGCGACAGGATGCCCTCTTGCCAGGTGTGCGTGCGGAAGGCGTTGTTGAGGGGATCGCGGATGCTGCGATCCAGCATCGCCCGGTGATTCGGGTCGTCGCCGACGCTGAGGAACGAGCGCGAAGGGCGGTGCCCCAGGTGACCGAGCAGGCCCCCCGTCCCCTCCCAGAGCGCGACGACACCGGCATCCGGAGTGCGTGTGTACGAGACCAGATGCGTGGCGATCGTCGCCACCATCTCGGCCGACAGGAAACCTTCGATCGGCGCCGTGAACTCGCGACCGTCGGGGGAGAGGCGCGCGGTCCAGTCTCCGTCCGGCGGTGTGCGCACGATCCGCGACCACTGCGCGAGCGGATGCAGGGTCGTGCCGAAGACGGATGCCGCCTCGGCCCAGGTCGACGGCCGATCGACGAACCGGTCGAGGATCGACTGCTGATCGGCCGCGGTCATGCGGTCGTAATCGTCGTACGTGGGCACCGGGCGGTCGGGCAGCGAGCGCACGATCGCAGGGTGCAGGATGCGCGCGTAGGCCGGGAAACCGTGCGGAACCACCGTATGAACGGTCGCGTTCCCGGGGCTGTCGAGGCGCTCGCGCAGCCACTCGCCGGCCGAGGTGTCAGGCATCCAGTGCATGCGCTCCACGGTACCCGGGGCCGGTGGCATCGTCCGGGGGCGCGGCGGGGCCGCGGCGACTCGACCTCGTATCGGCGGTCAGACGAAACCCACCCAATGCCGCCGCGGGTCGGTGCTTTCGTCTCGCCGGGCATGACGGGCGATGGGGCGCAGCAGACGCTTCTGGGGCATGGCTGACGGGCGCCGCGCGCGCCTCCATAATCGGAACGTGAGCTCCTCTGCACCCATCCCCTCCCTCGACGGCCGCCGGTTCCTGATGGTCTCCTCGACCACCTCCGCGGTCGACCCCGCAGCACCCAGCGAGTTCGTGTACCGGGAGAAGGACGGGGCGATCTGGGGGGACTACTCCGGTGACACGGTCACCTTCGGCCGCTTCGTCGGCACCCGCACCGGCGACACCATCTGGGTGTCGTTCGTGCACGTGCTCGTCGCCGACGGCACCGTCGTGACGGGCAGCGGCGAGAGCGAGCTGGAACTCACGGACGACGGACGCATCCGACTCGTCGAGCACTACGAGATGCACGGCCTGCCGCAGCTCAGCGTGTGCGAAGAGGTCGCCGGGGTCTGATCGCGGGGCGTTTCGTCTCGGGCGGCTTCGCCGTCCTCGCTCAACGACCGGGTGGGGCGGGCGGCTTCGCCGTCGTGGCTTGACGACCGGGTGGGGCGGGGCGTTTCGTCTCGGGCGGCTGCGCCGTCCTCGCTCAACGACCGGGGGGTGGGGCGGGGCGGGGCTCAGCGAGGCGGCAGGGTGTCGCGTCCGGGAGATGCCGGCGTCCAGCGCGTCATGCCGAGCGGCGCCTGCGACTCGCGCTCGGGAAGATCGCTCGGAAGCAGGAACGAGCGACGGACGACCTCGTCGAGCACCACCACACTGACGACCGTGCGCACCTCGGGCAGCTGCGCGATCACGCCGGTGGAGAACTCGTGCACACCGCTCACATCGACTGCACGGATGAGCAGCATGGCGTCGTGCTCGCCGGTGGTGATGGCGCACCACTCGACGTCGGGCATCTCGACGATGCGGTCGCGGAAAGACGCCCACGCCTGCGGATGCACCGTGACGAAGACCAGCGCGCCGATCGACAGCCCGGCCTTGGCATGATCGACCTGTGCGCTGAAGCCGGTGATGACGCCGTCCTGCATCAGGTTCTCGACCCGGGTGTACGCGTTGGCCCGAGAGATGCCCACGGTCTCGGCGAGCGCGGCGATCGAGATACGACCGTTATCGCGCAGCGTCTCGAGGATTCTGTATCCGATGTCGTCCAGCGGGGCGGCACTTCGTCCAGATTGCCTCGTAGCTTCGTCGCTCTTGGTGGACACAATGCTCCTCACGGGCCGGGTCTTGGACAGACTGTGATGGCGTCTGCATTCTTGCTGGACACATAGTCCCATACAATGCGAATCTGATCACCGGTCGTCCACCCGGCGTCGACCGAACCCGATGAACTCCTTGCCCCTGGAGGCCCATATGTCGTCACGTCGCAGCACGTCCGTCATCGCGATCGGAGCCGTCGCGCTCCTCGCTCTCGCTGGTTGCTCCGGTGGCAACTCGGCGAACAACAGCGGAGATTCCGCCGGTTCCGACTCTCTCGTGATCGACACCGCGTTCTCGATCGAGACCGCAGACCCCGGTCACACCTACGACCCGACCGGCAACATGATCGCCAAGGCGCTCTACGAGACCCTGGTCGACTTCGAGGGCTCCGACGTCTCGACTCCCGTCCCCGGTCTCGCGTCGTGGGAGCAGAACGACGAGGCGACCGAGTTCACCTTCACCCTCGAGGGCGACCGGGTCTTCTCGGACGGCTCGCCGATCGAGGCGAAGGACGTCGTGTTCACCCTGCAGCGCATCCAGGGGATGACCGACGCCAAGCCGAACTTCCTCCTCGGCGGCCTCACGATCACCGAGGTCGACGACAAGACGATCTCGATCACCTCCGAGACGCCGCTGCTGCAGCTGCCGGCGATCCTCGCCAACCCGGCGCTCGGCATCGTCAACTCCGATGTCGTGATCGAGAACGGCGGGTCGATCGACGGATCCGACAGCGCACAGAGCTTCCTCGACGGCGAGTCCGCGGGCTCGGGTCCGTTCGTGCTCGACACCCTCGACCTGTCGTCGCAGGTCGTGCTGACCAAGAGCGACGAGTACAACGGCGATGAGGAGGCCGCCTACGGCCGCGTCGTCGTGCGCAACGTCTCGGAGAGCGCGACCCAGCTCGCGAACCTCAAGGGCGGCGACTCGATGGTCGCGATGGACCTCAACGGCGACCAGGTCTCGGGACTCGGCGACGGACTGAACGTCGACTCCGTGCCGTCCGGGCAGACCATCTTCCTGCTCCTGAACCAGTCGGAGGCCGTCGCGGGCGAGCTCGCGAACGTCAAGATCGCCGAGGCGATCCGCTACGCGCTCGACTACGACGCGCTGCTCGAGCTCGCCGGTGCCGGTGCGGTGCAGGCGACCGGTGTCATCCCGCCCGGATTCGAGGGCGCCCTCGAGGCCGGCGTCGAGCAGGACCTCGACAAGGCCGAGGCCGCTCTGGCCGAGGCCGGCTACACGGGTCAGACCCTGAAGCTGCAGTTCCCGAACGACTACCCGGTCGGCGGCGTGGAGTTCACCCCGCTCGCCGAGCGCATCCAGGCTCAGCTCGAGGATGCCGGCATCGCCGTCGAACTCGCCCCCGCGCCGTTCGCCACCGAACTCGACGCCTACGTCAACGGCACCGAGGGCTTCGGCCTGTGGTTCTGGGGCCCGGACTACGCCGACTCGGCCAACTTCCTCCCGTTCGCTCCCGGACTCAAGGTCGGTCTGCGCGCCGGCTGGGCCGCCGAGGCCAACCCCGAGATCGCGGGCATCGCGGCCGGTGCGGCCGCCGCGACCGACGAAGCCCAGCGCAGCGAGGCCTTCACCTCGTTCGCCGAGGCGATGCAGGAGGAGGGTCCGTTCGTGCCGCTGATCGTCCCCGGCCGCAACATCGCCACGGCGGATGCCGTCACCGGCGCCGTGTACAACTCGGTGTGGGAGATGGACATCGCCGAGATCACGCCTGCCGGCTGATCGGGGCTGACTGATGACGACGGTGGCCGTGCGACGGCAGGCTCAGCGTCGCAGGTCGCCGCTCGTCGGATACCTGCTGCGCCGGATCGGCACCTCGCTGCTCCTGCTCGTGGGGGTCACGATCGTGACCTTCGCGCTGACGAACCTCGTGCCGGGCGACCCCGTGTCGGCGGCGCTCGGAGAAGGAGCTTCGCAGAATCCCGAGACGCGAGAGGCGTTCATCAAGGCCCAGGGCCTCGATCAGCCCCTCTTCGTGCAGTACTTCATCTACATGGGCAATCTCCTCCGCGGAGACCTCGGCACGTCGCTGGTGACCGGTCGCCCGGTCACCAGCGACCTGGCCACCGCGGTGCCGGCGACGATCGAGATCGCGATCGGGGCCATCATCCTGAGCCTCGCCGTGAGCATCGTGCTGGGAACCCTTGCGGCCTATCGGCGCGGGCTCGTGACCGACCAGGTGATCCGCATCGTGACGCTGATCGGCCTGAGCGTCCCGACCTTCTGGCTCGCGCTGGTCAGCTTCTACGTGTTCTTCCTCGAACTGCGCATCGCGCCCGGCTCCGGTCGCATCTCGCCGTCGATCACCCCGCCGCCCCGCATCACCGGGCTCTACACGGTCGACTACCTCCTCAACGGAGACGGCGTCGGATTCGCCGACGCCCTCGCCCACCTGGCTCTTCCGGTCATGGTGCTGTCTCTCGTGACGATCGGCCTGCTCACGCGGTTCATCCGCACGTCGGTGCTCGAGGTCCTGGGCAGCGACTACGTGCGGGCGGCCCGATCGAAGGGCCTCCCCGCGATGCGCGTGATCCTCGACTACGTGCTGCGCGGAGCGTCGCTCCCGATCCTCACCGTGGTGGGCGTCGCGTTCGGCTCACTGCTCTCGGGCACGGTGCTCGTCGAATCGGTGTTCGCGTGGCCCGGCCTGGGCACCTACGCCTACAACTCGGCCGCCAACCTCGACCTCCCCGGCATCATGGGCGTCGGTCTCGTCGTGGGAGTCATCTACCTCCTCATCAACTTCGTCGTCGATCTGCTCTACGGCGTCCTCGACCCGAGAGTGAGGATCGCATGAGCCGCATCGACTCGGCATCCGGCCCCTGGCGGTTCCGCTTCCGCTGGCCGCGCGCCTGGCGCACGCCGCTCGGAGTGATCGGCACCGTGATCGCGGGCGCCTGGATCATCGTGGCCTTCACGGCGCAGTGGTGGGTGCCGTTCGGCCCCAACGCGCAGGTGCTGCCCCGACTGCAGGAGCCGGGGATCGACACCCTGCTCGGCACCGACGGTAACGGCCGCGACATCTTCTCGCGCCTGATGACCGGAGCCACCGTGAGCCTGCCGCTCGCGCTCATGCTCGTGATCGCCGCGATGATCATCGGCACCGTGATCGGAGCCGTCGCCGGATACTTCGGCGGCTGGGTCGACGAGACGCTCATGCGCATCACCGACCTGTTCATGGCGTTCCCGACGGTGATCCTCGCGATGGTCGTGGCGGCATCCCTCGGGCCGTCGCTGTTCAACGCGGTGATCGCGGCGATCGTCGTCTCGTGGCCGCAGTACTCGCGAGTCACTCGCAGCATCGTGCTCGGCCTCCGTGGTCAGAACTACGTGATCGCCGGACGCCTGCTCGGCCACTCGCCGCTGCGCACGCTGTTCGTCGACATCCTGCCGAACATCGCCGGCCCCGTGCTGGTGCTAGCGACGCTCGACATCGGTGCGGCGATCCTGCTGCTGTCGGGCCTGTCGTTCCTCGGTCTGGGTGCGCAGCCTCCGACCGCCGAATGGGGCTCGATGATCTCCGCGGCCATGCAGAACTTCGACGCCTGGTGGCTCGGGGTCTTCCCGGGGCTCGCGATCCTCACCGTGGTGCTCGCCTTCAACTTCCTCGGCGACGCGATGCGCGACATCCTCGACCCGACGGCCGAGGTCACGCACGAGAAGCAGGCCGAGCACGTCGCATCCGCGAAGGGAGCGGCAGCATGACCGCGCAGTCGCGCACTCCTGCGCTGAGCATCCGCGATCTGACCATCGACATCGGCCGGCCGCTCGTGCACGGCGTCTCCCTCGACCTCGAGGCAGGGCGGATCCACGGCCTCGCCGGCGAATCCGGCTCGGGCAAGACGCTCACGTCGCTCGCTGTGCTGGGGCTCCTGCCGCGGCAGGCGCGCACCGGCGGGTCCATCCTGCTCGCGGGGGAGGAGCTGGTCGGCATGCGTCGCCGGGCTCTCAACCGCATCCGCGGCCGACGCATCGCGATGATCTTCCAGGATCCCTCGGCGTCGCTGCACCCGCAGCTGCCGATCGGGCGACAGCTCACCGACCACATGCGCGTACACCTCGGGCTGCGGGGCGAGGCCGCGAAGGCCAGAGCGATCGAACTGCTCGAGACCGTGCAGGTGCCGAATCCGGATGCCGCGCTGAAGCGCTACCCGCACCAGTTCTCCGGCGGTCAGCGCCAGCGCATCGCGATCGCGTGCGCTCTCGCATGCGACCCCGAGGTGCTGCTGGCCGACGAGCCCACCACGGCGCTCGACGTCACCGTGCAGGCGGGCATCCTGACGCTGCTGCGCGAACTCGCGATCGAACGCCGGCTCGCCGTGCTGCTCGTCACGCACGACCTGGGCGTCATGAGTGCGATCGCCGACGAGGTCGCGGTGATGAAGAACGGGCGCATCGTCGAGCGGGCCGACCGCGAGACGCTGTTCCGCGACCCGCAGCACGAGTACACCCGCACGCTGCTCGCGGCGCTGCCCGGGTCGAAGCTCGAGGTCGCCCCACCGGATCCGGCTCTGGTCGACCCGGTGAGGGCGGATGCCGCCGTGACGCCTGTCGAAGAGGAGGCCGCAGATGAGTGACGTCGCCGTGCTCGACGCCCAGGGCGTGGTCGTCCGCTACCCCGGCAGCCCGCCGGTGGTCGCCGTCGACGGCGTCTCCTTGACCGTCGCGCCCGGAGAGACCGTGGCGCTCGTCGGCGAGTCCGGCAGCGGCAAGTCGAGCCTCGCCCGCGCGGTCGTCGGCATCGAGAAGCTGGCCGGGGGAGAGGTGCGCTTCCACGATGCGCCGGTGAAGCCGCTCGGCATCCGTCGGCGCGACCTCGCGCTCACCGGCATCCAGATGGTGTTCCAGGATCCGTCGACGTCGCTCAACCCCCGACGTCGTGTGGGCGACCAGATCGCCGACGGCATCGCGACCGCTCGCGCCCGCGGTGCCGAGGGGTCGACCGTCGCGGAATGGCTCGATCGGGTCGGGCTGCCGACCGAGGTCGCCACGCGCTTCCCGCATCAGTTCTCGGGCGGGCAGAAGCAGCGGCTCGCGATCGCCCGCGCCCTCGCGGCACGCCCCTCGCTGCTGGTCGCGGATGAGCCGATCTCGGCTCTGGACGCGTCGACGCAGACCAGCGTGGCGGGTCTCATGCGCGATCTCGTCGCGGAGGCGGGCGCCGGGATGCTCTTCATCTCGCACGACCTCGCCGTGGTGCGCCGCATCGCCGACCGCACCTTCGTGATGTTCGCCGGGCGTGTGCTCGAAGCGGGCGCCACCGATCGTGTGTGGGCTGCCCCGCAGCATCCGTACACGCAGGCGCTGCTCGCGGCGATCCCCGAGCCCGACGGTGCGGGCCGCATCCCTGCCGCTCCGTCGAGCGAGGAGCGCGCGATCTGGTCGGAGGTCGCGCCGGTCCTCGACTGAGGCTGCTGCGACTGCTGCGCCCGCTGCGAAGGAGCTTGCGCCCTGCGCCTGCTGCGAAGGAGCTCGCGCACTGCGAAGGAGATCTCGCGCATCGAAGGACGGATACCGCAGATCGGTCCTTCGATGCGCGAGATCTCCTTCGCAGCGAGGGCGAATGCACGTCGCGCCGGCCGTCGACCGAAGCATCCGCGTCCGGTCAGCGCGGGATGAGGCTGTACGGGATCTCGTGGTGGGCGCCCGACGACGGGACGGGGTCCGCGAGGATGTCGAGGATGGTCGATGCCGCCTTCTCGACGCCGTGGTCGACCGTCGAGAAGGTCGGGATGTGGAATCCGCCCTCCTCGATGTCGTCGAACCCCATGACCTGCACCCGATCGGGCACCGGGATGCCGCGGCTGCCGAGCGTGTAGAGAGCGCCGAGCGCCAGGCTGTCGCTGAAGCAGAACAGGGCGTCGAATGCGGTGCCGCTCTCGATCAGACGCTCGACCGCCGTGGAGCCCTCTGCTCTGTTGAACTGCTCGACGGTGGCGTACAGCGAGGGATCCGGCTCGATGCCGGCCTCGTGCAGAGCGCGGAGGTAGCCCTCGAAACGGAGTCTCGAGGTCGCCGTGGGACCCGAATGCTGCACGCCGACTGCGGCGATGCGTCGTCGTCCGCTCTCGAGCAGGTACGACGTCGCCGCCGCCGCAGCCGACACGTTGTCGATGCCCACGTGGTGTGCGGTCGCGCCGACCAGCGACTCCGCCTGTTCTCCGATCAGCACGAGAGGCGGCGCGGCGGGTCGGTTCGCGACGTCGGCGGCGGTGAGCGCGAGCGGGCTCATGACGATGCCGTCGAGAGCCGGGAGGCCTTCGCCTGCCATCAGCGCCGACTCGCTCGCCCTGTCGCCTCCGGTCTGCGCGATCAGCACCGTGAGCGCCCGCTTCTGCGCGGTGGTGACGAACTGCGACGCGAACTCGGCGAAGTAGGGCTCGCGCAGATCGGGGAGGACGAGCGCGATGAGCCCGCTGCGACCGTTGCGCAGCTGCCGCGCCGCGAGATTGGGGCGATAGCCGAGCTCGTCGATCGCGGTGAGGATGCGCTGTCTCAACTCGTCGCCCACCCACCCCGTGCCGTTCACGACGTTCGAGACGGATTTCGCGCTCACGCCCACGCGCGCGGCGACGTCGGCGAGGGTCACACGAGGCATCGGGAGCATCCTCTCATCCGGTCGAGAGGTCGCGAGAACGTGCGAGCTCCTCGATCCGAGTTTAGTGGTTGACGTTAGTTCAACGTGGAACTATCGTGTAGTTCAACGTGGAACGGAATGCGCTTTCCGGACCAGTTCATCCCTCGGAGCGGAGGGACGAGTTCGATGACGAAGGGTCGGCCCTGGCCGACCGGAAGAGGGAGCCGCACGTGGCATTGCGAGACGCCGACCGAGCGATCGAGAGCATCAGGGCGAGTCGACTGGAGACCGCGCGCCCGCGCCCGCAACTGGTGCGCGACTCGTTCGTCGAACTCGACGGCGAGTGGGGCTTCGCGCACGACGACTCCGACAGCGGACTCGGCGAGCACTGGCATGACGGACGCGAGCTGCCCGACCGCATCCGCGTGCCCTTCCCTCCCGAATCACCGGCCTCGGGCATCGGCGCGACCGGCTTCCACCCCGTGGTCTGGTACCGGCGTGCGCTGACCGCGAGCGATCTCGACGCCGCAGCCCACACTCCGCAGCGACGCGCCGTCCTGCACTTCGGTGCCGTCGACCACCGGGCCACGGTATGGGTCGACGGGGCAGCGGTGGGGTCGCATGAGGGAGGGCACACGCCGTTCGCCGTCGACATCACCGACGCGCTCGACCTCTCGCTCGACGAGCACGTCATCGTCGTGCGCGCGGAGGATGATCCCCACGATCTCGCGCAGCCGCGAGGAAAGCAGGACTGGCACGAAGACCCGCATGCGATCTGGTACCACCGCACCACCGGCATCTGGCAGCCCGTCTGGTTCGAGTCGGTCGCACCGCAGCACGTCACGGCGATCAACTGGACGTGTGATCTGACCGCGGGAACCGTCACGGTCGACGTGTCGCTCAGCCGTCGCGCCGACAGCGTCGTCCACGTGCAGATCGCGCATGACGGGCTGATCCTGGGATCCGCCAGCGTGCTCGCGAACGACACGAGCACGACGCTCACCTTCCCCCTCGACGGGCAGCGCAACGGCCAGCACTACGAACACCTGCTGTGGCGGCCCGAGAACCCGGTGCTGCTCGACGCGTGGGTGCGGGTCGAGACCGAGGACGACGAGACCGATGCCTGCGCGAGCTACCTCGGACTGCGCTCGGTGGGCTGGGATCAGGGCGCGCTCCTCGTCAACGATCGACCCGTCACGCTGCGGTCGGTGCTGAGCCAGGGGTACTGGCCCGAATCGCATCTCGCCGCGCCCTCGGCCGACGCTCTGCGCCGCGAGGCCGAACTGATCGGCGAGCTCGGGTTCAACTCGGTGCGCGTGCACCAGAAGATCGAGGACGAGCGCTTCCTGTACTGGGCCGATCGGCTCGGCCTGCTCGTCTGGGGCGAGATGCCGGCCACCTACACGTTCTCGACCGAGGCGGTGCGGCGCACGACGGCCGAGTGGACCGAAGCCGTCGTCCGCGACCGCGCCCACCCGAGCATCATCACGTGGGTGCCGCTCAACGAGAGCTGGGGCGTGCAGCACATCGCGTCCCGCGCGGATCAGCGCGCCTTCGCCGAGGGGCTGTACCACCTGACCAGAGCGTTGGACCCGAGCCGCCCCGTCATCTCGAACGACGGCTGGGAACTCGGCACCTCCGATCTCTGGACTCTGCACGACTACGAGGCCGACGGTCAGGTGCTCGCCGACCGCTACGACATCGAGGAGTCGGCTCTCCGCGACTACATCGGCGGCATCGGTCCGGCCGGCCGGCGGATCCGCCTCGCGGGGACCCATGACACCGGGCAGCCCGTCATGCTCACGGAGTTCGGCGGCGTGAAGTGGGCGGTCGACGACAGCCCGACCGACTCGTGGGGGTACTCGGAGGCATCCGGCGCCGAGGACTTCACGCGCATGCTCGGGGAGATCCTCGGGGCAGTGCAGTCGGGCACCCGAGGCTTCCGCGGGCGACCGAAGGGACTCGCCGGCTGGTGCTGGACCCAGCTCACCGACACCATGCAGGAGCGCAACGGCCTGCTCACCGAGGCGAGAGAGCCGAAGCTTCCGTTCGCGACCTTCCGCGCCCTGATCCAGGGCACGAGCGAGCACTGACCGACCGCGCACCGTTCCCATCGGCGGCCGCACCACGCCGCCGTGCACGACCCACAGGGCCCCGGCCCGCTCAATGAGGAGATCCCATGTCCAAGAGGTTGCCCGCACTGCTCGCCGTCGCCGGCGTCACCACCCTGGTGCTCGCCGGATGCAGCGGAGGTTCGAACGATGCCCCGACGGAGGTGACGTTCGACGAGGACACGGCTGCGGAGATCAGCTTCTCGTGGTGGGGCAATGAAGACAGGGCCGATCGGTTCGAGCAGGTCGTGGCGCTCTTCAACGAGGAGTACCCGAACGTCGAAGTCGTGCGCAACTTCAACGCGTGGGGCGATTACTGGACCGCACGCAACACGGAGGCCGCCGGGAAGTCGCTTCCCGATGTGGTGATGATGGATGCCGGCTATCTCGGCGAGTACGCGAGCAAGAACCTGCTCGCCGACCTCACGCCCTACCGTGACACGCTGCTGCCGCTCGACGGCATCAACGACCAGGTGCTGGGCTCCGGCACGGTCGACGACCAGCTGGTCGGCGTCCCTCTGGGCACCAACGCCTGGTCGATGATGTACAACAAGGACCTCCTCGACTCGTTCGGCATCGACTACCCGACCGACGACATGTCGTGGGACGAGCTGAACGACTTCATCCTCGAGGTCAACGAGGCGGGCGGCGGGTCCGATCCCCGCATCTACGGCGCGGAGGACTACACGGGCGGTCTGCCGAACTTCATCTATCACCTGATGCAGGACGACAACCCGGTCTTCGAGGAGGACGGCACTCCCGCCTTCGACGAGGACGACGTGATCTCGTACCTCGACAGCGCGGCCGACCTCCGCGACGACGGGGACTTCTACCCGGTCGAGCGCAGCGTCGCGTTGTCGCCGAGCGGCGGCTTCCTCGCAGGGGAGGCCGCGATCTGGTTCAACTTCTCGACCACGGTGCTGCAGGGGATGACGGATGCCGGCACCGAGAACATCGGCATGGTCCAGCCTCCGCTCGACAAGGGTCAGGACGCGCATGTGCTCGCTCCCAAGCCCAGCATGCTGTTGAGCGTCGCGAAGAACTCGGACCAGCAGCAGGCCGCGGCGGCGTTCGTGAACTTCCTCACCACGTCTCCCCAGGTCGCCGAGATCTTCGGCACCTCGCTCGGCACCCCGCCCACAGAGGAGGGGCGTGCCGCGATCGATCAGACCCCCGCCGACACCGTGAACCTCGACTATCTCGCCTCGATCGACGACGAGATGACGGCCAGCTACCCGATCCTGCCCGCGGGCTACGGCACCATCGAGGCCAAGTGGGGCGAACTGCACGAGCAGCTGCGCTACGGCGACATCACGACCGAGCAGTTCGCGCAGGAGCTGTTCACCGAGATGTCGTTGGTTCTCGGATCCTGACCGTCTCGCACGACCCTGCCGCTGGGCTGCAGAGCCCGGATGCAGGAGAAAGGACGACTCCATGACTGCTCCCGCAGCCACCGCCCCGGCTCGACCGGTCAGGACGCGCACGAACCTGCGCGCTCGTCGAGAGACGAGAGCGGGCTATCTGTTCCTCAGCCCGTGGCTCATCGGTTTCTTCGCCCTGACGGCGGGGCCGATGGTCGCCTCGCTGTTCCTGTCCTTCACCGACTACAACCTGTTCAACGACCCGGAGTTCATCGGCGTCGACAACTACACGCGGATGTTCTCCGACCCGAACTTCCTGCAGGCGGTCAAGGTCACCGGGATCTACGTCCTGGTCGGCACCCCGCTCAAGCTGATCGCCGCGCTGGCCGTGGCGATGCTGCTGAACGTGCCGCGGCGGGGCCAGGGCTTCTATCGGTCGGCGTTCTACCTCCCGTCGCTGATCGGCGGCAGCGTGTCGATCGCGATCGTCTGGAAGGCGATGTTCATCGACAACGGGATCGTCGCGCAGATCGGGTCGTTCTTCGGGGGCCCGCCCGCGTCCGAGGGCGGGTGGGTCGGCGATCCCGCACGCACCCTGCCCCTGCTGATCCTGCTGACGGTGTGGCAGTTCGGAGCGCCGATGGTGATCTTCCTCGCCGGACTCAAGCAGGTGCCGCCGGAGCTCTACGAAGCGGCATCCGTCGACGGTGCCGGGCCCGTGCGCCGGTTCTTCTCGATCACCATCCCGATGCTGTCGCCGGTGCTGTTCTTCAATCTGCTTCTCGAGACGATCCACGCCTTCCAGGTCTTCAACTCGGCGTACATCATCTCCAACGGCAGCGGAGGACCCGCGGGATCGACGCTCTTCTACACGCTCTACCTCTATCTGCGCGGGTTCCGCGACTTCCAGATGGGCTATGCCTCGGCCATGGCCTGGGTGCTCGTGATCGTGGTGGGGATCGTCACCGTGATGCTCTTCCGCAGCTCGAAGGCCTGGGTCCACTACGCAGGAGACGAACGATGAGCAAGGTCCTCACACACACCGAGGTGGTCACGACCGATCGCACGACGGGGCGGGCGCTGCGAGAGGCGACGAACCGGCGCAGGCAGAACGGCGCGAAGACCGTCGTCTTCCACGTGCTCACCCTGGCCGTGCTCGTCGTCATCCTGTACCCCGCCGTCTGGATGGTCATGTCGTCGTTCAAGCCGGGCAACGAGATCATCGGCTCGGTGAGCCTCGTGCCCGAGAGCTTCTCGTTCGACAACTACCTCAAGGCGCTGCAGGGGATCGGCGGCGTCTCGTTCTGGACGTTCGTGGCGAACTCGCTGATCCTCGCGCTGGCGTCGGTCATCGGCATCGTGCTCTCGTGCTCGATCACGGCATACGCGTTCGCCCGCATCCGCTTCCGCGGCAGCCGGCTGTTCTTCCTGTGCATGATCGCGACCATGCTGCTGCCGTTCCACGTGGTGATCATCCCGCAGTACATCGTGTTCAACCAGCTCGACATGATCAACACGTACTGGCCGCTGCTCCTGGGCAAGTTCCTCGCAGCCGATGCGTTCTTCGTGTTCCTGATGATCCAGTTCATCCGCGGGCTCCCGCGAGACCTCGACGAGGCGGCCCGCATCGACGGCGCGGGTCATGTGCGCACCTTCTCCTACGTGATCCTGCCGCTCATGAAGTCCGCACTGGTGACGAGTTCGATCTTCGCGTTCATCTGGTCGTGGAACGACTTCTTCGGGCCGCTGCTGTATCTGAAGGACCCCGGCATGTACACGATGCCCCTCGCGTTGCGGCTGTACGTCGACCAGACCTCCACGAGCGACTACGGGGCGCAGATGGCCATGGCGATCCTCGCGCTCCTGCCGGTGGTCGTGTTCTTCCTCGCGTTCCAGCGATACCTGGTCTCGGGCGTCGCGACCGAAGGGCTCAAGGGATGAGTGCGCCTCGACGTGCGCGCGGCCGGGGGGACGAACGGCGCTTCGGCGGAACGGGCGTCTCGGCCTTCGGGGAGATGCTCGTCGTCGGGCTCGGGGTGGCCGTCATGTCGCTGCCGCTGGTGACTCTCGCCCCGGCGGTCGCGGCAGGTGTCAGGCACCTCGACGCGCACCTCGATCACGAGCAGGACTCGGTCGCACGGCTGGCCAGGTGGGGTCTGCAGGCGATCCGCTCCGGGTGGTGGTTCGGAGCGGCGTCGACGACCGTGATCGGGCTGCTCGTGCTCAATGCGATCGGCGGCGCGCAGGGCCTGCTGCCCGGCGGCAGGGTTCTCGCGGTGGTGAGCGGCGCGCTCGCCGCCGTCGTCGCTGTGGCGTCGCTGCGGACGGCCGCGCTGTGGCATCCGCGAGCGCGGTGGTCCGATCTCTGGCGGGCCGGCCGCACTCTGCTTCTCGACGATCCGATCGGCGACGTCTTCGTGCTCTTCGGACTGGGGGTGGCGATCACGGTGGTCTGGATGCTCCCGCCGCTCATCGTGATCGCGCCGGGCCTGGTCGTCGTGTCGCTCGTGGCAGCGGAGCGTCGCCGGATGTCGTCGACGGCGTCCGTATGACGACGGGCCGAGGCGAAAGCCCCGGCCCGCGGTCTGCGACGGTGGATCAGATCGGCGCGACGATCTCCTGCGCCACATCCCACTCGGTGATCTCCATCGAGGTCTCGATGGACTGGCCGCCGGCATTCGCGGATGCGGTCGAGGCCAGGATCACGTAGTCGGACGTCACTTCATAGACCACGTCGACGGGCACGCCCTGCATGTCGGCCGTGCCGGTCACGAGGAAGACGTCCTGGCCGAGACGGCTGCCGGTGCCGGTCACCGAGAAGTCTCCCGTCAGGCCGCCCGCGGCTTCGGCGGGGTCGATGCCCTCGAGGTTGGCGGCACTGGTGCTCAGGGCGGCGATGACCGGGTCGGAGGACTCCGGGTCGGCGGCCTGCCAGTCGCTGGTCGATGACTTCACCCACACGTCGTCGCCGATCACGATGAGCGAACCCATGGGCGAGATCGACTCCACGGCCTTCTCGCTCGGGTTGTACTTCATGGTCGACTCCATGCCGAGCACGGTCGTGGTGCCCGCGTAGCCGGCCGCGTCGGACATCGCCTCGGTGATGCAGGCACCGAGCGCGGCGCCGTCCACCGAGGCACCCTCGGCGAGTTCCGGGCAGTCGGATGCAGGGGCCGCGGTCTCCTCCTGCTCCGCCGCGGCGGTGGGCTTCTCTTCGTCGGGCCCCGCCTCGGCCCCCGCGGAGCATCCGGTGAGCAGCACGGCGGCGGTCAGGGCGAGCCCGACCCCCCACTTCTTGGAACGCATCATGTTTCCCCCTTCGGTCGTGTGCGCGCGGCGTCGATCGCCATGCACGCATACCAGCATGCCAAGCCTCGGCCGCACCGCGTGGAGGCGGCCCCGAGGAATCTCGGCTAGACTGTCGAGGTTGTCTGCCCTATGTCTTCCACTCGGGAGGTCATGGCAGACGACATGCACACACCCTCCTGCTTCCGGGAAAGTCCCGGAAGCCGTTCTAGTCCGAAGGAGGTGGGTAAGTGACGCACCAGTACGAACTCATGGTCATTCTGACCCCCGAGATCGACGAGCGCCAGGTCGCACCCACGCTCGACAAGTTCCTGAAGGTCATCACCAACGATGGTGGCTCGATTGAAAAGGTCGATGTCTGGGGCAAGCGCCGGTTCGCTTATGAGATCCAGAAGAAGACCGAGGGCATCTACGCCGTCGTGAACTTCACCGCTACCAGCGAGGCCACGCAGGAGCTCGACCGTCAGCTCAAGCTGAACGAGCAGATCATGCGCACCAAGGTGCTCCGCGCCGAGGAAGCTCAGGCGATGATCGCTTCCGAGGCGAAGCGCGCCGAGGAGAAGGCTGCCCGCAAGGCCGCCAAGGCTGCGAAGGCCTGAGTTCCATGGCCGGCGAAACAGTCATCACCGTGGTGGGAAACCTCACGGCCGACCCCGAGCTGCGTTACACGCAGAACGGACTGCCGGTGGCGAACTTCACCATCGCTTCGACGCCTCGGAACTTCGACCGCGCCGCCAACGAGTGGAAGGACGGCGAAGCGCTGTTCCTCCGTGCGTCGGTCTGGCGTGAGTTCGCCGAGCACGTGGCGGGTTCGCTGACCAAGGGAATGCGCGTCATGGCGCAGGGCCGTCTGCGTCAGCGCTCCTACCAGGACCGCGAGGGCAACCAGCGCACCGCTATCGAGCTGGAGGTCGACGAGATCGGCCCCTCGCTCCGGTACGCGACCGCGCAGGTCACCCGGGCGGCGTCCAACGGTGGCGGTGGCGGCGGCGGACAGTCGCGTCCCGCGCAGCAGCAGCAGGTGTCGGAGGAGCCGTGGTCCACCCCCGGCTCGTCGACCAGCGCAGATGCCTGGAGCACTCCGGGCAGCTTCGGTGACGACACCCCCTTCTGAACAATCTTCTGGATCGGGTCGCTGAGTCCGTCGAAAGACTCGGTGGTCCGTCTCATCACTAAGGAAAAACAATGGCTGGAAAGTCGAGCGGCGACCGCCGCAAGCCGCGGAAGGGTGGCAAGCCCACCGCTCCCGCGAAGTCGATCCGGGTCGGTCTCATCGATTACAAGGATGTCGCGACCCTTCGCAAGTTCATCTCGGAGCGTGGCAAGATCCGCGCCCGTCGCATCACCGGTGTCTCCGTGCAGGAGCAGCGTCTGATCGCGAAGGCGATCAAGAACGCTCGCGAGATGGCTCTCCTGCCCTACGCCGGCGCTGGCCGCTGAGGGGTACGGATATGGCAAAGCTGATTCTCACGAACGAGGTCGCCGGGCTCGGAAGCGCCGGTGACGTGGTCGAGGTCAAGAACGGGTACGCCCGCAACTACCTCATCCCCCAGGGCTTCGCTACGGCGTGGACCCGCGGTGGCGAAAAGCAGGTCGCATCGATCCAGGCTGCTCGTCAGGCTCGCGCGATCCACGACCGCGACGAGGCCGTGGCCCTGAAGAACACCATCGAGGGCACCAAGGTGCGCCTCACGGTCAAGGCAGGCAACGAGGGCCGTCTGTTCGGCTCGGTCAAGACCGCCGATGTCGCTGACGCGGTCTCGGCAGCCGGTCTCGGCTCGATCGACAAGCGCAAGGTGCACATCGGATCGGCCATCAAGGTCACCGGTGAGCACGAGGCCACGGTTCGTCTGCACGACGACGTGACCGCTGTCATCACCCTGCAGGTCGTCGCCGCCAAGTAGGCCCGACGCCCTCTCGAGAATGCCCCCTGTCCTCCGGGACGGGGGGCATTCTGCATGCGGTGGTCAGGTGAGGCCGAGCTCCGCAGCGCGGTGAGGATGGGCGGGGAGCCCGGGATCCACGTCGACCGCCCGCGACCAGCCCTGATCGTCGAGGGGAACGCCGCGCGCCACGAGGGCGCGCACGGCATCCCCGACCGCGTCGACGAACTCGCCGCCGACGTGCGAACCCGCCACGAGAGAGACGATGATCCGCGCCCACGCATCCCGTGCGTCGACATGGACCACCGTCACTCCTTTCGCCGACAGCGGCCCGAGCCTGCTCGTGATGACCGAGAGGCCGCTTCCGCCGATCAGGACGTCGCCCATCGCGGAGCCGCGGCGGTAGACGCGCGGGGCGCCGGTCGCCGAGGGATCGAGGCGGAAGTGCGCCGAGCGCATCGTGCGATCGAGCTCGCTGAGCGCGGCGTCGACGGCATCCGCGGGAACCAGGAGGGTCCGGGCTCCGTTGACCGCCCAGCGCAACCGCCGCGGGTCCTCGGTCATCCCGGCCACCCCTGCGCGAGCGAGCGCTCGAGGTCGCGGAGCCCGGTCTGCCATTCGTCGGCCAGGTCACCGGCGGCTTTCGTGGTGGCGGCGAGTTCTGTCATCGAGGACCTCCCCGAACGAGTCTAGGCAGGGGTTCCGAAGGTCTCCGGATTCGATCGGCAAGGCTCGCTGAGAACCAAATCCGCTGGTCATGACCGTGTGTTCCGACTGGTGGCGTTCTGTGACGCGCCCGGTGAAATCTCGGCTTGACTTTCCCCAGGTTCTGCACATGTGACCAGACGATGGACAAACCTTAAACGCTCGGTTGAACCACGTTCTCATCCACAGGATGGGGAAACGAAGAAGGCCAGTTCAGCTGCTATAAAGGGTCTGGCATTTCAGGTACTCCACCGGGTTATCCACAGCGGTTGTACACAGACACTCCGGAATTCTCCGCACACTTTCCACATAGTTATCCACAGCCTGTGTTGCGACCGTAAATCGCCGCTCGTAGCGTGGTCGAGCGACCCGATGTCGGAGGCTGCTGGTTCGCTGTGCAGACGGCGTCGAATGGCCGCGACAGCGCAGCACGACATCCGGGCAGCGCCCCATCACGCCCGTCGCATCGAAGGGAACACTGTGTCGATCGCTGACATCTCCGAGGACCGCCTCGGCGGCAAGCGTCCGCCCGAGCGGACCCCGCCGCACGACCTCCTCGCAGAGCAGAGCGCGCTGGGTGGCATGCTGCTGTCCAAGGA
>NZ_CAUQVQ010000035.1:0-26359 GCF_963521645.1 uncultured Microbacterium sp. | reverse complement strand
GGTGCTCGCCCTCGTGGTGCTCGTGGTGCTCGCCCTCGTGGTGCTCGTGGTGCTCGCCCTCGCGGTGCTCATGGTGCTCGCCCTCGGGGTGCTCGGCGCTCTCCGAGTCGTCCGCCGCGGTAGACGCGTCGACAGACCCGGAATCGCCGTGCGCCTCCGCCTCACCCTCGCCTGCCGCGAAAGGGTACTGCTTCGGCTCGTCCTCGTAATACGCACGCGCTGCGGCGGCGAGCATCGAACTGACGGCCTCGGAGCGCGGGTCGGCGTCGTCCTCGCCATCGGTGGAGGGCTCCACGTCGGAAGGGGCCTCCGCGTCATCCTCGGTGGTGTCGACGTCGAGGTCGGAGAAGGCCTCGAGTCCCGAGTGCTCGTCGCCGTCTGCATCCGCCTGGTCCGATTCGAGCGCTGCCGGGTTCTGCTCGGTCCCGGTGCCGAACAGGATGTCGTCGAACGACGGTTCGGCGGAGGGGGCGGGAGCCTCGTCGCGGTCGGTGTCGTCGGTCCCGTGCTGAGCCTCCGCATCGTTCGCAGCGGCGTCTGCCGACACGTCGGCGAGCACCGCGGCAGCAGTGGACCCCTCGGGGGCATGCGCGGTAGCGATCGATGCCTCGCCGGCATCGGCCTGCGTCGCATCGGCCTCGTCGCTCGTGTGCTGCGGAGCCGCGGCCTCGGTGTCGGTCGCAGCGTCGTCCTTCTCCGGCGCGGGCAGAGCGATCGCCGTGGTGGCGACCTCTCGGGGCGCATGCTTGCCGCCCCGCACCAGCTCGATGAAGATGTCCTCCAGCGTGGGTCCCCGCTGCACGAGCGTGGTCAGTGCGATTCCCGCCTCGGCGGCGATCGCCCCGACGGTGCCCGCGTCGCCGCCGCGCACCGTGAGGCCGGAGCGCAGCACCTCGACCTCGAAACCGCCGGCCGACAGCGCGGCGGTGAGGGCGGCGCGATCTGCGGCGTCGACCACGACAGCCCCCGACGACGGGTCGGCGAGCGTCTCGATGCCGCTGGAGAGCATCAGCTGACCGCGCGAGAGCACGAGGACGTTGTCGGCGACCTGCTCGACCTCGCTCAGCACGTGAGACGAGACGAGGACCGTGCGTCCCTCGTCGGCGAGACGACGCATCAGGAGCCGCATCCACCGGATGCCTTCGGGGTCGAGTCCGTTCGCGGGCTCGTCGAACACGAGGGCGCCGGGGTCGCCGAGCAGTGCGTGGGCGACGCTCAGGCGCTGGCGCATGCCCAGCGAGAAGCTGCCGATGCGTCCTTCCGCCTCGTTCTCCAGGCCCACGAGCGACAGCACCTCATCGACCCGGGAGAGCGGGATGCCGTTCGCCTTGGCGGCGATCGTGAGCTGTCGGGACGCAGAACGGCGCGGACGGTAGGCCGTCTCCTCGAGCACGGAGCCGATCGTGCGCAGTGGGTTGCGCAGCTCCGAATACGCAGCGCCGCCGATGGTCGCCGTGCCGCTCGTCGCCCGCACCTGGCCGAGCAGGATGCGCAGGCTCGTGGTCTTGCCGGCGCCGTTGGGGCCGAGGAAGGCGGTGACCGCTCCGGGCTCGATCCGCGCGGAGAAATCCGAGACCGCCGTCACCTCGTTGAAGCGTTTCGTCACGCGCGTGAACTCGAGCACCTGTCCGTCGGGCATCCGCGACCTCTCCTTGGAAAATGGGCAGTTCCGTCTATCCTGCCGGAAAAGCGCTCGGATCGCGCATTTACCTCATCATTCCGGCTCATCGCAAGACCCGATCGAGCGGGTAGCCTGACACCCGTGACCGATTCCACCGTCTCGTCCCGCGTCCTCGTCCGCACGGAAGGCGCGCTGGGTCGACTCACTCTCAACCGCCCGGAGGCGATCAACGCGCTCGACATCGAGATGATCCGCATGCTCGCCGATGCGCTCGATCGATGGCGCACCGACAGCGACGTGCAGATCGTGCTCATCGACGGCGAGGGCGAACGCGGCATGTGCGCCGGCGGCGATGTCCGGGCCCTGCACGCGCAGATCGTGGCCGGACGCGCCGAGGAGACGGCCGAGTTTTTCCGCGCCGAGTACGCGCTGAACGCGATGATCGCGGAGTACCCCAAGCCGGTCGTCTCGATCGCCGACGGGATCACGATGGGTGGCGGAGTCGGACTGTCGGGCCATGCGTCGATCCGCATCGTCACCGAGCGGTCGAAGCTCGCGATGCCCGAGACGCGCATCGGGTTCACCCCTGATGTCGGCGGGACCTGGCTCCTCGGACGCGCACCCGGTCGCCTCGGGGAGTACTTCGGTCTCACCGGCGCCACGATGAACGGCGCGGATGCGGTTCTGCTCGGTTTCGCCGACCATGTCGTGCCGTCGGAGCGCCTCGGGGCACTGCGCGAAGCGCTCGCCTATCGCGCCGACCCGACCGGGCCCGCCGAGATCGTGCTGCTCTTCGACGAGACGCCCGAGCCCTCGACGCTGCCTGCGTCGCGGGGATGGATCGACGATGCGTTCTCGGCCGACACGGTCGCGGAGATCGTCTCGCGGCTGCGCGAGCGGGACGAGCCGGAGGCCGCGACCACGGCCGATCTGCTCGAGAACCTGGGGCCGACCGGCCTCGCCGTGACGCTCGACGCCGTGCGCGAAGCGCGCGAGCTGCCCGGCCTGCGCGCAGCTCTGGAAGGCGAGTACCGGCGGGTCATGTGGTTCGTGACGCAGCACCCCGATCTTGTCGAAGGCATTCGGGCTCAGCTCGTCGACAAGGATCGGAACCCGCGGTGGGACCCCCCGACACTCGCGGAGCTCGAGCCGGACGCAGGCGCCCCGGCACGCGACTATGTGCCGGAGCCTCCTCTGTTCTGAGGGCGAGTTGCGCCGGAGCGAGGCGCGTCGTTCTCGTCCCACGCTTCTGGACGCAGGACAGAAATCACCGGTCAGAGCGCGTAATGGTTCGCTGTGAGCGAAGGTCCACCCACAGGGGGATCCGAAAGTCGGTGGTTCGTGGCACCCTGTGCATGTGCGTGATCCTCGGCCCGCGTCCGTCCGCCGAGAGATCTCCCACTTCATCCTTCCTAGAAAGTCGGCCTGTGCTGGGAAAAATTCTCGTCCGCTATCTCGCTCGATATAGGTGGCTGCTGCTGGCAGTGCTGGTCTTCCAGTTCGCCAGCGCGATCGCGACCCTGTATCTCCCGCGCCTCAACGAAGACATCATCAACAAGGGCGTCGCTCAGTCCGACACCGACTACATCTGGCGTACCGGTCTGTTCATGCTCGCGGTCTCCCTCGGTCAGATCATCGCCTCGGTCATCGCCACATACTTCGCCGCCCGTGCGTCGATGGGTGCCGGCCGTGACATCCGTGCCGACGTGTTCGGCAAGGTGAGCGGATTCTCCGAGCGCGAGGTCTCGCAGTTCGGAGCGGGTTCCCTCATCACCCGCAACACGAACGACGTGCAGCAGGTCCAGATGCTCGCGATGATGGGCGCCACCATGCTCGTCACCGCGCCGCTCCTCGCGATCGGCGGCATCATCTTCGCCGTGCAGACCAACATCGGGCTCAGCTGGCTGATCGCGGTCTCCGTGCCGCTGCTGCTGATCGTGGCCGGGATCGTCGTGAGCCGCATGGTGCCGCTGTTCCGCAGCTACCAGGGCAAGCTCGACACCGTGAACCGGGTCATGCGCGAGCAGCTGACCGGTGTGCGCGTCGTCCGGGCGTTCGTGCGTGAGCGCATCGAAGAAGAGCGTTTCCGCGAGGCGAACACCGACATCATGGTCGTCGGACGCAAGGTCGGATCACTGTTCGTGCTCCTGTTCCCGCTGTTCATGCTGATCCTCAACGTCACGGTCGTGGCTGTCGTGTGGTTCGGCGGCATCGAGGTCAACAGCGGCACCGTGCAGGTCGGCACGATCTTCGCCTTCATGCAGTACATCGGTCAGATCATGGGCGGCGTCATCATGGCCAGCTTCATGGCGATCATGATCCCCCGCGCCGCGGTCTCGGCGGAGCGCATCGGGGAGGTTCTCGACACGACGTCGACGATGGAGCGGCCGGTCAACGGCGTCACCGACTTCCCGACTCCGGGATCCGTCGCGTTCGACGACGTCGAGTTCACGTACCCCGGGGCCGATTCCCCCGTGCTCACCGGCATCAGCTTCGCGGCTGAGCCGGGTGAGACCGTGGCGATCGTCGGCTCGACCGGAGCGGGCAAGACGACCCTCGTGTCTCTCATCCCGCGTCTGTTCGATGCCACGGGAGGCGTCGTGTTCGTGGGCGGCACCGACGTCCGCGACGCCGACGTGGAGGCTCTCTGGGCGACCATCGGCCTGGTGCCGCAGCGTCCGTTCCTCTTCACCGGCACGGTCGCGTCGAACCTCCGATACGGGCGCGAGGACGCGACCGACGAAGAACTCTGGCACGCGCTCGAGATCGCCCAGGGTCGCGACTTCGTCGAGGAGATGCCGCAGGGGCTCGACTCCCGCATCACGCAGGGCGGCACGAACGTGTCGGGGGGCCAGCGTCAGCGCCTCGCGATCGCACGCGCGATCGTGCGACAGCCGAAGATCCTCGTGTTCGACGACTCGTTCTCGGCTCTCGACCTCACGACGGACGCCCGCCTGAGACAGGCTCTCTGGCGCGAGCTGCCGCATGTCACGAAGATCGTGGTCGCGCAGCGCGTCTCGTCCATCACCGATGCGGATCGCATCGTCGTGCTCGAAGGGGGAACCATGGTCGGCGTCGGCACGCACGAAGAACTCCTCGAGACGAGCACGACCTATCGGGAGATCGTCGAGTCGCAGCTGGGGGTGGACGCATGAGCGAGCAGAACGAGCCCAGGGTACGTCGAGGGCGCGCGGCCAAGGTGAGCGCCGCCGCGACGGTCGAGCCCGAACTGACCGAGGAAGAGAAGTACGAGGCCGAGCTCGCCGAGAAGGCACGTCAGGACGGCGGCGGCTGGGACAGCGTCGCACCGGGCAAGGCCGACAACTTCGGCAAGAGCTTCAGCCGGATGATCGGCCTGCTCAAGCCGTCGGCCGTGTGGTTCATCCTCGTGTCGATCGCGGGTGCGATCGGCGTGGTGCTGACGGTCGCCGCGCCGAAGGTGCTCGGCGAAGCCACGAACCTCATCTACAAGGGCTTCATCTCGGTGCAGCTCGGGATGCCGAACGGCGACTTCCCCGGTTTCCCCGCCGGCACGCCCCAGGACGACGTGGTCGCCGCGCTCCGCCAGGGCGGACAGGACGACTTCGCGAACCAGGTCGCGGCACTGGGCAGCTTCCAGGTCGGCGACGGCGTCGACTTCGAGGCGCTGCGGTGGGTCATCATCGCGGTCCTCGCGATCTACGTCACGGCAGCCTTCCTCAGCTGGATCCAGGGCTATGTGATCAACGTCATCATGGTGCGCACCATGTGGCGCCTGCGCGAGTCGGTCGAGGCGAAGATCAACCGCCTGCCCCTGTCGTACTTCGACAAGGTGCAGCGCGGCGACCTGATCTCGCGCGTCACGAACGACATCGACAACATCACGCAGACCATGCAGCAATCGCTGTCGGGTGCGATCACGGCCGTTCTCACGGTCGTGGGCGTGCTCGTGCTGATGTTCTCCATCTCGTGGCAGCTCGCCCTGGTCGCGCTCATCGCCCTCCCGTTGATGGGCGTGATCTTCGGTGTCATCGGACCGCGGTCGCAGAAGGCCTTCGGCACGCAGTGGCGCAAGGTGGGGCGCCTGAACGCCCGCGTCGAGGAGGCGTTCTCGGGTCACGCGCTCGTGAAGGTCTTCGGTCGTGAGCAGGACGCCCTCGAGAAATTCAAGGGGGAGAACGAAGAGCTGTTCCAGGCGAGCTTCAAGGCACAGTTCCTCTCGGGCATCATCATGCCGGCGATGACCTTCGTCGGGAGCCTCACGTACGTGGGCATCGCCGTGCTCGGCGGTCTCATGGTCGCGAGCGGACAGCTGCGCCTCGGCGATGTGCAGGCGTTCATCCAGTACTCGCAGCAGTTCACGCAGCCGCTGTCGGAACTCGGCGGCATGGCTGCCGTGGTGCAGTCGGGAACGGCGTCGGCCGAGCGGGTGTTCGAGCTTCTCGACACCGAGGAGCAGGAGGCCGACGACGCGGATGCTCCGGCACTCGCCGACGGCAAGGGTGTCGTGGAGTTCGAGAACGTCGCGTTCTCGTACACGCCCGATCGTCCGCTCATCACCGACCTCTCGTTCCGCGTCGAGCCCGGGCAGACCGTCGCGATCGTCGGGCCCACCGGAGCAGGCAAGACGACGCTCGTGAACCTGATCATGCGGTTCTACGAACTGAACGGCGGGCGCATCCTGCTCGACGGTCAGGACATCTCCGGGGTCACCCGTGACCAGCTGCGTTCACGCACCGGCATGGTGCTGCAGGACCCGTGGTTGTTCGCGGGCAGCATCCGCGAGAACATCCGATACGGACGCTCGACGGCGACCGACGACGAGGTTCTCGATGCGGCAAAGGCGACATACGTCGACCGTTTCGTGCGCTCTCTTCCCGACGGGTACGACACGGTGCTCGACGAGGATGCCTCGAACGTCTCGGCGGGAGAGCGCCAGCTGATCACGATCGCGCGCGCATTCGTCGCACAGCCGTCGATCCTGATCCTCGACGAGGCGACATCGGCGGTCGACACCCGCACCGAGGTGCTGCTGCAGCACGCGATGGCGGCACTGAGACAGGGACGCACGTCGTTCGTGATCGCTCACCGTCTGTCGACCATCCGCGACGCCGACCTCATCCTCGTGATGGAGCACGGAGACATCGTCGAGAAGGGCACGCACGAGGAGCTGATCGCGGCGCAGGGCGCGTACTGGCGTCTGTACCAGTCGCAGTTCGAGCAGGCGGCGACCGATATCGATGCCGAAGACGCTCTCACGGGCTCGACGCCGGTGATGGTCAGCGGTGACGCCGAAGAAGCTGCGACAGCGGCTCAGATCGGTGCCGCGGTCGGTGTGTCCGCACCGGCGGCGGCAGCGGCCGATGCGCAGGCAGTGGTCGAACGGCCGCAGTCAGAAGGCTCCTGACCGAGCGAGCGGAGTGCTCCGCACGTGCAGGCAGAACGACGCCGCTCCCTCATTCGGGAGCGGCGTCGTCGCATCGTCGGGGTCGCACGGTACGACGGCCGCGCGGCACGTCGGCGTCGCCACTCAGCGTGGGGCGTCGGAGAGGCCGAAGAGCTCGAGCGGGTGCGTCAGACGCCACCACGGACTGGGGCCCTCGAGGTCCTCGGCGAGGACGAGCGGGGTCGAGGTCGTGTTCAGCGGTCCCACGCTCGTGAGGGTGCCGACGTGATCGCCTGACTCGCGCTCTTCGCCCAGCTCGAACGACGGAGTGATCTCGGCGGCGACGCCGTTCCACAGCACCACCCCGGCATCAGCGTCGGTCACGATATCGACCGCTGAACCCCAGATCGTCGACACCGTGCCGACGGTGGTGCCCTTCGTCAGCACGGGTTCCTGCGCGTCGAGAGCGGTCTCGACCTGTGCGAGCAGGGCGCGGGTCTCGGCCAGGCGCTGCTCGTCGTCGCTCTGACCGAGCACACTCGCGAAGAGGTGCACGGTCGTGTCGTCGACCGTGATGTCCTTCGCCGTCAGCAGGTTCCAGCTGTCGCCGAGCGTGCCGGTCTTGACCCCCACGACACCGGCATCCGCGAGCATCCCGTTCGTGTTGACCACGGTTCCGGCGCCGGGCAGATCGACCGACGGGGTCGCGACGATCTCGGCGAAGACAGGATTCTGCATCGCGATCTCCGCCAGCGCGATGAGCGACTGGGGCGTCGCGGTGTTGCGGTCGTCGAATCCCGAAGGGGTCACGATCGTGATGTCGTCGAGCCCGCGATCGCTCAACCAGGTCGCGGCAG
Source organism: uncultured Microbacterium sp. (assembly GCF_963521645.1). Classification (GTDB taxonomy): domain Bacteria; phylum Actinomycetota; class Actinomycetes; order Actinomycetales; family Microbacteriaceae; genus Microbacterium. Next base: position 18,516 of record NZ_CAUQVQ010000035.1, on the reverse strand, counting down.
CGTCGGCGAACGCCGAGTTCGAGCCCCAGATCTCCTGTGCGAGCCGGTCGATGTAGTTGTTCGCCGAGCCGAGCAGAGTGCCCTGCAGCAGCTGGTATTCGGTCAGCACGCCGCCCACCGGCACGTCGAGCGCCGACTGATCGAGTCGGCGATAGTCCCAGTATTCGAGGTTGTCGGCTCCGGTGAATCCGAACTCCGGGCCCTGCTCACCGACCGCGAGCGGCATGCGGTCGAGCACCATCAGGCTCGACACGACCTTCGTGATGCTCGCGATCGCAGCGGGATCAGCCGACGACGTCGTGGTGCCGAGGCCGGTGATGCCGACGGCTGCGCTTCCCTGGGCGGGCCAGAGCACGTCGGCGGGCAGCGCGGCGACAGCGGTCGTGGGAGCCGCCTGCACGGTCGGGGAGACCTCGTGCAGCGGCCAGAGCAGGGTCGATCCTGCATACGCGCCGACCAGGCCGACCACCAGAGCCAGAGGGACGAGGATCCCGGGCGTGGTGAAGCGGGAGCGCAGGTGGGCGTCGCGCAGCAGCGCGCCCCCGCCCTCGCTGCGATAGGCGTCGTCATCGAGAGCCGCGGTCGCCGAGGTCTGCGCGATCACGACCGGATCTATCCAGGTGAGCGCGGTCGCCCCTCGTCCGGCCTCAGCCCACTGCGCGTCCGGCTCGCGGCCCGACGATGCGTCCGCCGCGGCACCGGACGTCTCGTCGAGGTCGTCGCCGTGACTGTCGGCGTCGGCGGGCGCGTCCGAAGCGCGCTCGTCTGAGGTGGCCTCGGCGGAGTCTGGAGCGGTCACCTCCTCACGGTACCGAATCAGAGCGGGGATCCCGGGCGCTGCACCAGGAGAAGACGCGAGTGTCGGCACTGGGTATGATCGACATCACAACCACGGGAGTCCGGCGAGCCGGGCTGAGAGGGAGCGAATCGCGCTTCGACCGTCGAACCTGATCTGGGTAATGCCAGCGCAGGGAGGAGCATTCAATGAGCACATCCACGTCCGGATCCCCCACAGGATCGGCATCCGCAGCGGCATCCGCCGAAGCTCGCCCGTCGAGGGGGCTGGCGCGTCCCGAACTCTGGCGCTGGCGGGTGGTCGACATCGTCGTGGCGAGCGTCATCGCCGTGGCCTGCGCCGTGATCTTCCTGCTCTGGAACGTCGGCTACGAGATTCCGAGCACCTTCCTCACTCCGCTCCTGCCGGGCGTGCAGGGGCTGCTGGCCGGGCCGTGGCTCATCGCCGGCGTGCTCGGCGGGCTCATCATCCGCAAGCCGGGTGCGGCGCTCTACACCGAGCTCGTCGCCGCCATCATCTCGGCACTGGTCGGCAACGCCTGGGGCCCGCTCACGATCGTGTCGGGTCTGGTGCAGGGTCTCGGGGCGGAGCTGATCTTCCTCCTGTTCCTCTACGGCGTCTGGCGGCTGCCGGTCGCGATGCTCGCAGGAGCGGGCGCCGGACTCGCGTGCGGCATCAACGACCGCATCCTCTGGTACGCGGGCGCCGACACGCTCTTCACCACCGTCTACATCGTCTCGACCACCATCTCGGGAGCCGTGATCGCCGGGCTGGGCGCGTGGCTGATCGCTCGAGGCCTCGCTGCGACGGGAGCCCTGAGCAGGTTCGCCGCCGGACGCGAGGTCACCGCACGAGTGTGACCGCGGCCACCGGCGCCGCCACCCTCGACGCACGCGGCTGGGGGTGGCGGTATGCGACGAGGCGGCGGTGGGCCGTGCGCGAGGTCGATCTGCGCATAGAACCGGGGGAGCGCGTGCTCCTGCTCGGCGCGTCCGGGTCGGGGAAGTCGACCCTGCTGCAGGGATTCGGCGGCGTTCTCGGCGGAGCAGACGAGGGCGAGACGCACGGAGCGCTGCTGGTCGACGGGATCGCTCCGAGCGCCGCGCGCGGGCGCGTCGGGATGGTCCTGCAGGATCCCGACACGCAGACGATCCTTGCGCGGGTCGGCGACGACGTGGCGTTCGGATGCGAGAACCTCGGCGTCCCGCGCGACGAGATCTGGCAGCGGGTGCACCGGGCTCTGGATGCCGTGCAGCTCGACGTCCCCCTGGACCGGTCGACGGCCGCGCTCTCGGGCGGGCAGAAGCAGCGGCTCGCGCTCGCAGGAGTGCTCGCGATGCAGCCGGGGGCGATCCTGCTCGACGAGCCGACGGCCAACCTCGACCCGCAGGGGGTGTCGGACGTGCGGGATGCCGTGGCGTCGGCGCTCGACGCGACGGGCGCGACCCTGGTGGTGATCGAGCATCGCATCGACGTCTGGCTGCCGCTCGTCACGCGCGTGGTCGTGCTGGGCGCAGATCTCGACGGCACGATCGTGCTGGCCGACGGCACGCCCGAGCAGGTGCTCGGCGCGCGCGGTGCCGAGCTGGCGGAGTCGGGCGTGTGGGTCCCCGGACACCCGCCCGCGTACCCGCCTGCTCCCGCGCAGCAGCCGGGGGAGGTCCTGGTCGAGGCCCGCGGGCTCACAGTGGCGCGGCGACGCGGACTCGCCGTCGCCGGTCCTTTCGAGCTCGAGGTGCGCGCGGGCGAGGCGCTCGGCATCACCGGGCCGAACGGAGCAGGGAAGTCGACGCTCGGACTCACCCTCGCAGGGCTCATTCCGGCCGAGGACGGCTCGGTGGACGCATCCCCCGCGCTCGCGGCGGGAGAGAAGCGCGACCCGTTCCGCTGGTCGTCGCGGGCGCTGCTCACCCGCATCGCCACGGTGCTGCAGACCCCCGAGCACCAGCTGCTCGCGAAGACCGTGCGCGAGGAGCTGTCGGTCGGTCCGCGCGCGCTGCGGCTCGACGCGAGAGAGATCGACGCGCGCGTGGACGAGCTGTTGGAGCGGCTGCGGCTGACCGCACTGGCCGAGGCCAACCCCTACACGCTCTCGGGTGGAGAGAAGAGGCGGCTCACGGTCGCGGCGGCCCTCGCCACCCGCCCGCGGATGCTGGTGCTCGACGAACCCACATTCGGGCAGGACGCCACGACCTGGGCCGAGCTCGTCGGTCTCATCGCGAGGCTCCGCGACGAGGGCACGGCCGTGGTCGCGATCAGCCATGACCGCGCGGTGCTCGACGCGCTGCGCGCACGCCGCATCGAGGTGGGCCTGTGATTGATCCCCTGACCGCGCGCGTCGATCGCGGCGGCCCCATCGCGCCGCGCTCTGCGCTCGCGAAGCTCGCCGCCGCGCTGCTCATCGCTCTGCCGCTCGTGCTGTCGATCGACGTCGTCTCGGCCTGCGTCGCCCTGCTTCTCGAGATCCCGCTGCTGCTGCTCGCGGGGCTGGGTGCCAGAGAGTTCTGGACCCGCACCGCAGTGCTGTGGATCGCGGCCCCTCTCGGCGCGGTCACGATCGCGCTCTACGGCGCGACGAGCGGAACGGTCCATGTCGAATGGTTCGTCGTGCGCATCAGCGACGGATCCCTTGCCCTGGCCGCCGCGACCGCCGTGCGTGTGCTCGCGATCGGCCTGCCCGCGGTCGTGCTCTTCGTCACGGTCGATCCCACCGATCTCGCCGACGGGTTGGCGCAGCGCGTGCGGTTGCCGGCGCGGTTCGTCGTCGGCGCGCTCGCCGGCATGCGGATGCTGGGGCTGCTCACCGAGGACTGGCGTGCCCTGGCGCTGGCCCGACGCGCGCGCGGAGTGGCCGACGAGGGACGGATCCGGCGCATGTTCGGCATGGCGTTCGCGCTGTTCGTGCTCGCGATCCGTCGAGGGTCGTCGCTCGCGACCGCGATGGAGGCGCGCGGCTTCGGGGGCACCGCGCCGAGGTCGTGGGCCCGCGAGTCGACGTGGGACCATCGGGACACTCTGCTCGTGATCGCTGCGGCGGTCATACCCGCGATCGCGATCGCCGTGGCCGTGGCGACGGGATCGTGGAACTTCATCCTGGGTCCGACGGTCTGACTGCCCGTACTCAGCATTCTCATAGCGGGGATGCCGGAGTATTCGCTACCATCGAGTGAACCCAAGGGGAGTACTCCACCACGGGCGGCTCGTCATTACGGATGTCCCTGCATCCCGGGTCCCCGGTTCTCGTTCGCGAGGATGGAGAAGACCTTGGCGTCGACATCGTCACGCCTCGTCTCTGGAGACCCCTTGAACATCACCCCCCTCGTGTGGATCATCACGATCGCCGTCACGATCGCCTTCTTCGTGTACGAGTTCTTCGCGCACGTCCGCAAGCCGCATGAGCCCACCATCGGCGAGTCCGCCCGCTGGTCGGCGTTCTACATCGGTCTGGCGCTGCTCTTCGGAGTCGGCATCGGCACCGTGTCCGGCTGGACGTACGGTGGCGAGTACTTCGCCGGATACCTCACCGAGAAGGCGCTGTCGATCGACAACCTCTTCGTCTTCCTGATCGTGATGGCCGGTTTCGCGGTGCCGCGGATGTATCAGCAGAAGGTGCTGATGATCGGCATCGTGATCGCGCTGATCATGCGTGGAGGCTTCATCGCCCTCGGTGCGACCCTGATCGAGAACTTCTCCTGGATCTTCTACCTGTTCGGCGCGCTGCTGCTGTTCCTCGCCTACCGCCAGGCCTTCGCGGAGGGCGACCACAACCCCGCGAACGGACGCTTCATGCGCTTCGTGCGCCGCATCCTGCCGGTGAGCGACGAGTACAACGGCGATCGCCTCACCGTGCAGCGCGACGGCAAGCGGTTCTTCACCCCGATGTTCCTCGTGATCATCGCCATCGGCTTCGTCGATCTGATCTTCGCGGTCGACTCGATCCCCGCGATCTACGGACTGACCGAAGAGGCGTACATCGTCTTCACCGCCAACGCCTTCGCGCTGATGGGTCTGCGCCAGCTCTACTTCCTCATCGGCGGCCTGCTGGAGCGCCTGGTGTACCTCGCGCAGGGCCTCGCGGTCATCCTCGCCTTCATCGGCGTCAAGCTCGTGCTGCACGCCATGCACGTCAACGAGCTGCCCTTCATCAACGGCGGCGAGCCGATGCTGTGGGCCCCCGAGATCCCGATCTGGTTCTCGCTCGTGTTCATCGGCGCGACGATCGCGGTCGCCACGGTCGCGAGCCTCATGAAGACCCGCCGCGACGACAGGCGCGACGCGCTCGACGGCGCTCCCTCGACCTCTGCACCCCTCACCACCGACACCCATAAGGAACACTCGTGAACCAGTCGCGCCGTTCAGACGCGTCCGCAGACCCCGATAGACCCGGCGCCCGAAAGACCTCGGGCAGCTCCTCACCTCGCGAGGTGACCCGCTGATGGGCGACCTCGCTCTGAACATCGCTCTGGTGTTCGTGTTCGTCCTCGTCGGCGGCGTGTTCGCCGCCACCGAGATGGCTCTCGTCACTCTGCGAGAGAGCCAGCTCAACGCCATCGCGGCTCGAGGCAGGCGCGGCGAGAAGGTCGCCGGCCTCGCGCGCAACCCCAACACCTTCCTCTCCGCCGTGCAGATCGGTGTGACGGTGGCGGGATTCGCCTCCGCCGCGTACGGCGCCACCTCGATCGCCCCGTCGGTCGCTCCGCTGCTCGAGAGCTGGGGCCTCCCCGAGGCGCTGGCGATGACGACGGCGACCGTGCTGCTGACCCTGGTGATCGCGTACCTGTCGCTCGTGCTCGGCGAGCTGGTGCCCAAGCGCCTCGCGATTCAGCGCAACGCGCAGTTCGCCTACGCCGTCGCCCCGGTGCTCGACGGTTTCGCCACGATCATGCGGCCCGTCATCTGGCTGCTCTCGGTGTCGACGAACGCCGTCGTGCGCCTGTTGGGCGGCGACCCGCACAAGGCGGCCGACGAGCTCAGCGAGGAGGAGCTGCGCGACATCGTCGCGACGCACCAGAGCCTCCCCGACGACGAGCGGCGCATCCTCGACGATGTGCTGTCGCTGCGCGGCCGACAGGTCAGCGAGGTCATGCGACCCCGCCCCGAGGTCGTGGCGCTCGACGGCTCCGCGTCGGTCGCCGAGGCGATCGTGCAGGTGCGCGAGCTGCCGTTCTCGCGCTACCCCGTGACCGACGCCTCACTCGACGACATCGTGGGATTCGTGCACGTGCGCGACCTGTTCGAGGCCGCCGCAGAGGATTCCACGCGGGCAGTGCTCGGCCTGATGCGTCCCGTCGAGTACGTGCCCTCCACTGCGGGCGTGCTGCCGACGCTCACCCGCATGCGTGCCGCGGGGCACCAGATCGCGGTGGTCGTCGACGAGTACGGCGGCACCGATGGCATCGTCACGCTCGAAGATCTGGTGGAGGAGGTCGTCGGCGAGATCTTCGACGAGTACGACACGGAGGACCGGATGTCGGATGCCGGCGGACCGCTCGACGGCCGCCTCAATCTGCAGGACTTCGCCGAGATCACGGGGATCGCGCTGCCGCGCGGCGCCTCCGACACGGTCGCGGGCTTCGTGACCGAGATGCTCGGACGCCTCGCGGTGGTCGGCGACACGGTCGAGGTGCCCGGGGCGACGATCCGTGTGACCGCGGTCGATCGTCGACGCATCGCCGAGATCCGGGTGGCGCTCCACGAGGAGCCGGATGCCGCAGCGGCGACCGCCTGAGCGCTCGGCTCAGGTCTCATTCCAGAGGCGCCGGTAGTACTCCAGGCGCGCCTGATCGGGCTCGACGCCGTACGCCTCGATGAGCACATCGTCCCATCCGGGACCGTAGTTCCACCCTGTGCTCATCGAGGCGACCGCGATGTCCGCCCAGCGATCGGCGACGCCGAGCGCCGCGAGGTCGACGTGCGCGAGTGGCCGACCGTCGTCGTCGAGGAGCGTGTTGGGCATGCAGGCATCGCCGTGGCAGACGACGAGACGATCGGGCGACGGTGGGACCGTCAGGTCCTCGGGCACGGTGACACCGCGAGAGCGGGCGTTGTCGATGCGCGACGCCGGATCCCAGGTCCACGGGCACTGGTCGACGGGCAGCGCATCGTGCAGCGCCCGCAGCGCCGTGCCGACGGCGCGGACCGCGAGCTCGGGCGAGTCGCGCCATCGAGGGTCGACGGCGCTGCGACCGGGCAGCGCCGCGGTCACGAGCCATTCGTGCTCGGCGTCCGAACCCTGATCGAGCACGACGGGCACCGGGATCCATCGTCGCGCCCAGCGCATCCGGTCGGCCTCTTCGCGCATGGTCGCCTCGAGGTCGTGCGGGCCCCACTTGATGTAGCGCCCGTCGTCGGTGCGGAACGTGAGACCGCCGATGCCGTTGAGCCAGACGGGCTCGAGCCGGGCTCGTCCGGCCAGACGTCGGACGACGTCCGGCACCGGGGTCGAGGCGGGCGGGAAGGACGCGAGCGGCAGGTTCACGACTCCATCCTGGCAGGCGGCATCGGAACGTATATCGGAATACGTGAATACTCCCGGATTTGCCTCCTGACCTTCGATTAGTGTCGGTCCCGGTCGCGCTCTGCGGCCGCATCACACCGATCACACACCAGAGGTCTCCGTGCGCGTTTCGTCCCGGTCTCAGTGGTGGCGACGCCACGGCAGCGATGCCGATGCGCCGTCGTCCACTCCCGCGACCGCAGACGCCGACGCCTCAGAACGACTCACGGTCGACCTCCCGACGGTGCAGGCGGATCCCCCGCCCGGCGCCGATGAACAGGATCTCGACCAGTTCGTGAAGTGGCTGCAGGCTGACGCCGGCGCTCCCCGCATCGCGCACGAGTCCGAGCACCCCGAGACCGCCCTGACCACAGAGGAGTACCCGAACATGAGCTCACTGGACGACGCGCTGCAGCAGCTGCTCGCCATCGAGGGCGCGACCGGCGCCGCCATCGTCGACTACGCGAGCGGCATGGCCCTGGCGCAGGGCGGGAATCCCTCGTTCGACCTGGGCATCGCGGCGGCCGGCAACTCCAACGTCGTGCGGGCGAAGCTCGTCACGATGCGCGATCTGGGCGTCACCGACGAGATCGATGACATCCTCATCACCCTGACCTCGCAGTACCACCTGATCAATGTGCTCAACACGTCGAACGCGAACGGGCTCTTCATCTACCTGGTGCTCACCAAGACCTCGGCGAATCTGGCGCTCGCTCGGCACAAGCTCAAGGCGATCGCCGGGCAGATCGACGTCTGATCGATCTCCTGGGGCGGCGCATCCTCCGGTGATGCGCCGAATCGAAGGGGAGGGTCCGTGGGGGACCCTCCCCTTCGGTGCGCCTGCGGGCGACTCCGCGTAGGCTCGGTCACGATCTGCGGGCTCGATCGGATGTCATCCAGTGTGAGACTGCGGATCAGCTAAGCTGACACTGAGTCGCACGTTTCGAAGGAGAACCGCATGCAGATCCAGGGCTCGAGTGCTCTCATCACCGGCGGGGCGTCAGGCCTGGGCCTCGCCACCGCCCGCGCGCTCGCCGCAGCAGGGGCCGTCGTCACGATCCTCGACCTGCCGTCGTCTTCCGGCGCCGACATCGCCGCCGAGCTGGGTGGAACCTTCTCCGGGGGAGACGTGACGAGCGCAGACGACGCCGCAGCGGCGGTCGCCCAGGCGCAGTCGAAGGCCCCACTGCGCATCGTCGTGAACTGCGCCGGCATCGCGCCGCCCGCCAAGGTGATCGATCGCGACGGCAATCCTGCCGTGCTCGCCGACTTCGAGCGCATCGTGAAGATCAACCTCGTCGGCACCTTCAACGTGCTCTCGCAGGCCTCGGCCGTCATGGCGAAGAACGACCCCGCGGAGGGCGGAGATCGGGGCGTGATCGTCAACACCGCGAGTGTCGCCGCCTTCGACGGACAGATCGGCCAGCCCGCGTACGCGGCCTCGAAGGGCGGCGTGCACGCCATGACGCTGCCCGTCGCACGAGAGCTCGCCCGTTACGGCATCCGCGTCTGCACGATCGCCCCGGGGATCATGGAGACTCCCATGCTGATGGGTCTGCCGCAGGCGGCGCAGGATTCGCTCGGCCAGCAGGTGCCGTACCCCTCGCGACTCGGACGGCCCGCGGAATACGCCTCGCTCGTGCAGCAGATCGTCGAGAACGGCTACCTCAACGGCGAGACGATCCGCCTCGACGGTGCGATCCGCATGGCCCCGAAGTGACCTCCCGGCTTTCGAATCGCGCACTTTGCACGATTCGGGCAGAACAACTGCAAAGTAAGCGACTCGAACGAGAAGGTGGCTGATGAGCACACTGGCAGGAAAGACCATCCTCATGTCCGGCGGCAGCCGCGGCATCGGCCTGGCGATCGCACTGCGGGCCGCGGCCGACGGCGCGAACATCGCGATGCTCGCCAAGACCGACACTCCGCATCCGAAGCTCGAGGGGACCGTGCACAGCGCCGCCGAGCAGATCCGGGCCGCTGGCGGGCAGGCGCTGCCGATCGTCGGCGATGTGCGCGACGACGACGACATCACCGAGGCCGTGCTCAAGACCCAGGGCGAGTTCGGCGGCATCGACATCGTCATCAACAACGCCAGCGTCATCGACCTGTCGCGCTCGCTCGACCTGGGCGCGAAGAAGTACGACCTGATGCAGGACGTCAACGTCCGGGGGACGTTCATGCTCTCGCGTGCCGCGGTGCCGATGCTCAAGGATGCCGAGAACCCGCACATCCTGTCGCTGTCGCCGCCGCTCAACCCGACGCCGAAGTGGCTCGGTGCGCACACGGGGTACACGCTGGCGAAGTTCGGCATGACGATGGTGACGCTCGGCCTCGCGGCGGAGTTCGCACGCGACGGCATCGCCGCGAACACGCTGTGGCCCCGGACGACCATCGCGACGGCCGCTGTGCAGAACCTGCTCGGCGGAGACAAGGTCATGGCCGCGAGCCGCACGCCGGAGATCTACGCCGACGCCGCCTACGCCGTGCTGTGCAAGCCCGCGACCGAGTACACGGGCCAGTCGCTCATCGTCGAAGACGTGCTCGAGGCCGACGGAGTCACGGACTTCTCGCGCTACGCCGCGGTGCCCGGAACTCCCGACGACCGCCTGTTCCCCGACATCTTCCTCGACTGAGCGTCGGCGGTCCGCGTCCGCCCGCCCTCCCCGTCGGAGAACGGAGGCGAGGCGCGGCCCGTCGGCTCGGCGCGCCGTCTGGCCGAACGAAAGGCGATCCGTCTGCGTTCTCCGGCGAAGTACCGCGGCGGGTCAGAACAGCAGGTAGACGGCGCCGGCGATCGTCAGAGCGATCACGATGCGATCGAACAGCACCTGGTCCATGCGCTTCGCGAGACGGATGCCGGCGAGGGCGCCGAGCACCACGAGCGGCGCGAGCACCGCATCCATCAGCAGCACCTGTCCCTCGAACAGGCCGAGACCGGCGAGGAAGGGGATCTTCAGGAGGTTGATGATCGCGAAGAACCACGCCGAGGTGCCGAGGAACACCTGCACGGGGGTGCGGGTGGCGAGGAAGTACATCGACATGACGGGTCCGCCGGCGTTGGCGACCATGGTCGTGAAGCCGTCGAGCGTGCCGTAGACACCGGAGAGCAGCAGGCCGCCGGGCTCGTGCGCGGCGGCTCGGTTCTGCCTCCAGCGCCGCCACAGGGTGACAGCGATCATGATGAGCAGGATCACGCCGATCGCGCGGCGGACGATGCCGTCGCCCGCGAGCGCGAGGAACGCGAAGCCGACGAGCAGCCCGGCGACGACCGCGGGAGCGAGCCGCAGCAGGGTCGGCCAGTGCGCGTGCCGTCGGTACGTGATCAGGGCGAACACATCGCCGACGATGAGCAGGAGAAGCATCGCGGCGGTCGAGGTGCGGGCAGGCAGCACGGTCGCGAAGAGAGCGATCGCCAGGATGCTGCCGCCGGGCAGCGCCGTCTTCGAGATGCCGATCGTGATCGCCGCGAGCGCGAGCGCCGCCCAGGCGAGGGGTGCGAGGTCGATCACCGGCTCATCGTCGTTCCAGCAGCGCGGCGATCGCGTCATAGCCGCGAGCCGTCGCGAGGTCGACGGGCAGGACCCCGTCTCCGTCGCGGATCGTGATGTCGGCGCCGCCGCCGATCAGGGCGCGTACGACCTCGACATAGGCGTCCGAGCCGTCGCCGAGCACGATCGCCTCGTGCAGGGCCGTCCAGTTCAGGTCGTTGACGTGGTTCGGATCCACGCCCGCCCCGAGAAGGATCTTCACAGTCGGGAGCAATCCGCGCTCGGATGCCGGGATCAGCGCCGTGCCACCGAAGCGGTTCGTGCTGGCCAGGTCGGCGCCGTGTTCGAGGGTGAGCCGCAGGATCTCGTCATATCCGCGGGCGCCGGCGTAGAGGTAGGCCGAGTCCTGGATGTCGTCCTTCGCGTTCACGTCGGCGCCGGCCTCGATCAGCGCCCGCGCGGCGTCGACGCGGTTCGCCTTGGTCGCGGTCACGAGCGCCGTCATGCCTCCGTCGCCCCGTGCCTCGATGTCGGCACCCGCCTCCAGCGCCGCGCGCACAGCGTCGGCGTCGCCCACGGAGGCGGCGGTGAGAAGATCACGAGTGCTGCCGGGCATGATCGATCCCTCAGGCTCGCGTGGCAGCCAGCGCCGCTGCGAAGCGCGCCGAGCGCTGCTCGATGTCGGCCCACTCGGACGCCGCGATCGATGCCCCGTTCGCGAGGTCGCCGCCGGCGCCGACCGCCACGGCGCCCGCACGGAACCAGTCGGCGAGGTTGTCGGGCGTCACGCCGCCGGTCGGCATCAGCGGAGCATCCGGGAAGGGGCCGCGCAGCGCACCGAGGTACGACGGACCGCCGAGCGATGCGGGGAAGATCTTCACCACGTCGACGCCGAGCTCCAGCGCACTCATCACCTCGGTGGGCGTCATCGCCCCGGTCATGACGACACGGCCCGTGTCGAGCATGGCGCGGGTCAGGGCGGGGAGAGTCCCGGGGCTCACGAGGAACTCGGCACCGGCATCGACCGCGGCTGCCGCCTGCGCGGGTGTCGTCACGGTACCGGCGCCGACGTAGGCCGCATCGCCGTGACGCGCGATGAGTTCACGGATCACGGCGGGCGCGTCGGGGGTCGAGAAGGTGACCTCGATGCCGGTCACCCCACCGCGGATGATCGCCTCCGACGCCTCGAGCGCGAGCTCGGGGGACGGGGCGCGCAGAACGGCCAGCACTCCGGTGCGGCGGGCGCGGTCGAGACGATCGGGCATCGAGGCTCCTTCTTCGGGGGATCCCCTCATTCTTCCCGACTCCGGCAGGCGGCGATCACCGCCGATGCGGGTGCGGCCAGGATTCGACGATCTGCTTCGAGTCCTTGAGTCCGAGACCGGTCTGCTCACGGACCAGCTTGATCGCGCGGATCTGCTGGTCGGATGCGACGAAGGCGTCGATCTCCGCGGCGACCGAGGCCGGCAGGCCCGCGCGTACCGTCGCGGCCGTCGCCGTGATCGACGAGTGGGCGGCGGAAGCGTGCGACACCGCCGCGGTGTGCGGCGCGGTCGTGCTGACCGACCAGTGGTCGATCCTGTCCTTCGCCTCCTGCAGTCCCACGCCCGTGTGCTCGCGGTACACCTTGATGGCGCGGATCTTCTGTTCCGCCGTGACGAGGCGGTCGATCTCGGCCGTCACCTCGGGGCTCAGTCCGGCGGTGGGAGCGATCGTCGAGGTGGCAGGAGCCGAGCCGCGGCGTGCAGGAGAGGGGCGGGAGACGCCGGCGTCGGGCACCTGCGGACGCATGCCGCGGAGCGCCGCGGCGATGATGACCGCCCCGACGGCGACGACCACGATGACGATTCCGGTCCAGAGGACGAACTCCATGGGCTCAGTCTAGGGACGGGGTCTTCCTCGCCCCAGCCGTCTCCCATCCGGTCGCCGGTACCCTGGAGGTATGACCGAGACTCCCCGCACGCGCGAGACGCGCCCCGCCACGGCACCCGCGTCGTCCCGTTCGGGGGCGGTCCGAACCACCGGCGGTGCGCAGGTGCGTCCCGCGACCGAGGGGTGGACGCAGCAGAAGGACGCCGAGGGGCGGCCGTTGCTGCAGTTCGCGAGCCCCAAGCGCGGCAAGCCGCCGGTGCACCTCGCCGACCTCACCCCGGCCGAGCGCATCGAGAAGGTCAAGGAACTCGGCCTGCCCGGGTTCCGCGCGAAGCAGCTCTCGACGCACTACTTCCGCCACTACACGTCGGATGCCGCCGAGATGACCGACCTTCCGGCCGACACCCGCGAGCAATTCGTCGCCGGCATGCTGCCGCCTCTGCTGACCGAGGTGCGTCGCCTCGAGACCGATCGCGGTGACACGATCAAGTTCCTGTGGCGTCTGCACGACGGCGCCCTCGTCGAGTCGGTGCTCATGCGCTACCCCGGCCGCATCACGCTGTGCGTGTCGTCGCAGGCCGGATGCGGCATGAACTGCCCGTTCTGCGCGACGGGCCAGGCCGGGCTCACGCGCAACATGTCGACGGCCGAGATCATCGAGCAGATCGTCCGCGCCAACCGCCTGATCGCCGAGGGCGGCCTCGGCGGCAAGAAGGCCGACGATCACTCGATGGAGCGCGTCTCCAACATCGTCTTCATGGGCATGGGCGAGCCGCTCGCCAACTACAAGCGCGTGATGGATGCGGTGCGGTGCATGGTCGCTCCGCAGCCCGACGGCCTCGGGATGAGCGCCCGCGGAATCACGGTGTCGACGGTCGGACTCGTGCCGGCGATCAAGAAGCTCGCCGACGAAGGCATCCCCGTGACTTTCGCACTGTCGCTGCATGCGCCGGACGACCACCTGCGCGACGAGCTCATCCCGGTGAACTCGCGCTGGAAGGTCGACGAGGCTCTCGATGCCGCCTACGACTACTACGCCAAGACCGGCCGCCGTGTCTCGATCGAGTACGCCCTGATCAAAGACATGAACGACCACGCGTGGCGTGCCGACCTGCTCGCCGACAAGCTCAACGAGCGCGGCCGCGGCTGGGTGCACGTCAACCCGATCCCGCTGAACCCGACGCCCGGGTCGATCTGGACCTCGTCCGAGCCCTCGGTGCAGAACGAGTTCGTGCGGCGCCTGAACGACGCCGGCATCCCGACGACGCTCCGCGACACGCGTGGCAAGGAGATCGACGGTGCGTGCGGTCAGCTCGTCGCGACGACAGAGGACGAGGCGGCGTCCGCCGCGATGGCCTGAGTCTCCGCGCCGCGACCTCGATCGCGGAGGCCGTCTCGGCGACCGCGTGACTCGGCGCGCGCGAGCCAGGACTCGATGCGCGCGGGGCTCGCGTCCTTGACGCCCAGCATCCGGGTTGTGCGCACCGAGCGCACGCCGCAGAAGCGTAGGGTCCCGCGGGCGACGTGCGTCTGCGCGGGCAGTCCGGTGAGGGGCGTCAGGAACCACGGGGTGTCGGCCAACAGGAACAGGCGGCCCTTCGGGGCGGTGAGGAGCCCCTCGGGGAGGCCGAGCTTCGTGTAGCGGTACTCCTGCTGCGGGAGCAGCGCCCGGTCGAAGAAGCCCTTGAGCAGCGCGGGCACCGAGCCCCACCAGAGCGGGGTGAACACGGCGACCGTCGCGGCCTCGGCGAGGGCGCGCTTGGCGTCGATGAGGTCGGGTTCGAGCTGCATGCGCTCGCGGTACCCGAAGCGCAGCGACGGATCGAACTCGAGGTCGCGCAGCGCGAGGATGCGGGCGTCACCGTGCGCCGCGGCATAGCGGCGAGCGAGCTCGGCGGTGAGCGACCTGGCGTCGGGGTGGCCGTCGATGATCAGTGCGGATGGCATGCGGACTCCTGTGTTGACAGTGTCAAGCTTTGGTGGACACTGTCAAGATAGGCAACAATGTTGCTTGTGTCAAGTTCCCGATCCGGCTACCACCACGGCGACCTCGCTCATGCGCTCGAGGCGGCGGCGATGCAGCTGCTCGCCGAGAAGCCCGCGGGGGAGATCAGCCTGCGTGAGGTCGCGCGCGCCGCGGACGTGAGTCACAACGCGCCGTACCACCACTTCTCCGACCGGCGCGGGCTGCTCAAGGTGCTCGCCGAGAGGAGCATGGCCGATCTCGTCGCCGCCGTGCGCATCGCGATCGAGGGAGCCGCCGACCCGGCATCCGCCCTGATCGACGGAGGCGCCGCATACATCCGCTACGCGGTCGAGCATCCGCACGGGTTCGATGTGATCTACGACCCCACCGTGTGCATCCCCGGTGAGCCGAGCGAGACCATGGCCCCGCTGATCGACGAACTCGAAGAACTGCTCTCGACGGCATCCGTGGCAGCCGGCCTCGAAGCGCAGAGCGTCACCGGAGTGTGGGGCCTCGTGCACGGCCTCGGCACACTGTGCGCGGCCGGCCACTTCTCCCTTGACGACGCTCTCGCCGCCAACGCCGACGCCCTCGCACGCATGCTGAGGCCGAGGGCTGAGGCTGAGGGCTTGAGGGCTTGAGGGCTGGGGCTGAGGGGCGAGGGCTGAGGGCTGAGGGGGCTCTGCAGCGCCGCTCGGGTTGGCGCCTGGTGTCGGTTCGTGGGGTGTGTGGCGGCGTGAGGTGCCAGGTGAGACGAGGGTAGGGGCGTGCTGTCGCTGGGTTGGCACCTGGCGTCAGTACTCGGGGCACTTGGCGACATGAGGTGCCATGTGGGAGGGGTGGGTTGGCGCTGGGTGGGCACCTGTTGTCGGTTTCTGGGGTGGATGGCGGCGCGAGGTGCCATATGAGGCGTGGCGCCTCGAGGGCCAGGCCTCAGGTCGCGGGCCTCGGGCCTCGGGCCTGGGCCTGCGACAGGGGGCGGAAACACAGGGTTCGTCCACGTTTTCCACAGGCGACGTTTCGTAGATTGTCGGGATGCCCTATTCTGCCCACCGCCCCGGACGGTTCGATTCGCAGGGTCGGATCATCCTCGACAGCGACCCGAACGCTGACACGGACGACCTCGACTTCCTGCGCGCGTACGAGCCCACGGGCGCCGACCTGACGCCGCCGCCGTCCGAGGCAGCAGCTGCTCCGGCGGCCGCGCGGGAGCAGGAGCAGGAGCAGGAGGTGGATGCTGCGGCATCCGCCCCGCCCGTGCGTGAGCCGAGGCCCCGCCGTCAGCCGCGTGAGCGCAAGCCGCGTGTGCCGGGTTCGCGCCTGCGCACGCTCGCGATCCTCGGTGGCGCCGAGGGCGAGATCCTCGACCGTGTTCCCGGCGAGACCCCGCGCTTCGTGCAGATGTTCTTCGTGCTGGCGGGCACCGCGTTGGTCTCGGCGATCTCGATGCTCTTCGCCCTGACGACGGGTGTGCAGGCGGCGATCTGGCTGGCGGTTCCGCTCGCGGTCGTGTGGGCGCTCATCATCTTCAACCTCGATCGCTTCCTCACCTCGACCATGACGTCGACGCGCAACGTGTGGAAGCTCATCGGTCTGGCGATCCCCCGCGTGGTGATGGCGGCGATCATCGGCTTCGTGGTCGCCGAACCGCTCGTGCTGCAGATCTTCCACAACGACATCGCGCGCGAGGTCGCCTCCACCAACATCACCCAGGCGCAGGCCGACCAGGACGCGCTCGAGACGGGCCCTGAGAAGAAGGCGCTGGATGCCGCTTCCGACCGGGTCGCCGAGCTCGAGAACCAGGCGGCCACCGGTATCGTCGCCGGCACCGATTCGTCGTCGGCGACCGAATCCGCGGCGCAGGCCACGGTCGACGATCTCACCGCCAAGATGACCGCACAGCAGTCCGTGATCGACCAGGCGCGAGTGCTCTACCAGTGCGAGCTCACCGGCGACGGGGCGGGCACGGTTCCCGGATGCACCGGCGTGAACGGCGAGGGTGCGAGCTCGGATGCCGCGCAGGCACAGCTCGCCGAGGCGCAGCAGACGTACGACGCGCTCGCCGCGCAGCTGCGCACGGCCAACGAAGAGCTCGCTGCCGCGGGCACCGCCGCCAAGGAGAACACGAGCACGTCGGAGGCCCAGAACCGCGAAGAGGCGCAGTCGCAGCTGCCCGCCGCGCGCGACAGCTACGACGCGGCGCTCGCGGCCTACAACGCCCGAGCCGAATCGGTCGCATCCGGGAACGCGGGGGCGATCGGCCTGCTGAGTCAGATCAGCGGACTCAACCGCCTGAGCGAGAAGGAGCCGACGATTCTGTGGGCGCACATCCTGATCGCCGCTCTGTTCTTCATGATCGAGCTGCTGCCCGTGCTCGTGAAGGTGCTGACCTCGTACGGAGACCCGTCGCTGTACGAGAAGGCCCTGGCGATCCGCAAGCAGGTCGCGCTCGACAAGGTCACCGCCGAGGGGTTCCGCGACCGTGCGGCGATCGTGACCGTGCAGTCGCAGGGGATGCAGGCGGATGCCGGAGCGGCAGAGCCCCAGACCCGCGCGGAGCGCAGGGAAGCGGCCCAGGCCGCCGAGGAGCGGGCCCGGGTCGAGGAGCGCGAGCTCGCGGAGAAGCGCGCTCAGGCGCAGACCCTCGAGGAGCAGGAGCAGCTGGTCGAATCCCGCAGCTGACGCGTCGCGTCGAGTCCGCGTCGAGTCCGCGTCGAGGAGCGGACGTGTTCGCCCTCGCGACGCACACGGACGGATCGCTGAGACCGGTCACGGCGATCCGGCCCGACTGTCCGACGCGGCCGGTAGCGTTGGACCATGGTCAACTATCGCTATCTCGGCAACAGCGGTCTCAAGGTCTCTGAGATCACCTACGGCAACTGGGTCACGCACGCTTCGCAGGTCGGCGACGAAGCCGCGGTCAAGACCGTGCACGCGGCGCTCGACGCCGGCATCACGACGTTCGACACGGCAGACACCTACGCGAACACCGCGGCAGAGGTCGTGCTCGGCAAGGCGCTCCAAGGTCAGCGCCGCGAGAGCCTCGAGATCTTCACGAAGGTCTACTTCCCGACCGGTCCCAAGGGGCCGAACGACACCGGGCTGAGCCGCAAGCACATCCTCGAATCGATCAACGGTTCGCTGAAGCGCCTCGGCACCGACTACGTCGACCTCTACCAGGCGCACCGCTTCGACTACGAGACTCCGCTGGAGGAGACGTTCCAGGCGTTCGCCGACGTCGTCCGCCAGGGCAAGGCGCTCTACATCGGCGTCTCGGAGTGGACGGCCGAGCAGCTGCGGGAGGGCCACGCGCTCGCGAAGCAGCTCGGCGTGCAGCTCATCTCCAACCAGCCGCAGTACTCGATGCTGCACCGCGTGATCGAGGGCAAGGTCGTGCCGGCGTCCGAAGAGCTCGGCATCTCGCAGATCGTCTGGTCGCCGATGGCGCAGGGCGTGCTGTCGGGTAAGTACCTGCCCGGCCAGCCCGTGCCCGAGGGCTCGCGCGCGACCGATCCGCACAGCGGCTCCGAATTCATCAAGAGCTTCCTGCAGGATGACATCCTCACCGCGGTGCAGCGGCTCAAGCCGATCGCCGAGCAGGCCGGACTCTCGATGCCTCAGCTCGCGATCGCCTGGGTGCTGCAGAACCCGAACGTCGCCGCAGCGCTGGTCGGCGCCTCGCGTCCCGAGCAGCTCGCCGACACCGTCAAGGCATCGGGCGTCACGCTCGACGCCGACACGATGTCCGCGATCGACGAGGCACTGGGTGACACGGTGAACCGCGACGCCGAGGCCACGTACTCGGTCTCGCCGTCGGCGCGCCTGGTCTGACAGCCGACACGACGAAGGCCGCCGTCCCTGAGGGGCGGCGGCCGTCGTCATGTCCGGATGCGCC
>NZ_CAUQVQ010000034.1:0-27894 GCF_963521645.1 uncultured Microbacterium sp. | reverse complement strand
GTCCCGACCGGCCCCGGCCGCTACCTCGACCCCGAGGCCGCCGCCGCCGGTGCCGCAGCGGTCGCCGCGCAGGGCAAGAAGTAACAGCGCAGACGAAAGGGGGCGGATGCTGACAGCATCCGCCCCTTCCGTGTCCGTGCTTACTTCTTGCCCTGCGCGGCGACCGCGGCGGCTCCGGCTGCGGCGGCCTCGGGGTCGAGATAGCGCCCGGGTCCGGTGGGCACGTTGTTCTCATCGAGTTCGTACACGAGCGGGATCCCGGTGGGGATGTTCAGCTCGGCGATGTCGTCGTCGCTGATGCCCTCGAGGTGCTTGACGAGACCGCGCAGCGAGTTGCCGTGGGCCGTGACGAGAACCGTCTTGCCTGCCTCGAGGTCGGGGACGATCGCGTCGTTCCAGTAGGGCAGCAGACGATCGATCACGAGCTTGAGCGACTCGGTGCGGGGCACCTCACCGTCGATGCCCGCATAGCGCACGTCGTGGACCTGGCTGAACTCGCTGTCGTCGTCGAGCACGGGCGGCGGCACGTCGAACGAGCGGCGCCACAGCTGGAACTGCTCGGGACCGAACTCCTCGAGCGTCTGCGCCTTGTCCTTGCCCTGCAGCGCACCGTAGTGACGCTCGTTGAGACGCCACGAGCGGGTGACGGGGATCCAGAGGCGGTCGGCTGCGTCGAGCGCGATGTTGGCGGTCTGGATCGCGCGGCTGAGCAGAGAGGTGTGCAGCACGTCGGGGAGGATGCCGGCCTCTGCCAGCAGCTCTCCGCCGCGGCGGGCCTCGTTCCTGCCCTGCTCGTTCAGGCGGACGTCCACCCATCCGGTGAAGAGGTTCAGTTCGTTCCACTCGCTCCGGCCGTGACGGAGCAGGATCAGGGTGCGCTTCGAAGTCATGGGCCCAGTTTATCGGCGCAGCCGGACGCGTCCATGCCCCGGCCCTGCGAGGATTGACGCATGGCGTCATCTCCTCTCGGTCGGCCGACCCGCGGCACCACCGGGACGAACCGACTGCGTCGCAACGACCGCTGGATCGCATCGAGTCCCGCCTTCCGTCGTGCGGCCGATCCCCTCGTCATCGACCTCGGCTTCGGCGCGAGCGGCGTCACCGCATTCGAGCTCTCCACCCGACTGCGCGGCGTGCGTCAGGATGCCGAGGTGCTCGGACTCGAGATCGATCCCCTCAGGGTCGCGACCGCGAACGAGCAGCTCCTCGCCGTGCGCGAGGGCGACACGCCCTTCGACCCCGATCTGCGGGTCTCGTTCCGCCGCGGCGGCTTCGAGGTCCCGCTCCCCGACGGGCGTCGCCCCGCGATCATCCGCGCGATGAACGTGCTGCGCCAGTACGACGAATCCGATGTCGCCGAGGCCTGGCGCACCATGGCGGCGCGCCTCTCGCCGGGCGGGCTGCTGATCGAGGGCACCTGCGACGAGATCGGCCGCGTGGCGAGCTGGATCGACGTCGACGGCGACGCGACTCCCCTGCGCTTCACGCTCTCTCTCCGACTCGCGGAGCTCGAACGCCCGAGCATCGTCGCCGAGCGACTGCCCAAGGCGCTCATCCACCGCAACGTGCCGGGCGAACGCGTGCACGCTCTGCTCATCGATCTCGACCGCGAATGGCATCGGGCGGCCGCGCTGTCGGCGTTCGGCGCGACCCAACGGTTCCTCGCCGTCGCGGCGGCGCTGCGCGAGAACGGGTGGCCGATCACGGGAGGCAAGACACGATGGCGTCTGGGCGAGCTCACTCTGCCCTGGGAGGCCGTGAGACCCCTGCCGTGAGCGCAGCCTGCGCCCGGGTCGGTCAGGCCGTGTGACGCGGGTCGGGCGCCGTGGGTCGGCGGGACAGCCGCGTGATGCGGGGGATCTCCGCCGTGGCACCGGCATCCGCGGGAACGATGACCTGCTGCGTCGCGGCGATCTGCACTCCCTCTGCGCGCACGATCAGATCGCCGACCGGGGCGCGACGCGAGAGGATCGCGAGGGCGATCGGTCCGTCCTCGTGGTGCCGCGCGACGGATGTGACGGTGCCGACCTCGTCGTCCCCGGCGAAGACGGGGTCGCCCGGCGACGGCAGCACATCGTCACTGCCGTCGAGGTGCAGTGCGGCGAGACGGCGCGGGGGGTGACCGAGGTTGTGCACCTTGGCCACGGTCTCCTGACCTCGGTAGCACCCCTTGTCGAGGTGTACCGCGGTGCGGATCCAGTCGGACTCGTGCGGCAGCGATCGCTCGTCGACCTCGGCCGACCAGCGCGGACGCCACGCGGCCACGCGCAGGGCCTCTGCCGCGAGAAGGCCCGCGACGTCGTCCGATGAGAGGGTGTCGGCGAGAGCATCCGCCGCATCGCGGGGAACGATCGCGATCCGCCACGCGAGATCAGCGCCGGGATGCTCGGCGACCTCGGCGTACTGATGACCGCCCGCGCTCACGTGCTGCCAGGGGTCGACCCAGACGAGAGGCTCGCCGGTGGGCGCGGACGCCACGGAGCGGGCCCGCTCCGCCGCGACTCCCCCGTCGACGAACCCGATCAGGCCGAGCTCGGGGCGCACCTCGACCGTCGCCTGGGTGCGGAACTTCATGCGGACCAACCAGGCCGCGAGCGCCTCGGCGTCGCCGGCGTCTGCGATCAGCCAGGTCGAGGCGCCGTCGTCGATGACCCCGGCCGCGTGCTCGACGCGGCCCTGCGGGTCGAGCACCAGCAGCTCGGTGCTGTCACCGGCCCGGAGCCGGCCGAGGGCCTGTGACGTGATCGAGTCGAGCCAGCCGAGCCGCTCAGGCCCCGCGACCTCGATCACGGTCCGATCATCGAGGGGAACCAGCGCGGCACCGGTCGACAGACGCCGCTGCTCGCGGAACACGTCGCCGAAGTGGGCGATGCCGTGCTCGCCCTGCACGGCGCCGACGATCTCCGTGAAGCCGGGCATGTCAGACCTTCGCCAGGCGCGCGGAAGCGTGCGAGCGCAGCGGCGTGCCGAGCGCGGCGATGTCCCACGCCCACAGGAGATGACCGTCGACGAGCCCGTAGAGGCGGGTCGCGCTGCCGTACTCCTTGGCGCCCGCGGCGCGCACGACGGCGTCCGTCGCGATGTCGACCCTGGGGCCGTTGATCTCGCCGAGATAGAGCTCGAGCATCCCGTCGGAGTGCGCGATCGACACCTCGATCGGGAATCCCCCTGATGCCGCGCGCAGCTGTTCGACGTCGTCGACGCCGCGCTCGACGCCCTCGGCCACCGGAGGCAGCAGGCCGGGGCCGGCGTCTGCATCGGCAGCCGGACGGCTGAGGCGCCAGTATCCGGTCTCGGCGACGAGCGGAACGGACGCGGAGCCATCGTCACCCGTGAAGGTCGCCGTGGCGGCGTAGTTGAGGAACGGTCCTCCGTCGTGGCTGAAGCTCACGCGATGGGTGAACTCACCGCGCAGCTGCTCCCCGTCGACCGGGTAGTCGATGACGCCGGTGCCCTCCCACACGCCGATCAGCCACGAGAGCGGGACGATGTCGGCGGGGAGGTCGGTGGGGATCTCGATCACGACGAGCTCAGCGCTGACCGCGGAAGAGGTTTCGCAGCACCACGACCGAGACGAACGCGATCGCGAGACTCGCCAGGCCCAGAAGGCCGATGAAGAAGAATTCGAGCGCCATGAGGTCCATGCCTCCACCCTACCCTCAGCGCACGACGGTGTCTCGTCTCGCGGGCGATCGGGTGAGGCTCTCAGGAGGCCAGCGCGGCGAGGGCGAAACCTATCGAGATCATGCCCATCAGAAGGAGCGAGCCGATCGCGCTCCCGCCGACCCGGAGGATGAATCCCTGGGTGCGCCCCTGCCAGAGCTGCACGGCGAACGAGAGCAGCACCACACCGCCGAAGCACACCAGCAGCCACTGCGCGCGATACACCTCGGGCACGAAGATGCCGATGGCGATCGAGGAGATCAGCGCGACCCCCCAGACGGCGAGCACTCCACCGAACGCGTTACGCGGTGCGAGCGCTGGTTCGGTCATGACTCCATTGTGACCCATCGGGGGCCGGTATCATTACGGCACGGCGATACTTCAGCCGTCCGGAAGGAGTGCGTGTGGCCCAGGTCCTGGTCTTGACCAACGCTCCGGTCTCGGAGCAGGTCCTGCCCGCTATGGAGCTTCTCAGCCACCGCGTGCGACAGATCCCCGCCGAGCCGGCGCAACTCGTCAGTGCGCCCGACTACGACATCGTGATCGTCGACGGCCGCTACGACCTCGTCGGCGCGAAGTCGCTGTGCCGCCTTCTCCGGGCGGCGGGGCAGGCTGCTCCGCTGCTCCTGGTCGTCACCGAGGGCGGCATGAGCGCCCTCTCCGGCGACTGGGGCATCGACGATGTCCTGCTCACGACAGCCGGCCCCGCAGAGGCCGATGCGCGGGTCCGTCTGGCCCTCGCGCGCCGCGAGGAGACCGCCGAACCCTCTCGTGTGCAGGCCTCGGGGGTGGTCATCGACGAGCAGTCCTACTCCGCGAAGCTGCGCGGCCGGCCGCTCGACCTGACGTACAAGGAGTTCCAGCTCCTGCATTTCCTCGCCACGCATCCGTCCCGCGTCTTCACCCGCGAGCAGCTGCTCAGCGAGGTCTGGGGCTACGACTACTTCGGCGGCACGAGGACGGTCGACGTGCACGTGCGGCGCCTTCGCGCCAAGCTCGGCGATCAGGAGCAGATCATCGGGACCGTGCGCAACGTCGGGTATCGGTTCAACGTGCACGAGGACGAGAGCGTGCCCGCCACACGGTGACGCGGCGAGCCGCGTTCACACGCGCGTCACCTCTCGGTGCTTAGATGTACCCCATGATCGATCCCGCTCTCGCCGACGCAGGTCTCGGCGACGCCGAAGACGACGACTTCGACGCCATCGAAGCACCGGATGCGCTGCTCCCCGACCACCGCTACCTCGATCGCGAGCTCAGCTGGCTCGCCTTCAACCAGCGGGTGCTCGAACTCGCCGAGGACCCGTCGCTCCCGGAGCTCGAACGCGCGAACTTCCTCGCCATCTTCGCGAGCAACCTCGACGAGTTCTTCATGGTCCGCGTCGCGGGTCTCAAGCGCCGCATCGTGACGGGCCTCGCAGTGCCCACCAACATCGGCCGCTCCCCCGCCGACGCCCTCGCCGACATCGCCCGCGAGGCGCACGCGCTGCAGCTGCGGCATGCCGATGCGTGGCGGTCGCTGGTGCGCCCCGCGCTGGCGGAGTCGGGGATCGAGATCACCGAGTGGTCCGATCTCACCGATGACGAGCGCTCCAAGCTCTCGGAGTACTTCGGCGCTCAGGTCTTCCCCGTGCTGATGCCCCTCGCGGTCGACCCCGCGCACCCCTTCCCCTACATCTCGGGACTGTCGCTGAATCTCGCGATCCGCATCCGCAACGCCCGCACAGGACGTCAGGAGTTCGCGAGGCTCAAGGTCCCGCCCATGCTGCCGCGCTTCGTCGAGGTGCCGGGGAGCGGTGAGATCAAGCGCTTCCTGCGACTCGAGGAGCTGATCGAGAACCACCTCGGCGACCTCTTCCCGGGCATGGAGGTCCTCGACCACCATGCGTTCCGACTGACTCGCAACGAAGACGTCGAGATCGAGGAGGACGAGAGCGAGAACCTCATCCAGGCGCTCGAGGCCGAGCTCCTGCGCCGCCGCTTCGGCCCGCCGATCCGTCTCGAGATCACCGAGGACATGGACGAGGTCACGATGGATCTGCTCGTCCGCGAACTCGACATCACGGACAAGGAGATCTACCGTCTCCCCGCTCCCCTCGATCTGCGGGGACTGTTCGACCTCTCCCGGATCGATCGCCCCGACCTCCGCTATCCGCCGCACCTGCCGACCACGGCCGTGGCCTTCCAGCCCACCGGGAGCAACACGCGCGCCGACATCTTCAAGGCGATCCGCAAGTCCGACGTGCTCGTGCACCACCCGTACGAGTCGTTCACGACGAGCGTCGTCGCCTTCCTCGAGCAGGCGGCGCGCGACCCGCATGTGCTCGCCATCAAGCAGACCCTGTACCGCACGTCCGGGGACAGCCCCATCGTCGAGGCGCTGATCGATGCCGCCGAGGCGGGCAAACAGGTGCTGGCGCTGGTCGAGGTCAAGGCGCGATTCGACGAGGCCAACAACATCGTGTGGGCGCGCAAGCTCGAGAAGGCCGGCGTCCACGTGGTCTACGGCCTGGTGGGACTCAAGACCCACTGCAAGCTCGCGCTGGTGATCCGCGAGGAGGACGGCGTGCTGCGCCACTACTCGCACATCGGCACCGGCAACTACAACCCGAAGACGAGTCGCATCTACGAAGACTTCGGTCTGTTCACCACCGACGCGCAGGTGGGCAAGGACCTCACTCGTCTGTTCAACGAGCTCAGCGGCTACGCGATCGAGAAGAAGTTCAAGCGCCTCCTCGTCGCCCCGCTGCACCTGCGCAAGGGACTCGTCCGGCAGATCGACAACGAGCGCCGCAACGCCGAAGCGGGCAAGCCCGCAGGCATCCGCATCAAGGTCAATTCGATGGTCGACGAAGAGGTCATCGACGCGCTGTACCGAGCGAGTGCGGCGGGAGTCAAGGTCGACGTGTGGGTGCGCGGCATCTGCAGCCTCCGCACCGACCTGGAGGGCATCAGCGACAACATCACGGTGCGGAGCATCCTCGGCCGGTACCTCGAGCACTCGCGGATCTTCGCATTCGACAACGACGGCGACCCGCAGGTCTACATCGGCAGCGCCGACATGATGCACCGCAACCTCGACCGCCGGGTCGAGGCCCTCGTGCGGGTGACCGACCCGGCTCACCTGAAGGATCTGCTGGCGTTCTTCGACCTCGCGATGGACCCGGGCACCACGTCGTGGCACCTGGGCGCCGAGGGCGTGTGGACTCGGCACTCGGAAGACGCCGACGGAAAGCCTCTGGTCGATCTCCAGGACAAGACCATGGGGCTGATCCAGCGCCGACGACGCGCTCGGGCGGCCCGATGACGGCCCGCGCGACGACCGGGACGAAGAGCGAGACGCGGTCGAAATGGACCGACAAGGCCGTCTACGCCGCGGGAGCGGTGGTGTGGCGTCTCGTCGACGGCAAGCTGCGCATCCTGCTGATCCATCGCACGAAGTACCGTGACATTACTCTGCCCAAGGGCAAGGTCGACCCGGGCGAGATGCTCGCCGAGACCGCCGTGCGGGAAGTGCACGAGGAGACCGGGATCCGCGTCTCGCTCGGCGTGCCCGTCGGGGTGAGCCGCTACCACCTGCCGTCCAACAAGCAGAAGGTCGTGCACTACTGGGCGGCCGAGGCGACGGCGGAGGCCATCCGCGCTTCCACGTTCGTGCCGAATCGGGAGATCGCCGCACTCGAATGGGTGAGCCTGAAGAAGGCGCGGTCGCGCCTCAGCTATCCGGTCGACGTCGAGATCCTCGACTTCTTCGCGAACCTGGTCGATGACGGTGT
This sequence comes from uncultured Microbacterium sp., assembly GCF_963521645.1. Lineage (GTDB taxonomy): Bacteria > Actinomycetota > Actinomycetes > Actinomycetales > Microbacteriaceae > Microbacterium. Next base: position 20,455 of record NZ_CAUQVQ010000034.1, on the reverse strand, counting down.
GCTGCGCACGTTCCCGGTGATCGCGCTGCGGCACGCCAAGGCCCTGGCACGCTCCGACTGGGACGGGCCGGATGCCGCTCGCCCGCTGACCGACCGTGGACGCGAGCAGGCGCTCTCGATCGTCGGACCGCTGCGTGCGTTCGGCGTGCGCAAGATCGTCACGAGCGACGCCGTGCGGTGCGTGCAGACGGTGAAGCCGCTCGCGAGGGCCATGGACCGCAAGGCCGTGAAGACGGACAAGATCAGCCAGGATGCGTGGGAGGACGGAGACGACGATCTCCGCTCGGTGATCGGCCGCCGCGTGCGCTCCGGCAAGCCCGCCGTGCTGTGCAGCCATGGACCTGTGCTCCCCGGCATACTCTCGGAGATCGCGCTGGCCACCGGAACCATCCAGGGATCGTATGTGGGCAGTGCCGCAGACCTCGAGCCCGCGGCATTCTCGGTCGTGCATCTCTCGGCATCCAATCCCGGTTCGGGGATCATCGCGATCGAGACGCACATCCCCAAGATCTGAGGGCGGTGGCGTCAGGCCGGCAGCCGCGTCTTTCCGGGGATCCACCCCAGAGAGTCGCGTGCCGTTCACCTTCCGTTCACCTGTGTGGTCGAGTCTCGTTAACCGCCGCACTTAGCGTCACTGTGTGCCCTGCACCGGGCCCCACCCATCCATGATCGAAGGATCCACAGTGAAGATCTCCCGAATCGCACGTATCGGCGCCGTCGGCGCCGTGGCCGCTCTCGCTCTCGCAGGCTGTGCCGCGAACGAAGGCGGCAACACCGGCGGCGGCTCGTCCGACGCTCCCGCCTCCTCTCTGACGGGCACGATCGAGGCCACCGGCGCCTCGTCGCAGGAGGCCGCGCAGCAGTCCTGGGTCGCAGCGTTCCAGACCGCGAACCCCGACACCACCATCAACTACACCGCCACCGGTTCGGGCACGGGACGCGAGAACTTCATCTCCGGCTCGTCGAACTTCATCGGCTCGGACCGCGCGTTCAACGCCGACGAGATCGCCGCAGGCGGCTTCGGCTCGTGCACGTCGGACGAGATCGTCGAGATCCCCGTCTACATCTCGCCCGTCGCGGTCGCCTTCAACCTCGAGGGCATCGACGAGCTGAACCTCGACGGCAAGACCATCGCCGGAATCTTCTCGGGATCGATCACCAAGTGGAACGACCCGGCCATCGTGTCCCAGAACGAGGGCGTCGACCTGCCCGACCAGGCGATCGTCACGGTGCACCGCGCCGACGCGTCGGGCACGCAGGAGACCTTCACGAAGTACCTCAGCGCCGTCGCCCCGGACGTCTGGACCTACGAGCCCGCCGACGAGTGGCCGCTCTCGACCGGTGAGGCCGGCGACGGCACCTCGGGCGTCGTCGACGCGATCTCCAACGGCTCCGGCTACATCGGCTTCGCAGATGCCTCGCGCACCTCGGAGCTCGGCCAGGTCGCCGTCCAGGTCGAGGGCGAGTACGTCGCGTACTCGGCCGAGGCCGCCGCCGCGCTCGTCGAGGCCTCACCGCTCGAAGAGGGCCGTTCGGACCACGACCTCGCCTACGACGTCGACCCGGCGGCAGCTCCGGCCGGCTCGTACCCGATCGCCCTCGTCTCCTACCTCATCGGATGCGTCGACTACGAGGACGCCGAGACCGCCGGTCTCGTGAAGGCGTACTTCGAGTACGTCGCTTCGGCCGAGGGACAGGACGCTGCCGCAGAAGCAGCAGGCAGCGCACCGATCTCCGACAGCCTCCGCGAGCAGATCAACACCGCGATCGACGCGATCGTCACGGAGTGACCGGCCGCTCAGCGACACGCTGAGCTCCGGCACCGACGCCCTCGGGGTGTCGGTCGACAGGATCTCGACCGACACCCCGGGGGCACCCGCATGAAGACACCCGAAAGCCCCTCCGAGCAGATCGTGGAGCAGCCCCGATGACCACCACCCAGGCGGGTCCCGACACCACCCGTTCCCCCGGTTCGCGCCCCGCGCTGCGCCGACGCGGCGACCTCATCTTCTCCGGTACCGCGCTCGGGGCGGGAATCGTCATTCTCATCACCCTCGCCGCGGTGGCGATCTTCCTCATCGTCCAGGCGATCCCGGCGTTGTCCGCGGACACGAGCAACAACCACATCCTCGAGGGGCAGTCCTTCCTGCCGTGGGTGTGGCCCTTCGTCTTCGGCACCCTGTGGTCGAGCTTCATCGCCCTCGTGATCGCGGCCCCCGTCGCGATCGGCATCGCGCTGTTCATCTCCCACTACGCGCCCCGCCGCCTCGCCGGCGTGCTCGGCTACGTAATCGACCTGCTCGCCGCGGTCCCCTCGGTCGTCTTCGGCCTCTGGGGTGCGCTGACCTTCGCCCCGATGCTGGTGCCGTTCTACAAGTGGCTCAATGAGAACCTCGGCTGGATCCCGCTCTTCAGCGGCACGCCCTCGGGAACCGGCAAGACGATTCTCACGGCATCCCTCGTGCTCGCGGTCATGATCCTCCCGATCATGACCGCCATCTGCCGCGAGGTCTTCCTCCAGACCCCCAAGCTGCATGAGGAGGCAGCGCTGGCCCTGGGCGCGACGCGCTGGGAGATGGTCCGCATGGCCGTGCTCCCCTTCGCCCGCAGCGGCATGGTCTCGGGAGCGATGCTCGGCCTCGGCCGCGCGCTCGGCGAGACGATGGCCGTGACCCTGGTGCTCTCGCCGCTCGGCATCGTCACCTTCAACCTGATCAACCCGGAGAACCCCACGACGATCCCGGCGATCATCGCGCTGCGGTTCCCCGAAGCCCACGACGAGGGCGTCAACACCCTCATCGCGGCCGGTCTGATCCTCTTCATCGTGACCTTCGCGGTCAACTTCATCGCCCGCTGGATCGTCTCGCGCCGCGCCGAGTTCTCGGGAGCCAACTGACATGACCGCCACGCTCACCCCGACGCCCGTCGCCGCCACCACGCATTCCACCTCGGCCGGCCACCTGCCCAAGTGGGCTCCGTGGGCCCTGCTGCTCGTCGCCTTCGTCGTCTCGGCCACGATCTTCGCCTTCATGAATGCGGGCGGCGACCCCGCCGACTTCAACATCGCGCTCACGCTCGTCGTGGGCCTGGTGTTCTACATCATCCTGATCTTCGTGATCTCCTCGGTGATCGAGAGCCGCCGCCACGCGGTGGATCGCCTGATGACCGCGCTCGTCTCGGGCGCCTTCGTGGTGGCGTTGCTGCCGCTCATCTCGCTGCTCTACACAGTCGTCGTGAACGGCTTGATGCGGTTCGACGGCGAGTTCTTCAGCTTCTCGATGCGCAACATCGTCGGAGAGGGCGGCGGCGCCGTCCACGCCATCTACGGCACCCTCCTGATCACCCTCGGCGCGACGATCATCTCGGTGCCGATCGGCCTGATGACCTCGATCTACCTGGTCGAGTACGGAGAGGGACGCAGGCTCGCCCGCGGCATCACCTTCCTCGTCGACGTCATGACCGGCATCCCGTCGATCGTCGCCGGTCTCTTCATCTACTCGGTGTTCGCGCTCCTCGTCGGCCCCGGCACGCGGATGGGAATCATGGGATCGCTGGCGCTGTCCGTGCTGATGATCCCGGTGGTGGTGCGAGGCTCCGAAGAGCTGCTGCGCATCGTGCCGAACGAGCTCCGTGAAGCCGCGTATGCGCTCGGCGTGCCGAAGTGGCTGACGATCATCAAGGTCGTGCTGCCGACGGCCATCGCGGGAATCACGACGAGCATCATGCTCGCGATCTCCCGAGTGATCGGTGAGACCGCTCCGCTGCTGCTCACGGTCGGCGTCGTGCAGGGCATGAACCTCAACATGTTCAGCGGGCAGATGGCCACATTGCCGGTCTTCTCGTACATGCAGGCGAAGTACCCCGGCATCCCGGTCGACGCCTACCTCGAGCGCGCGTGGGCAGCCGCGCTCACGCTCATCGTCATCGTCATGGTGCTCAACCTGCTGGCACGCGTCATCGCCAAGGTCTTCGCCCCCAAGCTCAACGGCCGCTGAGCCGTCTACCCGATTCGAACAAGAAGGATCCTCTCGTGTCCAAGAGCATCGAAGTCAACGACCTCAACGTCTACTACAGCGATTTCCTCGCTGTCGAGGACGTGAACATCGACATCAAGCCCAACACCGTCACGGCCTTCATCGGGCCGTCGGGTTGCGGCAAGTCGACCTTCCTCCGCACTCTCAACCGCATGCACGAGGTCATCCCGGGCGCGCGTGTCGAGGGCGAGGTGCTGATCGACGGCAAGAACCTCTACGGCGCGAGCGTCGACCCGGTGCTCGTGCGCCGTCAGGTCGGCATGGTGTTCCAGCGCCCGAACCCCTTCCCCACGATGTCGATCAAGGAGAACGTGCTCGCGGGCGTCAAGCTCAACAACACGCGCATGGCCAAGAGCGACCAGGACGCGCTCGTCGAGAAGTCGCTGCGCGGCGCCAACCTCTGGAACGAGGTCAAGGACCGTCTCGACAAGCCGGGCTCGGGCCTCTCGGGCGGACAGCAGCAGCGTCTGTGCATCGCGCGTGCGATCGCGGTCTCCCCCGATGTGATCCTCATGGACGAGCCCTGCTCGGCGCTCGACCCGATCTCGACCTTCGCGATCGAGGAGCTCATCGCCGAGATCAAGAACGACTACACGGTCGTCATCGTGACGCACAACATGCAGCAGGCAAGCCGCGTGTCCGACAAGACCGCGTTCTTCAACATCGCCGGCACGGGAAAGCCCGGCAAGCTCATCGAGTACGACGACACCTCGACGATCTTCACGACGCCCTCGGTGCAGGCCACGGAGGACTACGTGTCGGGTCGCTTCGGATAAGCATCCCGGTTCGCTCTTCTTCGGAGAACCCAGACCGACTGCTGGCAGGTCGGCGCGTCACTTCTCGACACGCCTGATCACCGCCGCACGGTCTGGGTTTTCCGCGTTGGTCCTCTCCTGCACCAGGCGCGAGAACAGCAGTCGTTGCACAGACGCCGGGGCGATCGGGCGTCGAGCTGACGCTGCATCGAGGGCGACGCGAGCATCGTCGGATGGGCTTCGCGCGGGCTGACATCGTTCTGAGGCGTCTCGGACGCATAGCGCGGACCTCGGAGTTGAGGCGCATGGGCGTGACCGAGGCGGAACTCACGCGAGCGGTCCGCGCGGGGGACATCATCCGCCCGCGTCAGGGCGTCTACGCTCTCCCCGATGCCCCCGTCGACGCTGTGCATGCGGCCGAGCACGGCGGCGCTGTCGGCTGCAGCGCGGCAGGAGTCCTGCACGGACTGTGGATCCTCGAGGTACCGCCCGAGCTCCACGTGTGGATGGGCGGCGCGGGGACGCCCCGCCTGGATCGAGACGCGTGCCGGGTCCACTGGGACGAGGGCACGGTCCGGGTCGGCCACCCCGCCCCTGTCCGCAACGCTTTGCTGCAGATGCTCGGCTGCGCCGGAGAGGACGCGTTCTTCGCGGCGTTGGAATCTGCCCTCCGACAGGCCCTCCTCTCCGTGCGCGACATGGCGTGGCTCGCACGACACCTGCCTCTCGACCGGCGGTGGCTGCTGGCCTTCGCGCGGTCCGACGCCGACAGCGGTCTGGAATCGCTCATCCGGCTGCGCCTCCACCGCATCGGCATCATTGTCCGGAGCCAGGTCGTCATCGAGGGTGTGGGCGAAGTCGACTTCGTCATCGGAGACAGACTCATCATCGAGGCGGACGGGCGCGAGAATCACGACGGGAGCGCGGCACGGGTCAAGGACCTCCGGCGCGACGCCGTGGCATCCGCTCTCGGCTACGAGACGCTTCGCTTCACCTACGCGATGGTCGTCCACGACTGGCAGACGGTCGAGGATGCGGTGCGCGGAGCCATGACGCGCCTCGCAATCTGCTGAGCGCTGCTGCAAAAGCCAGGCGTCTCGCTGCGTCACGGCGGGTCGCGCGGTGACGCGCCGGGGCGGCGCGACGCCGTCTCTGTTTTCCGACGGTGTGGGGGTGGGTGGGAGGGGGTGGGGGTCAGTCGCGGGGGGACAACAGGTATGCGTTCAGGTCCGCGGTGAGGCGGTGGTCCACAGGGAGCGCGATGCCGTCGACAGCGGTGATCGGAGCGGCGAGCCGCACACTCGAGACCAGCCACGCCGCATCGGCACGCGTGAGATCGGATGCGGGGACGCGGTCGTATTCGGCCTCGAAGCCCCGCTCGGCGAGATACTCGTAGACGCTCAACTGGGTCGTGCCGTGCAGGATGCCGCCGTTCGGAGCCGGCGTCACGAACCGATCCCCCATGCGCAGGATCAGCGACGCTGTCGGCGCCTCGAGCACGAAACCGTCGCGCGACAGGAAGATCGCATCGTCGGCCCCTCGCCGGTGCGCTTCACGCAACGCCGCCATGTTGACCGCGTACGAGAGGGTCTTGGCGCCGAGCAGCAGCCAGGGCGCCCGCGCGGCGATGTCGAGGTCGTACCCGCGATCGAGGGTCACGACCTGCACCCCGTTCGCACGCACCGCGGAGAAGTCGGATGCCGGCGCGGCCGTGACCCAGGCGGTCGGCGTCGGACCGTGCTCGACCCCCCTGCTGAGGATCAGCTTGATGACGTACTCCCCCGGACCGCAGTCGGCAGCGGCCCGTTCGATCGCCTGACGCCACTGCTCCTGGTTCGGCAGCGGCAGGTCGCACAGATCCGCCGAGTGCGCGAGCCGCTCGAGGTGCGGCACCACCTCCTGGGCGTGTCCGTCGACCACGCCGATCGACTCGAACACACCATCGCCGCGTTGAGTGCTGAGCTCGCCCACGCTCAGAGCGGGAGCCGCCGCATCCACCGCGGTGAACGTGTCGGCGAAGTCGGTGCGCGCGGCATCCGCCGCCACAGGGTCGATCATGAGAGCAAAGCGCCGGGTCATGATCCGAGCCTAGGCCCAGGGGAATACCCGCAGCGTGATCTTGTTACACTGGAGTGGCCGGGCCGCATAACCCCGGGCTCCAATTTTCGCCGCTGCGAGCGGCCTTCCGCCGAGAGGCGTTCTTGCGGCCCGGTCTTTTCATGTCCCGAGGCGGACGCGCTGCGCTCAGGCGAGAGCGCCCGTGCGCCACAGCACAGCCGACGCCGTCAGATCCTGCGCGTAGGTGCTCAGGCGCAGCGCCCGCGTGGTCAACTCGCTGGCCCGGGCGGGCTCCGTCTGCTCGTAGTCGTCGGCCGTGTGTGTGGCCCCCGAGGCCTGGACCCGGCAGAAGGCGGCCGCGCGGTCGAGCGCCACCGCGAAATCTCCCCGGAAAGCGCCCCGCAGGATCGTGTCGATCAGGGCCACCAGCTCATCGGGGTCGGCCGGCGCCGGCGCTCCGGCGATCACGGCATCCGCGGAGGCCAGCTCGACCCGACCGCGTTCGTACAGCAGGGCGGCCGTGTGCGGATCGCCGTGGATCGCGAGCTGCAGCACGTACAGGCGCCAGAGAGATCCCGGCAGAGTGCGCGAAGGCGCCTTCGACCACAGTTCGGCGATCTCGTCGATCCCGTGCTCATCGGTGAACGCCACCAGACGCTCGGCGCTCGCCCCGCTCTCGTCTGCACGCACGCGGGTAAGCAGCGCGGACGCCGTGGCATGCGCGACGCGCGTCTCTTCAGCGGGGTCGTGGGTCCCCACGATGTTGTCGAAGGCCTGCGTGGGACGGCGGACGGGGCGGGAGAACTGCTCGGGCATCCCCCCAGGGTACGCGCGATCTCCGGGGTCAGGCCGTCGGAATGGCGATGACGGGCTCGGTCGTCGGCAGCCCCGTGGGAGAGCCACCGGCCTCTTCGACCGTGACGGCGATCACGTCGCCCTCGTGCATCTCTCCGGCGAGGACGGCGGTGGCCTCTCCCCCATCGGCCTCGAAGACGCCCGCCGAGATGGGGGTCTCGCCCCGCACGAACCACAGCTCGTAGGCGCGGTCCTCGGGGAGCGGGTCGATGCCGTCGGCGACCAGCACCGCGGTGCCGAGCGACGCCGACCAGTGCGCGGTCGCCGTGCCGCCGTCGGCGAGTTCGATGGACGCCTGCTGAGCGTCTTCCGCCGACTGGATGTCCTGCAGGGCCACCACGCTGGCCGGGCGATTCACGTAGTCGTTGAGCGCTACGGCTCCGACGCCGACCCCGACGAGAAGCGCGAGGCAGGCGGCGAGCGCGAACAGCACGCGCAACGGGTGTGCGGGGGCCTTGGGAGCCGTGGCACCGGCAGCGGTCTCCGCGACGGACGCTCGATCGACCTCATCGCTCGGTGCGGCGATCATGGGCGCACCCGCGATCTCGGCATCGACGATGTCGCCGGTCTGCGGTGTCGCCGCGATACGCGCCAGGAGTTCGGCGCGGATGCCGGGGGCAGGGGTCGCGAGCTGCGCGCCGTCTGCGAGGAAGGCCGCGCTCTCCGCATCCGCGTCGACGATGTTCTGCCACTCGGGATGCGCGACGAGTGCGGCGTGGTACCGCTGCGCGTCATCGGGAGACAGCGCGTCGAGCGCCGCTCCTGCCGCGAGTTCTGCGAATTCCTGCTCGTTCATGCTGTCACCCCCATGGCTGTCCTGAGACGCGAGAGCCCATCTCGCATCCGTGTCTTGATCGTCCCCAGCGGTGCTCCCACGAGCACTGCCACTTCGTTTTGACTGTATCCGCCGTAATAGGCCAGAACGAGAGCTTCGCGCTGCGCCTCGGGAAGGCCCGAGAGCGCATTCACGACCTTCTCGCCCTCGATGCCCAGTTCGACCGTCTCCGCCACACTGTCGTGCGCGACTCCGATGTCCCTGAACCCGGCGCGGACGTCTCGATCCGCGCTGGACTGAGATGCACGCACCCGGTCGACCGCACGACGGTGCGCGATCGTCATCACCCAGGTTCTTCCCTGTCCCTTGTTCGGAGCGAACTTGGAAGCGGATTGCCAGATCTCGAGAAAAACCTCCTGCAGCACCTCTTCGCTCTGAGAGCGATTGACGAGGACTCGGAGGATGAGGCCGAAGACGCGGCTCGAGAGCATGTCGTACAGCTCTGCGAATGCGCGCTGATCACCGTCGCCGATGCGAACCAGCAGGTCAGCGACAGCATCCCGAGCCGTACCGTCTTCGGGTACGTCCATTCCATCGATGACCATCTCTACCAGCATGCCGCATCCTCCATGCATTCCTGCGCAACCGTCACCCGAAAGTGACGAAAAGTCCGCACCGACATCTCCTGGCGGATCCCGAGTCGAGGAGACCTCTTAATGCGCGACGTCGAAAACTGTTCGGTGCGGCGGCGGAATCGGATCGGATGGAGGGCGCTCGCGAATTTCTTCCGAGAATCTCCCATCCGTTCCGAAGAGGGCTCCGAACGACTGTCAACGCCACGGAGAGGCCGTGGCTGAGATTCTCAAGGAGCTCGAGATGTTCAGCACCAAGAAGAAGGTCACCGCAGCGATCACCCTCGGCCTGGCAAGCGCGTTCGTGCTCGCCGGATGTTCCATGGGCGGCACCGCCACCGAAGAGCCGTCGGAGTCGACGGCCCCCGAGTCGTCCGAGACGATGGCTCCCGAGACCGAGACCATGGACCCGGCCGCGAACCTCGTGGGCCCCGGCTGCGCGGCATACGCCGAGGCAGTGCCGGACGGCGACGGATCGGTCGCCGGCATGGCTCAGGACCCGGTCGCGGTGGCCGCATCCAACAACCCGCTGCTCACCACGCTCGTGGCAGCCGTGAGCGGTCAGCTCAACCCCGACGTCGACCTCGTCGACACGCTCAACGGTGACGAGTTCACCGTCTTCGCACCTGTCGACGATGCCTTCGCCAAGATCGACCCCGCCACCATCGAGGGACTCAAGACCGACAGCGCCACGCTGAGCTCGATCCTGACGTACCACGTGGTCCCCGGCCAGATCGCTCCTGACGAGATCGCGGGCATGCACGCCACGGTCCAGGGCGCTGACCTCGAGGTGACCGGCAGCGGCGACGAGCTGATGGTCAACGACGCCAACGTCATCTGCGGTGGAGTGCAGACCGCCAACGCGACCGTGTACCTCATTGACACGGTCCTGATGCCCCCGGCTGAGTAAGCAGGGAACACCGAGCTGGGTCTCGGAACATACTGCCCTCCACTCGGGGGAGGATGGCGGGCAGAAGAACGGGCCGTCGACGAGCACTCTCGTCGGCGGCCTGTTCTGTGCGCCACGGCGGAGGAGGTGACCTCCGAAGGCAAGCTAGGATGTGAGAGTCGGCCCACGGGCTGATGAACGGGCCTTTAGCTCAATTGGCAGAGCAGCGGACTTCAACGAAATAGGAGCGCCTCGGAGGAAACTCCGGGGATGACACCACTCAAAGTCGGGGAACCCTTCCTGGAGACAGATGGCAATCCCGAGCCAAGCCGGACGCAGTTCGGAAGGTGTAGAGACTGGACGGGTGGCACCTTCGGCGCAAGCCATGGTGAAGGGACAGTCCAGACCACGAACATCCGCGAGGATGGCGGCGAAAGTCGAAGTGGCAGGTTAATCCGCGGGTTGTGGGTTCGATCCCCACAGGGCCCACCATTCATGTGAGAACGAGCGCCCCGTCGCCCGCGCAGGCGTCGGTGGTCGGCGCTACTCTTTCGCCCGTGGCACCCATCGAGCACGGCGACGCACCCACCGACCCGGACGCAGCATCACCTGTGCTCAAGCGCTGCGGAACGTGCGAGGCGTCGAAGCCGCTCGCTGACTTCAACCGCAAGAAGTCGCGGGCGGACGGCCTGCAGGAGACATGCCGGGAGTGCAATCGTGCGGCATCACGTCGCTACTACCGCCAGAATCGCGCACACCACATCGCCGTCATCCGGGCGCGGACGAACGCGCAACGAGAAGCGAGCCTCCGATTCGTGACCGATTACCTCCACGCACACCCCTGCGTGGACTGCGGAATCGCGGACCTGCGGGTCCTCGACTTCGACCATCGACCGTGCTCAGAGAAGCGCGACACTGTCATGCAGCTCGTGCACAACGGCTTCGGCCTCACCGCCATCGAGCGTGAGATCGCCAAATGCGACGTGCGTTGCCGAAACTGCCACGCGATCGTGACCTACGAACGCCTCGGCGACACATGGCGGTCGCGCGCGATGCGCTCGGCACCCTCGGAGCACTGATGCTCGTGCGTATCACCGTCGGCTCGTTCCGGCCACCCCCTTCTCGGCATCCGCATAGTGGGAGAGAGTCGAAGTGTCCCCATCCGGGACTCGAGCCTCCACGAAAGGACGCATCATGGCGACACTCACAGACAGCCGAGTGGCATTCCTGGCGACAGACGGATTCGAGGACAGCGAGCTCACCAGCCCCTGGGAAGCCGTGCAGGCAGAGGGCGCGAGCGCGACGCTGATCGCACCCGAGGGCGCGCAGATCAAGGGCAAGAACGGTCACGTCCAGCATGTGGACTTGACCTCGGCGGATGCCACGGCAGACGAGTTCGATGCTCTCGTGCTCCCGGGCGGCGTCGTGAACGCGGATCACCTGCGCCTCGACAAGCCGTCGATCGAACTCGCCCGCACGTTCTTCGAGCAGCACAAGCCGGTGGCCGTGATCTGCCACGGAGCCTGGATCCTGATCGAGGCAGGCGTGGTCGACGGCCGCACGCTCACGAGCTACCCAAGCCTGGCGACCGATCTCCGCAATGCAGGCGCGACCTGGGTCGACGAAGAGGTCGTGGTCGATCAGGGCCTCGTCTCGAGCCGCACGCCCGACGACCTTCCGGCCTTCAACGCCAAGCTCGTCGAAGAGGTGGCCGAAGGCCGCCACGCGGGTCAGACGGCCTGACGGCCGCACTGTTCGACTGCAGCATCCGGCGGTCCGGCATCACGCGCTCATCCGAGCCCTGTGACGCCGGACCGCCGCTCTGTTGGCGCAGCGCACGGAGCAGAAGCGCTGACGTCCGTTGCGGGTGATGTCGACCACGACGCGGGTGCACGGCGCGGCCTCGCACCGCGCCAGACGGTCCATGCCGCGCGTGACGAGGTGCAGCGAGGTGCCGACGGCGAAGATCGCACGCAGGACGTACGGCAAGGACTCCACGTCGTCGCGATAGTGCAGGTGCCATCCCTCGCCGTCGTGGTCGGTGAGCCGGGGGTAGGCGGCGGCCTGAACCATCTGAGAGTTGAGGATCGCCGCGCGCGCAGCGGGATCGAGTTCGTCGACGATCCGAAGCCAGTCGTCGACGACCTCTCGTACTTTCTCGTGGTCGTCGGCAGCGGGCGGGAACGTCATCGTCATGCCCATCTCGAGCGTCCGCTCCTCGACGCCCGCCCGATCTGCGGGGAACTCGTTCGCGAGCGAGGCCGCGAGCAGCACCGCGTACTCGCCGTAAGGGTTGAGATGCATAAGGCCATTACATCACGCTGGATGCATGACCTCCTCGCGCACCCTGTCGATCCCCGTTCCCGTCCGTGAGCCGCACGAGCATGCGTGGATCACCGAGTCACGACATCGGACAAGCGACGGGATCGTGGTCTACGTGCGGTGCGTCGGCTGCGCCGCACGCAGAGTCGATCGGCAGTCGCGTCCATCGCTTCCGCCGTCAGCGCTGAGCCGGGCGACGGTTACTCCGTGAGTTCCGCGAGCGCGCGCACCGTGCGCAGATTTCGGGCCGTGCCCGCCACGCCGAGCGCGCGGTCGAGCACCGCCTTCGTGAGCTTGGTGTTCTGCACGCCTCCCTCGCCGTAGTCGATCCACAGATCGTCTCCGACGAGAGCGATCCTCTCCCCCGCGACGAGCCGTTCTCGCAGGGCCTCGACGGCACCGGGCGCCGCGTGACCCTCGAGGAACACCGCGTGCAGCATCTTGTCGGATGCATCCGCGAACGGGGGCTCCTGCGCCGCCTGAACGAGTTCTGCATGGGTGCGCAGGATCACCGTGGTGTCGACGGAGAATGCCGTGGCGATCAGCTCACGGACCCTCGCCCGCGTCGCCTCCGCATCGACCGGATGCTCGCAGATGATGTTCCCGCTCGCGATGTACGTCGAGACCTCGCCGAGCTCGGGAGCGAGCAGAGCGCGCAGTTCGGCCATGGGCACCTTCCCCCGCCCTCCGACGTTGACGGCGCGCAGCAGCAGGACGCTGCGGCTCACACGGCACCGCTCTCGATCAGCTCGGCACCGGCATGCGCGAGCTCGGCGCGCGCGGCCTCGCTCGACTCCGGGTTCACGCCGGCGATGAGATCGGTGAACACGCGCACTCGCACCCCGTGGGAGATGACGTCCAGCGCCGATGCGCGCACACAGTGATCCGTGGCGATCCCCACGACGTCGGCCGCGATCACACCGGCGCCCGTCAAGATCGCCCCGACGGTCTCTCCGGAGTCGGACGTGCCCTCGAACATCGAATAGGCCGGCCGCCCCTGCCCCTTGCGCACATGATGGGTGACGGCATCCACGGCGAGCAGCGGGTCGTAGGCCGCACCCGCGCTCTCGGCCACGCAGTGCACCGGCCAGGTGTCGACGAAGTCGGGCTCGTCCGCGAAATGCCCCCCGTTGTCGCCCTCGGGGTCGTGCCAGTCGCGAGACGCGATGATGACGTCATAGTCGGCGGCGTGTTCTGCGAGGAACGCGGTGATCGCGGAGGCCACGGCGTCGCCGCCGGACACCGCGAGTGCCCCGCCCTCGGTGAAATCGTTCTGCACATCGACGATGAGAAGCGCTCTGCTCATGCTTCGAGGGTACGCCTCGGGTGCGACGGGCGGAGGGAACCAGAAGGCCCCGTGATGTTCTTCGCATCACGGGGCCTGGTGGAGCCGCTTGTCAGAATCGAACTGACGACCTTTTCATTACGAGTGAAATGCTCTGCCGACTGAGCTAAAGCGGCGCGATCATCGATATTACCCGAGCGAGCGCGACATCGCGAATCGGCCGGCCCGACGCCGCGGGAACCCGCACGATCACTCGCAGCGGAGGCCGTCTTCAGGCACCGAGTCGTCGAGGAGGAAGGCCTCCACCGCGCCGTCGACGCAGGAGTTGCCCTTGTTGTAGCCGGTGTGCCCCTCTCCGACGCGCGTGATCAGGACGCCTTCTTCGAGCTGCTCGGCGAGCGACTCGGACCACTCGTACGGCGTCGCCGGATCGTTCGTGGTCCCGATCACCAGAATCGGCCCCGCGCCCTCCGCCCGGATCTCTCCGCGGGTGCCGGTGGGCGGGTAGGGCCACACCTCGCACGGGTCGGGTCCGCTCCAGTAGGGCGCGATCGTCGGAGCACCCTCGGCGATCTTCGCCTCGGTGGCGGCCTCGGCCGCGGGATCGTCTTCGACGGGATAGTCCATGCAGTTGTACGCGCGGAACGCCTCGGTGGAGTTGTCGAGGTAGGAACCGTTCTGATCACGACCGTTGTAGAAGTCGGCGAGGAAGAAGGCGGTCGTCGGGTCGCCCTGCAGCGACTCGTCGAGCGCCTGCGTGAGGTAGGTCCAGTTGTCGGCGGAGTACAGCGCGGCGATGATGGCGGTCATCAGGGCGTCGGCGCCGAGCATGCGGCCGTCGCCTCCCTGCAGCGGAGTCGCGTCGACGCTCGCGAGCAGTGCACCGAGATCGGCCATCGCCTCGTCGACCGTGCCGTTGAAGGGGCACTCCCCCGAGTCGAGGCAGCTCTGCATGTAGGAGCGGAGTGCCGATTCGAACCCGAGGGCCTGCGTGGCACCGACGTCGAGCCCCGACACCGCGGGATCGATGGCGCCGTCGAGCACGAGGCGGCCGGCCTTCTCGGGGTACAGCGCGGCGTAGGTCGCGCCGAGGAACGTGCCGTACGAGTAGCCCAGGTAGTTGAGCTCGGTGTCGCCCAGCACTGCCCGGATCAGGTCCATGTCACGCGCCGAGTTGACCGTCGTGATGTACGGGAGGATGCCGCCGCTGTTGGCGTCGCACGCCTGGGCGAACTCGGCGGCGCCCTCGAGCAGCTCGGCCTCCCACTCCGGGGTGCCGCGCTTCGCCGTCGGGATCGTGTACAGGTAGTCGTCCATCCCCGCGGCATCGAGGCACGTCGCGGCCGAGGACTGGCCGACTCCCCGAGGATCGAACCCGATCACGTCGAAGTTGTCGATCAGGTCGGCGCCGACGGCGAAGTCGAGGCTGTCGCGGATGAGCTCGACACCACTGGCGCCGGGACCGCCCGGGTTCGTCAGCAGCGAGCCCTGCGCATCGCCCGTCGCCTGGTGACGCACGACCGAGAGGGTGATCTCTGCATCACCCGGCTTCTCCCAGTCGAGCGGTGCGGTGACATCGGTGCAGTCGAAGCCGGTGCCGCACTCCGTCCACGTCAGCGTCTGACCGTAGTACGGCAGGAGATCGTCGGCGACGCCCTCGGTGTCCGGCGCCTTGGTGATGGAGGGCTTCGGGCCTGCCCCTTCCGGGATCGCTGCGTACAGGCAGCCCGACAGCGCGACGGAGGCGGCCGCGAGACCGGCGATCAGGGCGGAGACGCGGCGAATACGGGAAGTCGGTCGGTGGTTCACGGTGTCCTCCCGCTCGTGACAGTCACGAGCAAGCTCTCCAGGGCGAGCAGCGGTGCGACGTTGCGCTCCAGCGACTGGCGCGTCTCGGCAAGGTGGTCGAGTACGACAAGCGTACGGGTCTCGGGCCATGCGGCCGCGAGGTCGGCGAGCTCTTCGCGCAGCTCTCGGTTGATCAGCTGGTCGTCACGACCGAACTGCAGCATGATGACGTCGCGGAACATCGACTGCAGATCCGTCAGCACGCGATCGATCCCATCACGCAGGCTGCGCGTCGCACGCTTCTTCTGGTCGTCTTCGAGCGCCGAGATCTGCGTCCGCAGCGCGGGAGGCACCGCCTGTCCTTCGGCGATCCCCACCGTGCGCAGCAGCGATGCGCGCTCGGCGGCGTCTCGTTCGGCCGTCAGCGCCTTCGCGTCGTCGGTGGCCGCCTGGATGATGCGACCCGCGACCTCGACCGCATCATTGACGCCGCGCACCGCCAACACCGACCGGAGAGTCTCATCCCGTCGCCTGCGTGCGGCCTCATCGGTGGCCAGACGCTGCGCCATGCCGATGTGGCGCTGCGCGTGACGCGCTGCCTGCTCGGCAACGGTCTCGTCGACGCCGGTGCGCAGCGTGATCAGGCGCGCGACGTCGGCCACGTCGGGCTCACGCAGCCGCAGCGACCTGACCCGTGAGCGGATGGTCGGCAGCAGGTCGGCCTCGCTGGGGGCGCACAGGATCCACACGGTCTGCTCGGGCGGCTCTTCGAGCGCCTTGAGCAGCACGTTCGACGTGCGCTCGACCATGCGATCGGCATCCTCGACGACGATCACGCGGTAGCGGCCCGCCGAAGGGGCGAAGTACGAACGCTCGACGAGTGCTCTCGCCTCGGCGATCGTGATGATCACCTTGTCGGTGCGCAGCGCCGTGACGTCGGGGTGCGTGCCTGCGAGCACCTGACGCATCGCCGCCTCGTCGTCGGGGCGGTCGGCGATCAGCGCGGCCGCGAACGCGTAGGCGAGCGTCGATCGTCCCGACCCCGGCGGTCCCGTTATCAGCCAGGCGTGAGAGAGGGCGGAGGGATCGGACGCCGCATCGCGCAGCGTCTCGACAGCCGCATCCTGCCCCCACACATCGGCCCACGGGAAGGGGGCGGCGATGGTCTGGGGCATGCACACAGCCTAATCGGGCCTGCCGACGTCGGCGTACGGAGCTGCGACGACGAGAGGACCGGAACGACGATGACGCAGCACCGGCGGTGATCTCAGCCCAGGAGCTCCTGCACGCGCGCCCGGATCTGCTCGGCGATCACCTGCGGCGAGGCATCCGCGTCGACCACCAGGAAGCGCTCCGGCTCGGCAGCGGCGAGCGCGAGATACGCGTCGCGCACTCGCGCGTGGAACTCGGTCTTCTCGGCCTCGAGGCGATCGAACGGCTTGTCGGCGGAATCGAGACGCACACGCGCCGCCTCCGGCGCCAGATCGAGAAGCACCGTCAGATCGGGCAGCGCTCCCTCCGCGGCCCAGAGCGAGAGATCGCGGACCTCGCCGGCGTCGAGCACGCGGCCCGCACCCTGATATGCGACCGAGGAGTCGAGGTAGCGGTCCTGCAGCACGACCTCGCCCCGCGCGAGAGCCGGGCGCACGACCGTCGCGACGTGGTGCGCGCGATCGGCTGCGTAGAGCAGCGCCTCGGCGCGCGGAGCGATGTCACCTCGATGGTGGAGCACGATGTCGCGGATCAGATTGCCGACCTCCGAGCCGCCCGGCTCACGAGTGCGGAGGACCGTGCGTCCCTCGCTCGACAACCAGGCCGCGAGCAGATCGGACTGCGTGGTCTTGCCCGAGCCGTCGCCGCCTTCGAGCGTGATCCACACTCCGGGACCTGACGTCACGAACCGGCCTTCATCTCGATCGGCTCCGCTCACTCCGCACGACGCTTCGCAGCGGCATTGGCCGCGCGCGTCGCGGCGGCCTTCTTCGCGGCAGCGGAACGGGCGGCGGCCCTCTCCGCGTCGGTCGCGGCGGCAGAGGACTTCTTGGCAGGAGCCTTCTTCGCAGCGGGCTTCTTGGCGGGAGCCTTCTTCGCCGCGGGCTTCTTCGCGGGAGCCTTCTTCGCGGCGCCGCGCTTGGGAGCGGGGCCCTTCGCGCGCTTGTCGGCGAGCATCTGCACGGCGGTCTCGAACGTGATGTCCTCGACCTTCTGCCCCCGCGGGATCGTGACGTTGGTCTCGCCGTCGGTCACGTACGCCCCGAAACGACCGTCGCGGATGCGGATGGGCTTTCCGCTCACAGGGTCGGCCTCGAACTCGGCGAGCGCGCTGGACGCACGCCGGGAGCCCGCCCCGTACTTCGGCTGCTTGTAGATCTCCAGAGCCTGCTCGAGCGTGACGTCGAAGATTTGGGATTCGCTCTCGAGCGAGCGCGAATCCGTGCCCTTCTTGAGATACGGGCCGAAACGTCCGTTCTGCGCCGTGATCTCGTCGCCCGTCTCGGGGTCGGTGCCGACGACACGCGGAAGGCTGAGGAGCTGCAGTGCGGTGTCGAGGTCGATCGTGTCGACCGACATCGAACGGAACAGCGATCCGGTGCGGGGCTTCGGAGCCGTGTCCTTCTTCGCTCCGCGCTTGGGCTTGGGGGCCTCGACCACTTCGCCGGTCGCCTCGTCCACTGCGGCGTCGTCCGACACCGGGTCGTTCTCCTGCACGTAGGGCCCGAAGCGACCGTCCTTCACGACGATGATCTTGCCGTTCTCGGGATTGGTGCCGAGCACACGATCTCCCGCGACGGGGGCGTCGATGAGTTCCTGCGCCTTCTCGGCCGTGAGCTCGTCGGGAGCGAGGTCTTCGGGAACGTTGACGATGCGCGGCTTCTCGTCGGGCGCCTCGGGGTTCGCGACCTCGAGGTACGGGCCGTACTTGCCGAACCGCAGCGTCGCGTTGTCGGTGATCGGTGTCGAGTTGAGTGCCCGCGCATCGATCTCACCGAGGTTGTCGACCACCTGACGGAGCCCGACATGAGAGTCCGACCCGTAGTAGAAGGAGCGCAGCCACTCCACGCGCTTCTGCTCACCGCGAGCGATCGCGTCGAGGTCGTCTTCGAGCGCGGCAGTGAAGTCGTAGTCGATGAGGTCGGCGAAGTGCTCCTCGAGCAGCCTCACGACGCTGAACGCGAGCCACGTCGGAACGAGCGCCTGTCCCCGCTTGGTCGCGTATCCGCGGTCGATCACCGTGCCGATGATGCTCGCGAATGTCGAAGGCCGGCCGATGCCGTGCTCCTCGAGGGCCTTCACGAGCGATGCCTCGGTGTAGCGCGGCTTGGGAGTGGTGCGGTGGCCCTTCGCCTCCGCGTCCGACATGCGCAGCTCGTCGCCGACCGCGACGACCGGCAGCGACTGGTTCTCGTCGGCGTCCTTGTCATTGCGCTTCTCGTCGCGCCCCTCTTCGTACGCCTCGAGGAAGCCCTTGAAGGTGTAGACGGTGCCGGATGCCGTGAACTCGGCCTTCTGCCCCGCTGCATCGACCAGGATCGTGACCGTGGTGGTCTCGTACTTGGCGTCGGCCATCTGGCTGGCCACCGTGCGCTTCCAGATGAGGTCGTAGAGGCGGAACTCCTCGCGGTCGAGCTCGGCCGAGACGGACTTCGGCGTGCGGAAGGTCTCTCCCGACGGACGGATCGCCTCGTGCGCCTCCTGTGCGTTCTTGCTCTTCGACTTGTACACGCGCGGCTTGAGCGGCACCGCACTGTCTCCGTAGAGAGCCACGGCCTGACTGCGTGCCGCCTGCACCGCCTGGGTGCTCAGCGCCACGGAGTCGGTACGCATATAGGTGATGTAGCCCTTCTCGTACAGACGCTGGGCCACGCTCATCGCCTGCTTGGCGCTCATCGAGAGCTTGCGCCCGGCTTCCTGCTGCATCGTGGAAGTCGTGAACGGCGCATACGGGCTCCGGGTTCCGGGCTTGGCCTCGACCTTGGTGACCGCACCGGTGCCCGCGGACTCGACGGCCCGGGCGAGAGCCGCGGCCTTCTCCTCATCGAGGATGACGACGGCCTTCTTGAGTGCGCCGGTGTCGTCGAAGTCGGTGCCGCGGGCGAGCTGACCGCCGTCGACCCTGACCAGGCGCACGCGGAAGCCCGAAGACGATGACGCGAGCGCCTCGACGTCCCAGTACTCCGCCGACACGAACGCCATGCGCTCGCGTTCGCGCTCGACGATCATGCGCGTCGCGGCGGACTGCACGCGTCCGGCCGAGAGACCCGTCTTCACCTTGTACCAGAGCACGGGCGAGACGTCCCAGCCGTACAGACGGTCGAGGATGCGGCGGGTCTCCTGCGCGTCGACCAGATCCGTATCGAGTTCGCGGGTGTTGCCGATCGCCGCCTGGATCGCGTCCTTCGTGATCTCGTGGAAGACCATGCGCTTGACCGGGACCTTGGGCTTCAGGGTCTCGAGCAGATGCCAGGCGATCGCCTCGCCCTCGCGGTCCTCATCAGTGGCGAGCAGGAGCTCGTCGGCGGTCTTGAGCGCCCGCTTGAGCTCGGCGACGGTCTTCGTCTTGCGATCGGACACGACGTAATAGGGGTCGAAGTCGTTGTCGACGTCGATCGAGTACTTCCCGTAGGCCTGCTTGTCAGCCGCCGGGATGTCCTTCTTGTCTGCGAGATCGCGGATGTGCCCCACCGAGCTCAGCACCTCGTAACCGTCGCCGAGGTACCCCTGAATCGACCGCATCTTCGTCGGAGACTCGACGATGACGAGCTTCTTGCCTTGAGCCAAGGGAGCATCCTTTCTTCGAAGCACACCATACACACCGCTGTGATGGGTTCGTCACAGTGGTCGCCGACATTTCGCCGGACCGTGCCTCGTGCGGCCGTCATCTTCCGTCGGGTGGCCCAGCTCGGGCGCGGGAGACGGCTGCGAGTCCAGCGTACGCCGCCTCGACCTGTACGGTCGCCACAAATCCCTCGACCACGCAGCCGGTGAGCGCTCCTCCTGCGGCTGCCGCGACACGCGCCGCCAGCGCGCACGGCGCTTCCGCCACGACGATCGCTCCGCTGGC